>CAZTGZ010000001.1:0-10411 GCA_964613385.1 uncultured Chitinophagaceae bacterium
CTCAGAAAACGCCCCAAAACGGGAAACCCATTCTAAAAAAGAGAATAATCTAAAATGTGGAATCGTTGAACGAAGTTGGAAAATTAGAGCATTTGGCTCAATGTCTTTCCAATACTCAACGATGATGTAGCAGCCGGAGATGGTGCATTCAATACATGTATGATGTTCTTATCCTGAATAATCTTGAAATCGTCCAGTAAATCTCCATTTCTATGACAGGCTTGTGCCCTTACGCCAGCCTCCGCGGGAACTAAATCGTTTTCTCTGATTTCGGGAATCAAACGTTGCAATGCCTTGGTGAATGCTCGCTTAGAAAATGATCGGTGCATCTCTCCCAACCCTGTTTTCCAATATTTCATGCTCACTTTACGGAAACCCGGCCAGGTTAATGTATTCCATAGTTCCCTGAAATGAATGTCCCACTTGCGGTATCCTTCGCGTCGGAAAGCAAGCACCGCATTGGGTCCGGCTTCTATATGCCCATTCATCATACGCGTAAAATGAACCCCTAAGAACGGAAAGGCAGGGTCGGGTACCGGATAAATTAAGTTTCTAACCAAATGATGTTTTTCCGGCTTAATCATATAATATTCTCCCCGGAAAGGTAAAATGCGCGTATCTAATGTGCCCTCGGTTAACTCGGCTACTTTATCGCTGTACAACCCGGCACAGTTAATTACTTTTTCAGTCAAATAGGTTTGTCCGGCAGTAGATACACCTATTTCACTTCCTTTTTGAATGTTTATTACTTTTTCTCCAACCCGAACTTCACCACCCATTTCACGTATTAAATCTGCATATTTTAAAGAGACCTGCAGGTAATCTATAATACCGGTCTGCGGCACAAATAAGGCCCTTAAACCGGTACAATGTGGTTCATAATCGGCAATCCGTTCCTGCTCTATCCAGGTTAATCCTTCCAGTCCATTGGCCAATCCTCGTTCATAGAGCGCCTCCAAACGGGGCAACTCTTCAGGCAAAGTCGCCACAATAATCTTTCCGCATAAATCATAAGGAATTTGATTTTGTTGAGCGAATTCCAATAGCATCTCATATCCTCTAATGCAATTCAGCGCCTTTAAACTGCCCGGTTTATAATAGATACCTGAGTGTATTACACCACTGTTGTGGCCGGTTTGATGACCGGCAAGTGTCTGATCCTTTTCTAATAACAGCAGTTTCGTTCCGGGTTTAGATTTAAGAATCTGATACGCTGTCGCCAATCCCACGATTCCACCACCTACAATTATTACCTGATATTTCATATGTTGAGACCCTGCAAAGTTATAAACCTAGTCTATTGACTGCATCCATGGGCACAATTTAACCACGATAATGTCAAAACATTCTCTGACTTAAATCATCTTGACCATTGCTTATGGCAAAACCCCCGACTCTTCAATAAACCTTGCTTATTTTTGCACATACCCTCTAAACCAAATTGTTCATTCAAACGTTTATCGAATAATGATCACGAAAAACAGATTCAAAGAATTATTGAAAGATAGAGTTCTGGTGCTCGATGGGGCAATGGGTACGATGATACAACGGCATGAACTGACCGAATCCGACTATCGCGGTGAAAGATTTAAAGACTTTCCGCATAATCTTAAAGGAAACAACGATCTGCTGGTATTAACCCAACCGAATATCATTTCAGAAATTCATGAGGCCTATTTGGCATCCGGTGCCGATATTATTGAAACAAATACCTTTAATGCCAACCGTATTTCCATGGCCGACTATCACATGGAAGACCTGGTGATAGAAATGAATAAGGAGGCGGCAAGATTGGCCCGGGAAGCCGCGGATAAATATACGAACATGCAGCCCGACAAACCGAGATTGGTCGCGGGAAGTATGGGCCCAACCAATAAAACGGCTTCATTAAGTCCGGATGTAAATAACCCCGGATTTCGCGCGGTCACCTTCGATGAATTGGTCGATATTTATACGGAACAAGCGCAGGCATTGATAGATGGAGGGGTGGACATTCTGCTCCTTGAAACTGTATTTGATACCTTGAATTGCAAGGCCGGACTCTTCGCCATACTCCAACTGGAGCAAGCGTTGGGTTATGACTTACCCGTGATGGTGAGCGGCACGATTACCGATGCCAGTGGCCGAACTCTGAGTGGACAAACCACCGCCGCGTTTTGGACCAGTATTGCACATGCTGAACCGGTAAGTATCGGGCTAAACTGTGCATTGGGAGCAGACCAGCTAAGGCCCTATCTGGCTGAACTCAGTCAAATCGCCTGGGCACCGGTCAGCGCACATCCGAATGCCGGATTGCCAAATGAATTTGGTAACTATGACCAGACACCAGAGCAAATGGGCGCCATTATCCATGACTTTCTGAAAGCAGGATATCTCAATATTATTGGTGGCTGCTGTGGAACCACACCCGATCATATCCGCGAAATTGCCCGGGTTGCTCAGGAATTTAATCCCCGGGAAGTTCCGGTTTTAGAAGCACAAAGCAGCCTATGAATATTGGAATCATCTGCTATCCTACCTATGGAGGAAGCGGGGTAGTTGCCACCGAATTAGGCAAAGCACTCGGTCAGGAAGGACATCAGGTTCACTTTATTTCATATGACCAACCTGCCCGTTTGGACTTTTTTAATCAGAACCTGTTTTATCATGAAGTGACCGTATCTAAATATCCCTTGTTTAGGTATCCACCTTACGAAATTGCACTGGCAAGCAAAATTGTAGACATCGTTCAGGTCGCCAAATTGGATGTTCTGCATGTGCATTATGCCATACCACATGCGGCTGCAGCGCTTATGGCCAGACAAATTCTGCAGAGAAAGGGAATTTATATTCCGGTAATAACTACCCTGCACGGAACAGATATAACCCTGGTGGGGAAAGATCCCACATATGAGCCGGTGGTCAGCTACAGCATCAATGAAAGCGACGCAGTCACGTCTGTTTCGGAAAGCTTGAAAAACGACACCTACAAACATTTTGAAGTCAGCAAGCCCATCGAAGTCATTCCCAATTTTATTGACTTCGGCAGATTTTCAAAGAAGCCGAAAGAACATTTTAAAAAGGCCATTGCGCCCAATGGGGAACGAATATTGGTTCACACCTCCAATTTCAGAAAGGTTAAAAGAATTGAAGATGTGGTAGAGGTATTTCATCTGGTAAAACAGCAAATACCTTCCAGATTATTGCTGGTAGGAGATGGGCCTGAGCGGTTTCAAATTGAAAAAGTATGCCGGGAATACGAACTCGACAATGATGTCACCTTTTTGGGAAAACAGGATGCCGTAGAAGAGATATTATCCGTTTGTGATTTATTCTTATTGACCTCTGAAACAGAGAGTTTTGGACTTTCAGCCCTGGAAGCCATGGCATGTGAAGTTCCAGTAATCAGCAGCAACAGCGGTGGACTTCCCGAAGTAAATCTCAATGGTTTTAGCGGATATACCTGTGAAGTGGGCGACACACGCAGCATGGCTGAAAAAGCACTCCACATACTGGGACCCGAATTAGAAACATTTAAAAAGCAGGCCTTCGAGCAATCCAGAAAATTTGATTTAAAGATTATCCTTCCTGTCTATGAGCGCTTGTATGAGAAAGTCATCAAAAACGCAGCGTATTCGGTAACTCCCTGAATTCAAATCCGGCAAAATCCGCAGATTCTTTTAATTCACGGATTGTTTTAACCTTTTTTAACCTTGTCCAGGGCACCTTGGCTAAACGGTGCATTTTGCCGCGCCCGTCTATCAATCCGAATTCCTGACCCCCGTATTTACCATAGTTGTATTCTGTGTAAAATATCGGGAAATCATGCAGGGTGTATCGGGTTTCGGCCGTTCCGCTGAATCTGTTTCGGCGCAACACAGTTATTTCCCCTTTCGAAAAGACCAATTGCAACGGGTATCTGGTCAGGAGCATGATGACCCCGGGAATAACCGGCAACAAACCGGCCAGCCACAGAAACGCATAGTCTCCTTCGTTTAATAAGATAAATGTGACAACTACACCCAACAAAATCAGGAAGATGGAGTAAATTTTAAACAAAATGAAATGAAATTTACGATCCCCCTGACTCAGCTTCCATACGATGGAATGAGCCCCGTGTTGTATATCGAAAAAGGCCAAATTTCCGGATTAGAGAGCAGCCTGATATCTGCGGTTTACTTCATCCCAATTTACAACATTCCAAAATGCTGCAATATAGTCTGGTCTCCGGTTTTGATAGTGCAGGTAATAAGCGTGTTCCCATACATCCAGACCCAAAATGGGCGTGCCTTCACATCCTTCGCCCATGAGTGGATTGTCCTGATTGGCAGTAGAACAAACTTCCAATTTTCCCTGATTCACACATAACCAAGCCCATCCGCTGCCAAATCGGGTCATAGCAGCTTTAGCAAAGGATTCCTTAAATGCGTCAAATCCTCCCAATTCGCCGTCAATGGCCTCAGCCAAAGCGCCACCCGGGTTACCTCCTCCATTCGGACTCATAATGGTCCAGAAAAGAGAGTGATTATAGTGTCCGCCTCCATTGTTGCGAATGGCAGCTACACTTTTTCCGCTTTTCATGAGTTCCTCTAACGATTTACCTTCGTGTTCGGTTCCGGCAATGGCAGCATTCAGGTTGTTGACATAGGCTGCATGGTGTTTACCATGGTGAATTTGCATGGTAGTTGTGTCGATATGGGGTTCTAAAGCGTCGTGAGAATAAGGAAGTTGTGGTAATTCGAAAGCCATAATGTGTTGTTATTTCTGATTCAAAGCAAAATTAATGATTAATAATGACGCCTGAGTTGTAAAATTGTTTGCTAAAATTGACCAAATATGTCTCTAGACCAAATTATTCAATCACGTCGTTCGTTTTTTCCGGCTCAATTTTCCGGTGAAAAACTACCGGATAGCCTCATACACAGAATGTTCGAAAACGCCAATTGGGCACCTACACATTTGCACACTGAACCATGGAGATTCAAAGTGTATAAGGATGATTCTTTGTTGGAACTGATGAAGTTTATGGCCGGTTTATACAGGGAAATCACCCTCCCTGAGCATTTTAGCCAGGCCAAATTCGACAAATACACTCAGGCCAATACGCGTGCTTCTCACGTAATTGCCATAGGTATGCATCGGCATGAGCTGCAGGGGTTGCCCGAATGTGAAGAAGTGGCTGCGGTGGCCATGGCCGTTCAAAATATGTGGCTTACCCTGAGTAGTGAACCCGGAGCCGGAGGATACTGGAGCACAGGCAGCATGGTTTATACCCCTCAAATGGCACAATTTTTAGATTTTCAATCTCCGGTGAGCTGTCTGGGACTGTTTTATATTGGCAGTATCGACCAATCCAAGCCGCATGCCGAAGGAAAAAGAAAACCCATCGAAGAAAAAGTTATCTGGGTCTAACGGATACGATCTGGTATTTGGAATTATAAAATAGTACATCAGAAATGGATGTGTCCCTGAGGCTCAAAGCATGGGTAACCCCTTTCGGGAAGAGGTTTTGTCTGTTGGCAGACCGAAGGTTGCGCTGAAAATGTTCATCGGCTTCCGATTGCAAGGAAAAGCCACCTCCTGTACTGATACCTACTCCATAAATCGCTTCTATTCTCCTATACCACTGTAAAATCCCATCCGGGTTATGGGGTACTGCTTTAAAGCAAATGTAAACAGACCTTTCTGCATAATATGGAAATGCATCGGCCATAAAAGGAATGACAAACAGCGCATTGGTATCCGTTTTTTCTTTAGCCTGCCGGCATATGTCTATCAATTCCGGGTCCTGATGATAGCCAAGGATATCCATGGGTTTTTGCAACGGATTAAGCCCGGGAAATAACATGAATATTGCCAGGGCGATCAAGCTGAATCCGGTGATCAGCTGTATCAGACGAGGATGCAGCGTGAAATCAGGAAGGAGTCGGTTGAACATGGCCGCCGAGCCCAATGCCCAGATAAGCGCATACAGCTTAAACCATTGGGTTTGGGCTACGGTAACACTATTCAGCACTTCCACGCCAATCAAGTAAACCAATGAACCCAACAAGATGGTGAGCACCATATAACGGATAAAGGGCGAATTTTTCCAATGATTATAAAGCAGGTAGAAGCTGAAAAATACGGTCAATACCCATCCGGAAATTTTAAATGCAGAGGGTAGATTGTGGTGCGGGTTGCGAAAACGCACCAGCAGATCAAAATACAAGTCATGGGACAAATGCGTTACCGACCTGCCTTGTTGATCATAAATAAGCAAAAAATACACGCCACCTGTTAAAATATATAAAAACACAGACCTGACATGTATTTTTCCACATAAAGCCGAGGCAAAAAAGGATGAGGTGAAAAACAGGAGTCCGGCCAGCGGATGGAACAAAGTGGCCAGTCCGAACAATCCCATCGCCGGATAATGTTTGTGTTTTAACAAAAAATAAATGGCCCAGATGGAAAGGACAAAAGCCACATTTTCACTTTGGAAATTGGACAAATACCAGTCATTTCCCCCTGGAATTCGTCCCATTCCCAAACAGAGATAAGCCATGAGGCCTATCCAGGCTTTTGCGATATTCATTTGACATAGCCTGGCTACTTGCAGCGTTCCGGCAATCAGGAAAAGGGTATAAAACCCGTGGAGTACAAAAAAACCTTCCCCCGCAAAACCATTCAGCCATCGGAAAGTCTGTACAAAGACCCATCGGATGTTCGGGGTAAGTTGGGAAATATAACCCACATAGAAATCCTGTTGATAAAGTTCGGGATGATTGATATGGAGCATATAGGGCAGTACTTCGGCATGATCTCCATGCCCAAAGGAATATCCATACCGGAAGAGCAGCAGCACCCAGGAAATACAGGAAAGCAGGAAAATGGTTCTCTGTTGAGAATTTTGCATGCGAGGCATAGGGTCAGGGTTTACCTGTCCCTCAGCAAATATCGAGAATGCGGTGACTTTGCCCGTTCAATTCAAAAAATTCACCGGCTTTTTTCCCTTTAATGGCTTGTGCGATGGGGGAAGTAACAGAAATGGCATTCACCTTTCCCTGTTCGCTTTTCACCGGACCAACCGCCGCAGCGATATAGATCATCCCACTTTCCAGAGATACCAATGCCCCCCTTTCAGCTTCCGTAAACACAATATCCGGATTCAAATTTTTGATCACTTTGATTTCCTCGCCCGCTTGTGCCAATTGCTTTGCGAACATATCCCGGTCCAGTTGACCCATGGCCCTGCCGGTTTCATATTTATCACCGGAAGAGTTTTTTTCTTCGCTATTGGCCGACTCCTGCGCATCATCCATAGATTTCTTAGCGGCATTGGCCCGATCGGTCAGGGTCTCCAGACAAATGCGATGAATCCTTTTCTTTAGTTCAATATCCATTCTGTCCGCGAAATAAACAGTTGAAAGTAAAATTGTTGTTATCAGCTTCATCATATTCATATTTCGGGGATTAGAATTTATTTTTGATTCGATGAAACGCGCTGAATTTTTGCGATTGTCGGCTTTTTCTTTGGTCGGTTGGATGGGTTCTCAGGGATTCAGGGCGTACATGCTTCAAAGCGACGAATTGCTGGAGTATTTTGCCCGTCTCAGAACCCTGATCATCGAATATTGCGGTATTAATTTGAGTCCATATTTCTACAGCCAACGGGCTGAAGGATATCAGCATTACTTGTATATATCGGAAGCCGACAAGGTTAAATTGCCGGAAGAGGAGTCGTATTTCAGGTATTATGGATCCAATGAGGAGCAGGCCCTCAAACAACAGGAAATCAAAAAGGCAGCCGGTTATCATACCCTTTTATACAAGACCGCTGCAACGTCTTCTGCAATGGTGTTTTCTCCATTGGAGCGGTACGACCGGGTCAGCTTGAGTTTTATCGCCTTGCACGAAGCCCACCATATTCACCGTCGCAACCAAAAGTACACCCGTATTCCATATTCCATGGAAGAGGCGGCAGGGGATGTATTGGGAAATATGGTATCCGAAGAGTGGGCCATACGCTACCCGGATTTATTCGCAGTATCGGAAGCGGTTAATCAGCGCAAATTGAACGAGTGGTTGTATGAGCGGATCAATGAAACGCGAAGCAGGTTGGATGCGGGCAAACCCCGGGAAAAGGAGTTTCGTCAATTGAGTGAAGCACTGGAAACTAAGCTGGAACATGCGGATTTGTTTAAAAAGGACAGATTTTTATATCCGGTGAATAACGCCTACTTTATCCGTTATGGCTATTATACAAAACATTATTTTTTACTAAAGAAATTGTATAAAGCGGCGGGCAATCCAAAAGAATTTCTGGCCATTCTGGATACGCTTCCGGAGTCAGAAGAAGAAGCTGTGTTGAAGATAGAAGGGATATTGAAGAAATGGGGATGATGAGTTGAAGACCCTTATTTTTTAATCGTAAATCCAACAGGGGCCTTCAATTTTCCATAATCATACATATTAATATAAATGGAAACGGTATCTGTAGATCCCCCCCAGGTCACTCGGTAATCATCCAGCAGAGCCCTTCCCATAAATCCATTTTTACTTTTCACCGGGCAACAGCTGCCTGCTCTCTTATAACTGATCTTTTCTCCGTTTGGTCCGGCTAAGGCATTTAGAAATCTTATTTCATTCAGAGGGCCCTCTTGTTTATCCGCTCCGCCTACTTCAATAGGATTTTTTGGCGACAGGCCATAGGTGGGGTCTATAGAGATTTCGGTCAATAAGAAAGTCAAATGATCCAGTTGTTTTGTTTTAAAAGGCTTTTTTGAAGCAGAACAGGAAAACAGTAGGAATGCGATGGTAAGGGAGATGAGTTTCATGGGTTATGTTTTGTTAGATTATAACAGTCCGCGGCTTTGCGCAGCGAGGGTTTCAGGGCTATAAGGTGTCAAAAGAAACGCGAACTTCCAAGCAATATGATGACTTTTTGAAACCCCAAACCCCGCGCTGCGCAAAAACGTTGTACCATCAGTACTTGTTAAAATTGTAGACAAAAATTTAAATCCTTTAGGTGCATCATATTTCATGCTTTAGTCAGTTGTTTTAAACGGCCTTGAAAAGATTGCAAATAATTTCTTTTAGTGGTATCATTTAGAAAAGAAGCAGCTACCATTTTTTCCACTAGATCTGATTTGGAAATCATCAATGCCATAATTTCCTGAAAAGTCTTTTCACTGATTCCTGCTTTCTCTGCTAGTTTAGCAAATTGTAAACCGATTTTGCCTTGGGCTATATTTCTAGGCAATAAACCATCATCTAATGCGAAGTCTTTATCTTCTATATGGATACGGCTATTTAGTAAGTCATATGCCGGGCTCAGTCGATAATCTCCAAAAGGTGTTTCTAGAATAGAGAAATTTTTAAAGTGTGCATCTCCATTTGAAAAAAGATAATTAAAGACGAGTATTCTTAAAAGTTTTGGCGCTTCTATCTTGTAAGTTGCTAAATAGTTGCGCATTAATTCAAATATATCTAAATAATTCCCGAGATACTTGTAATGTTCTCCATGTGTTTGCGGGGTTCTTTTTGCTAAGGAAGCAAAGTCATCTTGAGCTAATTTTGAACCATCCTCTTTTACATCAAATCTTTTTGTGATGTATGCAGGTGTGCCATCTTTAAAAAATATCAATGCATTTTCTGCAGTCTCTATTCCATAGACCTGACGGGCAATTTGCATGGTTAGATGCTCATTGGCAGGCATTTGGTCTGGCTTTTTACCGGCACCTGGAATTGGTTTCAGAATATAAGTCCCTTGTTCATTTTCATTAATAAGCCTTAACTTGTTTTTGTCAAGCAATACAGAAAATTTTTCTTGTACACCTGATATTGACGTGCGATTTCTATTCTCTTCAAACATCTGATTAGTTTCTGGGTTGGATGCTGGAGAATCGTAAGGCAAAACATGATGCACCTTCTTGCCCCGAAAAACTCTATTCAAAGCAGTTCTGCTATATGTATTAAAGCCTTCAGATAATGTGCCGGGACAAACTTCAATTGACAACTGAAAATTAACAATTGGCAAAGGAGTAGAAATTTTAATTTTCTTACTCATTTTTGTTTAGACGATTTAATGATAGAAATTAGCAGTCGTAATATTTCTTTAATTTCTAATTCAGACGATTTAAAATTATTTTCATCTAGATATCTGGATTGATAAAGCAACTCTAACCAGTATTCTGTCTCATTTGCCTCTTTTAATCCTATTGATAATTTATGAATGAAATCTGCTTTACTTTCAGCATGCTCAGCTTCTCTCACTAAAGCACCAACCGCAGTACCTGAACGAAGCAATTGTTTAGATAAAATATATTCTTGCTTCGCTTCTGTCAAATACTGATAGAGTTTTATAATTTTCAATGCAAATGCAAAACTTTTAGATTTTATTATATTGTCTTTCATAACATTAATTTAATTGACTATTATTCTCCATTCT
>CAZTGZ010000001.1:10511-15326 GCA_964613385.1 uncultured Chitinophagaceae bacterium
CCATTGTCCATTGTCCATTGTCCATTGTCCATTGTCCATTGTCCATTGTCCATTGTCCATTGCCCATTGTCCATTGCCCATTGTCCATTGCCCATTGTCCATTGCCCATTGTCAAATGTCCATTCTCCTAACCGTCACCGCACCTATGCTGTCATTTTTTGCAGTAGTCATAAGCAATCCGAAATAGTCCTCTCTGTCGATTCTATTTAATTTGCATACCACTTGCTTATTAGAACCTTCAGGTAGCATACTGTAAAAAAATGGAAACAGGTATTTAGAATGAAATTCCTTTTCGTTTTTTGGCAAAGTTAGACTGATGCTTTGCCTATCGTTATTGACTACCCAGTCTTCGTGATATCGAAATGAAAACGAACCATCATCGTGTTGGGTCAAGATACCCGCTTCTTCATTTTTGAATAAAACTTTGGCTTTTCTCATTTAGTATGCGTCACACTTTTAATTTTTAGGCAAATCTCCATGCCCAACACATCAGATATCTTATGTAATGTTGACAGCGTAGGATTTCCTTTTCCGCTTTCAAACTGTTTTAAAGTTCTCAATCCAACACCTGAAAGTTCTGCCAACCCCTCCTGTGTTACTTGTAGTGCTTCCCTACGTTCTTTTATGGTTTTTATTAATTTTGACAAGTGCATTATAAAGCATTATTTCATGCAAATGTAATACTGATTTTTTAAAACTTCAATAAAAAGAGCAGCAAAACGCACTATATTGTACACATCTAAGCTTTTCTTATGTAATTGCATTAAATAGTGCAAATTATGGCACTATTATTTTGAGTATGAGCATTTCTCTCTGTTTTGGTAGCATTGGTGGCAACTTCTCTATATATGAAATTTAACACAATTTCCTCAATGCATGTATTTCTCCCCTCTCTCAGGGGATTTAAAATTAGAAATTAGAGATTAGAAATTAGAGGGAGATGTGATAACCATTTGGGGACAAGGGGGTTGCAGAACAGATTCCTACCCAATCATCTTCTCCGCCACGGCTTTCCGCAGCTCTATGGTATTCACCGGATCCATTTTGGTGAAGCGCTTCAGTCCCAACAACATCATCCGCAATTCGTCTCCTTCCGCAAAGGCACTTACTGCATGTTTCCCAGATAAAAAGATTCTCTCCAATGCATCCGAAAGATAACAGGTCGCCATTTTCAACGGCATCTGCGCCGCTGCATCTCCCTTGGTTAAACTGAGCTTCTCTGCCCTGAGTACCGCCGATTCTGCAGCAAATACATCGATGGCCATGTCCGCCAGATTCATCAGTATTTCCTGCTGATTTTCGATTTCCATCATATACTTCTTGGCAGCCGCTCCTGCAACCAATAATATGGCCTTTTTCGCATTGGCGATGTTCTTTTTGAGCGATGTAAACGGATTGGGGTCTTCTTCCTGACCAAAATCGGGAATCTCCATCAGCTCCGCCTGTAATTTCATGGCAGGTCCCATCAAATCCAGTTCGCCTTTCATGGCCTTTTTCATCATCTGACCCACTGCCAGCATGCGGTTAATTTCGTTGGTGCCTTCAAAAATCCGGTTGATGCGGCTGTCGCGATAAAAACGAGCCACCGGATATTCTTCGCTGTAACCGGTTCCACCAAATATCTGAACGGCTTCATCCACGCAATAATCCAATACCTCCGACCCCAACACTTTTAGGATGGCACATTCGATGCTGTACTCCTCCGCAGCCTTTAACTTGGCCTCCGCTTTCGACAAGCCGTGTTCCAGCAATCCCGCTATGCTGCTTCGAATCAATTCAGAGGTTCTGTAGGTGGCGCTCTCCGCGGCAAAGGTGCGGATGGCCATTTCACCCAATTTGTGCTGTATGGCTCCAAAATGACTGATGGGCTTGCCAAACTGCTGACGCTCATTGGCGTATTGTGTGGCTATTTCAATCACCCGCTTGGAACCGCCCATAACCATGGCGCACAACTTGTATCGGCCGATGTTCAGCACATTAAAGGCGATCTTATGGCCTTTGCCGATCTCTCCAAGCAAATTCTCAACGGGCACTTTTACGTTTTCAAAAAAGATTTGTCGCGTGGAAGAGCCCTTGATGCCGAGTTTGATCTCTTCATCTCCCAACGTGATGCCTTCGCTTTTTGCATCCACCAGAAAAGCCGTAAAATGCTGTCCGTCTATCTTGGCAAATACCGTGAAGATATCGGCAAATCCACCGTTGGTGATCCACATTTTCTGGCCGTTTAATACAAAGAACCGACCATCCGTACTCAGTTCGGCCCGTGTTTTGGCCGCCAGTGCATCCGATCCGCTGTCGGGCTCGGTAAGACAGTATGCAGCCAGGGTTTTACCGGTTGCAAGTCCGGGTAAATATTTGGCTTTTTGCTCCTCTGTGCCAAAATAATAAAGCGGCAGGGTACCTATCCCGGTATGGGCAGCGAAAGCTACTCCCCAGCTCTGGCTGGCGCCCAACTCTTCGGTTAATATGGTTTCGCTGTTAAAGTCGATGCCCATTCCGCCGTATTCTTCCGGCAGGGAAGCCCCCAACAAACCGAGTTCTCCCGCTTCTGCCAGCAGATTTGGTACCAGTTCCGGATTTTCCAGCTGCTTGTCTATTTTGGGAACAATGGGCCGGATTTTTACTTCAATAAAGTCGCGGGCCATGTCCCGAATCATTTTTTGTTCTTCCGAAAACTCTTCCGGTACGAATATGCTCCCGGCGTCCTGGGCTTCTAATATGAATGCCCCTCCTTTCATTGTTTTATGTTCCATATTGTTTTTGTTTTGTTATAATCTTTCTATCACGCCAGCGATGCCTTGTCCGCCCCCGATACAGGCCGTAATCAATCCGAACTTTTTATTCCGCGCTTCCAGTTCATGAATCATCTGTATGGTTAGTTTGGCTCCGGTGCATCCCAATGGGTGCCCTAAAGCAATGGCTCCCCCGTTTACGTTCACAATTTCCGGATTCAGATTGGCTTCCCGAATCACCGCCAGGCTCTGTGAGGCAAAGGCTTCATTTAATTCGATTAAATCCATATCGTTCAATGAAAGTCCGGCTTTCTGCAAGGCTTTGGGTATGGCTTCCACCGGTCCTATGCCCATATATCGGGGGTTTACACCCACCGATGCCAGAGACCTCAGTCGGGCTAAGGGTTTCAATCCGGTTTCCCTGAGCATCTGCTCGCTCATAATCAAAACAAAAGCAGCCCCATCTGAGGTCTGGCTGCTGTTTCCGGCCGTTACCGTTCCGCCTTGTTTAAAGACAGGCTTCAGTTTGGCCAGGGCTTCCAGGCTGGTATCTGCTCTTGGACCCTCATCTGTATCCACGATATAGGTTCTTTTGAGTCTTTTGCGGGTGGCAGCATCGTAATACACCTCTTCCACTTCTACCGGAGCTATTCCAGATTTGAATTTTCCATTTTGTATGGCAGCCATGGCCTTTTGGTGGGAGCTCAGCGCAAACTGATCCTGGTCTTCACGACTCACACCATACTTGAGCGCGACTTCTTCAGCGGTTAATCCCATTCCCAGAAAGTAATCCGGGTGTTCAGAGGCCACGGAATAAGCAGGAACGGTTTTAAAGCCAACGGTTGGAACCAGACTCATGCTTTCGGTACCTCCGGCAATGATGCATTCGGCCAGTCCGGCACTGATTTTGGCCGAAGCCATGCCGATGGTTTCCAAACCTGAACCACAGTATCGATTAACCGTGACACCGGGAACGGTAAGTGGCAACCGGCTCTTCACCCCGACCCAACGGGCCATTTGCAGACCTTGTTCCGCCTCGGGTACGGCATTTCCTACGATCAGATCCTCAACAAGGGTGGTATCCAGTCCGGGGGTGTGTTCAATCAAATAATCTATCACTGCAGCGCCTAAATCCACCGGTGTGGTGAACCGGAACCCACCCTTTCCGGATTTGGTTACGGCACTTCTGTATCCATTTACGATATATGCATTCATACGATCAATTTCTGAGTGGTTTTCCTGATTTTAATATGCTCTGAATTCTCTCCAGGGTTTTCTTTTCACCCAACAGACTGAGAAAGGCTTCCCTTTCCAGATCGAGCAGGTATTGTTCTGAAACCCTGGTCGGTTCACTTAAGTCGCCACCGGCCATGACATAAGCCAGTTTCCGGGCTATTTTTTTATCGTGTGCGCTGGCAAATCCGCTGATTTCAAAGGCTTCTATACCGGCGTACAGGGCCCCTAAGGCAGTTTTTCCAAGTACGAGGATATCTTCCCTTGGAACCGGGCAGGTATAGCCGGCATCGGCTAGGTCAATGGCTTTTTGTTTGGCTTCCAGCAAGAGCCGGTCTTTGTTCATCACGTATTTGTCTTTATCGTGATGTAGATAGCCCAAATCAAATGCTTCTTTGGCAGAGGTAGCCACTTTAGCCTGGGCAATGGTGGTAAATCGCTGCTGTAAGGTGGGTAGCTGAGGATCGCCCGGATAATAGCTGTCGCTGGCTCTGACCACAAATTCCTTGGTTCCTCCTCCTCCCGGAATCACCCCAACGCCAAATTCGACCAGACCTATATACGTTTCGGCGTGAGCTACGGCGGCATCGGCATGCAAAGTCATTTCACATCCGCCCCCCAGGGTAAGATTGAACGGCGCCATTACCACCGGAATGGATGAATAGCGCAAACGCATGACGGTGTTCTGGAAATATCGAATGGCCATGTCCAGCTCGTCGTATTCCTGCTCAATGGCCAGCATAAATATCATGGCCAAATTGGCTCCGGCGCTGTAATTGGCTCCTTCATTGCCCAGGACCAAACCACGGTAATTTTCTTTTTCGGCTATTTCTATGGCTTTGTGAATACC
>CAZTGZ010000001.1:15336-38768 GCA_964613385.1 uncultured Chitinophagaceae bacterium
TCATTTTGGTATGGAATTCGAGGTTGAGGATGCCATCGCCAATATGGTGTAAGGTGGATCCGGAATTGCTCCAAATGGGTTGGGTGTCGCGATAGTTCTCGAGCAAAATGAGCGTATCGGTGCCCGGAACCGGAACATATTGAACGGAATCAGGTTGATAATACAACCTTTTGCCTTTGTCCAGTTTATAAAAGCTGCCGTTGCCATTTTGAAGCATGGTATGTATCCATGGAGCATAAGAGATGCCCAGCGCGTCCATCTGCCGGCACATTTTTTCGAATCCCAGAATATCCCAGGTTTCAAAAGGACCTTTTTCCCACCCGAAACCTGCTTTCAGGGCATCGTCAATTTGATACAGGTGATCGGCGATTTCCGGAATCCGATAGGAAACATAGGAGAATACCAGTGCATTCAGATGATTGTAAAAAGTGGAGGCTTTGTCGCTACCACGCTGAAGTATCTTTAGTCTCTTTTCGAGAGATTCTTCTGCTTTCGCTTGTCCTACTGATTCAAACCTTGGCTTTTTAAGCGGCTCATATTCATAGGATTGCAGATTCAGCGCTTCAATGATTTTTTCTCCGGAAGGAGCGGTGTTTTTACGGTAAAAACCCTTGCCCGTCTTGTCTCCCAATAACTGATTTTCGGTCATGTAATTCAGGAAATCGGGAATCTCAAAAAAGGAGGCGTATTCATCATCGGGACAAAGTTGTGAAACGCCCCGGGCCACTTTTACGAGGGTGTCTATACCCACCACATCACAGGTGCGGAAGGTGGCACTCTTGGGTCGGCCGCTGATGGGACCGGTGAAGGTGTCAATTTCTTCCGGGCTGAGTGAATATTTCTCCATCAAATGGAAAATGGCCATGATGCTGAAAACACCTACTCTATTGGCAATAAAGGCGGGTGTATCCTTGCACAAAACGGTTTTCTTGCCGAGGAAAAGCTCTCCAAAATGCATCAGGAAATCCACCACTTCGGGGTCGGTATCCGGACCCGGAATGATTTCGAGCAAGCGGAGATATCTGGGTGGATTAAAGAAATGAGTTCCACAAAAGTTTTTTCTGAAATCGTCGGAACGTCCCGCGGACATTATTTGTATGGGTATACCCGAGGTGTTTGAAGTAATCAGGCTGCCGGGTTTTCTGTAGGGTTCAATTTTCTCAAACAATTGCCTTTTGATGTCTGCATTTTCTACAACAGCCTCGCAAATCCAATCACAATTTTTAAGATAGTCGAGGTGGTCTTCGAAATTCCCGGTTTGTATCCTGGAAATCAGGTCATGGCTGAAAATGGGAGAGGGATTGGACTTAATGACGTTTTGTAACATACTGTTCACCAGCCGGTTTCTGGCTTGTGGGTTCGTCATTTCAGTTTCCGTCAGATTGGGTGTTACAATGTCCAATAAATGCACACTCATGCCGGCATTGGCGAAATGACAGGCCAGTCTTGAGCCCATGACACCCGATCCCAATACGGCGACCGTTTTTATTTTTCTATTGCTCATCATAAATTTCTGAAAATCTGGTATATCTTTCTAATAGGAAACGGTGAGTTCTCCTCAGTATTTCCGGGTCCTGATAGATTTGCACCAACAGCAGTGCGCCTTCAATTTCGGCCACGGTTTGTTCGGCATGTAAACGGGCTTCGGAGGGAGGAATGATGTCGCTAAATATATTTTGAAGGCAGGCTATCCAATCTTCAAAAAACATCCGGATTTCGGAGGTGAATGCATCCACAACATGCACCGTTTCTAAACCAATGGAAGTAAAAAAGCATCCATGCGTTTCTGCCAGAAATATTTCTTCACTGGCATTGGCGAGATGCTCAAGTTTTTCAATCGGGGTGGCATCGGAATCAATCACAGGTGTAAACACTTCGATCTGATATTTTTCCCTGAGCATGCGCAAAACGGAAAGCATCAGGGATTCTTTGCTTTCGAAATAATGATAAATACTTCCTTTGAGCAGACCGCACTCTTTGGCTATGTCTGCCATTGAGGTATTGTGGTATCCGTTGGATTTGAACACTTTGAGGGCACTTCTCAACAGGAGATCGCGATCTGTTTTGATAACGGGCATTTGTACGAAGATAGACAAAATATCCGACTATTCAAACAAACGTTTGGTAAAATAACGATTATTTGATTTATGCATGATGTTGCACAAAAAAAGGACTGTCAATTCAGACAGCCCTTCAGGAAACAGGAATGAAAAAATCGGTTTACGAACCGGAGATCTTTGGGGTTGATTTTCTTTTTTGAACCATGAGTAAAGTGCTTAACAACATCGCAAAAACTGAGAAGAACATGATTTTCGGCAAATTGGGATGCTGAGGCAGGCCAATAATTGGGAGAGCATTTCGATCTTCCTTTTCTTCGGGTTGCTCATTGATCCAAGAGCTCCCGGTTTTTACATAACGGCTGTATCTGCTTACATCCCAGCCGGTGAGTGAGGCCAGTTCCTGTAGTTCTCTCTGGCGGCGAAATTGCAATTGTTCGAGGTATTTTTTCCCTTCGCTACAATCCAGGGTGCCCGTAGCCGGGTGGGTAAGTATATATCTGGCCTGAAAGTGTTCCATATTGGGTGTCACCTGAAAAACGAGGTCTTCCGGGAATTCCGCCTGCGCGTATCTTACATGTAGACGCGTAAAGAACACCGGGGCTCCGCTACTGCCTACCCAGTCGACACCGGCTTTGGCAAAATCGACCATAATGGGCGGGGGACCAATGCAGGGATCGCATTTCATACCTCCCCAGGTAGGAGTTACATTCCATGCATATTCAAGGAATACGGCATTCTTACCTTCCCGCAGGTATTGTCTTTTGAACAAATCGAAATAGAACTGATCGAACCGTTCTTTGGTAAAAAGAGGCACCTGTCGGGCTGTTGGCATATTGAGTGTTCTATAGTTTACTGCTTCAATACGGCCGGTTCGGGTAAACGCATATACGATCATATCCTGAGATCCGGTGGAATTGGCCATTCCCAGTCGTAAGGGCAACATGAATTTTTCTGAGTTGAATTCAATTTGCAAAGGGCGCAAATTGTCAAAACCCATTTTTTCCTTCATTGCGAGGTTTACCTTTACCACAAAGAACTTCATATTGCTTTTGATATAGGGATCAAGCACCTTCTCTGCTTTTTGTGGAATGGAATATCCATTTTCTATCAACCATAATTTTAAACCATCAGATTCCAGCGCACTGAGAATGAGTATGTCATATTCTCCAACCTGATATTGGGCTTCGATGGTTACTTTATGTTTTTCCAAAACTATCGGGGCATTGTCAGTGGCCACTTCGTCCTCCGTTACCATCACACTCTTTGCTTCCATGTAACGTTTGTACTGATAACAGGGATTTTCGTCATAATACTCCACCAATCTGGGTGCGGAGTATGCATCCAGCGTAGAAAATATGGAGGCATCAGAGATTCGGATTTGTTCCTTTTTGAGCACTGTTGGCACCGGAACTACCATGGCAAATTCGCGCACATTGCCTTTAAAATCGTTGCTCATGGTAATAACCGTGCGGTTGCCGTCGCGCACCAGTATTACTTCGCTTTTGTTGTTGAATAATTCGGCACCGGCTTTGGCGACGTAAAAACCGCAGAATGCCGAAGCATTTTTGGCTGAAATTAACAGGATCAGCCAGGGAAGAAAACGATAAGACTTTTTCATAAGGTTGCTTTTTGAATATTAGGTGTTACAATTTTTTCGGTCCATTCATATTTAGGCGCTCTGTAAAATTTGTCGAGTAATACGGTTATGGGTGTTACCACAAACAAGGCCCAGATGGCTGCTGCATAAACAAAGAACCAGTTACTCAGAACAAAGGTTATGATGGCCACCAACATAGCCCAGGGGATTCTGGCTTTGGGATGATTGGGAATGGTCATGGGATCGGTAATCATGAAAAAGGTGAAAAGCAAAAGGGTTCCACTGCTGAATTTGTGCAAGAGTACCGGCAAATCCCAATGGAGATGCATAATGAATCGGGCATATTGCAAGGCGAACAGCGTCAGAATAAAGGCCAGGGCCGTGTCCAATCTGTTAACCCGGGTTACTACGGTTATTCCGGCCAGGCCGATGAAAAACACCAACAAGACTCCGCTTCCCCATTGGCCCGGAGATACCCAAACCTGGTCTGTAAACAGCAAACAGAGCACGATACCGATATTGGCAGGGTTAAACAGGTGTTTTCCCTTGTATCGTATCAGGAATTTGGAGGCGATGGCGAGGAAAGCGGCCAAAGCGAAATACCAGGGTGAAGAAGCTTTTAACAGCATGCTGAGTCCCAGAGATGTAATGAGCGCGCTTTTTACCGAGGAAAGTGGCTTTCCGGTGAACCAGGCGAAAGCCAGTTGTGTTATGAGGGCTGTTGAGATGACTGCCAGATATTGAAGATAATCACTTTTCCAGCCCAGAAAAAGTATCCCATAGCTGAGAAAGGATGCTAAAAACAATATCTGAAAATAACGGGGATCCTTGAGTTCGAGGAGAATTTTTTTCATATCCGGTTTTGGGTTGAATACCGTTAGGAAAAGGGAGGTAAATGGATGGGAAGAAAAAATTTAATTAAGGATTGCCTTTTACCGCTCCGAGTATGCCGGATTGGCCAGGAATCCTTCATCTGTCAGTGTTTTCAAAAAGGCTATCAGCTGGCTTTTTTGAGCTTCTGTGAAATGAAAAGCACTTTTCAGTAAATCATCATTGGTGGACCGGTTGCTTAACCCCTCTGAATAATGATTCAATACCTGTTCGATGGTCTTAAAACGCCCGTCGTGCATGTAAGGATAGGTAATGATGATGTTGCGCAGTGAAGGGACTTTAAATTTTCCGGTGTCATGTGAACTCAGGGTAATCAAGCCTCTGCCTGCATCTTTGAATGTGCTGTCAATACCATTGTTAC
The DNA here is from genome assembly GCA_964613385.1 of uncultured Chitinophagaceae bacterium. Classification (GTDB taxonomy): domain Bacteria; phylum Bacteroidota; class Bacteroidia; order NS11-12g; family UBA9320; genus CAZTGZ01. Next base: position 20,246 of record CAZTGZ010000001.1, read on the forward strand.
GGTATGAATAATCCGTGAAAAGTGGGGCTTTATGACACGAATTGCAATGCTGCATAAATAAGGATTCGCCCGCGGATTCTTCGGAGGTAAATACGAGTCCTCCCTGTAATTTTTGATCGTAGCGCGAATGAAAGGATACCAGACCTTTCATAAACGTGGATAAGGATAAAAACAAATCGCGATCGGTAATTTCCGAAGTCCCAAAAGCGGCGTTGAATTCAGCCTGATAAATGGGGTGCTCATTGAGCTTTTTGACCACATTCGCCATAGTTTCATTCATTTCCAGTGGATTGGTAATCGGAGCCAAAGGCATCACTTCGATATGATTGATGCCTCCATCCCACATGAAATTAGGCATCCAGGCCAAATTGAACAGAGCCGGGCTGTTACGGTTGCCAAATTTACCATTAACGCCAATACTGAAAGTGAGATTATGGTCGGCAAAAGCATGGCCCTGTGTATGACAAGAACCACAAGATATGGTGCTGTCCGAAGACAAGATGGGATCGAAGAATAATTTCTTACCCAATAAAAATCGCAACCCGTTATAGGTTACATTTTCCATAGAATATACAGGCGAAGGAATATAGGATGGAATAACCGGACCCTGAACAGCAGGATCCGGATTATTCTCTTCCTCTTTGCAATTCGACAAAGTGAAAACGGCCGAAATGGCCAGCATAAATAATATCAGATGTTTCTTAGGCATCAATTATGGATGTGTTCGAAAACAAATCCATCATAGAAGTCCTTAGCGGCCTGAACAGCATTGGCACCTGGCATATGGATTTTACTTGTTGCACCAACCCCATTTATCGTATGCCAAAATCTAGCCGGATTGGCTTGAATCACTACTTCCGGAGTTCCTGAACCAATGGTCAGAGTGGCTCCGCCAAAATCAGTGGTTTTCGTGGTTACCACATTATTCGCTCCGGTAAATCCGCCCAGGTGATAGGCAAAATCGCCGGTTGCTGAATTGGGAGAAGTTCCTTCGGCCTTAACCATGATATAGCCGCTATTCCAGCTCCAGAACATGCCATGGGTCGTAGAAAGTGCCCCGGTTTGTGCTCCGGAAACATTTCTGGTACTGTCTACGCCTAATGTATATTCCATGGCGGTGTAAGTACCGGCAGGAAGATCACTCAAACTGATCATAGAACCTCCGTTAACAGCGGCATCAATCAAATAATAGCTTTCCGGAACCATGTACCAGGAACCATCATTCTTTTTGAATTTCAGATTGGAAACATAGAATTTAAAAGTAGTGAACGTTAACGAATCACCGGTTCGAGGATGCTTTTGCAAGGTATTCATCGCGAACGATTCGCTATTCATACCCCAGACATATTCGAAAGAAACCTTAGCTGATCCGGCACTCGGCGTAGGATTTGGTTTTTCCTCAGGCGTTTCTTTACAGTTACTTAAAGACAATATTAAAAAGCCGGCTGTCATAAAGCCGAATAAACGTAAAATTTTCATGTGTGTTTTTGTGTTAAAAATTAAAAAAATATAAACTCAATTCCAGGGTGCATTTAATAACGTGGAGGTATTAATTCGGCCCTCAAAAAGCCCTTAGATAAGTGAAAGTATAGATTTTGAAATGAAAACTCCCGATATGGCAAAATCAGATCTAAGACATGTTTGAACAGAATGTACTCATCTGCCTGAAATTTAGGCATTTGAGATGTAGGTTCGTTTTGCGTCTCACCCGTTTGTTTGGACAATTGGCACTTTCCTTTACAATTCGAGTTGGGTATATCCTTATTGACACAATACGTTTGAATATAGGCTGCCTGATTCAACGAATACATCAGCACGAAGGAAACCTTGAACAAAGACCCCCACAGGAAGACCAGAATGAGAATAAAGGTACCAATTCTGAATGTCACCTTACAAAGTTAGTCAAATTGTAAGTGAGAGTTGCTGATTTTTCTCAGTACTACCGAACTTTTTGGATGAATTTCACCTGACTATTCTGTCCATTGATAAGTCTGACATAATAGTTACCTGCAGCCAGATGCTCCAGATTCAGGTATTGTTCATATTGTCCTTTGGGAACTACCTGGTCTGCAATGGTCAGAAGTTTGTGTCCATGGTAATCGAATAATTCAACTTGTAAATATTCTCCATTGGAGTAATAGCTCACCGTAGTTGAAGAGGTAAATGGCGAAGGATAGCACTGGAGTACAGCTTTGCCTGCCATGTGATTTTTTTCCTGAATACCTGCGGTGCTGCAGGGGTTTTTAAGAATATCCAGTTTTGAAAAAGGCTTCATGAGAATTTGTTCGGCAGTATTTTCAGAAAGGCAGAACCAGTCTTGAAGAACAGTTGTATAGATACTCCTGAAATCATATTCCATGGCGAGATTATCTTCTACGCCAACCTGGGTAGGAATAACGGGATTGCTTCCCAGAACGGTGTTTCCTTTTACCGGCTTTCCGAACATAAAAACTGGAGCGGCCGATCCATGATCTGTTCCCTGGCTGTCATTGCTTTTAATACGTCTGCCAAACTCACTCATGGTCATGCCTAAAACCCTGTCAGCAATGCCCAGATATTCACAGTCGGCCACGAAAGACGAAATGGCTTCTGAAGTTTTTTTCAATAATTCGGCATGTACCCCGGTTTCCTTATTGGTTTTATCTGTTTGTATGCTGTGGGTGTCGAATCCCCCGATACTAACGATATAAACCCTTGTTTTGAGACCACCGGCTATCAGTTTGGCCACCACTTTTAACTGAGCTGCCAAATCATTATTCGCCGGATAACTTTGCTGTGTGCTCACTTTATTGGCAGCGGCATTCACAACGGTTGTGTACTTGCCGGTTTGTTGGGCTACCTGGCGCACATATTCAAGCTGCTGGCCGGCATTGGTGGCCGGAGCGGTGTCCGGAATTCCAGTGGTTTTGGTAAACACATCATTCGGGTTGGAAATGGCCATTCCCATGCTTGCCGAAGGTCCCATTAAACTCAAACTGAGAAATCCGCCAATTTGTATACCCAGTGGATCCGGCATATCGGTATTGGGATAACCAACCGGATAATTGCTGTATTCGTAATTCAGATATCTACCTGTCCACCCGCTTGGAACGGTTTTATCGGCATCGGAAGCGCTCATCCAGATATCTGTACTCCTGAAATGGCTATAGTTTTGTTGGGGATATCCAACATTCTGAATGATCTGCATTTTACCTTCAGCAAAAAGGTTTTTCATTCCGGAAAAGGCCGGGTGAAATCCAATTGTATCATGCCCGGTTGCTTTGAGCAGCTTTGATTCCGGAATCAACACATTCCCTCTGGCGGTATTTAATGCTGAATATTTATCTAAGGGAACGATGGTATTTAATCCGTCGTTACCGCCCACCAACTGAACTATTACCAGGACGTGGTCCGTATTGGTGGCAGCAGATGCCATGGCAGACCATAATGAGTCCGGATTTAAGGCTCTAACCGGAAGGCGATCCAGTAATAAAGGAATACCTGCCAATCCTGCGGTTTTAATAAAATTTCTTCTTTTCATGGGATGGATTTAACAGAGTTGGTATTCAGAGGTGGTTAACAAGGCTTCGAACAGTACTTTGAGTCGGGATGTAACCGTCTGGCGTGCTGTATTGTCTCCCGGATTGTTCAGGTAAGAATTCCAGGCATCCGTCCAGTAATGATCCTGAGCCTGACCTGATAAGAGGGTGGTGGTTTTAAGAACCTGCTTATACGTTGAGGAAACTGTAACCCCGGTGAAAAGCATGGCAGTGAGGTCATCGATAAATTTTCCCGGGTCCTGTACATTGGTAAAGGCCGATGCTGCTTGTATATGGTCTATGGGATAAGCAAAAAAACCATATAGCATCGCCAGACAGAAATTAACCCTTTTAGGCAGGGTGTCGCTATTAATCCAAAGCTGATAATAGGCAGGTATCTGATACCATGCAGGCCATCCTGCTACATTGGGCGGATTTCCCAGTGCCAGCTGCATGGCTGCTGCGTTGTAATAATAGGTATAAAGAACTTCTGTATATAATTTATAGGTATCTGTTGAGGGAGGCAACGTGTTTTTCATCTCCCGACCCAACCCAACAACAATATCCAGGGGCGATTTTAGCTGGCAACCAATGATGGATACATCGTAAAAGTGTTCACTCTTTAACAGTTTTTCCATTACCGGCTTTATTTCGTAGTTCCCATTTCTGAGCAATGATGCAAGCGGAACAATAATGTCGGTTTCGATTTCAGAAGTGATGTCGTGATGCACAAAAAAGTGATAAATTTTGCGGCATATGAAGCGTGCGCATTCCTGGGTGTCCAGTATCATGTCTATGATTTCATCTACCTCATTCACCCCCGCAGAACCTGAGCTTCCGTTGATGACCCTGTTGCCATAGAAAGAAGAAAAGGTTTTATTGCCTGTATCGTGAAGTACATCCCTGAACAAAAAAGTCTGAGAATTCCATTCTATCGAAAGACCCGTTAATGCCCTGGCCATTTCACGAACATCGGATTCGGTGAATTTCGCATCAACCCCTTTTCCCACTCCGAACAACTCCTGTAGTTCGCGGGCATAGTTTTCATCCGGAGAATAGCGGGTGTTTAAATAACCATTGAGGTAAAACAACATATAAGCGTTTTTCGTTACCCCGGTCATTAAGGTTCGGAAGTTCCCCAAGGCTTGTGTTCTGAACAATTCAATGAGGTGATAATAGGGAACGGCTCCTCCACCGCTATTTAGTTCTGTCACAAAATGATTGTGCCAGAAAAGAATCATTTTCTCTTCAATGGTAGCGTTTTGTTTCAATTGATTGTGTAACCACCAGGCTTTGATGCTCTCTCCCCTGAAAAAATTGGTCGTACCATCACCGTAAGTCCCATTAATCCATGTTTCTCCGAGTTTAACCCCATCCGCATCTTTAAAAGGACTTCCATCCACATTGATGCCTTCATAGTAATTGAGTGGGGGAGTAGTGGTTCCGGTTTTAAGGAGATCATCCACCGAATTGCTCATTCCTTTGGAAATCAGCTGATCCATCAGTTGAATCGGACTTCCAAACTGTGTTCGTTTCAACAAATGAGCCACCTGTTTTTGGGTCCATGCACCCGAGTAGGCTTGAAGACTGGCCATAACTACGCTGTAATTATTTGAAATTTAATGATATACAAATTTGTGAACCGAAGTATTTCCAAGTTCTGTATTGATCCAAAGTACGTAATTTCCTTTGGGTAGACCCATATCCCGAAGGGAGAAAGTGAATTCTTTCTGTTGGGTATTTAACTTTCTGCGCATCACCTCTTTGCCCTGTAAATCATTCACAAATAGTTCAACTACCTGGCAATTAATAGGCAGTTGATATTTAATCGTAATGTCGGAACGTGTAGGATTCGGGAAAATGCGCGTTATCTGTAAATCAAATGATGAAGCATCTATTTGCTGTTGGGCCTGAGATTTTAATGGCACCATGTCCTTCAGTACCGGGGTATAGCTTACTTGATTAAATGGATCTGACAATTCGAATAATTCGGGGTCATCCTGAATAAAAGACAGGTTATTCATATCCACCACCAGAATCTCATTATTCTGCCACAAATTACTGGCAGTTGCGTTAAAGGCTAAATAGGTTTCATCGTAGCTCAGGCTGGGTTTGCCAATTCTTAAACCATTGAGGGAGAGCACTTTAATATAATTGATATTGTCCATCAAGAGCGTTGATGCGTCGACTTTATAGATAGAAAAAGTGGGGTCCTCATCTACCGAAAAATAGAGCCATTTCCCATCTTTGCTTAACTGGGCCACCGCAAGTTCTCCGAATGGAGCTTCCATGGTGGTTAAGAATGACTGAATCGTGTGATTTTGCATGGAGAAAATACCCAGTCTTTGACCTTCATTCGAATTGTACACAATCATGGTTCTCATATCCGGTGTGAAACTCACTCCGGAAATAAATCCCTCCAGATATGGGTCAACTTCTATGGTCTTCGAGAACTGAAACATAGATTCCCGGTCTTGTCTTGAGTATACTTTTATCAGATTGCCATTACTGACAAACATTTCCAATTCGTTGCTGGTTAACCAGGCACTGATGCTATGTGGTTTGTCATCAATGGATACCGGTGTTGCTTCTCCAAATTGGTCATATCTGCTATTTCTGGAAGCCATATAAATGGCGTTATCTTTGGTAAAATATAAGCGCATGGCATCTGCACTTAACCATGGATAAGCTTCGGCAACGCCCACTTCATTTATCTGATTTTGATAACCTAAAAATGGATGATTCTTGATGTTTTCCGGTAAATCTTCCATGGATGCTTCTTTGCCACTCTGCTTTTTATGCGGATATAATATAGATTTCGGAAAGGTGTCGGATATTTCAGGAGCTAACTCTAATAATTCCGTTTCGTCAATATCTGTTGCTTCTTCAAGCCCTTCAACTTGCGCATAAACCGGGAGACAAACCACCCATATGAATGCAATCAAAATTCTCGACTTCATGATTTTTTAAATAAATAGTGAATTTACAACTATTAACGCAAATAATCAGAATTTTACGTCGAAGAGTTAGGCTAATTCACAAATCCGGGTTACAACTATTTGAACGATAGATATTTATAAATCAGACTTTAATAAGCAGTTGTAGGGAATAACTGCGCGGCGGTCTGAGATCTGCGGGTCGCATCATATAAATGGTATTGAAAACATTTTGTACCGTAAGGTTAATCTTGAACTTCTTGTCAAGGTGAAATCCTACCCGTAAATCATATATCCAGACGCCTTTTGGATGCAACTCCCGTCCTTTCTGAATATCCTTCACAAACAAACTCAGCGGAAAAGCAACAAACGCTTTGTCAATGTTGTGAATATATCCTGTAAATCGCGTACTTGCGCCTAACTCCCAACGCCCGATGGAGGTTTGAATATCTGCCTTCAGAATATGAGATGGGCGATATTTGAGTATATCTCCGGAGGTATCGCTGCTGGTGTTTCGGAATGTCAATGGATTTCCGACGCTGTCATAGGTTAGTATGTCAAGTGGACTCAAACTCCTGGAATCCATGAAGGTATAACCACTCAGGAAACGCCAATAACTTCTTCCCCATCTTCCTTCTCCATTTACACTGATTTCAGCACCTCTGATTCTGGTTTCTCCGGTGTTGATCGATTTAAAACCGGCACCAAATCCATTGGCTACGGAAATATCAGATGACCATTGCCCAAAAGTGAACTCCATCATATTCTGGTATTGGGTCCAAAACAATGACAGATCTGCAAATCCCTTGATGCCTCCAAAAGCAAAAGCCTGCTTGCAGCCAATCTCGGCATTCCAGCCTGTTTCTGATTTGAGCGATGCATTGGGAAATATACGCAAGGGACCAACGGTGGTGCTGATGTATGCTTCGCTAATGGTGGGAAATCGATAACCTTGTCCGAATGAGGCACGTAAGAAAGTAAAACGCCAGGGCTGATATTGCCAACCTGACCTGAAAACAGGTTTGGTTTCCCGGTACTCGTTCAAACCATAATGTTCCAGACGACCGCCGATATTAAAGGAATGCCTGGCCCACTTTTTATCTATTTGGCTATAAACCGCAATATTTTGACTTTTTTGGTCACCCTGAAACAAAGGAGACATAGTTACAACCGAATTGAACACTACCCCGGAATTAATTTTCATACCGGGTTTTTTTGGACTAAAGCTATGTTGATACTCAGAATACCAAAGGTGTGATGCGTTGTTTTGATTGTTGTCCACATCTCCATTATCTATTTGATTATCAACGAATAGATAACGAGACACGATGCTGTGTTTGGACTTTTTTCGGAATATGGTAAAGGAAGGATCTATATGAAATCGAAGCGCCCTGGTTTGGGTAATAGCCTGATTGAGTGCTGTATACCCGCTATCCAGATGCTGCCAGATCAGGAAGGATGCATTTTGGCCTATTTGAGCGGAAGTATTCAGGCTGAATACCATATTTTTTTGAGAAGGTACCCAGCGGTATCTGGCTCCTACCCGTGCTCTTCGGTCGAAATCACCCATGCGATAACCATCGTCATTAAAGAGATTGGCCGTGAGGCTCCATTCATTCGCATTTTTTCGAAATCCATGATAAACTCTGATTCCTGAGGTTGACAACAATCGATCTCCTTGCCATTTCAGTCCTTTTTCACGGGGCAGGTCGTATACTCCGGTAAATTGAACGATTTCCGTTTCCGGTGTAGTTCCGGGATTTTTGGTTTGAATGTTTAAAATACCGTTCATGGCCGAGGAGCCAAACAATACAGAGGAAGCCCCTTTTAATAACTCAATGTTTTTAACATTTTCCAGGGTTATAAAATTCCAAAGAACTGACCCCGCATCTCCGCTCAGCATCGGGAGTCCATCAACCAAAACCAGGGCCCTCGATCCGGTTCCATAACTCCAACCGCTTCCGCCACGAATATTTATTTGTTTGTCATTAATCTGAACCCCGGGAATTTGATCTGCAATCTGATCTATGGTCACGGGATTTTTATTTTCGATGAGATAGGGTTTAATGCTTTCTATGCTCATGGTCGCTTCTGTAATGCGCTGTCTGCTTTTGTTTGCAGAAACGACAACCTGTTCCAGCAAAGCTTCTTCCTCTGCTAAAGCAAAGTTTAATGGCACCGTATCGCCTGAATTAGATTGAATTTGAGCTGAAGCGATGGCGTATCCGGCATATTTCACCTGAATCCGGGTCGATTGGGTGAGTATTTGGTAAAAACCCTGTTGATTTGATAAGGTTCCCTCGCCCTTGACGGTGGTTGTTATTTCCGCGCCATAAAGAGGTTCGCCGGTTTTTTGGTCTGTTACCCGGCCTTTTACGAGATGATTGGACTGGCCCAAAGCCATGAATGGCATAAAAAGCGCCAGAGAGATTCCTTGTAAATACCGCTTCATAGGCTAATTTCGTGTTCCAATCACAATTTTAATCAAAGTATTATGAAGCATCTCAACAAGATTTTATGTCTTTTATTCCTATCCATCAATATCACAGCTTTTTCACAACCCTGCACACCGGATACCAATATAGTGGAGAGTGGCTTTTATCCGGAACAACTGGATACGGTAATTCCTGAAACCAATTATGTACAGGTTTTACAGATCAGGGTAATCAAAGACACCATTGTTGAGATTTTTGGATTTCCTCAACAGGCTTATGTAGACTCCATTGTACTAAAAAACATCGTGGGTTTGCCGCAGGGCTTTACTTACAAATGTTATAATGAAAGATGCAGATTTGTGCCCGACACAACGGGATGTGCTGTATTAACCGGTCAGGCAGATGCCAATCAGGTAGGCGTTTATCCTTTAAAACTGGCCGTGGATATTTACGGGCGATTGGCGAGTGGATTTAAAGCTGTACAAGGGGATACGATCAGGAATTTAACGCTGGTTGTGAGCGGAAACACCGGATCTGTTGAGTATACGAATGCCCAAAGGGTATCGGTATTTCCTATGCCCATGAAAAACGGAAATTTCAGCCTTAGTACGGCACCTTCCGGGTTGCCGGCTACCCTCAGGGTGTATACAATGGATGGAAAATTGATCCTCCAGCAACAAATTGATGCGGAACAAACAGGTATCGCATTGGGCAGAGACGAAAAGGCGACATATTTTATGCACTTGAGAGATAAAAATGGCACAATTATTTGGAAAGGTAAGGTATTGAATTTAACGGAATAGGGAGGCAGTAATTATATCCTTAATTTTGCAGGAATGAATAAAGTGGCCTCAAAACCTAAGGTAAATATTAGCAAGGAAGCATTTAGGGAAGAAGTTCTCCGCGATTATAGCATTGCTTACGCGAGCAGGCAGGCCAGCCTCATCGGCCGCAAAGAAGTGCTGACCGGAAAAGCCAAGTTTGGCATATTCGGCGATGGCAAGGAAGTAGCTCAATTGGCGATGGCTAAAGTATTCAGAGACGGAGATTTTCGTGCGGGATACTATCGCGATCAAACCTTCATGTTTGCCAAAGGAATGAGCGATGTACGCGGTTTTTTCGCTCAATTATATGCGCATCCTGACGGTGAAATAGAGCCTGCCTCTGCAGGAAGGTCTATGAATGGTCATTTTGGAACGAGACTGCTCGACCATGAGGGCAACTGGCTTCCACAAACCAACAGGCCCAATTCCAGCGCGGATATTAGCCCCACTGCCGGCCAAATGCCCCGCTTGCTCGGATTGGCTTTTGCGAGTAAAATCTATCGACAAAACCAGGATCTGCACGCATTTACAGACTTTTCTCATCAGGGTAATGAAATCGCTTTTGGTACCATTGGCAATGCCAGTACCAGCGAAGGACATTTCTGGGAAACCATTAATGCTGCAGGTGTGCTTCAGGTTCCTATGTTGGTTTCCATTTGGGATGATGAATATGGAATCAGTGTGCATGCCAGCTACCAAACTACCAAGGAGAATTTAAGCAGCATTTTGTCCGGATTTAAAACGGACAGTTTCGGACAAGGCTATGAAATCTTTCAGGTTAAGGGATGGGATTATGCCGCATTGGTTAAAACGTATCAAAAAGCAAGTGAAATCTGCAGAGAGAAACATGTTCCCGTTATTGTTCATGTTACAGAAGTTACACAACCACAGGGACATAGCACCTCAGGATCACATGAGCGATATAAAAGCAAGGAAAGGCTTGCCTGGGAAGAAGAACACGATTGTGTACGCAAAATGAGATTGTGGATTGAAGAAGCAGGCATTGCCACTTCTGACGAACTGGATGCTCTGGAATCTGAAACACTTGAAGATGTCAGGAAACAGAAACAGGAAGCCTGGGATATTTTTACTCAATCCATACAGTTGGAGGCGAAATCTGCGGCAGTTGCTTTAAAGGATTTAGGAGAAAGACTCCAGATGAACGAGGTTGCTTCGTTGGGTGAGAAATTGAACAATCAAAAAGATTTATCCAGAAGAGATATTGGGCAGTCAGTTGTAAAAGGTCTGAGGCTAACGGTTGGCGCAGATGTGTCTGAAAGGGCAGAATTGGCCCAATGGTATCAGAACTTTTTGAATATTAACGGGGAGCGTTACCACAGTCATTTGTACAGTGAATCGCCGCAGCGCATGAAGAATGTTGCTCATGTACCTGCTCGTTTTTCGGATAGCTCCTCGGTCTTGAATGGATTCGAAATTTTGCAGAAGTTTTTCGAGATGGCGTTGGAAAGAGACCCAAGGGTACTTGCTTTTGGGGAGGATGTAGGTAAAATAGGGGATGTGAATCAGGGCTTTGCCGGATTACAGGAAAAATTCGGAGAAATTAGGATCACTGATACCGGTATCCGTGAATTGACGATCGTTGGGCAAGCATTGGGTGCCTCGATGCGTGGACTTAGGCCAATTGCGGAAATACAATATCTTGATTATCTGTTGTATGCACTTCAGATTATGAGCGACGATATTGCAACGTTGCAGTATCGCACAAGAGGCGGACAAAAGGCGCCATTAATATTGCGGACACGCGGTCATAGACTTGAGGGTATTTGGCACAGTGGTTCTCCCATGGGTATGATCATTCACGCGGTAAGGGGTATGCATGTATTGGTTCCAAGGAATATGGTGCAGGCAGCAGGATTTTATAATGCGCTCCTTAAAAGCGACGAGCCTGCATTGGTGGTGGAATGTCTGAATGGATACCGGCTAAAAGAGCGACTGCCTGAGAATTTGTCGGAATTTACGGTCATTCCCGGTCATCCTGAAGTTCTCATAAATGGCACGGATGTTACCATGGTCAGCTATGGCAGTACTTTGCGCATAGCTCAGGAAGCCATAGAACAACTCCATGAAGCCGGAATTAGTGTTGAACTTATTGATGTTCAATCTCTGTTGCCGTTTGATGTTAATCACACCATAGTTGAATCATTGCGAAGAACGAACAAGCTTATTTGTTTGGATGAAGATGTTCCGGGTGGGGCTACTTCCTATATGTTACAGCAAATTCTCGAGGTTCAGGGCGGGTATGAATTTTTAGATTCTGCACCTTTAACCATTACATCTGCAGCTCATCGACCGGCTTACGGGACCGATGGGGATTATTTCTCCAAACCCAATGCTGAGGATATTTATCTGGCCGTTTATAACATGATGCACCAGTACAATCCCGGGCATTTTCCAAGATTTATGTAAAATTTCAGGGTAGGACTCAAACAATGAGCAAATCTTTTTGTTAATTCGTGTATATACAATTAATAACACAATTAAAAATGAAAAAAACAATCTATTCTCTCATGATGGCTGCTTCCGTGATGATTCTGGCCGTTTCTTGTAACAAAGGTGGAGAAACCTCTGAAAATCAAGATGGTACAGACACCACAGCAGCAGTTGAGTACATGGTAGACCCTGCTACCTCCAGTGTTCAGTGGCGTGGCGACATGGTTAAAATGTATTACCATGAAGGTACTGTTGCCTTGAAAGAGGGAAGCTTAAGTTTGGCAGATGGAAAACTCACAGGTGGAAAATTTGTGGTAGATATGACTCAGATTGTTCCCACGGATTCTAACTATTCACCGGATCGTCCGAAAGAGAATTTGGTTGGACATTTATCATCACCTGAATTTTTCGATGTAGCAAATCATAAAGAAGCCACTTTTGAAATAAGTTCTGTTGAAGGCAATACGGCCAAAGGAATGCTTACCTTAAGAGGAAAAAGCAATGAAGAAACCATCAGCGACATTGTGATTACAGAAAATGGTGATCAGGTTACAGCTACCGGGAAGTTGACTTTCGATCGCAAGAAGTACGACGTTTCTTTTGATATGACCGTGAAAGACATGGTATTGAGTAATGATATTCAGTTGACCGTGAAATTGAGCGGCAGCAAGAAATAATTTTTATTCAGGGTTCGCTGCAATTATCAGGCGAGTTTATTGGCTAATTGTCCGCAAGCGGCATCTATATCTTTACCGCGACTTCTTCGGATATTCACAATAAGCTTCTTGCTTTCCAGATAATCAGCGAACCTTTTTATTTTATCTGCTTCACTACCAAAATAATCTGCCAATCCAATGGGATTGTATTCTATCAGATTAATTTTTGAAGGAAATTTTCTTGCAAAAGTCACCAATTCATCCGCTTCTTCCGGATGATCATTGATATCGTTGATGACACAATATTCTAACGTGGGTCTGATACCGGTTTTTTCATAAAAATAAAGCATGGATTCTGCCAACAGATCCAGGGGATTACTGTCATTAATTGGCATAATCGCACTTCTTTTCAGGTCATTGGCGGCATGTAGTGACAGAGCGAGATTGCAGCGGATATTGTCATCCGCCAGTTTTCTAATCATTTTAGCAATTCCTGCAGTTGAAATGGTAATGCGTTGCGGCGACATTCCCAAGCCATCTTTAGAAGTTATGTGGTGAATGGATTGCAAAACATGCTGATAATTCAGCAAGGGTTCACCCATGCCCATAAATACGATATTAGACAAAGTGTGACCATATTTTTCCATGGCCAGGTTGCGAATCAGGCAAACCTGATCAAATATTTCCCCTGGTTCCAGATTTCGCTCCCTTTTCATATAGCCGGTCGCACAGAATTTGCAGTCCAGGCTACATCCTACCTGAGATGATACGCAGGCTGTCATGCGCTCGCCGGATGGGATTAAAACTCCTTCAACTAATTTTCCGTCATATAACCTGAATGCCAATTTGATGGTTTTGTCGGCACTGATTTGCATATGAGCGATACTGGCCGCCTTAATCACAAAATGGGTCTGAAGTTTTTCTCTAAGATCAAGGCTGATATTGGTCATTTGTGAAAAATCCGTACAGGCTTTCTGCCAAATCCAGCTATATACCTGGCGAGCTCTAAAAGGCTTTTCACCCCAGGAAATAAGGGTTTTAATCAACTCATCCTCTGAAAGTAAACGAATGTCTTTTTGTACGGCTGGGTTTTCAGGAAGTTGGGACATTGCGATTCTGATTGACGAAATTCACCCAATGTTCTGCTGTTTCCCCTTTTAGCACTCTTGGAAATTTATGCTGGGAGCCTTCTTTTCCCTTGGAGCGCATCCAGAGAATAAAAACCTCCGGAGATAGCAATTCTACTTTTAATTCTTTTAATGCGTGCTGCCGCTCAACCCTATAATCGTCATTTAGTTCACCTAAAGCCTGATCTAGTTGAAAAGCAAACTTTTCTGCGTCTACTTCGGGACCTTCATATGCGATGTACCAATGATGACCAAAACATCCGTTTTCAGTCTTTCCAATGACGGTGAATTCATTCATGACCGCGTTCAATTCGGCGGACATTTTTTCAATTGCACAATTCATATTGTCAACGGATAGATGTTCGCCTACCAAACTTAAAAAGTGTTTGGTTCTGCCGGTTATTTCAATTTCCTGTCGATCCAGATCCGTAAACCTCACAGTATCACCGATTAAGTAACGCCAGGCTCCGCTACAAGTGCTGATGAGCAAAGCGTACTCTTCTCCTTCGTTCACTTCCCAAATGGGCAGAGTTTTGGCCCCGGGTTTCAAATTCCCATCATCAAAATTTTCTTCATTAAAGGGAACAAACTCATAGAATATGCCATGTCTCAACAACATGCGCATGCCTTCGGAGTCTTCTCTGCTTTGAAATGCGATAAAGCCCTCCGATGCGAGATAAGTTTCAAAATACCGTATGGGTCTGCCCATCAGTTTATCCAAACTCTTTCTGTACGGTTTTATGGAAACGCCACCATGAATATAGACCTCGAGATTGGGCCAAATTTGATGTATATGATCGAGATTGTAGTGCTCAATGATACGTTCGAACAAAATTTGTATCCAGGCAGGAACGCCGGCTATCATACCCACATTCCATTTACCCGCTTCTAAGGTGATTCTTTCTATTTTCTCCTGCCAGTTCTTCGAATTCTTGATGTCCGGATCCGGTTTAGAATTGCGTTGAAATACCAGAGGGATTTTTCCGGTCGTTATGCCACTTAAATCACCGGCATAATAGGTGCCATTAAAGTCAAGTTGTGTACTTCCTCCAACCATTAACCAGTCGCGCAACAGATGATCTTTAGGGATATCGGTTCTGGCAACGCTTAAAATCTGACGGATACTGGCCCTTTGAATTACCCGAATCATCTCCTTGGTAACCGGAATATACTTCGTACTGCCATCAGAAGTTCCGGAGCTCAGGGCGAAATATTCAACCTTTCCCGGCCAGCAAACATTTTCTTCCCCATTTCTGCATCTATTCCACCATGGAAGCATTTGACTGTAGTCCCCGGCAGGTATAGATGAGGCAAATGATGCGTATAAGTCTGATGAAGTCAGCATTTTTGAAAAGCCATAGGACTCTCCAAATCGCGTGTATTCCGCTTTTTTGAGTAGTTTCCGCAAAGTCTTTTCCTGAATCTGTTGAACTGCAGAACTGCTGAATCTCAGATTGAAATTAAGGTTTACGGTTCTATCGAAAAGGTCCTTGATTAAGGGCATATTCTGACGGGCAATTTACGAAGCTTTTATGGAAAAAACGTACGATGTCCATTCCGGACGCAATCCGGTCGCCAAAAAGAATGGAAAATTCTTACTTTTTCAGCAGGTCCCGGATTTCACCCAATAAGGTTTCCTGTGCACTTGGTCCGGCAGGAGCAGCGGCTTCTGGAGCTTTTTTCATGCGATTGATGGCTTTGATTACAAAGAACATAACCAGGGCCACCATCAGGAATTGTATAGAAACGGAAATGAAGTTTCCATACTGAACAGCCACTTCAGCAGCAGTTTCGGCGCCTTTGTCATCAACAACCGCATCCTTCAAAACAAGCTTCATATCGCTCATATCCTTGCCCTGGATTAAGCCGATTAAAGGCATAATCATTCCATCAATAAATGCTGAAGCAACCTTTGAAAATGCAGCACCCATAACAAAAGCCACGGCCATATCTACCAGGTTACCCTGAATGGCGAAAGCTTTAAATTCTTTAATCATTCCCATAAAATTTTGTTTTAGAATTAGTTATGGCAAATCTATTTGAATTATGCGCTATTGCAAATTACAGTCCCAATTTTTGACGAAGATGCTCAGGAATGGCTTCTTTATGAACCATGATTGATACGGTTTTCATTCTAAAATAGGTGTCGCTCATATACAGATAGCCATTAAATGGGCCTGCACTTGTTCCCCAAGAATTCTTGAATTGAAAATAACCATTGCCATCAGGGTCATTGTAGTATCCTGTCAGATGCATAAGATGGTCGTCTGTGGTTTCGTGACTGTCAAATCCGGCCTGTCTTGTAACTGCGCTCGTGGGCATTTCAGCAGGTAGCTTTTTAAGGGAAACCAGGTCTTCATTTTTCTGGATGAACATTGCTACCCCTAAGTCCGCTCTGAATCCGGGCTCACTTACATCCCCATCCCATTCTATGGAATAACCATTCTGCAGTGCGTACATTACAAGCTCCATCATATCACCAAGCGGCAGATTGTGAAAGCTGCCGTTGCTCCAATTATCCGGCACTTCCAGAATAAATGAAGTGTAGGGGGGATGATGCTCAAATGAGGTGATGCTAACATAATCTTCTGATTTTAACCCGATTTTGCGTTGAGCAAAAGTCAATGGGTTATAAACGCCATCGCTGAGATTAAATACTTCCGGAATCTCCCCAAAATGCTTGTCCAGAATTTTCTCAACTCCGACTTTCCAGTCCGGAGCAATTTTGCCCTTTGCAAGGCAAGTGTCTAAATAAGCTTTGAGTTCGTTTTCCAATTCGGTGTGGTCATAGGCTGATTTTTCGTCAGGCGTTCCGCGATAAACCGATTCAGGTATAGCGCCATATCTTGCATAGGCTCCAATCAGATCATGGGCCAGACCACCTTGAGAAAAATGACAGGTACCGTTGTGGCGAATGTATTTTTCAGCTTTTTCGCGATAGATTTTTCTTACCCAAAACATTTCTGAAAGGTCCAAAGCATTTTTGTCTTTTCGCAACCATTCTGATTCCAGAAATGAGGTAGCGGAAAAACTCCAGCAAGTACCGGTATTTCCCTGATTTTCGACCGGGAGCGTTGAAACCTCACGATCTTTATGAAAGGGACTTTCCTGATTCACCTGGGCATTTAAAGTAAAAGCCATGTAAACCATCAGAAGGAGGGTAAAAAAATTTCGTTTGTTCATGATTATTTTAAGAATATGCTGAATTTACTTTTTCGACGGGTGCATGTTTCTGAACCAGGTAATGGCGCTGGTTGGTTAGATTTAAGCATTTATATCTGGTGCGTTGTAAGGGACCTTTTTCAAATAACATATTGCCAATTTTGAAAACTTCACCGGTTTCAAGTTCGTGGAGAACGGTTTCTTTTTCTCCGGGATTCAGTGCCTTTCTCAACACAGGATCGCTGCAACTGGTAGCTCCGGGTTTATTCAGGTGACGTTTGAGATGTGGCAGTAAATCCGGATTAAAAAATCCGAGATTAATGGCTTCCTGAAGGGTTTGGCTATAAATGCGCTTCCATTCATTTCCATGTGGATTTACTTTGTTCTTATGCTGTTCAAAACAAAGCAAATGGGCCAGTTCGTGAATAAAAGTCAGCAAAAACTCTTCCGCATTCAGTTCAAAATTTATACTGATCCGATGTCCTTTTTGGCGAAAGGGAGCGCGGTAATCGCCTAATTTGCTTTGGCGGCCTTTTTTAATGGTCAAACCGACTCCATATCTGAACACTTGTTCAGTTACCCAAGGGGCACTCGACTCAGGAACGTATTTGGTTATACGCTTTTGAAACTCCTCCCGGCTTATGGACATGACGACACAGAACTGATCCGAAAAACTCGGTTAGAATCAGTCTTCTTTCTTGGTGCCTTCAGATTTTTTGCTGCAGCAAGATTTTTTACTGTCTTTGCTGCAAGACTTCTCGCTCTTAGCAGATTGAGCAGAAGATGTCTTTTTTGAGCAACAAGAAGACGATTTAACTTCTTTGCAATTGTCGTTCTTTTTATTATCTGCCTGAACAGTCTGGATTGCTGGTTCTTTCTTGGCTTCCTCCTTTGCATCCTGTGCAAAAGATACTCCACAACCCAACACTACGAATGATCCCAAAAACAATAACTTTTTCATAATAACATTGATTTATACAAATATAAGAAATTGATGTCTAAAATCGTGCCAGTACCGTCTCTCCACCAACAGTTTTGTCACCTATTTTTACATTCACCTGAGTTCCAATCGGAAGAAATACATCCATTCGAGAGCCAAATCGAATGAATCCCATTTCATCACCTTGTTTTACTTTCATGCCGGTTTTTACATAATAGCGAATTCTTCGTGCCACGGCACCGGCTATTTGACGAAATAAAACTTCACGGTTCAAATCATCCTTAATTACAACTGTAGTTCTTTCGTTTAATGTGGATGATTTGGGATGCCAGGCAACCAGATATTTACCGGGATGATATTTGGCAAAGGAAACAGTTCCTCCAATCGGATTTCGATTTACATGCACATTTAGGGGCGACATGAAAATAGAGATCTGCAGTCGTTTGTCTTTGAAATATTCGGGTTCTTCAACTT
>CAZTGZ010000001.1:38778-101021 GCA_964613385.1 uncultured Chitinophagaceae bacterium
AACCACAACTTTGCCATCGCAAGTAGCAATGATATGTGCCAGATCAACAGGGGTTGTTCGGCTCGGATTGCGAAAAAATTGCAACACCAACCCCAGCATAATGGTACTGATGATTAAGGCTGTAATCTGCAGCCATTGAGGGGATTTAAAATAGATAAGTGCCCCGACAATCAGGGCCAGTACCACCGTAGTACCTAAAATAATTCCGAAGCCTTCGCGATGTATCAAGGTTTAAAATATTCCGCGAAGCTTTGATGTTTTGGCAACCTTATCGATGGCCACTATGTATGCAGCAATGCGCATAGGCACATTGTGTTTAATGGAAGCGGCATAAACTGTTTCAAAAGACTGTTTCATGATTCGGTCAGCCCTGCGATTAACGCGTTCTTCTGTCCAAAAATACCCCAAACGGTTTTGAACCCATTCGAAATAAGAAACGGTAACTCCACCGGCATTTGCCAAAATATCCGGAACCACCAGGATATTTTTATCGTTCAATATTTTATCCGCATTGGATGCAGTTGGGCCATTGGCTCCTTCGACAATCAATTTAGCTTTAATGTCGTTGGCATTGTGTATGGTTATTTGGTCTTCTAATGCCGCAGGAACCAAAACATCCACATCCAGGGTCAGTAGTTCATCATTACTGATCTTGTCTGCCTTAAAGCCATCTAAAGTTCCATTGTTGCCTTCTACGTATGCAATAGCGGCCTCTATATCAATTCCATTTTTATCGTAATATCCTCCGGTAACATCAGATATAGCCATAATTTTCACGCCCTGAAGTGCGAGCAATTTGGCTGAAATAGATCCAACATTTCCAAAGCCCTGAACAGATGCGGTAGATCTTGAAGGATCCATTTTCAATTTGGCCATGGCAGAGCGGCCGGTAACCATTACCCCTCTTCCGGTTGCTTCTACACGACCCAATGAACCACCCAAAACCAATGGTTTTCCTGTAACCACTGCTGGACTTGAAACTCCTTTGATTTTAGAGAATTCGTCCATAATCCAGGCCATTACCTGTTGGTTTGTTCCCATGTCCGGAGCTGGAATATCTTTTTCTGGACCAAAAACATCCTGCATCGCCGCTGTAAAAGCGCGGGTAAGTCGCTCTAATTCACCCTGGCTCATAGCACGGGGATCGCATTTGATGCCCCCTTTTCCACCTCCATAGGGAATACCCACAACGGCACATTTCCATGTCATCCAGGCCGCCAAAGCTTTTACTTCATCCAGCGTAACCGACATGGCATAACGAATACCCCCTTTTGAGGGTCCTAATTTGGATGAATGCACAACACGATACCCTTCAAAAACCTCTATCCTGCCGTCATCCATCGTAACCGGCAATGAAACGATCACCGTTTTCTCCGGCGATTTCAGTGCATTGTAGGTTGAAGAATCCAGTCCGAGAATCTCGGCAGCCAGTGAAAACCTCTCCATCATGGAGTCGAGTGGGTTCAGATGATCTTTGATAGGCGCAGGTTCATTGAAATTCATTGCCATAGGTGCTTTCGTAAAATTTTGGCAAAACTACCGAAACTTAAAATTATTTAAGCTATACAGAATTAAGAATTTCTTAAAATGAGTGTGGATACTTCCAATTTAAACTCAATATACCCTGAAAATGCGTGTTAGATTTTCGTTTTTCTCAATGGAAATAGTGCTTGAAGAGGATATAGAATACCGTAAATGAAGGTACGGCAAGTAAAATACTGTCAAAACGATCGAGTAAACCTCCATGCCCCGGCATGATGGTTCCGGAGTCTTTAACGCCTGCCTGTCTTTTCAACCTGCTTTCCACTAAATCACCGAGAGGTGCGGTAAATCCAATAACCAGAGCTGTTCCGGCACAAAAGAAAATATCCATGCCCGGAACGAAGTATGCTACAGCTATGGCTGTGAGTTCTGTGCCCAGCAGGCCTCCTAAGAAACCCTCCCATGTTTTGCCCGGGGAGATGGAAGGGGCGAGTAACCTGTTCCCAAAAGCCCGCCCGGATAAATAGGCGAAGGTATCACTACTCCATACCAATCCATATACCAGCAGAATATTTGAATATTGAAATTCGCCCGAAGCAAAGGGCAGCCACTGAAAACAAAGGAAAGGTACCACTACATACACGTTTCCGATCACCATTTGTTGCCATAAAGATTGTCCGTTGGGCACAAAAATCGAAAGGATTAATCCTGTTAAAAATAAAATCCCGAAAATCCAGTCAAACTCAAACAGCAGATCCGGAGAGATTAAATGCAGGGCATGATAAACCAACACAAAAAGAGAGGGCAGGCTGAGTATATATTTCAGGCTTGAGTCTCTAAACGTGAGGGTATAAAATTCTGTTTGACAAATAAACGCGATCAGGGTCACAAAAAACAGAAATCCCTCTGCACCCGATATTGCACTTCCTATGGCAAGGAGCACATAGACCAATCCCGATAAGGCGCGGATCCATAGATTATTTTTCAAGCTGAATGCGATTGCGAAATAAATAATAAAACGAGGCAGCTGCCAATGAAGTAGAAAGGGCCAGCACCCAGGTTGAAAAGGTAAAATCGGCTTCGAGCCAGGAATATGACAACCCTTTTTCTTTTAAGGCGTAAGCCAATACAACCGTGGCATTGTTTACAAAATGAAGAACAATTCCCAACCATAATGACCGTGTGAAAAACAACAAGTAACCAAATATAGCTGCCAAAATGGCCATAGGAATGATTTTAAAGACCTGAAAATGTATCACGGCGAACAGAATACTTGTTAACCATACTGCAACATGAGATCTACCGGTCCAATTCTCGAATATTCTGAATAATATTCCCCGGAAGAAAAACTCTTCTCCGATAGCCGGGATAAGAGCCAATGCAATCAAATTGAGAACTAAAATACCCATGCTGCTGCCACTGAGTAGTATTTCTATCAACCGGTTGTTTTGGTCTTCCATTTCGCGGAATATTTGAAAATAGGCACCTGTTTTTTCGGGTATAATTAAATCATTCCAGTACAACAACTGCTGGACTAAGGGAACCATTGAAAAAAATAGAATGATCGAAACTATGCTGACTTTCAGCGCGGGTAATCGATTGAGATACAGTGCAGTTATAGGTTTGAGTTGAAAAACCTGCAGAATAACCAGAGACGACATAACAAATCCACCGAAGGAAGTAAAGGCCTGGCTGAAGCGGAGTGCATTTTTTTGTTCCATGCTCAGGTCATCAAAAAGATGCTGGCTGATGAGCAGTTCAGGATCTGTATGAAACCAGCGGATACAAATCCATTGGCTGAACATATTAAAAATATAGATGTTTATGAGAACAATTCCGATCGAAATCAGGAATTGTGACAGGGGTCCTGCCTTTATAAGGCGGTTATCTTGCATGAATTACGCGTAAATTTGCGGCATTGGAGTGCAAACTTCTGTAAAAAATGGTAAATATCGGACATATTGAATTGGGAGAATTTCCATTGTTGCTTGCACCTATGGAAGATGTGAGCGACCCTCCATTCAGGGAAGTATGCAAAGCCAATGGGGCGGACCTCATGTACACGGAGTTCATATCCAGTGAGGGATTGATTCGCGATGCCGCTAAAAGCCTCAAAAAACTCGACATATTTAGCTACGAAAGACCCATTGGCATACAATTGTTTGGAGGTGCGGAGGAATCTATGGCCGAAGCAGCCAGAATGGCCAGTGCGGTTCGGCCGGATCTTATAGATATAAATTATGGTTGTCCGGTGAAAGCTGTGGCTTGTAAAGGCGCCGGTGCTGCTTTATTGCAGGATATTGATAAGATGGTGAAACTCACAGAGGCTGTGGTTAAAAGTACGGATCTCCCGGTTACCGTAAAAACACGCCTGGGTTGGGACGAGAAAAGTTTGAATATTGAGGAAGTGGCCGAGAGATTGCAGGATATTGGTATTTCTGCTATAACCATTCACGGCAGGACGCGCAAACAGATGTATAAAGGTGAGGCAGATTGGACCTTGATTGGAAAAATCAAGAATAATCCGAGAATTCACATCCCAATATTTGGTAATGGCGATGTGGATTCCGCTCGAAAAGCCCTCGAAATGAAGAACAAATATGGAGTCGACGGTGTAATGATAGGGCGTGCCAGCATTGGTTATCCCTGGATTTTCAGAGAAATCAGGCATTTTTTAAATTTTGGAGAACTTCTGCCGGAACCCGGTATCAAAGAAAGAGTGGATACATGCCGCCAGCATTTCAATGCCTCGGTTCGGTGGAAAGGTGAGAAAACGGGGATTTTTGAAATGCGGAGACATTATGCCCCATATTTTAAAGCGCTACCGGATTTTAAGGATTACCGTATCCGTTTGGTTCAGGCGTCTACAGCTGATGAAATTTTAAATATTCTGGCAGAAATTGAACTCTATTATCAGGAGAGAGTTGCTTAATGCGCCATTAAACCGGCGATAATTTCTTCAAACTCCTGGCACTGTCGCGTGTATGAAATTCCCGTTGCTGGTCCACTGAAGCCAGTATGAATTCCGACAATTTCATGGTTTTTATTCAGGAAAATTGTGGTTGGAAATGACATCACTTTATCTAAAAATGGCAACATTTCTGCAGCCAATTGTCTGTCGGCACTGCCGGCAGGTATCATCTGATAGGGAACATTCAGATTTTGACGGATTTTATTTACACGTTGTGCATGAACTGCGGTGTCTTTACCTCTCTCAAAACACAATGCCACCATTTTTGGTGAATTAATGTGCGTATTGTGATACTGAACCAGATATCTGGTTTCGTCGATACAATTAGGGCACCAGCTGCCCATTACCTGGATGATAACGGGTTGATTTTTGTATGCTTCATTTTGAAGAGAAAACCCGTGGGCCGGAAAATCAAGGCTGATACTTCCGGATGTCTTTGTACCTGTCAACTTAAATGCATCTCCAAGTTCTGAGGTGTCATCCAAAACGCCATAAAAAGAGGCCTTATAGTGGGTTCCGGAATAAAAAACTCCCTGAATTTGTTGATTCTTTCTCTTCCCTTCGAATA
The DNA here is from genome assembly GCA_964613385.1 of uncultured Chitinophagaceae bacterium. Classification (GTDB taxonomy): domain Bacteria; phylum Bacteroidota; class Bacteroidia; order NS11-12g; family UBA9320; genus CAZTGZ01. The sequence goes on from CAZTGZ010000001.1 coordinate 43,800, forward strand.
AAAATGCATGAGAACCATCAAAAACTGATAGGATAAATGAATCGTTGGGAAGCATATTACCTCCCAAATACCGGAAGTCACCGGTTTCTGTTTCAAAAGTTCCCATCAGCATTTTGCCGATTTGCGTAAAATGAGCTATGGCCGGATATGAAGCATGGCCGGTATCAATCTTACAATACCATCGAGAATTTTGGATGGATTTAGCTTCAAAAACGGGCTCTTCTGTTTTGATTCCCTTAATGGAAATGCGGTAATCTCCCAACCTGCTTCGGTCTTTCCAATATCCGTTTAGAGAGTCTTTATTTCGATATAACATCAAATAACTGTCAAATACCGGATGTTCGAGCTGTAAACTATCGCCGATAAATTTAGAAGCCAATAAATCGATGAGTTCCCCTCCGTTTTTTAGTCTTGCCTGCACCAAATCCCCGGACTCTTCCAACATTAAGTTAAAGCTTAACAGTTTGGCATCCGGAAGTTGCATTTCCATTTGGTAGTGCCGCGACTGTGCGTTTAAATGGAAGGGTAGAATAAGGATGAAATTGGCTATAAACAGGAATATCCGCATATGATGTATTCGGGTTTCAGAGCTTGTCGGACTCTACTTCAGGCTGCAATTTAAGGATCTGTTTTCTGGCTTCTACCGTAAAAAGACTTCCTGTATAATTGAAAACGAGTTTTTGATACAATTCTAAGGCCTTTTCTTTTTGGGATGTTTTATGTTGATAGATGGCAGCCAACTCCATAATCGCATTATCCGCGAGTATGTCTCCTCCGAACTTTTGAATAACCATGAGATAATTTTTCTCCGCATCTGCCAACTGACCGGTTCTCTGCATAATTCGGGCTTTCAGCAGGTATATATCGTCTTCTAAACTATGTTTTGGAAACTGAAAGGGCATCAGATTCAATATTTTCAGACTTTCATCATAGCGCTGTTGAAAGAAGAACAACTCGGCTTCTGCAAATTTCTTTAGGGCTTCCGTAGAACTGTCGAGTCCTGTATTGTCCAAAATAACCATGCTCAATTCAATGGCATTATTCGAAATCAGCTGGGAAGTGGCAGTTTTTAAGACGTCCAGTTGATCTTTTGCCCAATCAAAATCTCCGGTAAAATAACTCAACCTGGCATTTCGGAGTCTGGCTTCCTGTCCTAAAGGGTCCTCCAAAAAGTCCTTATCCACCTGACCATACATAAGTTGGGCATCCCAAATGTCTCCTCTCATCAGATAGGCATCGCCCAATGATAGCTTGCAACTTCCATTAAATTTCGGTTGAACCCGGGTCATGGTTGCCAATTCTTCCAATAAGGCAATCCCTTTAACAAGGTCGTGAATATAAAACACATAGCACTCGGCCAATTGCTTCATTGATGCCGAAGTTGCAGGTGATTTGCCATACGTATTTAAGAAATCCAAATAATCTTTTTCAAGGAGTTCCAACTCACTCTTTTCATAGTTTCGGGTTGAAATGGAAGTATACCTGGTTTCGAGTAAACCTCCCCTGGCGTTCAGGTAAAAATAATTCTCGCTTCCCAATTGTATCACCTGTTGATAGCTTTCAATGGCTAAGTCAAATTGATCATTTGACCTGCAAAGAGCGGCAAATTCCATCCATTCGAGTCCGGGAGTTTTGTTCTTCCGCTCCATGGATTGGACCTGACGGAATGCAGAACGGTACTCTTTCTTTTGTATGAATACCCAAAGAAGCAACTCATCTAAAACGGTTTTATCCGGTGTTTTTTGAAGCTGCATCAATATTTTTTCCTTTAGATAATTGAGTTCAGTTTCTTTACCCAAAATGTAAACCAGTTGATTTTGAGCAATTTCGAGGTGGGATTCATTTTGTATAACCCATTGAACCGCTTCATCGCATAATTTTTTCCATTCACCGCTTTCCTTGTATAACAGCATTAATTCTGAAGCAAAAGCGGTTGGGTAGCCGGCTTTTTTTCTTCCTTCCAGTAAAGTGGCAATGGCCTGTTCTTTCAGGCCGCGTTTCTGAAATGCCAAAGAAAGCTTAATGGTATTGTTTTCGTCCTGGTCTATGGATTTAATCAGTGTTTCAAAAGTCGTTTGTGCCGACTTATTGTCGCCTTTTAACTGATAAAGCACACCCTGGTCAACTTGAAACGAAGGATTGTCAGGTTGCCTTTTAATTTGTTTTTTGATGAGTTTATCGGCCCCTTCAAAATCTTTTGTTTTGGTGAGACAAGTGAAGTAGTTCTGATAGAAATAAACGGATTCCGGATTTTTCTTTAAGAGCTTTTCATACAGAATCTGGGCTTTGTCATATGCTTCTTCAGCCATATATTGAGCTGCAATTTGCTCATCTGATTCCTGAGCCCCGGCCAAAACCGGTAAAAGCAAAAGCAAAAACAAAATCCTCATAATTCCGGTGGTTCAATTACCATGCCAACGAATAACGTTGCACTGCTGCGAAACTACATAAATCACCTTTGCAATTTTGATGGTTTTGGACAAACTATACAATTCAACCTGACAAAATCATCACATTGCCAGAACTATTTTACTCCAAACCGCAATTTAAAAGTTTATGAAGCAGTTTTTCGTCCCAGATACGCCATTGCGGGAATGCCCAGCAGCGCCATCGCCCACCACCAAACAGGACTCGGGATGGAAATCATATTAAATACCGAGGCTGCCAAAAGCAACAATGCAAAAATGATCATAAAGCGCATTCCGGCATCTTTTTTAATTCTGGTTGCCACCCATACCGCTGCAAATGCCGCCAACATCCAGCCCAAAGGCACTAAAATTAAGGCAGACAAAGGTGCATTTTCCATGATGTATTTACTTCCTTCCGGGCTCATAGGGTCAATACCATCGGGAAGACTGAAAAGTTGATGACTAAGCATTTCCATAGCCATCACCACAAGCATACCGGCAATCAATCCGATTATTAAGGCAATGATAAATCTTACGACAGGTTGATTCATTTTATTGGCTTTTTATAGTCAAACATAATCAAAATCAATGATTCGTGCATAAATGCAGATGGGAAGCCTTCAGATTCAAATCATTTTGAATCCGGTATTTTGGATGTTAATTTGCACATATTGTGAGCCAAAAAGTTTTAAGTATCGGCGGTGTTCCTGAACATTTCAACTATCCCTGGAAATTTGCGAGAGAATTGGGAATGCTGGGTCCGGATTTGCCTTTAAACTGGCGGGATGAACCTGCCGGCTCCGGTGCTTTATTGGAACAATTGTCTCAAGGAGACTTGGATTTGGCCGTTGTCTTAACGGAAGGTGCGGTCAAGTATATTTCTAAACACCCTGATGTGCGAATTTTGGGAAGTTATGTCTGCACTCCGTTAATCTGGGGCATACACGTGGCATCAAATTCAGATATAAAGGTTCAGGATCAATTAATTGGTAGAAAATATGCCATAAGCCGCATGGGTTCTGGTTCTCATTTAATGGCATGTGTAGAGGCGTTGCAACGAAATTTAATTATTGAGGATAGCCAGTGGGTGATTTGTCACGGCCTGGAAGGCGCACGTATGGCCTTAAGAAATGGGAATGCGGATGTGATTTTTTGGGAGAAGTTTATGACCTCGCCACTCGTGCAATCCGGTGAATTTCGGCGGATTGGAGAGTGTCTGACTCCGTGGCCATGCTTTGTGATTTGTGTTCGGGATGACTTTGCCATAGAGAATCGAATTCTTCTGGAAAGACTGCTGCATACCCTTCAAGGGGCTTGTCGAATGTTTATGTTTTTACCTGATGCCGGAAAAATCATTTCTGAGCAATATGGATTGGCCTTAAAAGAAGCGGAAGATTGGTTTAATGCTGTGGAATGGAATGTGTCAAATTCATTCAGTAAAAAGGCCCTGAATAACGCACAGTATTATTTGCAGCAAGCACGAGTGCTGGATCAGATCACAGATACACGGGATTTGGTTTCGTCTATAACAATGATGATTTGATAGAATCCGGGGTTACTTAATGCTGGCTATGGTATAAAAATCAAACGAAAGTTTATGAGAAATACTCAATTAATTCTTGCGATAATGACGATGATGGTTTTCGGTGCAGCTTGTAACAAGGCAGAACAATCCGTCCAGTCGGATGCCAGTGCAGAAGCCGGCTATTCTGAAGTTGTGGAAGGTGCTTTTGTGAGCACAGAAGCAGATGCGAGTTCAAAGGCCAGTAATGGATCAGAACCCAATGCCCTTCAATTTCCGGATCGGGCGGGCAATGTAGATGTAAACCCGAAGAAACATGCAGAATACATGATGAAAGAAGGTGGGATGGGGCTAAAACTGAAAGAATATTCCAATGGTTTAAAGGACATCCGTTTGGCCATTCAGAAGAGTGGCGGATATATCAGTTCTGAAGGTGAATCGAGAGAGGTTCAGAGAATCCAGAACAATCTGGTAATCAGAGTGCCATCCGCACAATTTGATGCTTTGGTTGAGACCTTGTCAGACCTTGCAGAAAACGTTGACTATAAGAACATTAATGTGACAGATGTAAGCGAAGAGTACGTGGATATAGAAGCGAGAATTAAAACCAAAAAAGAAGTTGAAAAGACGTATACGGAGTTTTTGGGAAGGGCGCGAAACATCGAAGAAATATTGAAGGTGGAAAATGAGCTCAGGGTTATTCGGGAGGAGATAGAATCAAGGGAAGGAAGACTCAGATTTTTAAAAGACCGCATTGCTTACAGCACCTTGAATCTGAACGTTTATGAAGATTTGGACTTTACCGGAAGCATTTCCAAAAAACCCGGTTTTCTCAACAAGATCGGAGAAGGTTTGGCCACCGGATGGAAAGGTGTATTGAATGTATTCATAGGCATAGTTTATTTATGGCCGGTATGGCTGATAACAGGAACGTTGACTTATGCTTTGATTCGTCGCAGAAAAAAAAGGATGAAGGTTCAATGAGTTTGGAATTAATTCGCAAACTTGTGGGTGACTTGCCAAATGTTGCAGAAGGCGCTCATTTTGATAAGGTTTCATTTAAAACACCCGGGGGAAAGATATTCGCAACCCTGGAACCCCGACAAGAGCAACTTTGTGTTAAATTGAACCTGGAAGACCAGGATACTTTTCACCGACTTAAACCCGATGAAATCTATGCGGTTCCTAATAAATGGGGAATACAGGGATGGACCTTGGTTCAGGTTAAAGCCGTTCAGACAGAAATGTTGAAAGACTTGCTGGAAACAGCGTATTTCACGGTGTCTAAAGGTCGTTCGTAAGTCAAATTCGCTGAGCAAAGCGGTAATTCTGATTTCATGTACTTAATTTGAATCATGAAAAGCAAGTTGACCGCACTTTGTTTCGCCATTCTTGCGAACAGTATTTTATTTGCAGCTGTTCAAAAGCCAACGCCATATTCACCTGACGATAAAGTAACCAAGCAAGAAACCTGCGCCAAAATAATCGCGCAATCGACCTATGGAAATGCGAAATACGAATTTGAATATGCTGACAATCCTCAATTTAACCATTCGGTAAGAGTAAAAGCGTACAACAATAGCGGTAGCCTTGGCTTTGGATTTACCTTGCCTTTGCGATTTAATACCACTTACTACTGGCGTAGCAAAATATTTGTGGGAACCGATTCTTCGGATTGGTCTGTGTCCAGATCCTTTACCACAGATACTGCCATAACGATCTTAGGCCCATCAGACAATCTCACCAAAACGAGTGCAGGCGTTTACTTCAGCTGGTCGCGCAACGCACATTACGATCAGTACATACTTGAATGTGATACACAATCAGATTTCAAGAGTCCATCACTCTGTCAGCAGTTTCTCACTGACACTTTTAGCTGGTTTTATCTGGAAACTCGTGAAAAGTGCATACAGTACAGCTCAAAGTATTTTTGGCGTCTTCGTGGATATAAAGGTTCAGACAGCTCTCAATGGACTGCAACCCGAAACTTCACTACTCAGGACACGGTCAGAATTTACAACCCCGGAGTTTTAATAAGCAGTGCATCCACATCCACACGCATAGACTTTGCCTGGGACAGGTTTGTTACCCATCAGGTACAATATGATACCCTGGCTGATTTCAGCAGTCCCGATAACATTCTGAATGTGTCCACCGATGACTATGCCTATTGTGCCTTGCGAAATCTCAAATTTGATAAAACGTATTACTGGAGGCTTCGGGCCTGCGCTACAACAGATAGTACCATTTGGACCAAGCCCAGGGTACTCAATGTTCAAGGCTTCAGTAATAAAAATGCATTTCAATCAGGAGATAACCCAATACCTCCCACAAGTACATTTAGCTTTAATTTGATAGATTCAGCCGTTTCGTACCGAATTCAAGCCGATACCACCCCAAAATTTAATTCTGTATTCCTTATCGATTCTTTGAGGATATATGATCCTAAAAAATCTTATGGACAAAACCGGGGCATTGAATTTAGCGAAATACCTTTCAAAACCCAATTATATGTGCGCATTCGTCCTCAACATGCCGCTGATACAGGGGCCTGGTCGCTGGTGTATAGTCGACCGACCATTGCGAAGGCCACCAATTATTATCCTTATAATACATCCGTGAATGTTCCGGTTTATACGCCATTTTATATAAAATCATATACCGGGATTGAAAAATACAGGATACAGCGCGATGTAAAAATAGATTTTTCATCCCCTGAATTGTTGGATACGCAATTTTCAGCCGGTTCACAATTTTATCTCCCGACGATGAAGTTTAATCACAAGTATTACTGGAGGCTATGTTATATCAACGGTTCTGACACCTCATACTGGTCTGATCCGGCGGGATTTACCACGCAGGTGGCTCCTATACTCAAATATCCCCTCCAGTTGCACTTGAGCAGTCCGGGGGTAAAAGTGAGTTTCGATTGGGATTCCATGCCGGGTTCTACGGCCTACGAATTGATGCTTGATACCAGTAAAAACTTCGATTCTCCAGTTTTAAAGACCCATCTTAGAATAGGGGATACCAGCAATATGTTGATTCAACACTTGTATTTCGGTAAGTACTATTGGTGGAAAGTAAGAGCCTTAACAGATATTGACACCAGTTTATGGTCTGACGCATGGTTTTTTACAACCCCGGCTTCACCATCACTGGATTGGCCCTATAATAATCAAACCGGAATTAGTTTTAGCAGTTTGGATTGGAGATCGATACCGGGAACCCAGGGTTATGAGTACATGCTGGATACAGACAGTTTGTTCACGAATCCCTGGACAGGAAAAGAAAGTAAGGAGCAACCATTTTTCCATTACTTTAGCCCGAATCCAACTACATTTAACACCAAATATTTCTGGAAAATCCGGGTATTTCATGAAGAGGACACTTCGCAATGGAGCGAAATCTGGAAATTCACGACCCGGGAGAGATATGGAGTCAAATTGTTATATCCTGCATTGGGACAAGAGAAGATACCGCCAGGGCATATCATGAATTGGGAAGCCATTTCCGATGCGACTACCTATGTGATTGCCATTTCTGAATTTCCCGATATGCGCAATGCTTCTTTTAGTACTTCTGCGACCAAACAACTGATCGTGTCGCTCAAGACCAAACAGAAATATTACTGGCAGGTGATCGCAAAGAACAAGGATGGTATACATTTAACTGATACGAGTTTAACTTTTCATTTCACAACGGATTCAGCTTTTGCAGCACCTAACCTGTTAACTCCGGCAGATCAGGCAACCAAAGTGGCCTTGAACAATGTGACGTTTAGCTGGAGTTCTGTTACGGGTGCAACTTATGAAATTCAATTTTCACTGGACCCGGGATTTACCACCAGTCAAACCAGTGCAGTAAGCGGATCTGGTACCGTCATCAGCAATTTTATCGGAAACAGAGTGTATTACTGGCGTGTAAGAGCTAAAAATGCATATTCAACAGGTCCCTGGTCAGGGAGCCGAAGCTTTACAACAACTTTCGGTCTATTTACACATACCGGCTCATTGGATGCATTTCGGGTATATCCGAATCCGGGAAATGGTACCATATATATTTCAGGTGTAGAGCATGGAGATGCGTACAGCATTACAGATCTATTTGGAAGGAAGGTAAAAGAAGGAATATTTAATTCGCCAACGGAAACGCAAATGCTTGATTTGCATGAATTAAGAAGCGGTATATACTGGATTTCCCTTGAAAGTGATGGTGTATTCGAAACAAAGAAAATAGAGATCATCGGCAAAGAATAAATCCATGTTCAAAAGAGTGATAAACAAGCTGAGGTTATCGGTACCGAGTTGGTTTACCGGATCCAACGTGTTATTGGGCGTTTTGAGCATTGTTTTTTCCGGAAAAGGTGAGTTCACCGGGGCTTCATTGTGCATTTTATTGGCAGCAGTTCTGGATTTCCTGGATGGGGCCGTAGCGAGGTTGCTGAAAGCTGAAAGTACTTTTGGTAAGGAGTTTGATTCTTTGGCAGATGCCATTACATTTGGCGCTGCACCTGCCTTATTACTTTTTTATCTGGGAGATTTTTCCGGCCTGGGGTATCTAAAATATGCACCTTTGTTGTTGGCATTATTTGCAGCATTGCGACTCGCGTATTTTAATTCCGGGCCTTCACAGAAGGACGCCTTTTCAGGTTTGCCATCACCGGCAGCCGGAATGTTTGTAGCAGGCTTGCCTCTGGGCATTGAGTTCAGTCGCTTCAGGATACTTCATTTATTGGATACGGATTGGTTTATTCCGGGAATCTCCATTTTTCTTTCATTTGCGATGGTGATGCCGGTTAAAATGGTTTCGTTTAAATCAAAAAAGTCGGTATTGCAATCCATACCACTGGCTGTAATTATAGCCGGGATTATCTATTATTTTAAAGCAGCAGCCTTGCCTTTCATTATTTTATCTTATATCCTTTGGTCTTTGATACTTAATATTGCAGTAAAAATTCGCTCCTGATATGAAATACACCATCGAAATCGATGTAATGCCGCACAAAAACCTGTTAGACCCACAGGGAAAAACCGTTGCCGACAGCATGGGACGCATAGGTCTTCCAGAAATTCAGAATGTTCGCATCGGCAAGCATATCACCCTATCTGTAGAAGCTGAAAATGAGGAGGAAGCTATTTCCAGAGCAGAAAAGGCTTGCAATAAGTTGCTGGTGAACCCGGTGATGGAATATTTCGAAATCAGCGTGAGCGAAGACTGATTTAACCGAGGTTGATCTCGGTACTGTCTCCCAGATTCAAACTGAGGGGGCTGCCTTTCAGAGAAGCATCGTTTCCTATTATGGAGTGTTGCAGGTTGGCGTATTCCAATTGTGAATGCGGACCTATGATGGAATTTTTAATGATGGCGTAATCGATGATGGCCTTTTCGCCAATGGAAACAAAAGGTCCAATAATAGAATTCGAAATCATACTTCCTTTTCCGATAAACACCGGAGGAATGATGATGGTATTCACGTAGTGCTTGACGTCTGGTTTTTTGAATCCACCTTCTTTCAGGAGAATGGCATTGGTTTCGAGGAGTATGTCTTTTTTTCCGCAATCGAACCAGTTTTCCACTTTAAAAGTTCTCATTTTTTCACCGGATTGTATCATGTGCATGAGTACATCAGTGAGATTAAACTCATCCAGGGTTTTAATTTCGTTGTCGAGGATATGCTGGATGGACTGAAAGAGTTTTCCGGCATGAACAATTTTATAGACCCCGACCAGGGCCAGATTGCTTTTTGGAATTCGTGGTTTTTCAACCAATCGTTTAATCAGGCCATCGTCATCGAGTTCTGCCACTCCAAAGTCTCGGGGATCTTCCACTTTTTTAACACCGAGGGTGGTGATGGGAGAAGCAATAACATCTTTTAAGTCAGCCTTGAAAATGGTATCGCCGAAAACAATAAGAATATCTTCATCGGGAGACACGATGTCTTTTGCGAGCCAAATGGCGTGAGCAGTGCCTTTACCGCTGGTTTGTATAACGAAACTGCTTTTAATGTCCGGGTAACGTGAGCTGACATATTTTTCGATTTTGTCACCCATATAGCCGATGATAAAGACCAATTCGGTAATTCCTTGTTGAATGAGTTCATCAACAATATGTGCGAGTATCGGTTTCCCGGCAACAGGAATCAGAGATTTGGGTTGGGTATGGGTATGGGGTCTGAGTCTTGAACCTATACCGGCGACTGGAATAATGGCTTTCATACCTGTATTTTTTGCAATGTAGGAGATTTTAGGTAATTATGGAGTAATCATTGGGATTTTTGGCTGTATAGAGTGTATTGAGGAGTTCAACTGCTCAACACAAGGCAATATATAGGGCTCAATTGTTGATTGGTTGCTTGAAATTTTCGTTATATGTACGTAAATTTGTACATCATTACGTACAAAGAAATATGCTGACAACTTCAATTTCCGATTTTAGAAAAGACATCAAGAAGTATTTTGACCGGGTAGTCCAGAACGTAGAAACGTTGATTATTCATCGCGGCAAGGACAATGGTGTGGTTATCATGTCTTTAGAGGAATATAATTCGTTATTGGCTACCCATCATGAATTGTCTTCCACCGCCAATGTGAAGAGACTTGACTCGGCCATAGATAAATTAAACAATGGTAAATCATTCGAGAAATCACTGATTGAAAAGTGAAATACATTTTTGTAGATGAATCATGGGAGGATTATCTTTATTGGCAAAAGGTAGATCCAAAAATGGTGACCAAAATAAATGAACTGTTAAAGGATATTTCCAGAAATCCGTTTACCGGAATAGGGAAACCGGAACCATTAAAATTCAAGTTTAACGGATTTTGGTCGAGAAGAATAAATGGTGAGCACAGACTCATTTACAAAGTGAAAGATAATGAGATTCTAATCGCAAAATGCAGATATCACTATTCTTGACAGAGCGTATCGACTTTTGGATTGCGACTCAAAATATACCTGATTTGGTTTGTCGGACTTAACGACATTTGCAAAAGCGGTGCAGAATTGACTATGGCAATTTCTTTTCTAAGATCTATCCAAGTTTGGTACTTACTATTGAAATAAGGACAATCATTTTGCAATACACACGCGGCATAACCGAATATATTACACAAATGCTTCTTTCTATCGAATCAAATGAACCGTACCCTGAAAAGAATACGACTCCCGATTGATGTCAACCATCTGAATCATATATAGGTAGGCACCGGGAGGACATTCCACATTTCCTCCGAAAGCGGTGCCGTCCCATGGCTTTTCCAGATCGTTGGTTTCATAAATGCGTTCACCCCAACGATTGTATATCTGCATCTCAAAAGAGGTGATACCCGAAAGTACCCCAAATGGGCGAAAGGTAGAGTTCAACAAATCCAGCCCTTTGGGTGTAAAGGCATTGGGAAGCCAAATTTTAACTGCCGGCTTAATATACACCATTCGTTCGGCAGTATCCGGACAATTCACATCGTTGTTGGCGATCAGTTGCACTTTGAACCACCCGGTGTCTGTGTATTTATGTACCGGATGGCGGTTGCTGCTGAACACACCGAATTCACCCAAATCCCAATTCCATATGCTGGCATTTACGCTTTGATCTGTAAAGGAAACCAATGGATCTGCGATGGTAGGTATATCCGGACTGAAACTAAAGTCGGCATAGACCTTAGGTTTTACAACCTGCATCAGTTCTATGCTATCTACACAACCGTAATTGTTTCTTACCCAGTGTTTTATAGGGTAGGATCCGGGCTTTTCAAAGAAAAATGCCGTATCTCTGTTTTGAGTTTTCTGTCCAAAAGGCAGATGCCATTCATAATCCGAAATGGCTCCGGAAGCTGTGTTGGATTGTGACAAGAAATCCACTGCGGCATATTCGCATATGGGGTCCGTAACAAAGGCAGCCACGGGATTCGGTCGGATGGTAAGTGATTGTATAACGGTATCTCGACATCCTTTTTCATTTTCAACCACCAAATTGGCGAAGTGTGACCCAATGGAGTTGTACACGTGTTTTACGGTATTGCCATTCAGGGCAGCGCCGTCTGAGGTATTCCACCACGCACCGGTTATGGCATAACCTGTGTCATATGATGTGCTAAACAAGCCCGTTTGATCTTGATAACAAGTGTCCTCATGGGTGAATAATGCAACGGGATGTGTAAATGCTTCTACCATATAAATGATGGAATCCGGACACCCCTGGTTGCTGGTTACCCTCAATTCCACGGGATAGAGACCCGGTTTTGCATACGTATGGAAAGGGTTTTTAGCAGCGGAAATATTTCCATCACCAAATTTCCATTCCCATTTGGTGATATTGAATTTTTCGATGGAACTGCTGTCCTTAAAAACAAAAGGAATGGTATAACACTGATCTGTCGTGGTAAAATCGGCTACCGGACAATAAGGCAATTCTGTCAATACCCAATTGCCCAAATACTGGCTGATGTCGTTGGTATAAACACGATTGAGTGAAGGGTCGTTGAATCCGCTGCCCGGGTAGTCCCATTTTTGTATGCTCTGGTTATACTTAACCGCCACCATTTCCTTTTCCTCTATCAAATTGGTTGAGCCGGCAGAAGGATCCCATTCCAGATCTCGATAGCTGAATACTACATCCAGCTTGGGGTAGGCACTGAATTCACCACCTTGTATCACCCAAAAACGATCGAGGGCCATGGGAGCGTTCTCCAATCCGAAACGATTTTGAAAATTATTCACACCCGTGGGCAACGGCCGGTTATTGAAAGCAAGTGAAGGGTTGGTCGGATAAGTTGCCACGACCATAAATCCTGAATCCGTTAATTGGGTACCCACTTGTTTAACGCCCAATACCAATGGAATATAAGAACCGTCGTTGGCTCCAAATGGCAAAATATACAAACTGTCATTATTGCTGGAGCGCAAATTCCATTGTACTTCTCCATAGCCGGTAATGGGGTCGCTTTCGCTGAGCAGATAACCGGTTGTACGCACAATTGCTGAAGGACGACTGTTGTTCACAACAAGTCTTTTAGAGTTGAGAACCAGTCGGTTATGTAAAATAAGTTGTCCGGATCTTGCCCCTGCATAAACACCTCCGGAAAAGGTATTGACCAATAGTCGCTTTTCTCCGGTTCCGCCCAATTCCAAGCCGGCAAAACCCGTAGGATAGAATCCGCCAATTGTTTGAATGCCCCCGCTGAACAATACAACACCTCCATTGCTTTTCATAACGGGATTCGGCGCATTGTTAATCCAGTTCCCGTTTAGTTTCAGCAATGCATTTCCCCGCATATCAATCCAACCCATGTTTTTGTTGAGCACATGGCCATTTGAGGTCGTTACAATCAGGTTTGAACCCGATTTCATCACAATGGTGCCGCCATTATTGATCAATCCCTGCCCATACCCGGCAAAGGGCACAAGAAGACATAAAATCCATATGTACAAACGATTGCGCATTTCCGGATTTATTCGGTTACCTTGATGATCAATTTTCTCAGTGCTTCTATCTCCCGGCGCAACGCTTCAATTTCCATTTGTTGCTTTTGAATCAGCAGGGTATTGGCATCCCAAACCTTAGATTTCTCCTGAATATCATCAGTTCTTTTGATCAGCGCCTGAATACCGGCCATATTCACACCATCCATGTCTTGAGAAGAAATGGAAAGACTGTCAGAATTCAATTGGAAGGCTTTATGAAAGTCCTGAGCCATAGGTCCTATATGCTGTATGGATTTGGCATTTTCTTTATAGTTCCACTGGGTGATGGGCATGCTGCGGATTTTAGCCAACAATTGTTCGCCATCAATTTCCCGGAAATTTTCTTTCATATGAACATCTGAAATAGTGCTCCAGCTGGTTCCACCCGGACCAATTGAAACTCCGATGGTAGCAGATGAATTGGTGTACAGACGATATCCGTTATCGAAACGCATAACCATTTGATTGATAACAGTCGGCGTTGCGTAAGAAGTTGTGGAAGCATCACCGAATACCATAGAACCGTTCTTGTTGTTTGTGGACACGTAGCTACCCAGGGCAACGCTCTGGTCGGCTGAGGCGTCAACATTATAGCCGATGGCAATGGCATACGGGTTGGTAGCGGTTGCGCGCGTACCGAGGGTAACGGCACCATACCCTGTAGTTTTTGTTTGAAATCCGAGCGCAATGGAGAATTCGGCCCAGGCAGTATCTTGATATCCAAATGCGTAGCTATGTTCCCCTCTGGCCAAATTTTCTTTTCCGAAAGTCCCGGTATAATATCCGATGTTTTCATTGCCCACACCTACGGAAAATGCATTTTGACCAAAACTGCGGTTTCCGTGACCGATGGCAAAGGAGTTGAGGGCAAATGCTATAGAGCTGTCTCCGAGTACAAAGGAATTGGTACCGGAGGCCTGGTTGTCAAATCCAACGGCAAAACTCTGTACGCCCGAAGCTATCAGGTTTCTACCCATGGCTATGGAGTAATTTCCGCAATTCACGGCATTCCATTGGGTTCCATTCACGGTACCCACCCGAAAGGTTGACGAATAGGGATTCCAGAACATTCTTGTTCCGGATCCGGTAAGATTATTGGTTTGTCCGGTTCCAAACGTACCTGTTGAAAGAAATCCATCGGTTCCGATAATGGCAACCGGCCCGTTGTCAGCGATAATGGTTCTGCCGGCACCTGCCCCACCTTCATCATATGCCATATCCAGGGTGTTGTGATTCCCGTCGCTGCTATACCAGGTGGTTCCGTTCCAGGCGAGCACATCTCCGGTATTGACCCCATTTTTAAGTCCGACACGATAAGGGCTTGCCGCTGTTCCTGCACCTGTTTTCTGCAAAAAACCATTTGTTAAGGTATCTGCCAATTCATTTCCAATTACACTGTCTTTTTCAAGTGGAAGAGCCACGGCCACCCATGAGCTACCGTTCCATCTCCAGATGTCTCCCTGAGCGTTCCCTGCGCCAATTTCAAGCGTATATGGGTTGGCGGCTGTTCCCGCACCAACACGGGTCAACATCCCACGTCCCTGACTAACTGATAGGATTTCATTTCCAATGATGCTGTCTTTTTCAACAGGAATCACCAGTGGAATAAGGGTCCAGTTCGTACCATTCCATTGCCAGATATCTCCGGGGTTGGTTCCGGCGGTTATGTTCAGAACGTAAGGATTTACAGTAGTTCCGGCTCCGGCGCGCGTCAGCATTCCTCGGCCATTGGCCACATTGGTGATTTCGTTTCCAACGATACTGTCTTTTTCAGCGGGTATGGCAGATGATACCCAATTGGTTCCATTCCACATCCAAACATCACCGGTATTCATTCCCGGATTTATGATGAGAGAATATGGGTTCCCGGCAGTTCCAAGACCGTTCCGGAAAAGCATTCCCCTGCCCTGAGCTACATCTGCGATTTCATTGCCAATTACGCTATCTTGTTCTTTAGGGATGGTGAATAAGGTTGGTACCCATTGGCTTCCATTCCACATCCAGATTTGGCCGGCCTGCGTGCCATTGGCTATCTGCAAGGTATATGGGTTGGCGGTGGTACCAATGCCTGCGCGGGTAAGCATACCTGCCCCCTGGCTTACATTGGTAATTTCATTGCCAATAATGCTGTCCTTTTCTGTCGGGATGGTCAGTGGAGTGCTGTACCAATTGGTTCCATTCCATCTCCAGATATCCCCAGTATTGGTTCCAGACTGAATGACCAGGCGATAAGGATCCGCATCGGTTCCCGTTCCAATTCGGGTTAACATACCAAGACCCTGTGCAACATCTGTAATTTCGTTGCCAACAATGCTGTCTTTTTCTTTAGGTATTTGAGGTAAGGCCTGGCTCACCCATTGGGTCCCATTCCATGTCCATACGTCACCGGTATTTGTACCGGGACCTATTTCCAATTCATACGGATTGGCGCTGCTTCCGCTTCCTGTGCGTGTAAGCAGACCTCTTCCCTGTCTAACGTTGGTGATTTCATTACCGATAATAGAATCTTTCTCGGTTGGAGGAACGGGTAGAGGAGCGCTGATCCACTTTCCACCATTCCACATCCAAACATCATTCACGCTCAATCCGGGCATAATTCCAAGTTTAAAGGGATCGGCATTTGTTCCACTTCCAAATCGATTCAGTATTCCGAGTGATTGTGTTGTATCTGTTACCTCATTGCCAATAATGGCGTCCTTTTCATTTACAGGCAGGTTGCCGGCAAAAATGAGACGTCCCTGGTTATTCACTGTAAATTGAGGGATGGAATCTCCATTTCCATAGGTTCCCGGGATAACAGGGGTGTTTTCAAGACTTATGCTGCCATAGGAATAGATGTTTCCTCCGGTGAGTCCGGTTCCTGCGGTAATGTATCTGAAGACGGGCTCCCAGTGGTTGGCTGCATAAAACCAGAAACCGATGGTGTCATCGGTTTGATAAACCAAAAGGCCATTGGCCGGCAGTGGAATGGCTATTCTTTGCAAGCGCGTGAGCCTGGGTATCAACAACCCTTTGTTAGTTGACCGAACATCCAGCATGGCTGAGTTGTCCGGGTCTGCTCCATCCGCATTGATTCCGACATTTTGTCCAAAAATCTGGAATGTGGGCAAAACCAAAAAAAGCACACTCAGAAAAAGGGCCCATTTGAACCTTTTAAATCCTGAAACCAATAGATTTTGTTTCATATTCATCACCTATGTTAAATCCAGACCCAACAAGCGTTTTTTAACGTTTTTAAACTCTGTTCAGGCCTGTAGTAGTAGTAAAAGATACAGCTAAATTATGAATTGCTTCCGAGAAACCCACAACTTATCCACAATTTGCTGACTTGTACAGGTTTATTTTTTACACAATTCGGAAAAAAGTAGGCTTCGCACTTGCACCGAACTGAATAAATGTATTTTTGCTTTACCTGATTCAGCGAGTGCAAAATACGCTAAAATCAGTTAATTTAAGAGTTATTACATGCAAAATGATCATGAAATTTTTGGGTTGATTCAAAAAGAAACCCATCGTCAAAAAGAAGGTATTGAATTGATTGCTTCAGAGAATTATGTTTCTGAGGAAGTATTGTTGGCCATGGGCAGCGTTTTAACAAATAAATATGCAGAAGGATTGCCCCGCCGCAGATACTACGGCGGCTGCGAAGTGGTGGATGAAATAGAACAATTAGCGATTGATCGTTTGTGTCAGTTATTCGGAGCAGTCTGGGCCAATGTGCAGCCACATTCCGGCGCTCAGGCCAATGCCGCAGTTATGCTCGCTTGCTTGCAACCAGGCGATGCCATACTCGGGTTAGACTTGTCGCACGGGGGACACTTAACACATGGTTCCCCGGTAAATTTTTCAGGCAAAACATATCATGCGCATTTCTATCAGGTTAGACAGGATACGGGAATGGTAGACTATGAAGCGATGAGGGCCAAAGCACTGGAAGTACGGCCTAAATTAATCATATGTGGTGCCTCAAGTTATAGCCGCGATTGGGACTATGCGCGTATACGCTCGGTGGCCGATGAAGTAGGCGCATTGGTTTTAGCTGATATTTCACATCCGGCGGGATTAATTGCATCCGGATGGCTCAATCATCCCATGCCGCATTGCCATATTGTCACGACCACAACGCATAAAACCTTGCGTGGCCCCCGGGGTGGAGTTATTATGATGGGTCAGGATTTTGATAATCCATGGGGATATACCACACCAAAAGGTGAGATTAAGAAAATGAGCGCCTTATTGGATGCCGCTGTATTTCCGGGTACTCAGGGCGGGCCGCTCGAACATGTGATTGCCGCTAAAGCGGTTGCATTCGGAGAGGCTCTTCAACCGGGTTATAAAGAATATTGCCGCCAAGTGATCTCCAACGCCCAGGCTCTTGCGAAAGCCATGGTTGAGAAAGGCTATCGCATCATTTCCGGTGGAACAGATAACCATCTGATGTTGGTGGATCTCAGGAGCAAAGGTGATCATATGACCGGGAAACTTGCCGAGGACACCCTTGTGAAATGCCATATTACGGTGAATAAGAATACAGTGCCATTTGAAACAAGGTCGCCATTTGTGACTTCCGGTATTCGACTTGGAACTGCCGCAGTGACCACGCGTGGTTTGAAGGAAGCAGACATGGTGAATATAGCGAACTGGATAGATCGCGCGTTACTTGCCTGGGATCAGGAAGAAGTACTTATGCAGATCAGGGGAGAAGTGAGCGCGAATATGTCTGAACGACCGCTGTTTTTATTTAGCGCCCCTTCGGAAAAATAAGCAGGCGAAACCCTCCTGAAACCTGCGCAGGTAAAGTTACTACCCACGCTGTGTGCATGCCTCCTGCAAGTATAGATATGTCAAGGAGTTGATTTCTGTAGCCAATTTGCTCATACCATTGAATTTCACCCCATGCTCCCCAACTTATTCGGGAGTTGATATAGAATTTTCGGATATCTATGGCATGACTCAGGTATAATTCAGGCCTTTGGTATAAGCGGTATTGATAATTTATGCCGAGTATGAGTCGGTTGGTTTCATTCAGTTTTTGCCAAAATGAAGCATAAATTAAACCCGGGAGTAAATGCCATTTTTGGATGCTTCGATGAGAAAGGAATACATCCGTTATTGAATCTTGTTCTTTGCTCCAATAATCCGATTCGGAGGCATCTTTAACGGAACTTATCTGAACGCCTTCAAATCTGAAAGCAGTATCGATATCTGCTCTTTTCATACGACTTCCGGTATAGGCAGCAGAGATGTTTTCAACGCCTATAGTCCACCCGGAATACTCATTATATAAGCCGAAACTGCCTGAAATTCCCCCTCCCCAGCCAGCGATCTCTATTTTATCGGAATAATTCCATTGTGATGAGGTTTGGATGTCAAGGTACCTGCCAAAACTATCGGTATAAAGTTTTCCGCTGCGGATATTTCCGTAATTCAGATGCGTAATAACAGATAAATCACATAACAGGCTCCAGAACAGTTTGTTTTTGGGCATATTTTTAACGCCTGCCTTGCCATAGCTCATTTGGTAGGCACCAAAGGACATGGCCCCTGTCCCGGAAAAATTCATTTCCTCTCCTGAAAATGGTCCATTGCCTTTCATGTACAACAACCAGGCATCCGGACTGTATTGAATTCCGGTTGATGAGACGGACTGTAGGCGAAATACATTTCTGGTTGAATTTTTGGTTGTAGAGCCGACAAAGCTCAGACCGGCAACATTATTGAATCCCGCCCTATTTTGTATGGCCAGGGATTCTGCATTCTTTGATATTTTTCCTGGAGAAACTAGTCCCCCTTTCCAGATATTCATGACCAATGGGTAATTCACGTGATCGCTTGCGCCGGTGAATGTCGCTTGTAAATGGATGTACTGACTATCCGTTTTTGTGAATTCCGGTAGGGTTGAAAACAAATGATATTGCCCCATGCAAACCTGCGATGTAAGAGACAATACGGTGATAATAAAGTATTTACAACTTCTGCTGAACCGATACATCGCCATATGCCTTAATCCGTAGTTCGTAATCATCATAAATTTTATGCCGAATACTACCCGGCGAATCAAAGGTTGCTACAAATTTGATTTTTACAGCATTTCGTATCAGGGTAATTTTGTTGGCATCTAATTCTGCCTTGAGAATAACTTCGGAAGCATATGAGGTTCTTTCTGCTGAAGCGCCAAAAAAGCCGGATGGTATGGTGGGAATAAATCCATCCGGGAACAAGGTTGTAATTACCTGATCCTGTTCGTCTAAAAAATAGGCTTGTAACTGAGCGTTCAGAGGAAAATCATTCAAAACCTGCACATAGATATTGCTGCTCAAAATGCGTCCTTCCGGGTCAAAATTCCCGGAACTGTTCCAATCTGATTTTTGCACCAAAGTCAATCCACGAGCCCCGAAATGAACCGGTAAATTCATTCGTAACGTAGCCTTGAGGTAGCTTTCTCTAAAGACAAAGTCTGTGTAGTTGTTGCTCCCTCTGGGGCGGCTTACGATATTAAATTCGCTGTGCATTTCATCGGGCAGATTTTCTATGAAAGGTTTGAGAGAGGAGTTACTTTCATTGAATGTCATAATCCGATAAATGGGTGTTAGCGGAGGGTTGTATGCGCGATTCAGTGTTATGGTTTGATTGAAGTCCGGATGTTTTAAAGCTACGGATTTACCGGTGCGATGATTGATTCCGGTTAAGGTTTTCACATCCACATCCGCTTCAATTCCGAAAGCATTTTCCAGCAGAAGCGACATATTCACACCTTCCAGACTCAGGGTTCCGGTAATATTTTTAAATGCTTTGATGGCTTCCCTTTCGTTGATTTGAAAAGTTTTTTTCCCGAAGTCGCCGATGGCAAATTCCGGTACAATATCCACCAGACCAAATACGATTCTGACACTATCGGAAAGCGAGATAAAGCGTTCCTGCCCGGAAGATTCCATTCTCGCGGTCAATTCGCTGTACACCGTATTGGTAAAAGGAGGCTGAGCGGGATCCTTGCCCTTATAAAGGATTTCATAATTTGCGATTGAGAACATTTCATCTACCACGGATTGTGTGCCTCTGGGTGCTGGAGGTACTCTTACTTCTTTCACCAGACTGGTTCCGGGCTGGCCATTGTAACTGCTTTGCGGGATCGAGTAATTCAGCACAATTTCTTCTTCTATGGTGCTGATAACCGTCATTTTGACGAAACCTGAGCGAATCTTCATAAAGGTAACCTGTGGGCCACCAAAATTGTAGGTAACCTCCTGGGATTCACTGATTAGATTCTGCGATGGAAAAACGGCAGTCGCATATTCAGGTTCCAGTTCGGTAACTTTCAAAGATAGGCGCAGACCTTTGTCTGCATCAATGAGTACCGGCCCGTCGCTCGCTCGTGTTTTAACCCGAACCAATTCACCGGTTAATATGCCATCCACTTCTTTTCCAGCCAGGGAAATTTTCTTAAAATCATGGCCAAATGGCGGAATATCTCTGAAAGTATCATTGGCAATAACTTCCTGATTTACTTTATTATACAGTTTAAAAATAATCAAATCAACATAAACAGGCAGGTCGTTATAAATGCTGATTTCCAGAAAACCTTTATTGAATTTGGCTTTTTTAAAGAATGCTTCAGAAATGTCGATATCCTGTTTTCCGGCATTGGATATATCCTGTGCAGCCAGTGGAACCGTGCTACCGTCGAACAGCTTACTTTCCGGCATAATTTCTTTGAGCGTGATGGTATCGATCAATTCACGGTCTTCTAAAATCAACTGATTCAGATTAACCGAAATCTGATTCAGGGTATCCGGAACATTCAGTACATCTCCAAAACTGTCGAGCAGGGTTTCATATTCATATAATAAATTATAAGACCCATCGGCGTTGGTAATCAACAAGCTATCGGCTATCAAATCTGTTAATTTGAGAGAGGCTTGAGCCAGGGGAGCCTTGATTTGGACCGGCCAAATGGCTTGTTCTCTTCGCTGACAAGCACTGAAAATAAGCAGAAGCCCAATCAGACTAAGAATATTTTTCATCTTTATTTTTGGATGAGAATAATGGTTTATTCAAAAAAGCACTTTTGTTTTGACAAATCCATTTTTCTATCGCAATTATAAAGTAATTAATTCATGAGCAGTCACCACATTATTCGCGACAATCAGGAGCCGGCGCTCATTATTGCGAATGGACAGTCGTGCTCACATGAACTCATGGCGCAATTACTTGAGTGGAGTCCGTATATTCTGGTACTGGACGGTGCCGTGCAAAGGGTGTTATCCCTGGATATACATATGGATGCTGTTTTGGGAGATCTGGATTCATTGAGTGCGAGTGACGCCGACATTCTGAATGCGCGCAATATACCTGTGATTCATGCTGCTGACCAGAGCAAGACGGATTTGCAAAAAGGCCTTGAATTCCTAATCCAAAAGGGACATAAAGCGGTAAATATTTTGTGGGGAACCGGAATGCGAGCGGACCATACTTTTCATAATATCTGCTCGTTGGCCTGGTATCAAAATTCTATTCAGGCATGTTTATTAGATGATCATTCCCGGATTTATGTGTTGCCAAAAGTTTTTGAAAAGCAATGTGTTCCGGGCTCCGTTTTTTCATTGATACCTATTGGTGAAGTTAAAGGAATTCAAACCGAAGGTCTGAAATTTCCATTGCACAATGGAATTTTGGATGTGAGGTTAAATACCGGATCGAGCAATGAGGCGGATGAAAATGGTATGGTAAAAATAAGTTACGAATCCGGAACTTTGCTGGCAATGGAATGTAACGATCTGTGAAAGTTCAACACCCAAATATCATTGCCGGTATCGCACATTTGAAAAAGGAATGGCCTTCGTTGCTCAACCTGCCTTCATTATCGCCCTATAATCGCAAGTATCTCGAATGGCATATTAAACATCTGGAGTATCATTTGACCTTGAATGGCTTGATTCTGGAGGAAGCCTTGCGACAAAAACCTGACGTAGATACCATAATTGATTACGGAGGAGGCACCGGTATGCTGGGTATATTGGCCAAAATATCTTTAGGAGTCAAAGTGATTTATATGGATATTTATTCTTTGGCTTGCAGGGATGTAGCGGATATCGGAGCATTTCTGGCATTAAAACCTGACGAGATTATAGAGGGAGACCTTACTGGAATTCGAGCCGGTTTAAATGGAATGAACACAGTACTGGTTAGCCGGGATGTGATCGAACATATCTATGACTTACCGGAATTTTTCAAGAAGTCAGAAACATACATTCCCGGTGTAACCCAGGTTCATTTAACCGGAGCCAATGTTTATAATTGGTTCAAAAAGAAGTATTTCCGTGAAATTCATCACCGATTTGAAATCAAAGGAGACCCGGGTAAACTGAAGGAAACAGACCATGTGCAGTCATTTTTTCAAATGAGATATGATTTTATCCGGGCAAATTTTCCTGCCATTAATGACGATGCGGTTTTGAATTTGTCCACTTTGTCGAGAGGATTGATATTCAATGACATCAAGCGTTTTGTGGAGTCATGGCTGGATGGAAGTTCTCTGGTTAATCCCCGGCCTGAGAAATACATGTTCAATACCTGCGACCCGGTGAGCGGTAATTGGTCTGAGCGTCTCTTGTATTTCGAGGAATATCGAAGCATGGCTTCACCATATTTCCGATTGAATTTTAGAGGTTGTCCGTATCTTGAAAATCAAAACGCTAAGGGAAAATCAATGGCTTCTCGCCTGTTAAATGCCTGTATTGGAAAGGATGGGAAACGTTTCCGGTTCCTTTGGCCTTCATTTATACTCACTGCTTTGCCGAATGAGAATACACCTGTATAAAATAGGAAGGGTGGACGTGATAGCCACTGCCATTGTATCGCTGTATTTTATTTGGCTTTTTCAAGCATATGCCCCTCATAAGAATAACCGGGCCATCATTCATGATGTAACTTCATACTATAGCTATTTACCGGCTATCTTTATCTATCAGGATCCGGGTTTAAATTTTGCAGATACATTGCCTCAGGGTGAGCCTTTGGATGCACTTTGGTATAATGTTAGTCCGGAAGGTATCCGATATCAGAAAATGACACTGGGTTTGCTGCCATTTTACTTGCCCGGTTTTTTGGTGGCAGATGCATATGTACAATGTCAATCTAAGTGGAATAGAAATGGTTTTTCCTATCCCTATCAATTGGCAATGTCGCTGAGCACGCTCATTGCCGGAATCTTAGGTTTCTGGTTTCTACGAAAACTGCTCAGTCGCTATTTCCATGAATTGGTATCAGGTATTACGATACTTTCGCTTGGACTGGCGAGTAATTTACCCTATTATATAAGCCTGGCTCCGGGTCTCAGCCATCCTTTTTCTTTTTTAATACTGGTGATGCAGGCCTTACTGGTTCTTAGGATCAATCAAAAATCAGATGTAAAATCCTATATGGCACTCGGGGTTTTAACCGCCTGGGTTGTGTTGATACGCCCGACGAGCGTGCTTCCTGCTTTATTACCTTTATTCCTGTTATCGCCGTTGAGATGGAAAGAAATATTTAAACTGAGCAATCTTCAATTGATAGCTGCTGTTATCGGCGCTTTCCTGGTATTCCTTCCACAGATGCTATATTGGAAAGCAGTAAGCGGAAGTTATATTTTCTATAGTTACGATCACGAGAGATTCTTTTTCCATGATTCTAAAATCCTAAAGGGATTATTCGGATTTCGAAAAGGCTGGTTTATTTATACACCATTGATGCTGTTTGCGGTTGTATCCATTCCCTGGAAACGCATGGAGTTGAGGCCATATGCATGGTTTTTCCTGATCAGCTTCCCGGTTTTCGTTTATTGGGTTTTTAGCTGGTGGTGCTGGTGGTATGGCGGCTCTTACGGCAGTAGGGTGATGATTGAATACTATGTTGTTTTAGCCATTTTTCTGGCGAATGGTTGGAATTGGGTGACCATGCATTGGAGGAGATTTTTACCGTCTTTGGTCATTTTATATGGATTGATGGTGTTGAATCACAAGCAGTTGTATCAGTATCATCACGGCATTTTACACTGGGATAGCATGACGTTTCGATCGTATAAGGCCATATTTATGAGATCGGAGATAGACCCTGAATACCAGAAATGGATGGAAGCTCCGGACTACGAGGCTGCCAAGCGAGGTGAGAAGCGTTAAACTTTAACGACAGTGACTTTGTAGGAATATGTTTTGAGCGTTCCGGAACTCAGTTTTACATTTTTAACCGTCACCACCCAAGTAATATCTGCACTGGTTGGAGGTGTAATACCTGTTGGTTCCCAAACGATGCTTCTGTCGCCATAACCGCCATTGGTATGCACTATTTTCAGGGTGACAGGTAATCCGTCTGATCGCTTCATTTCTACTTCAGTATCAGTAAAATCTGCGCCCGGCAAGCTAAACGACCATCTGGCATATACGAGGGTTGAAGCGACATATCCCTGAGGAGGCCAGGAGATGAATTCGGGCATATTGGGCGGATTTGAAGGAGCTGCACCACCAATAACCCATAAAGCCTGATTGGATGATGTGCTGCCATGTCCCATAACCTGAGCTCTTGAATACAATATCCAGCGGCGGTGTCCACAAGCTGTATTGTTGCTTCCGTTGTCGGCCATTTGTCCGCTGACGGCATTCACACTGTGGCTGCCTGATGACAGATTTGAAGCACCGGCAGCTGCAGCACCGTCGGCGGTATAACATTTCCAGGTATTTGGAGGTGTGTGATTGAGCGAACCATTGGCCATCATCATGAGCGCTGCTTCCTGACATTTCCGGTTTTTCGCAGTATCTAAAGTGATATTGTCGTTGAGACCCACTTGTCGGCGAAAGAAATTGATGCGCTGCAGCACTTTGGCATGCGCTTCAGCTGAAACGGTGCCTGGTGAACAACTCGAAGAATTACCCGTCCAACCCACACTGGTCAACGCCGAACCGATATAGTTAGTCTGGTAATCGTTCAACATTTTCTCCCTTGGGTCCAAATCCGGATTTGTTGGACTTTCCTTGTCTTTGCATTGGTTCAGGGTTAAAGCTGCCAATATTAAAATGGGTAATGCTAAATATTTCATGGTTATTAACGGCTGTAATTAGGTGCTTCTTTTGTAATGGTAACATTGTGCGGATGGCTTTCGCGGATACCTGCACCGGTGATTCGGGTAAACTGGGCTTGTTGGAGTTGGGCAATACCTGCGGCACCACAATATCCCATACCGGCCCTTAATCCGCCAACAAACTGATAAATTACCTCACTGAGGTTTCCTTTATAGGGTACCGTTCCTACGATTCCTTCCGGCACGAGTTTCGCAATTTCTTCTTCCGCATCCTGAAAGTAACGGTCTTTTGAGCCTTCTTTCATCGCTTCTATCGAGCCCATTCCCCGGTACGACTTTACTTTTCTTCCTTCATAGAAGCTGGTTTCGCCCGGAGATTCTTCTGTGCCGGCAAACATGGATCCGGCCATAATGCAATCAGCTCCTGCGACAATAGCCTTAACAATATCACCACTATAACGGATTCCCCCGTCAGCAATTAATGGTACATCTGTGCCTTTTAAACCTTCAGCGCATTCCATGATGGCACTGAGTTGAGGAACTCCGATTCCGGCTATTATCCGGGTTGTACAAATTGATCCCGGACCAACGCCCACCTTAACGGCATCAGCTCCGTTTTCTGCGAGTAAACGGGCTGCTTCGCGGGTAGCAATATTGCCAACAATCACCTGTAAGTTTGGGTATGCAGCTTTGATTTTTCTGAGTTCATCAATCACTCCTTTAGAATGACCATGTGCAGTGTCCAGGGTAATTACATCCACTTCTTCGTCCACCAATGCCTTCACCCGATCCAAAGTATCCGATGTGATTCCTACGGCAGCACCAACAAGCAACCTTCCAAAGGCGTCTTTGGCTGAATTCGGATGGTTTCTCACCTTCTCGATGTCTTTAAAAGTGATGAGACCTACCAAAGTACCATCGGAACTAACAACAGGTAATTTCTCTATTTTAAACTCTTGTAAAATATCTTTTGCCTTGATTAAATCTGTGTCCTCTCCGGATGTTATCAGGTTTTCCCTTGTCATGACAGATGAAATGGGCTTTGACAAGTCCTTTTCAAAACGCAAGTCTCTGTTTGTGATGATGCCTATCAATTTGTGGGCTTCGTTAACCACAGGAATCCCGCCTATTCGGTTGTCGCGCATGATGCCGATGGCTTGTTCAAGCGTGGCATCTCCTTTTAATGTGATGGGATCTTTGATCATGCCGCTTTCTGAACGTTTCACCTTTTTAACTTCTGCGGCCTGCATTTCTATACTCATGTTTTTATGGATGATTCCAATGCCACCTTCCCGGGCCATGGCAATAGCCAATCGACTTTCGGTTACAGTGTCCATGGCAGCGGATACAATTGGAATGCGAATATTGAGTTTGCGGGTGAGGCGGGTGGTGGTGTTCACATCTCTGGGGAGAATTTCCGAGTATCTGGGCAATACCAGTACATCATCAAATGTGAGTCCTTCAAGTGCAATTTTGGAAGTTGAAAAAGACATGTTGCAAATAATAAGGTGAGAAAATTATTTGCGGTGCAAAGTTAAACCATTCAGGGAAGTTTGAAACAAAAGTGAGCAGTAAAATTTAGAGAAAAGCTGAACAGAACTGAAATTTACCATCTAACGCCAAATTCAGTTGCCCAGATGTATCAATTTTTCCGTAGTAGAATAGTTTTCATTTTGAATGGATATCCAATAGATTCCGGCAGGTATCATGGCCAAATTAAGTTCTGAGTTTGATACAGCTTCAGGCAGATACAATAAGGTCTTGCCGGAGATATCGCGCAGTACAACCTGAAAAGTGGAGTTTCCCGGAAGTTCAATCGTGATCGCCTGTCTGCTCGGATTCGGGTATATTTTAGCTGAAGCCCGGGGGTAAGAAATACTTGCGGTATTCGCATACATCCAAATAGAAGCCGCAGTGTCCGATTTAAAGAAACTGAGCATTTTTTGGGCTACTTTTTGTTCTCCGGTGGCCGAGAGATGCAATCCGTCTCCGCCAATGTCGGTTTCACAATCCAGATAGAAGCCGTCCGATTGTGGTGTTTCTCCATCGGTCCAATGATATGAACCATACAAAGGCATTACAATGTCGGCCTGGTTGCCCATATATCGATATCCCGGTACTTCTTGATTTGCGCTGTCAATGAGCCATTTAATTGCGAAACCGTTATAATAGTCCCTTGGATGTAACAATCCCTTTCCGACTGAGGCGCCAGAGTCTTGCTCAACCCATCCGGTCCATGCTCTTGCGGATAAATAGCATAGTTTCGCGTTTGGAAAAAGCGTTTTTAATGTCTGTAATAGGGTCAACAAATCCTTTTCAAACCTATGTGGGGCGGAAGGAAATTGTGTATCTCCTACCTGAGTGTTTTCGGTTTCTAACCATAAAATTTGCACTTGTTGAAACGAAAGTCCCAAAGAATCGAACTGTTTTAGCGCCGACTTCCAGTAGTTATGTTCGGGAAGGTTCATTTTTTGAACACCCTGTCCACCGATACAGGTGTTCACTGTAACCAATTCAGATCGCAGGCCCGACTCCTGAGACAGTAATCCCTCAAAAGCCTCAAATTCCGTTCTGGGGTTTGATGCGCCTACACCTGCCATGACAATTTTACCGGAGGAACTGGCATTTCCATCCACATCCAAAGGAGTGATGTCCCTGGCTTGTTTCAGGACATTGATCAAATAATCACCCTGAGGAGTATTTGAATTCGGATAAAGCATGCCGGGATAGCCTTTAAATGTTCCGGTAAGTTCAGGAAGAGGTAACCATCCTGTTTTCGGCAACTGACAATTTTTTTGTGCATTGAGCCACATGGGCATTGAGCAAAAAATGATTAGGGTTAAGAGTCTGGCTTTCATATATCTTTTGTCATGCAGGTTTGAAAAAGGTTGCTTATTGGCAGAAAATCAACCGGGAACAAATATGAAAAAAATTGAAGCATGCTGAAGTGAACGGTGAAATACGAAGCCGGAATTCACCCGATGTGAAATTAGTAAGCCAAAAGATTCTTTAAGGCCTGTGTCACCTTTTCAGCATTCGGAAGCATCACTTTTTCCAGCCCCATATTCAAAGGCACCGCCGGAAGGTTTTCTGATCCCAAAGCAAGAACAGGGGCATCTAAATATTCGAAACATTCTCGTGCTATTCTACCGGCTATGGCTTCGGCAAAACTGTTTTGTAGTGTTTCTTCGGTGAGCACAAGTATTTTGTTGTGTTTTCTTACCTGATTATAAATAGCCTCATCATCACATGGGCTCAAGGTTCTCAAATCAAGAATTTCGATATTCCCATCAAATGTTTTGGCTGCGGCTTCTGCCCACCAGACACCCATGCCGTAAGTAACTACACCAATGGATTCTCCTTTTTTTACCTTTTCTTCATCCGCTGACCTGTGAATCCGTGCTTTTCCTAAAGGGATGATGTAATCTTCGGATGGTTCAGGACATTTAGCGCCTTCCGTACCCGGAACTTTACTCCAATAAAGACCTTTATGTTCAAACATCACCACGGGATTTGGGTCATAAAATGCTGCCTTCATCAAACCTTTCATATCGGCAGCATTGCTCGGATATACCACCTTAATTCCCTTTATGGGCAAAATGCTAGATTCGACCGTACCTGAATGGTAAGGCCCACCTCCACCGTAAGCCCCGGTTGGAACGCGTATGAGGGATTGTACATGAAATTTCCCCATACTTAGATAACCACTTTTACTGAGTTCGGTCACCAATTGGTTCACTCCCGGCCAGATATAGTCCGCAAATTGAATTTCAACGATGGGTTTACATCCTACTGCGCTCATTCCGGCAGTTGAACCGATAATATAAGCTTCCTGAATGGGGGTATTAAAGACGCGATCCGCCCCGTATTTCTGTGCCAGGGTAGCTGCTTCGCGAAATACTCCTCCCAGTCTGATACCTACATCCTGTCCGTAGAGCAGGGCTTCCGGGTGTTTTTTCAGTATTTCATCAATGGCAAACAGGGCTGCATCTACCATAATCACTTTTTCCGCTCCGGTTGGTGCTCTCTCCCCGGATTCATGCAAAACAGGTGTAGGTGCCAAAACATGATCCCATAAGCTTTCCGGAGCAGGTTCGGGAGCGTCAACTGCTTTCTGGAAATCGGTGCGTATCAGTTCAATAGCCTCAGCTTGTATTTGCTGCAAAGTGTCTTCATCAATCCCCGTTTTGAGCGCCAACGCCTTCATAATCGGAAATGGGTCCTTTAAGGCATGTTCTTCTAAATCATCTCTATACCATTCGCTTCTCACACCAGAAGTATGATGACCCAATAACGGGACTTCTGCATGAACCAGAATTGGTTTTCTGTTTTTTCTCAACCATTCAATGGCGTCACCCATACCCTGGTAACATTGTTCGAAATCATATCCAACCAGTTTGCGGCGCTCCATGCCTTTAAAACCACCGGCGTACTCCCAGGCATCCATGGCGCGCATCTCATTGCCACTTGCACTTATGCCCCAATTGTTGTCCTGAACGAGGTACATAATAGGTAATTGGTGCAATACAGCCATTTGAAATGCTTCGGCAACCTCTCCTTCGGTAACAGATCCATCACCCAGTGAACAAACAACAATCGGATTTTCGCCCGCCTTCAGCAATTTTGCTTTTTCGAGATATTGTATTCCCTGAGCAATCCCTGTAGTTGGGATGGCCTGCATACCGGTTGCGCTGCTTTGATGTGCCATTTTTGGCATTCCTTCGCGCAAAAGAGAAGGATGTGAATAGTAAGTGCGACCTCCGCTGAAAGGATCATCTGCCTTGGTGAGCAGTTGCAGCATTAACTCATATGGTGTCATTCCAATGCCTAATAGCATGGATTCATCGCGATAATATGGAGCGAGCCAGTCTTCAGAATGAAGGTGAAAAGCGAGCCCTAATTGTATGGCTTCATGGCCTTTTGATGTGCTGTGCACATATTTGGTTATCTGCCGGTTTTCATCATAAATGGCCGCCATTGCCCTTGCCTTGCACATCAAGGTCCAGGCTTTTAATGCTATTTCCGGAGTTACCGGAAACCTCCTATCTGCTTTTGCTATAGTCATTTGGGATGGCAAGTTTACGGATTTTTTGGCAGCACATCAGGATTAAAACAAGCATTTACATTCGTTTAATACCGGATGCACATTTTTTAAGGTCTATTTTTGTCCCTCGATGAATCAGGAAACAGCCCTTCAGTATTTATATTCCGGAAAGAATGTCTTTCTTACCGGCAGTGCAGGAGCCGGTAAAACCTGGGTGCTGAACGCATTTATTCGATATTTGCGAATGCATAACATTCCTGTAGCTGTAACGGCATCTACCGGAATTGCTGCTACTCATCTCAATGGGCAAACCGTGCATTCATGGACCGGCATAGGTATCAAAGATCACTTGAGTCCGGCCGACCTAAAAAAAATTGCAAGCAGGGGTAATATCAAACGCTCCCTAGAAAAGACAGAAGTACTGATCATAGACGAAATCAGCATGTTGCATCGCCGGCAATTTGAACTTTGCGATGTAGTTCTGCGCTTCATCCGCAATAACGATTTGCCTTTCGGAGGCGTACAATTGGTTGTTTGCGGTGACTTTTTTCAATTGCCACCGGTGGCAGATCGAATGGAAGAAAACCGGGAAAGGTATGCATTCATGTCGCCAACATGGGTGGCTGCCAATCCGGTAATCTGTTATTTGAACACTCAATACAGACAAAAGGAAGAGAAGGGACTCAACCAGATATTAAATGCCTTGAGATCAGGCAATTGTGGAGTCGATGAAATTGCCGTGCTCGAGTCTACCAAAGTGAAAGAGTGGACAGATAGCACGCATTTATACACGCATAACATGGATGTTGATGCATATAATTTCAGGAAGCTGAAGGATTTGCCGGGCGAAGAAATTCATTTCCAGTCCAAGACCAAGGGAAGGCAAAAAATGGTGGATCAATTGAAACGGAGTGTGCTTGCCCCCGAGCGATTGGGGTTGAAAATTGGAGCGCGTGTGATGTTCGTTAAAAACAACTATGAACAGGGATATATGAACGGTACGCTCGGCACCATCAAGGGTTTCGAAGAGGAAGAAGGGTGGCCTGTTGTACTAACCGACCGTGATAAGGAGATTATTGCTGAAGAGCAGGTTTGGATGGTGGAAGATGAAAAAGGACAATCGATGGCATCGTATATTCAAATTCCATTGCGTCTGGCCTGGGCCATAACCATTCACAAGAGTCAGGGAATGACGCTGGATTCTGCAGTAGTTGACCTCAGTAAGACTTTCGAGACCGGTCAGGGATATGTTGCATTGTCGAGATTAAGAGATTTGGATGGATTAAAACTCAATGGACTTAACTTGATGGCCTTGAATTCCGATGACTTAGTCAGACGCGCAGACAAAAGATTTGCCGAATTAAGTCAGTTGGCCGTGCTCAATTTTCTGGAAATGGAAGGAAAAATGCTTGAAAACAAGGAAGCCAGAGAAAAGAAATATGTCAGAAACCATGGTATTCGACATACCAGACAAGAGAAGTTGAGTACCTATGAACACACCTTAAAATATGTGCATCTGAAGTGGCATCCGGAGAAAATTGCTAAGGAGCGAGGTTTAAGTGGGAGCACTGTTTTGAACCATATTTTACATCTGAAACGTCAGGGAACGCCCATGGATCTGGAGTATCTCAAACCAAAGGGTCCTGGGCTAACTGAAATCCTGCAAGCCATGGCTCAATTGCGTGCTTTGGGCAATCCGGATGATTTTTCTACCAAAACCAGGGGAGAATTGAAATTGGCCTCCATCGTGACAGCCCTTGCTCATAAGTATTCGTACGAAGATGTTCGTATGGCTATGCTATTCGAAGCGGATGACATAGTTTTGCAGGGTGCGTGACGATCAGATAAAGTGGCAAAAAATCCAGGACTTCATTTCGGCTCAATTCGGGTCGAAAGCGGATTTAAATAAATTACTGCTGTTAATTGGGATTCGGGAGGCCGGTTTATCAGGCGCTAAGTACAGCAAGGAAGAGAAGGTCAAACTCATGCATATCGCTACATGCAGGGTATTGAGTCCGGGTGGTTATTATAAGTGGGTAGGCAGCGATGAAATGGGATGGCCAGACTGGGAAAAGGTTCAGGATTTGCCCTATTTAGACATGTTTGAACAAGAGACTTTTATCCGACAGCACATCATTGAGTATTTCGAAAGCGAAGAAATCATACAATTCTGAATCAGGAATGCAGGAGTTGCTCTAATAAGGCCGCATTGTGATGGTTGAGCAGTTGATGACCCTGATCCGGAGTAATCAATTTCGATGATTTGATTTTGGAAGCAAATTTTCGCGCATTTTCCACCGGAATCACATGGTCTCTTAACCCAAACAGCAGTCCAACATAAATGGAATGCTCATTGAGTGTTGAAATTACGGCTTTTTGTTTCGGAAGAATGCGGCTCACACTAATCCATCGCTTCATCAAGGCAGTTCTTTTCGTTTTTGAGGAAATGCTCTCATAAAAAAAAGTCAAAACCCTGGGAGGATAAATTTTGAGTCGTCTTCCCCAACGGATCAGCCAGAATACAGGTTGTGGTGCCTGAACAAATCCTTCGAACAGGAGGCGACCCGACCAGGTACGTGTTATAAACCAAAAAAGCGGCTTGAACTTTAATCCATCTGCGGCAATTAATATGAGTTTTTCCACCATTTCAGGACTGCGCTGTGCGAATCCAAGCGCGTAATTACCCCCGATACTGTAGGCGAGCAATGTAATTTTACCGGAATAATTGAGGTGTTTAAGAAAAGAGTGAATCAAATCGCATAACGTCTTTTGATTCAAGGCATTGGGTTCTCTCCACCTTGTGCGTCCCTGGTGGGGAAGGTCAACGGCAATGATGGTATATTCTTTTGAAAGTCTTTCAGTTATCGGATAGAAACTTTTTCCATCGAGTCCATATCCATGAAATGCTATAATGAGTTTTGGCCCCCGACCCCATGCGCGATAGAAAATTGTGGATGATTTCCAGGAGAAAACCTCCGTGGATATATTTTCGTTGCGCTCCATTTTATCTTAACTTTGCCCGGTTTAAAGTTTCTCAGTTCAATGCCCAAAGATACTTCGATTCGTTCAGTTTTAATCATAGGAAGTGGCCCAATTATCATCGGACAAGCTTGTGAATTTGATTATTCCGGTAGCCAGGCAGCCCGTTCTTTGAGAGAAGAAGGGATTTCTGTTACGTTGATCAATTCCAATCCGGCCACTATCATGACCGATAAAGTTACAGCAGACCATATTTATCTGCTGCCTTTAACAACGGATTCCATAGTTAAAATTCTCGAGGAGCAGCATATTGATGCCGTTTTGCCTACTATGGGCGGTCAGACTGCTTTAAATCTGGCCATCGAAGCAGAGGAACTGGGAATTTGGGATAAATACAATGTGAAGATGATTGGTGTGGACACCAAGGCCATTGAAAAGACGGAGAATCGCGAGAAATTTCGTCAGTTGATGGTAGATATTGGCGTGCAGGTGGCCACTTCACAAATAGCGAACAGCTTTCTGGAAGGAAAGGAGATCGCTCAAAAAATTGGTTTTCCATTGGTTATTCGCCCTTCATTTACATTGGGAGGCTACGGTGGTGGCTTTGTGCATAAAAAAGAAGACCTTGACGAAGCCTTGAAGAGGGGGTTAGAAGCTTCGCCAACACACGAAGTTTTGGTAGAGCAGGCAGTTTTGGGTTGGAAGGAATATGAATTGGAGGTGCTGCGTGATGCTAAAGATAATATGACGGTGATTTGCACCATTGAGAATTTCGACCCCATGGGCATACATACCGGAGAATCTATTACCGTAGCGCCGGCTATGACCTTGAGTGATACAGCATTTCAGGCCATGAGAAATGCATCGTTTTTGATGCTTCGCAGCATTGGAAATTTCGCAGGTGGTTGTAATGTTCAGTTTGCAATAAATCCTGAAAATGAAGAACTTATCGCGATCGAAATCAACCCAAGGGTTAGCCGGTCTTCTGCATTGGCTTCAAAAGCAACAGGATATCCTATTGCCAAGATTGCCGCAAAGCTGGCCATAGGATTTACACTGGATGAGCTCAAGAATCCTGTGACCAAAACTACCTCAGCCTTTTTTGAGCCCGCCATTGACTATACCATTGTGAAAATACCTCGCTGGAATTTTGATAAATTCAGAGGCGCCGATCGGCAACTGGGTCTTCAAATGAAATCGGTAGGGGAAGTTATGGCAATCGGAAGAAGTTTTCAGGAAGCCATACAAAAAGCCTGTCAGAGTCTCGAGCTTAAAAGAATGGGATTGGGTTGTGATGGATGGGAAGAAAAAAGGCTGGAAACCATCGTGAAAAGCCTGGAATTTCCGAGTTGGGACAGAATTTTCCATATAAAAGATGCGATAAGCCTGGGTGTACCATTAAGTTCCATTCAAAAACTTACCCGAATTGACAGATGGTTTCTTGAACAAATCTATGGTCTGGTTAAGGTAGAACGCGAGATTAAAAAATATACATTGGGCAATATTGACCCTGTCGTCTTAAGAAATGCCAAGGAAAAGGGGTTCAGCGATTTCCAGATAGCACATGCCATGGGAAATTGTACTGAAGACGAGGTATACGAAAAACGCAAGGAGCTGGGTATCAGGAGAGTATTCAAAATGGTAGATACCTGTTCTGCCGAATTTGAATCGCCGACCAATTACTTCTATTCGACTTTTGACGGAGAAAATGAATCAGAAGTCAGTGATCGCAAGAAAATCATCGTACTGGGATCAGGCCCGAACCGCATCGGTCAGGGAATCGAGTTCGATTATAGTTGTGTGCATGGGCTGCTGGCGGCTAAAGAAGCGGGTTTTGAGGCCATCATGATTAATTGCAACCCTGAAACGGTTTCAACGGATTTCGATATGGCCGATAAACTTTATTTCGAACCGGTATACTGGGAACATTTATATGAGATAATCGAACATGAGAAACCGGAAGGTGTAATTGTTCAGTTAGGTGGTCAAACGGCCTTGAAATTAGCTAAAAAGCTGAAAGAAAAGGGCATACGCATCATAGGAACCGCATTTGAAGATATGGATTTAGCTGAAGACAGGGGTTCCTTTTCTGATTTATTGCACGAACTGGATATTCCATACCCACGATATTGCGTTGCTGAAGATGCATATGAAGCCATCACCATTGCAAATCAGGTAGGTTATCCGGTATTGGTTAGACCTAGCTATGTGTTAGGTGGACAGGGCATGAAGATTGTGATCAATGATGACGAATTGCAACAGGCAGTCATTGACTTACTAGGTGATTTGCCCGGAAACCGGGTGTTGATTGACCATTTTCTTGATCGGGCAGAAGAAGCTGAGAGCGACAGTATCTGTGATGGTGAAGATGTACATATCATTGGCATCATGGAGCATATCGAGCCTGCAGGCATACATTCCGGGGATTCTTCGGCAGTATTGCCGCCATTCAGTTTTAGTCCGGTGGTGATGGAGCAAATCGAAAACTATACGCGTAAAATTGCGCATGCTCTAAAAACCGTAGGGTTGCTGAATATCCAGTTCGCCGTAAAAGATGAAAAAGTATATGTAATTGAAGCGAATCCAAGGGCATCCAGAACAGT
The DNA here is from genome assembly GCA_964613385.1 of uncultured Chitinophagaceae bacterium. Lineage (GTDB taxonomy): Bacteria > Bacteroidota > Bacteroidia > NS11-12g > UBA9320 > CAZTGZ01. The sequence goes on from CAZTGZ010000001.1 coordinate 79,870, forward strand.
GCCATTTATCTGTAAGGCCTACGATGTTCCATACGTGAACATTGCCACCAAAGTGATGTTGGGAACACATAAGCTTAAAGATTTCAGCATTGAGCCAAGGCCTAAAGGGTATGCCATTAAGCGGCCCGTGTTTAGTTTTAATAAATTCCCGAATGTAAATAAGGAATTGGGTCCTGAAATGAAATCGACAGGAGAGGCCATATACTTTGTTGAATCCACCAAGGATCCGTATTTCAGGGAATTGTACAAAGAGAAATCCATGTACTTAAGTCGCTGATATGCTCGGGAAAATTTTTCTCATATTTATCGGATATATCTTTATACGGATGGTGCTTTTCTATTTTAAGGCGAGAAAGGCATTTAATGAAGTCATGCGAAATGCGGCTGAGCAGCGCAAACCATTGCGCAAAGAGGGAGAAGTGACCATTTCATTTAAAGAAAACAAAGGCAGGTTAAAAGATGACGGTCAATATACCGACTATGAAGAGGTGAAGGATTAAGCAAAAGAAACTTCATAATGCATGTAATAAGGCTGATTTTCGTCTGTTTGTGTTTGTGGAATCCGGTCATTTCATCGGCCCAGTCACCGGTTGATACCATTAAGCCCGATGGACGAAAGGGATATCACCGGATTGAAGTAATCCCCTGCCCCTGTGACTCAGTAAATGACAGTTTGGTCGTGTGCGTTGATTCCGTTAAAACCTTGATTTGGCACTGGTCGGTACTCGACATAGTTGACTCATTGTCTGTTGTTTATGGAATTCCGGAAGGTTTGGTTTATGAGATTGGAAAGAACGAATCGGGTTGGCCGCGAATAGATAATCCCAATCATCTGATTCGGTATGGAGATTTGCAGGTAATGGACCGAACTTTTGAGATTATGTACAAGCGTCTGGGTTTGAGCGGAGGTAAAACCCGTTACAATTATTTAATCATTGGAATCGCCTATCTCAAATACAATTATGACTTGTATGGATCGTGGCAGAAGGCGAGATACGCATATGGCAGAGGGCAGTGGAAATCACCTAAATACTGGACGGCCCTGGAGCGAAAATTTATGGGGAAAATTGATTGGAGTCGGTATGATTGACCGGGTTCTTCGGTTCTAAATCCATCCCTCACCGCATCATCGACCACTCCTTTTTGAACGCGATGATTTCGTTTAAATATTCCGGATGTTCTTCTAACAGGTTTCCGACAACTGCGACATCCGCACCTGCCCTCCAGGCTTCGTGAAGTTGAGCCAGAGAACGAATGCCACCTCCCACAAATACAGGCGCACCCGTTAGGTTAGATACGGCTTTAATGGATTCCGGACTAACCGGTTTTAAAGCACCACTACCTGCATCCATATAAATAATCGACAAACCCAATTGAACGCCGGCAAGGGCTGTAAATGCCGCTAACTCCGGTTTGTCAAAAGGTATGGGTATGGTCTGACTCATATAAGTTACCGATGTGGGCTTTCCTCCGTCTACCAGAATATAACCCGTAGGTAAAATTTCCAACCCGGATGCATGCAAAACCGGAGCGGCTTCAACGTGTCGGCCAATCAATAAATCAGGATTTCTGCCAGAAATTAAACTCAACAACAAAATGGCGTCTGCTTCCTCACAAATCTGTGAGGGACTCCCGGGAAATAGAATCACCGGAATATCCGTCATGCTTTTCAGCATCAACACAGTTTCACGGGTGTTTTCCGACTTGAGAAAACTTCCACCCACTAAAAAATAATCGACTCCCCCCTTATCTGAAATATTGCTGAGGGTTGCCAATCTGGCTGCATCAGACTTATCCGGATCTATCAAAATCGCCAGTTTCTTTTGACCTTGATGGTGATTTGAAATGATTTCGCGTAGCAGTTCGTTCGGCATGATGTTTCAAATTTGACCTTTTTTGCGGAGAATGCATGAGTATTTAAAGATAAAAGTGCCTCAATAATTATACATACTGAGGATTTTTCGGTTAGGACCCAAGGCGCATTGAATATAATATCACCGCCATTTGTTCGTTTTCAATTCATTGACTAACAAGAGCTTGTAAGTTGCCCGGTACTGTAGGTGTGAAAGGGTGATAAATGTCATTTTTCATATTATCAACAAGCTGGCATCTTACGGCCGTGGTCATGCAAAAGATTGTCCCGGTTGCGTGTGGAAAAACCGGATTGTCAGCTAAAAGTAGGGTCAGCTATTTTTGAGCAAAAACCCCTTTATCAAAAATGAAGGGCAGTATCCATCACTTAATGAATTCAAAATGAGCGTAAAAAAGGAAATTCCGGCCAAGAAGAAGAAAAGCGGTTTAAAATTCGAAAGACATTTTACCGTTGAAGGAACCTCACCCTTTGACCAATTTCAGTATTCCTATCGAAGCTCGGTCATCAAGAATCCATCAGGTGATATTGTGTTTCAGATGAATAATGTAGAGGTACCCGAAGCCTGGTCGCAGGTTGCAACAGATATCCTCGCTCAAAAATATTTTAGAAAAGCCGGAGTTCCTCAGCCGGATGGCAGTACCAGAGGCGAAACCAGTATCCGTCAAGTGGCGCACAGAATGGCCGATTGTTGGAGATCATGGGGAGAAAAATATGGCTATTTCAATTCAGAAAAGGATGCCATCATTTTCTATGAGGAACTTGTGTTTAGCATCATGGCTCAGCATGCGGCGCCTAATTCGCCGCAATGGTTCAATACCGGTCTGTACAGCACCTACGGAATCACCGGTAAACCACAAGGGCATTATTATGTAGATCCCGTTTCCGGCGAATTGAAACAAAGCACTTCGGCTTACGAAAGACCCCAGCCACATGCATGCTTTATTTTATCTGTGGATGATGATTTGGTGAACAGCGGAGGCATCATGGATTTATGGGTGCGCGAAGCCAGAATTTTTAAATACGGATCCGGTGTTGGAACCAATTACAGCCGCATCCGTGGTGCCATGGAAAAGCTCAGCGGTGGAGGAAAAAGCAGCGGTTTGATGTCTTTTCTGAAAATTGGAGATAGAGCGGCGGGTGCCATCAAATCCGGCGGAACCACACGCCGAGCAGCGAAAATGGTTTGTCTGGATCTCGATCATCCGGAAATCATGGAATTCATCAATTGGAAAAAGGACGAAGAGCGCAAAGTAGCTGCATTGATAGCGGCAGGATACGCCAGCGATTATGAAGGTGAAGCTTATGCAACTGTTTCCGGACAGAATTCAAATAATTCCGTTCGTATTCCCAACAAATTTTTTGAAACCCTGGCCAGTGGTGGCGATTGGGAGCTCACATCCAGAACGGATGGTCGTGTTTTGCAAAAGATAAAAGCCGATAAAATCTGGAACGACATTACTTATGCAGCCTGGGCTTGTGCAGATCCGGGCGTTCAATTCGATACTACCATCAATGAATGGCATACCTGCCCCGAAGGTGGTCGTATTAATGCATCCAATCCGTGTTCGGAATATATGTTTCTGGACAATACCGCGTGTAACCTGGCCAGTTTAAATCTGCGACATTTCTTCAATACCGAAACCAGGGAATTTGATTCGGAAGCCATAGAATATTCAACCCGCTTGTGGACTGTAGTTTTAGAAATCAGTGTTTTGATGGCACAATTCCCATCTAAAGAGGTGGCCAAACTGAGCTACGAATATCGCACATTGGGTCTCGGTTATGCGAACCTGGGAACCGTATTAATGTTATCCGGAATTCCTTACGATAGTCCTAAAGCCAATGCGATTTGCGGAGCTGTAACTGCCCTGATGACGGGGACTGCCTACAGCACTTCGGCAGAAATGGCATCCCATTTGGGTCCATTCCCTGAATTTCAGAAAAACAGAGAGCATATGTTGCGCGTTATTCGCAACCACAGATATGCCGCATACAATACGCCGGAAGCCTGCGAAGAACTCAGCATCTTACCTGTGGGAATTGATCCGAAATACTGCCCCAAGGATTTGTTGGAAAAGGCCTGTAACTCCTGGGATGAAGCCGTGAGGAAAGGGGAAAAGTACGGATTCAGAAATGCTCAGGTAACCGTAATCGCGCCAACCGGCACCATCGGATTGGTCATGGATTGCGATACAACCGGAATTGAACCGGATTTTGCATTGGTTAAATTCAAAAAGCTAAGTGGAGGCGGTTATTTCAAGATCGTTAACAATGCGGTACCATTGGCGCTACATAATCTCGGCTATCCTGAAACCCAGATAGAGGCCATTGTCAATTACGCCAAAGGGCACGCTACCTTGAAAAACGCCCCCTATATCAATGAATTGACCCTTATGGCCAAAGGTTTCAACAGCCACGATATTTCCATTATCGAAAATGCCCTACCGGCTGCTTTTCATATCAATTATGTATTCAACTACTATAACCTGGGCGTCGAATGTATGCAGCGACTCGGCATCAATGAGCAGCGTTATCAGTCGGAGAATTTCAATTTGCTGCGCGAAATCGGATTTACACCCGATCAAATCAACGAAGCAAACAATCATATTTGCGGCACCATGACCGTTGAAGGGGCTCCGTATCTGAAAGAAGAGCATCTGCCTGTTTTCGACTGTGCGAACAAATGCGGCAATACAGGTGAGAGATTCATTCATGCACATGGCCATATTCGCATGATGGCGAGCGCACAGCCCTTTATCTCCGGTGCCATTAGCAAGACCATAAATCTTCCACATGAAGCAACGGTAGATGAAATAGCCTCTTGTTATCAGTTGAGCTGGGAATTGGGATTAAAGGCCAATGCCTTGTACCGCGATGGTTGTAAACTATCTCAGCCGCTCAGCAATAAAGGGGAAAAAGTTGAAGATGAAAAAGTGGTCGACAAGATGGACATGAAGGTGGAAGACCTGACTCCGGAAATGGTGTTGGAAGCGGCCAAAGACATCATCAACAAATCGACGGACACGAAGTTCAAACGCCAGCTTTCCAATATCGTAGAGCGAAAGAAACTACCCCATAAACGCAGAGGATTCACGCAAAAGACAAAAATTGGCGGGCAAACGATCTTCGTGCGCACCGGAGAATACAACGATGGTACTTTGGGTGAAATATTTGTAGATATGCACCGCGAAGGGGCAACCTTGCGATCCTTGATGAACTGCTTCTCCATCGCTGTTTCCATTGGATTGCAATACGGGGTTCCGCTCGAAGAATATGTAAACAAATTTACATTTACCCGATTCGAGCCGGCAGGTATGGTAGAGGGACATCCCAATATCAAAAATGCCACTTCAATCATCGACTACATTTTCCGATTGCTCGGATTTGAGTATCTGCACAGAGACGATCTGGTACAGGTAAAACCGATGGAGGATATGTCGGATGAGAACTTCGTTCAGTTTGAAGAGAAATCCCATGGAGAACCTCAGCGCATCACTGAAGACTTACCGATAAAAGAAGTACAGCTTTCAGAATCCGGAAATTCGGGCCTGGGCAATGCAGATTCCTTCATGCGCACCCTGCAGAGCGATGCCCCGAGTTGTAATGTTTGCGGACATATTACAGTCCGTTCCGGTACATGTTATAAGTGTCTCAACTGCGGGAATTCTTTGGGATGTAGTTGATGGGGGGAGTTACTGGTGAGTTCATTCATCACATTAATTTATCCCAATCCACCCTCTCAATTTCCGGATTATTACTATCATTGCCCGTATGAATCCGGATCAACTCACAGCCAAATTCGAAGAACTGAGCGCCTCCCTGAAGGCCTTTGTTTTTCGACTTACGGCCAGTGAAGAGGATGCAGAAGATATACTCCAGGACACATTTATCAAAGCCACACAGGCATTGGATTCCCTTCATCACGAACAATCCATGAAATCATGGCTCTTTAGCATCGCCTGTAACCTGGCTAAAGATAATCTTCGCGCAAAAAAACGTTGGCCCGAAAACATCAATGATATCTGTAAAAGTGAGGCGCTATCCGACCCTACCTATTTCGCTGAAATTGGCCGTATCATGCAAACTTCTCAATACGCCGTCTTCGAAATTAAAGAACATATCGCTTTTTGCCTGGCCTGTATTTCCAAATCCCTTCCCCTGGAACAACAGATATGCGTATTACTCAAGGAAATGAATCATTTCAAAGTGACAGAAATCGCAGAAATCATGGATACTTCAACAGCCATGGTCAAATACCATCTGCACACCGCCAGAACCAAATTGACAGATATATTCGAGGGCAGATGTGCGCTCATCAATAAGAACGGTACTTGCCATCAATGTTCTGAATTGAACGGTATTTTTAATCCCAAACAAAATTTTGAAGTTGAGAAAAACAAGATAGAATTGGCGCGCCATGCTGAGAATCCCGACAGACAAGCATTGTTAGACCTGAGATTGAAAATTGTAAGTGAAATTGACCCCTTTCATTCTCCCGGATCAGATTTACAACTTCATCATATTCAATACAATAGAGGCGTAATGGAAAAATATTCAGAAAAAACGGAAGATTAACCTATCCTTTTTTCATCGGTTTACGTCTTAACATAAAACATCCAAAAATTATGAAACATCAAATAGGAACCAAAGAACAACCTTTGTTATTGAAAACCCCTCCGCACAGCAGTGAGTACACCATGCATGTGGAACAGAAAAATGGAGAGGATATTCTGGTTTGCACGGTCGGAAAGACCATTTTGCATTACAACATTGCCATAATCGACGACCTGCATGCCATGTTGAAACAGCACGGTGATTGGATGGAATTGGGAAGTGCCGATGAACAGAAACCTGCAAAAGAAGGCACCGTGGAATTTTGGGGGCGCTCTGAAAACAATCCGGTCGGTGGTTGGTATGGCATGAAAAAAGGATTAAGAGGTCGGGTAGGTATGTATATCCCCCCATTGATGGAAGCCCTTGGCCTGGCGGAAGTTACGCATGAAGCCAAAGGCAATAAAATGAAGGCCATCTGAATTGTAAGGGCTCCCTATTCGCAATCTTTTCAGCAATGACTTTGAAAAGATGGTAGGAATAGATTCACATGGAAAGCGTATTACGCGTATTCATATTGTCTTAATTTCTAATGGCTATATTTGAAAACATGGCCAAAGGAAATCTAAACAAAGTAATAGCCATTTTGGCTTCAACTGCTTGGATCAGCATATCTGAATTTGTGCGAAATCAGTTTTTACTGGAATCTTCATGGGTGGCGCAGTATAATGATTTGGGATTGGAATTTCCGGCTAAACCGATAAATGGTGCCGTTTGGGGTATTTGGTCCTTGTGTTTTGCCATCTGCATATTTTTCCTGTATCAGAAAATGAGTTTCAAAGAAGCTTTTTGGTTGTCCTGGATTTTTGGCTTTGTCATGATGTGGCTGGTAATCGGAAATTTAAACGTATTACCTTTCGGTATATTACCCATGGCCATTCCCTTGAGTATGCTGGAGGTTTATATCGCGCTATTCATTTGTAAAAAGCTGACTCCCAATAAGATATGAGAATCGCTAATTTGCTTGTTGCTTTAATATTCGTTCATAATACCATGGCGCAGTCGAAAGATGAATATGTTACAATTGCTCAGTCGGATGCCTTGCAAAAGGTATTGACCAAAACGGTAGATGGGAAAAGGGTATTCGGCACCACCTTTGCCATTAAACAAGGGAATATGGTTTGGCAAGGATCGGCGGGGAATCTCAGCACTGATCAACCTTATTTTATTGCCAGCACCACCAAATTGTTCACCAGTGCGCTGATTTTCAAGTTGCAGTCAATGGGTAAACTGAATGTGGATGACAATATTCAGCAATATCTGGATTCAAACCTGATTCGGGGACTGCATATGTATAAAGGAAAAGAGTATACATCTGAAATAACCATACGTCACTTGTTGTCTCATACTTCCGGTCTCCCAGACTATTTCCAGGATAAAAGCGGAAAGGGAATAAGTCTGCAGGATGAGCTGGTTTCCGGAAAGGACCGAGCCTGGACCTTAGAGGAATCTGTGGAAAGGACCAAAGCCATTGGGGCTTTATTTATACCGGGCAGCAAGGGAAAAGCCCATTATTCCGATGCGAACTTTCAGTTGCTCGGCCGGATTATTGAACATGTAACCGGACTTTCCTTTGAGCGCAATTGCCGGATGTATATTATCGAACCTTTGGGATTGAACGCTACTTACCTGTATACAGATGCCTCTGATCGGCAACCGGCCGACATGTACTACAAGAATGATATTCTGAGGATACCCAAGGCCATGACTTCATTCGGTCCGGATGGGGGCATGGTTTCTACAAGTGCGGATATGTTGGTTTTCATAGAGGCTTTTTTCACCGGAAAACTTTTTCCTACTGACCAGATTAAAGAGCAACAAACCTGGAATAGGATTTTCCCCCCGATGCGCTCAGGGATGGGATTGCATCAATTCAAATTGCCATGGGTATTCAATCCGACCGGCGCAATTCCCGTATATTACGGTCACTCAGGTTTGTCGGGAGCCCTGGCATATTACAGTCCAAAACACAACTTGTTTTTGGTCGGTACAGTTAACCAGATCGCGAATCCGGATATTTCATTCAGGACGATGGTGAAATTGACTCAGGTATGGCTGAGGAAGAAGTAGTTGGTATTTTCGTCATTTTAAAGCCTTATTAATCATGGCATTGTAAATTCTATGTAGGCTTAGTTCACTCTATTTTTGGCTAATACATCGTAATATCGAAATATTGCGATATTAAATTGAAGATCGTCCTATGGGAGCCTCTAAATCATCGCACTTTTCAGAGCATCAAAACCAAATGGCAGAATTGCTTAAAGCCCTGGCTCATCCGGCCAGAATTGCCATTTTCGAACACCTGCTCAAAGTGAACTCATGCATTTGCGGCGATATTGTGAACGAATTACCCCTGGCTCAACCTACCGTTTCACAGCATCTCAAGGAATTGAAACAAACCGGTATCATCAAAGGGGAAATCGAAGGGAACGCGATTTGTTATTGCCTCAACCCGGAGGTTCTCGCCAAATTGAAGAACTATTTTACACACGCCGAAACAGAGCTTACGGCCCTATCATCTTGTTGTTAATCATAAATTTATAATATCATGAACGATTCAGAACAAATCAAGGAAATGGTGAAACAGAAATACGCTGAAATAGCCATGCAAGACATCGAGTCCAATAAAGCCTCCTGCTGCGGTGCGGGTGGATGCTCAAATGAAGTATATAACATCATGAGCGAAGACTACAATGAACTGGAAGGATATAATCCGGACGCCGACCTCGGATTGGGCTGCGGATTGCCTACACAGTTCGCCGGCATCAAAAAGGGCGATACCGTGATAGACCTGGGAAGTGGAGCCGGAAATGACTGTTTTGTCGCGCGAAATGAAACCGGAGAAGACGGAAGGGTCATTGGCATCGACTTTACCCCGGCCATGATTGAAAAGGCCAGAGCCAATGCCGCGAAACTTGGGTTTTCCAATGTGGAATTCAGATTGGGCGATATTGAAAATATTCCGGTAACGGCCAATCGGGCGGATGTGATTGTGAGCAATTGCGTTTTGAATCTGGTACCTGACAAAGTAAAGGTGTTCAGCGAAATATTCAGAGTTTTGAAACCGGGAGGGCATTTCAGCATTTCCGATATCGTGTTAAAAGGAGATCTCCCCGATCAACTGAAAAATGCCGCCGAAATGTATGCGGGCTGCGTATCAGGCGCCATCCAGAAAAACGAATATCTGGGCCATATTCACGAACTTGGATTTTCAGGTGTCACCTTGCAAAAGGAGAAAGCGATTACCATTCCCGACGATATTCTTTCCAATTACCTCAATCCGGAACAACTCGATGCCTTTAAGAAAGGGGATGTAGGCATCTATAGTATAACCGTTTTGGCAGAAAAACCCAAAGACTGTGGATGTGGAACGACTTGCTGCAATTAAATCCTGGTTTTTCAGACATCGAAAGCCGATTATCATCACCGGCTCGGTGATCATTCTCCAGCTCATGTTTGGTTTTGATGCCAAATTCTGCATCATCAATATCATCTGGTTATTTGTATAACTATGGAACCGATAAAAATTCTTGTTTTATGCACCGGCAATAGCTGCAGAAGCCAAATGGCCGAAGCTTTTCTGAGACATTATGCCAAAGGCAATGCTGACGTTTATAGCGCCGGCCTGGAAGCGCATGGAATGAATCCCATGGCCGTTAAAGTACTCCAAATGGCGGGATTAGATGTGTCGTCGCATTATTCGAAAACCATGGATGAATTTATTGGCCAATCTTTCGATTATATACTGACCGTGTGCGATCATGCCAGGGAAAACTGCCCGTATTTTCCCGGGAATGCCATCCGAATTCACCAAAGCTTTCCGGATCCGGCCAAGGCTACCGGAACGGATGATCAAATACTGGAACAGTTTATAAAGGTTAGAAATGAAATAGACCACTTTTGCCGGGAATTCATACAGAAAACGGTGCAAAGGGTTTGAGTCCCGCTGTTCAGCAGGTCCTACAAATGAATCAGTAAGCGCTTGAAGTCAGTTATTTTTTGGAGTCGGCATAAGCAAAAACCTTTTTCAGAATTTCTGTGGTTCTTGCTATCGGATTCGCCCGAATCTTATCTTCTTCAGCTCTAATTTCAGTGAACAAGGCAGTCATTGCGCGATCTGTTACATATTCATTCAGATCAGTGGTTACATTCTTTCCGGTGATAATATTATAACCGCTCGAAACTTTTTCCCAGGGAACGGAAATATTAACCTTGTCCAAAGAAGCCTTGATAACAGGTTTGAATTTTTCTTTCAGTTGCGCACTGGTAGTCCTTTGCAAATAGGCAGTGGCGGCACCATTTCCGCCTGTTACGATGTTGATGGCGTCCTGTATGGTCATCGCTTTAATGGCATTTACGAAAATGGGTTTGGCTTCTGCCATCGCATTTTCTGCACCCCGGTTCATGGCGGTAACAACTTTTTCCAAATATGGACCGGCCATGGCATTCGTCACAGCATTGCCCCTGATTTGGGCTTCTACTTTTCTTACTTCCTCAGGCATCAGAATTTTATATGCCATATTGCCTAAAAAGCCATCCGTTTTCCCAAGGAAGGAAGTTCCATTATTTACACCAAATTCAAGAGCTTGCTTCAATCCGTTGGCAGCTTCTTCCTGAGTAATTCCTGTTTGGGTAGATTTTAAAATTTCATCGGTTACCTGAACCACTTGTCCAAGATTGGCGCATGCACTCACTGTGAGGGCAATTGCGCAGCAGGTTATAAAAGTTTTCATATTCTTCGTTTCAAAGGTATGCAAGGATTATTCCAACACCTCCGTATTGTCAGGGATTATAGCCTGATACATTAAATTCATCATTTTAACACGTGTGTCATGCTTAATCAGTGTTCGGTTTTCTGAACTCGGGTTCACACGATTCGACAGAAATACGAATACCAGATCTTTTTTCGGGTCGGCCCAAACCTGTGTTCCGGTGAAACCGGTATGACCAAAAGAAAGGGCGCTACAGCTGTCAGAAGCAGGATTAATTCTGGTTCGGTTCATTTCAGCTTTGTCAAAACCCAATCCCCTGCGAACATCCGGAAATTGCCTGGAAGTAAACAAATCCAGTGTTTCTTTCTTCAAAAACCGTTGTCCGTTAAATGTACCGCCATTTAAAAACATCTGCATCAGCATAGCCAGGTCACGACTGTTTGAGAATAGGCCGGCATGGCAGCTTACACCTCCAAATAACGCGCTGGCCGGGTCATGCACGTAGCCACGAATTAACCCTTTTCTGAAATCCGGATTAAGCTCGGTCGGAACGATGGATGAAGCAGGAAATCTGCTCAGCGGAAGGTAACCCAGCTTTTGCATGCCCATAGGTTCATAAAAGGTTTTGCTCACATACACATCCAACGGAACGCCAGACAGGTTTTCGATCATTTCCTTGATTAAAATGAAGCCCATGTCGCTGTATTTATATTCTCCGGGTGTTTTAACGGCAGACTCGAATATTGCTTTGCGCACGTATGCATGAAATTCAGGGTTTACGTAAACGCCACCACCTGCATCTACACTGAATTTAGAACTGCGTTGCGCTGAAAAAACAGTGTCTTTCGCCGCAGGATCATCCATGGCCGCAACATAAAAGGGAATCCAGTCTTTAAACCCTGCGGTATGGGTGAGTACCTGTTTAATGGTTACATCCTTTTTATTCGTTGTGTCCAGGAATGGAATGTATTTGCTCAACGGGTCATCTAATTTAAACTTCCCTTCTTCGTATAAGCGCATCAACGCAAGTGTAGTGGCCGCAATTTTGGTGATTGAAGCGACATCATAGAGCATATCATTGTTCACCGGTGTAAGCTCTTCATACGTGGTGGTTCCGAAAGATTTCTGATAGATGACCTTACCTTTTCTGGATATTAATATCTGACAACCCGGCATGGCCTTCATTTCAATGGCTTTCAAGGCCAGACTATCTATTTGAGTGAGGATTCCTTCATCCATTCCGGCTTCTCTGGGGTGTCCATAGGATAACAAATCAGTGGGTGACAGCAGGAGTCCCATTTTTACCTTAAATTCCTGATTCACCGTAACCGGCAATCGAGCCTTTGTTCCAATGGCCGCAAATAATACCTGTGCAGCTTTCACGTGATTAAAGCTTTGGTCTTCATACCCGAGAATGATGGTAGGAACCTGTGAAAAATATTTTAAATGATAGGCATGTCCAAAATGGACGAAAATAGTTTTCCTCTGTTGGCTGATGTCTTTTACAAATCTGGAAACATCTGCACTGATTCCGTATCCATTCGATGGAAATTTACTGGCTCCGTGAAGGCTTATCACCAATACATCAGCATCTTTTTGCTTGCGGGCTGCTGACATCCATGCGTCATATCCTGCAGTTTTTGCACTCACCAAATGGCTGGCATTCACATACATATCTATGGTTTGATGAAAGGCATTTTCCTTGGATGTGCCAATGGCCAGGGTTGCAACTTTTGATTTTGGACTGATTTTCAATGGAATCAGTCCCTTTTCATCCCTTACGACACAAATTTCTTCTTCGGCCAATTTGGATAACAAATACTGATCGTATTGGCTATTCAGGTCCTGAATAAGATTTTCTTCAGAAATAGGAGTGAAGGTATTCAAGCCTGCCCATTGCTTATACATGAGGATTTTATGGACTTTATTGTCCAGAAACTCCTGCGTAATCTGCCTGGATTCGATGGCCTTTTTGATCATTTCAATGGCCTTGGGCACATTTCCCGGCGATAATAATATATCGTTACCGGCCATAAGTGCCTTGAGATCGAGGGCTCCGGGTTCATGAAATTTAGCTACACCCTTCATATTCAAAGCGTCGGTAATGGCCAGACCGTCGAATCCCATTTCTTTTCGCAATATGCCTTCAATGGCTTTTTCCGAAATACTGATGGCCTGATTGGGTGTAGGGTCAATGGCCGGAATATATAAGTGTGCCGTCATTACACTCATAATTCCGCTGTCAATCAGTTGTTTGAAAGGGTACATTTCCAGAGAATCCAAACGTTTCCGGCTATGTCTGATAACCGGAAGATCGAGATGTGAATCTGTGTCGGTATCGCCATGACCGGGGAAATGTTTGGCGCAGGCGATAACTTGTTCATCCTGCATACCTCTGGCATATGCCCAGCCCTTTTCTGCTACATTCGAACGATCTTCCCCAAATGACCTGTAGTTAATTACAGGATTGGAAGGATTGTTATTGATATCCACCACAGGAGCAAAGTTGATATGAATGCCCATGCGGCGGCAATGCTTGCCTATCTGCCGGCCCATATCATATATTAGTTCATTGTTTTGAACACCGCCGAGTGCCATTTGATATGGATATGCAACTGTTTCGCTCAGACGCATGGCAAGCCCCCATTCTCCATCTATCGCTATGAACATAGGAATTTTGCTCATTTGCTGATAGGAGTTGGTCAAGCGCACCTGCGTGAGTGGGTCTCCTTTAAAAAAGATCAATCCACCTACCTGATGATTCTTCACCATTTTTTCAACTTCATCCAGGTGTTTCTGTCCAAGGGTCGGTCGAACTTCGATCATAAACAATTGAGCGATCTTTTCATCCTGGCTCATGGATTTCATGGTTGCCCGGATTTCATCCACACGTATACCATTTACAGAAGGGCTGGGCGCCGGATTAGAAACCAGCAGCATTCCACATAAACCTATCATTCCGGCAATCCTCATCAGTCGCTTCATATTTTGATTCTACTAGTAACGATTAATCCCATACATTAAACATGCCACTTGCAATGCTAAACATTCCGAAAATAAAAATCGGGCATTTTTATCAACTCTTTGAGCCGGAACGGGTGTTTAGACCGGATGAATAAAAGCGTAGTTGAAAGAAATGTACAATATTCTGGTCTGATTTTTCTATTTCAACACAGGCCTCCATTCAGGTTTCCACTGAAAACCTGATAGAATCCGTTCATCTTCGGGAAATTGTTCAATGGGGTAAAAACTTCCTTCGGGTTGCGTAAAAAAAATGATGTTGCTCACCTTCCCTTCAGCGGTAAAAATGAGCATTTCGCTGCAAGTGATTGAATTGACTCCGGAATAGGTTCCATCATCTTCTTTAGCATAGTAGATACTTTCACCATTCCCGTTTACCGCTATACGGTCTAAACGATTATTGCCATACCAGGCGCGCATTTGCCGTCCTTTCACCTGATTAAACAGGTCCAGCGTATCCAGCATAACAATAAATGCATTCTGCAACACATCCATGTATTCGAATCGATTGTTTTTTCTGTATATGACTATGGTGTCTCCGTTTATTTGGTTGTTTTCATTCCAGGCAAACGGATGCCCATTAAGTACAATCAGTGAATCATTAAAGTTGTAAATCATGGAGTCGCATATCGCTTGAAATTCACGCGATATTATCCGAGTATGATGGTAGGCTGACAAAGTCCTGCTTTGGTTTGAAGTGTCGGTTTTGTCAGCCAGGGTGTCGGCATAAATGTAAATGGTATCGTCATCCATATACTTGATAGCCTTTGGGTGACCGGAAATTTTGGTAGATAATTCCATCCTTCGATGGATGCCATAATCGCCGGTAATCACAATTTTCTCAGCTGTATCCGTAAAACGTATGTTTCGGAAAGCCTTGCCCACTCCGGTATTCCGGTTATAAACCATACTGTCAGATTTAAGGGTATTCTGTTTGTTTTCTATCGAGGCCCCCTTGCTGAACTCGCTGGTGTTTTTAAGGGTGTTATACCATCCATATCGACAAAAAATGGTGTTTTCTTCACTTCTTATCCATGTTGGGCCATAGAAAGTGGCTATTCGGGTCTCCGTATTATATCGCAGGGTGTCTGAATCCATCTGATATTCAGGATTTACAAGCCGAACACTGTCTCTGAAATGAAACTCCTTGCTTCTGCTATAGTACTGTCCTTTACGGCTGTAAAGTCGGTCTTGTCCGTTTTGAATGCGTCCTCCTGAAACGTAATAGGCTGTTTTCGTGTTCAGATCGTAGAATAAAGCTTCAGTTTGCAGCGACATTTGCCTGTCGGTGAGTCTTACATCTCCTGTTACGGTAGCTTGTTTGGTGTCACCTTCGTACAACAGATGGTTGCCCCATAAGTTAATGGTATCTGTTTGACGGATATAAATATGACCAAATGCTTCCACACGGTTCTGACCATGGAAAAACCAGGCACTGTCGCAGTCCATGTAAACATTTTGTTGTCTGAATTTTACATTTCCTATCAATCGCTCGGCATCAATCATGCTTTTGTCGTATTCAGAAAAATCAGCCCCTAAAAGTTCTATATCTTGCTGAGCATTAACCGAAGTAGAGAGTATGATCAGACAGAAGCAGGCGTACAGTACTTTTAGCAAATGCATTCGGATGCAAAATTATCTTATAGAAGTGTATGACAAAGGAATTTCATTTCGGATACATCTATTTCTTAACTTGCTGACGCATTGAAAAAGTATGAGTCCAATTGTTGATAAGATCCTGCAATCACTTAGTTCGCTGCCCGGTAATCCTCAAAAGGGTGAAATTTTGCTGGCGGTAAGCGGAGGGATAGATTCTATGGTGATGGCAGAAGCATTTCGCCTGGCTGGTTTTGAGCCGGGATTGGCGCACGTAAATTATGGCCTGAGGGGAAAGGACAGCGATGATGACGAAAAGCTGGTTCATGATTATGCCGAGGAGTTTGGACTGCCATTTTTTAATTTTCACGCGGATACTCGAAAATACGCCCGCGAACACCGCTTGAGCATTCAAATGGCAGCCAGAGAAATTCGGTATCAATGGTTTAATGAACTCATGGATAAGCATGGCTTTAAAATGCTCGCCACCGCCCACCATGCCACCGACAACGTTGAAACCATGTTACTGAATGTGCTCAGAGGTTCAGGTCTGGAAGGGTTGAAAGGAATTCCTGAAGTAAATGGCAGAATCATTCGTCCGATGCTGGCTTTTACGAGGGATGAGATTATGGAATTTGCCGAAGCAAAAAATACGAGGTACCGAGAGGATCAGAGCAACCTTACGGACAAATATGTTAGAAATAAGCTGAGGTTACACGTATTGCCGGTGTTCAAAGAAATTCATCCAACCTTTGAAGGCGCATTTAAACGTTCAGCCGAACATTTGAAAGGAGCCGCTTTGGTCATGGACGAGAGATTAGACGCCATGATCAGAATGTGTAAAACTGATATATCGGGAGGTGGCTTTAGCCTCGAGTTGTCAAAAATGATGAGTTTTCCACACTACGATGTGCTCTTGTACTATTTTCTGAACAAATACGGTGTCAACGCCTCACAGTACCAAAATATACTGGCTTCATTTGATCGGGAACCCGGTGCTGAGTTTTTAACTTCCGATTATCATTTACTCCGGGATAGAGACCACCTGGTTGCAAGACCCCTTCAGACTTCTGAGCAGGGTTTCCAATTCGAAATTTCAGGTCCCGGTACGCTCGAAACCGGACTCGGAACTTTTAAAGTAGAGAAACTCGCCCGTGATCAGGTGCGTATGACGGATTCAAAAATGATCGCTTTGTTGGATATGGCACCATGTTCTTTCCCGATATTGGTACGCAATTGGCAAAATGGCGACAGTTTTACTCCTTTGGGGATGAGTGGATCTAAATTGTTGAGCGACTTTTTTACTGATTTAAAAATCAGCGCGTTGCAACGCCAGCAAACGCCATTGTTTCTGTGCAATAATGAGATTATTTACGTTGGGGGACAGCGAATTTCTCATCGACACAAGATTTCTGCAGAAACCACCCAAGTCCTCAGAATTACCTGGCAGCCTACGGTTGAATGAGCAGGGTGCTCCTCAACTCGCTTCCATCATGATAGATGAACCGAGCAACGTACACGCCTTGTCGGATGTCACCCACAAAGGATTCAAAATGTCCACTGCTTTGTCCTATCAGAATCGTTTTTATTTTTCTGCCGCTGATGTCTGAAATTTCGATTTGTTCCGGTAGCTCTCCTTCAAGAATCAGGTTTTGCCTGACAGGTTGAAACAATTTAAGGTTGGATTTTTGATTTTGCGCCGTATGGATGATCCAGGTTCGAAAACTCAATTCCAGCATAACCGGCAAGTGATCACTCATATTATATAGGGCATCCACTACTTCAGAAGGAACCTGAATATTTGCCGGACTATTAATACTAGAATTAAATCGGCCTCCATCCTGACCAATGGCTTTGTAGCTGTTTTTAAGATAGCCAACCCATTGGGTGTTTTTGATGATTTCTTCGCTGGCCAGAATAAAGTCAAAACGATCATCCAGGCCACTGCTGCTAAAACAACCTCCATTGGTCGAGCTGCTGCGGGTGCTTTGTGTATGCAAATTGCTAAAATTGGCATTGTTATTCCATGTTCCCGGGGAGTTCACAGGGTCATAGAATCTGATGAGTGCATTACTGTCGTTTAACAATTGCTGATAACTGGATTCCGTGGAGGACTGTATGTTGAAATCTCCACAAAGCAGCCAATTCTGAGGTTTCGTTTTCAATTGTCGCATCCTGTGTAATAAAGCGGCCGTCATGCGCTTTCTTTCCTCTTTATCGGCAGAGGTATCACCCGCTTTTAAATGAGCCACAGCCACATGCAAAAAGATGGTATCGCCGAAACTGAGGCCTACAGGTTCGTGATAATATAGGGTATATATATCGATCAATCTCACCAGCAACTGGCCTTCTATTGATTTATCTATGCTTTCCTGGCGATATAGACGAAATTTATTTTTGTCGAAAAAAAGCAAATTGACCAGAGAACTGCTGCCATTGTTCGTATAGTTGGCAAAATCATAATCTTTACCGCTCACAACGAAGGCATTGGACAAAAGACGACTCGCGTTCACCGGATTGGCCCCAACTTCATTCAGGGTAACAATATCCGGCTTCACATAATTTAAAATGGTTTTGAGGTAGGCATCTTTGGATGTTGGGGAATTGGTGGTGGCATCGCATTGATCCGTGGTGTTGCGATAATTGAGCAAATTATAGTGCATCACCCGGTAATAATCAAAACTCTCCTGAGCCTGGACGGAGATCACAAAAAACAAGAGTAGAAATGAGATTAGATTGCGCATATTGACAAATATATTCATGGATTAAAAGCGGTGATTTCTTTTTAGATAGTCTATCCATTCCAGTCCATGAAATGCAAGAATATCGGCTACTTCCTGAAATCCTTCAAGATTTCCATAGTAAGGATCGGGCACATCCGGTTCAGAACCGGGATTTAATTCTCTGAACAACATGAGTTTTGCTTTTGGTTCCGGATGTAAGTTTTCAAGATCGTGCAGATTGATTCTGTCCATCGCAATTACGTAGTCAAAGGTTTCCAGGTCATCGCGACGCACTTTTCGAGCCCTGTGGGTCAGTTTGATGCCCATTTTTACAGCGGTTTTTCGCATGCGTTCGTCGGCAAGTTCACCGGAATGAAAACCGGAGGTTCCTGCACTGTCTACTTCAATATGTTCGTCAAGTCCCTGATCCCGAAGCAACTGCACAAAAACTCCTTCGGCCATGGGAGAACGACATATATTTCCCAAACAAACAAAGAGCACCCGAATCGCCATATTGCGTTCGAAAATAGCTTCTTTTGCAGGTAATTCTATGCTCGATTTAATCCTGATAATTGCCGGCAGTATTTGTCTGATTGTTGGAATAGCCGGGAGTATTCTACCTGCCTTACCGGGACCGCCCATAGCCTGGGTAGGTTTTTTATTGCTTAAATGGCATTCCGAAGCTGGAGCTAAAGTCAGCACGGAATTGATCATCTGGTCGGGTGTCGCGGTGCTGCTGGTCACGGCATTGGATTATTGGCTTCCCATTTGGGGAACCGCGAAATTTGGTGGTTCTGCCTGGGGAAAATGGGGAAGTATGATTGGAATGATAGCCGGTTTTATCCTGCCGATCCTGGGGCCATTCACCTTTATCGTTGGTCCATTCTTAGGCGCCGTAGCCGGTGAGTTGTTGAAAGGGGAAAAAATGAATAAAGCGCTGCGCTCGGGATGGGGCTCATTTATAGGATTTCTCGGAGGAGCAATAGCGAAGGTTTTGGTTTGCTTGTGGCTTTGTTATTTGTTTATCAATACGTTGATTTAGTATGACCTTTAAACTGATATCTGATTTTTCGCCTACCGGTGACCAGCCCGGTGCTATAAAACAACTCACTGAGGGTCTTGAACTCGGATTGAGAGCCCAGACCTTGCTGGGTGTTACCGGATCCGGAAAAACGTTTACCATGGCAAATGTAATTCAACAGGCACAACGACCTGTACTGATTCTTAGTCATAACAAAACCCTGGTTGCCCAGTTATACGGTGAATTCAGGCAGTTTTTTCCTGAGAATGCCGTAGAGTACTTTGTGAGCTATTACGATTATTACCAGCCTGAGGCTTTTATCCCAACCAGCAATACCTATATTGAAAAGGATCTGAACATAAACGAAGAAATCGAAAAGTTCAGACTGCGAACGACCAGCGCTTTGCTTTCAGGCAGGAGAGATGTGATTGTTGTTGCCTCAGTATCATGTATTTACGGTGCCGGAAATCCGGGTGATTATGAAAAGAGCATCATTCGATTGGAACAAGGGCAGACCATAGCGAGAAACCAATTGTTATATGCACTGGTGGATAGCTTGTATAGCAGGACCACCGCAGAATTTAAAAGGGGGACTTTCAGGGTTCAGGGCGATAATGTGGATGTATTTCTGGCATATGAAGATGCCGCATTAAGGATTACTTTTTTTGGTAACCAAATCGAAGAGATGTATATCATTGATCCCATCAGCGGGTCTATGATAGAAAGGATGCAGCATGCGGCCATCTTTCCGGCGAACATTTACGTTACACCCAAGGACAGATTACAAAGTGCCATTCGCGATATTCAGGACGATATGGTTGCCCAAGTGGAGTATTTCAAGAAACTCGGCAGGTTTCTCGAAGCCAAGCGCATAGAAGAACGCACGACCTTTGATTTGGAAATGATGCGCGAGCTCGGCTATTGCAGCGGTATCGAAAACTATAGCCGGTATATGGACCGAAGAAATGCGGGAGAACGCCCATTTTGTCTGATTGATTATTTCCCTGATGATTTCTTACTCATTATTGATGAAAGCCATGTTACCTTACCTCAACTGAGGGCCATGTATGGCGGAGACCGCAGCCGAAAAGAGAACCTGGTTGAGTACGGATTCCGGCTACCGGCCGCTCTGGACAACAGACCTCTCCGATTTGAAGAATTTCAGACCCTGGTGAATCAGGTTATTTATGTTAGTGCCACCCCGGCCGATTATGAGATCATGGATTCCGAAGGGGTGGTAGTAGAGCAGTTGATTCGTCCCACAGGATTGTTGGATCCCGTTATTGAAGTGCGCCCTGCTACACATCAGGTTGATGACCTGTTGGAAGAGATTGATGAAACCATCAAACGGGGACATCGCATTCTGGTTACCACGTTAACAAAGCGAATGGCTGAAGAATTGGATAAGTACCTGAAACGGGCCAGGATTAAGTCGGCGTATATTCATTCAGAAGTCAAAACATTAAACAGAGTTGAAATTCTCAGAGACCTGCGACTCGGTAATTACGATGTGCTCATTGGGGTGAATTTGCTGAGGGAGGGACTTGATTTGCCGGAGGTGGCGCTGGTGGCGATATTGGATGCCGACAAGGAAG
>CAZTGZ010000001.1:101058-174002 GCA_964613385.1 uncultured Chitinophagaceae bacterium
TGCGGAAGGTCGTGTGATCATGTATGCCGACCAGATGACGGATTCTATGCAAAAGACCATAGATGAAACCAACCGACGGCGTGAAAAGCAAATGGAATACAACCGGGAAAGAGGCATCATTCCGATGACCATACTCAAGAGTCGGGAAGCCATCATGGAACAAACCACCATCGCCGACGGAAAAAGGTTCAAAGGAGAATCAAAAGCGTACAGCGAAACACCTGATAACTGGATCGCAGCTGACCCGGTTTACGATTATATGAATGCGACACAGTTGGCAAAAGCGGTGGAGGAAACCCGCAAGGCCATGTACAGGGCAGCCAAGGATATGGAGTTTATGGAAGCTGCCAGATTGCGCGATGAGCTTTCTTCGCTGGAAGAGAAGTTGAAATTGAAACAGAACGAAGAGAAATAAAAAAAGCCGCTTCTAAACAGAAACGGCTCGAGTTTGGGAGGTCTTTCGACATTATTTCCGATAATAAGGCTTGAGCATTACCCTGCGGTTTTGAGCTCTACCTTCCGGAGTATCATTTTTAGCAATCGGTTGAGTTTCACCATATCCCATTGCTTTCAGTCGTCCACCATCAATATTTTTACCTACGATATAGGCAACAACGGCATCAGCACGATCTTGAGAAAGTTTAAGATTGGAAGCATCATCTCCCACATCATCGGTATGTCCTTCAATCAAACAATCTACAGTTGGATATTCCATCAACACATCCACAATTGAATCAATGGCACCATAAGATTCTGCTTTAATGGTTGCAGAAGCGGTTTCAAAATGAATATGCGTAGCCAACAGATTTAAACGATCAACCACCTCTTTTGGAACTTCATCATCCTTCTTGCTGAATTTATATGCTCCATCATTTTCACTGAAGTTAAATACAAAACCGGCTGAATGATACAGGTAAGCATCATGTAAAGCCTTAAGACGCACGCGGCTCAAAGAAAATGGCAAGCCGTCATAGTTATCGTCATAAGTGTAATTGTACAAAGTCTGCAGACTGAAATCAAGATAATCGGTCAAAGCAATACGAACGCCACCTCCGGCAGACCATTGTGCTGCAAACCAGGTACGGTTGTTTGTATAGTTTTCGGCATATCCATCCACATCGTGAATAATGCGCGATACACTTTGCATTCCACCCCATCCGGCCTGTAAATAAGGGCGAATCTTTGATTCCTCACTCATGATGTAGTTGTTGGTGAATTTATATCTCAAGCCCAACATCAAATCTGATACCTGTGCAGTAAAGCCCAACTTTCTGGGGAACTGGTTGTCACGGTGACCTAAATCACCAACGGATCCGTATATTGTAGCATCAAACGAAGGATTTACATAGTATCCAAAAGAGACTCCAATTGCTTGATAATCTGGCCTTTCGGCAAAGAAAAATCTATTTCCCCTATCTCCTCCGTATTCACGAATTCCTCCATTTATTTCCAATCCGTATTTGTGAAGATAGGTTTGAGCCTTACTTTCTAAACCGGATGAAAATAAAAGGGAGAACATCCCTGCTGCTACTAGTAATTTTTTGTTCATATTGGTTGTTGTTACTGCTTATCTGAAAAGTAAAATTATCGTCATGAAGAAGCAATTATAAATGATTATCAACAAATAATGAAATTTATGCATCATTTTTTTGGACATGGGTTGATTTCAGGTTTTTACATTTTCGAAAACCCTGTTTTTTACGGGTGTTTTCAGCCCTTCGGAACAGTTCGTACAGATATCAATGTTTTTACGCTTAATTGACAATTGTTGTCTAAACTGACGATAAGAGGTACTTTTCCATATTTCTGAAAAGTGCTGTTCGTGAATATTTCCCATCACATGTTTGGCATCTTTATCGAAACAACAAGGTACCACATTCCCATCCCACGTAAAAACGCAACCTTGCCACATTCTCCAGCAATGATTGGGTAAATCAGAGCTGATGCGATACCCGTCGGAAGTTTGGATATAACGGCTGAATTCATGGCCCTCCGGTATCATTTCGTTTCCCTCTTCAAAATCATAAATCTGTGCCGATTTAATTTGAATTTCATCTACGCCAACTTCCAGAGCCAGTTTTTTTACCTCTTCAATTTCATTTTTATTGTGGTTGAATACGATGAATTGCCATATCACCTTCGGGTATTGACTTTTGAGGGTCTTTTTGCTTTCAACCAGCGTCCGTGTGCCAAGAATAACCTTGTCGAGACTGCCTCCGATCCGGTACTTTTCATATGTGGCCTGTGAAGCTCCGTCAATGCTGATTATCAGAGAACTGAGTCCGGATTTTATCAGTTTTTCACAATTAACAACATTTAAATGGTGGGCGTTGGTAGAGGTTTGCGTAAAGATTCGTTTTCGGCTCGCATAGGCAACCATTTCAGAAAAATGCGGATGTAACAGAGGTTCTCCCTGAAAATAATAGGTTATATAGGCCAGTGAGGCGCCCAATTGGTCAATAATCAAACGATTGGTTTCGGGGTCTATCATGCCCGTGGCCCTGCTAAAACTGCGCAATCCGCTCGGGCATTGTGGGCAGCGCAAATTGCAGGATGTAGTGGGCTCGATGGAAATTGCAAAGGGACTTCCCCAGGGCACATTTAATTTTGCGTAACGAGCCAATAAAAAAGAAAGCCGCAATTGTATCAAATTGATCAATCGCGGCAAACTGAAATATTTTAGTATATCAACGGAGCTGCTCAAAGCCCCGAAATTAAAGCATCCTGATTTAATTCAGGTGTGCTTCTGAAAAATCAACCATTCACCGGAACGGCTGTTTCAAGCGCAATACCCGTTTCTTTAATGGCACCGTAGCCACCTTCTACATTGATGAGATTGTGGTAACCTCTTCCTTTTAAAATACTTATGGCAATAACAGAACGATAACCTCCGGCACAATGCACATAGGTCGGCTGGTTCTGATTGTATTCTAAAGTATTTTCAGAAATAAAATCCAACGGACGGTTCTCGGAGTTTTTAACATGTCCCTGGTCGTATTCTGAGCATTTTCTCACATCTGATATCAAAAGATTTTCGTGCTCATATCTGCGTTTGAATTCTTCCGGCGAAATGGACGCTAAATGGTCGGTTTCCAATCCTGCAGCCTTCCATGCTTCGATTCCACCCTTTAAGTAACCCAATGCCCCATCGTAGCCAACACGTGCCAATCTGGTAACTACTTCTTCAGCTCTTCCCGCGTCACAAACAATCAGAATCGGTTGTTCAATGTCTGTGATCAATGCACCTACCCATGGAGCGAAACTCCCGTCAATACCAATATATATGGAACCCGGAATATGGGAATGGATAAAGTCATGTGTGCTGCGCGTATCTAAAATTAAGGCATCTTCGAGTTCGGCAACCTGCTTAAAAGTTTCAGGATCAAGTTCTGCAGTTCCGCGCAAAACTATATCATCGAAACTCTCGTATCCTTTTTTATTGATCATGGCATTTTTAGGGAAATACTGAGGTGGAGGAGTCAGTCCGTCGGTTACTTCCTTGACAAATTCGGCACGCGTCATGTCAGTTCGAAGCGCATAATTGAATTGCTTCTGATGCCCAAGCGTTGACGAAGTCTCCTTGCTCAAATTCTTCCCGCAAGCCGAACCAGCCCCATGTCCGGGATATACGATTACCTCATCTGCCAAAGGCATGATTTTGTTTCTCAGGGAGTCAAATAAATGCGAAGCCAAATCTTCACGACTTAAATTAGTTTTCACCGCGAGATCCGGTCTGCCCACATCTCCGATAAATAAAGTGTCGCCGGTAAAAATGGCATAATCTTTCCCATTTTCGTCTTTCAACAAATAGGTGCTGCTCTCCATGGTATGTCCGGGTGTGTGCAACACCACAATGGAAAGTTTTCCTACTTTCAATACTTCACCATCATGGGCTACGTGAATATGATAACCCGCCTCGGCATTTGGCCCATAAACGATGGTCGCACCTGATTTTTTAGCTAAATCAATATGTCCGGAAACAAAATCTGCATGAAAATGTGTTTCAAGTACATATTTAATTTTGGCTCCGTCACGCTCAGCCCGTTTTAAATATGGTTCGGTTTCTCTCAATGGATCAATGACTACGGCTTCGCCATCTGATTCAATGTAATAGGCAGCTTCCGCCAGACAACCGGTGTAAATTTGTTCGACTTTCATAATTCAATAATACTTATTTATGCGTGCAAAGTTATAGTCGCTGTTTTGAACCCTCGGTAACATTTATAACATTTGGTTACAAGGTAATTAAATAGTAGAACAAAGGTCGGCAATATTGAGTAAAAAGAGAAATGATTATGGTCATGATGCTGAGATGCAATCGAGCCTGGCTAACCTCACGAATTGGTAAATGCTGCGCCAATGTCAAATATACCTGCGTGTCAAAATGACTGTCGCTTGTAGTCTTCGTGCTCCTATTTTTTTGTTGCTACCAATGAATAAACCAGCGGAATCATATCTCCGAATGGCTCTAAACGGAATTTTCCCGGTTCAAATTCAATGGTCTTTTGGAAGCAATCATAGGGAGAATAATCATATTCCTTTACGGTTTGAATCTCCAATCCATTCTGAATCAGGCTGCTTAATACTTCGGACAGACCATGATTCCACATGATGTAGTCCTGAGTTATATCGGCAGTTTTATCGGCATAGGTGCCGCTTTCTGTTTCAGCAATAGGGCCGGAATTAAAGTAGCGATAGCTTATTTTCTCAAAACTGTCGTCATACATCCACACGAACGGATGAAATTCAACGAACACAAATCGTCCACCCGGCTTCAGAAACTTCGAGACAATTCCGGCCCATTTATCGAGATCCGGCAACCAGCCAATGGTCCCATAACTGCTGAAAACCAAATCAAACTTTTCATCCAGATGCAGAGCTAAGTCGTAAATGTCACAACAGATAAATCTTGCGTTGCTGTTGGTGTCAGCCGCAATTTGTTGAGCATGTCTGATGGCATTATCAGAAAAATCAACCCCGGTAACTGAAGCACCAAGTCTGCTGAGTGAAATGGTGTCCTGTCCAAAATGACATTGTAAATGCAAGACCGATGCGTCCTTTAATTGTCCCAGCAGGTTTAATTCAATTTCTTTGAGGGATGATTTCCCTTTCAAAAAGGACGCCATGTCATAGAAATCCGACTTCAGATGTATGTCGGTTTTATGATTCCAGGAATTCCGATTGATGTGCAGATAATCCTTCTCGTTGTTCATTTTTTACATTATAAATGATTTTATAATTCAAGTTCTTTCGCAGGGTCCCAAAATACCTTTTCAAAACCCACAATCTGATCATCAACAACCATCAGTCCTTCAGAAATCAACAGAGCTTCCATTTGTTCAGGGGGATGAAAATGCGCTTTGCCGCTTAGCATACCGCTTTGATTCACAACGCGATGCGCCGGAACAGGTGGAATAAGGCCATGACTGGCATTCATAGCCCAACCGACCATACGAGCCGATTTGCCGCTGCCCAAATACCGCGCAATTGCACCATAGGAGGTGGCCCGGCCCGGCGGTATTAAACGCACTACTTCAAATACTTGCTGAAAGAAATCCTTTTGAACCAATGTGGCACACATGTTGTTAGTTTCGTGTAAAATTTGTCAGGTACTACAAATTAAATGTGTAGAATAATATTTTTGTCAGCCTTATGAAGAATACCACATCATACTTTTTACTTATCTTGTTTCTTTCTTTCCAAACTTTGGTATCCGCTCAGGGATATCGGATTGAGGCCAGGGTAAAAGGCCTGAATGGAGGAACCGGCTTGCTTGCGAATTATTACGGAGTAAAGCAATATTTAAAGGATTCCGCTAAAGTGAATGCCACGGGAACCATGGTGTTTCAGGGCAAAGATCCATTGCCGAGCGGTATTTATCTGGTGGTTTTACCCAATCATACATATACCGAAGTTGTGGTTTCTGACAAATCGCAAAAGTTTATCATCGAAACAGATACCACACTGTCGCCTACCATGCTGAAAGTGACCAATTCACTGGAAAACGAGATTTTTTATGAGTTCAATCGTTTTGCAGCAGAAAAGGGAAGACAAGCATCCATGTTGCAGGAGCAGATAAAAAATGAAACCGACGAAAACAAAAAATCTGCTCTTCGCGAAGAATTGAGAAAAGTAGATGAGTCTGTGAGTGCGAAGCGGGCCGAACTGGCCAAAGCGAATCCGGGCTTGTTTATCTCCAAAATTTTCTCGGCCATGACCGAAATTGATATTCCCGAACCTCCTGTTAATCCGGATGGAAGCATAGATTCAAATTTTAAGTTCAATTATTACCGTGATCACTATTGGGACAATGTGGACTTCAGTGAAGACGGATTGATGCGCACCCCGGTATATCAGAACAAGCTGGAATATTATATGACCAAATTGTATATCCAGATTCCCGACACGGTGGTTTCAGCCATCGAAAGACTGATGAAGCTGGTGGACAAAGGTGGAAGCAAGGAGATTTTTAAATATACGGTATGGTGGAATACCAATCATTATGAAGAATCTAAAATCATGTGCATGGATAAGGTTCTCCATTATATGATCAGCAATTACTATTGTGCAGGACGCGCCTTTTGGGCAGATAGCGCATTGATTGCCAAAATGTGCGATCACGCCAGGAAAATAGGACCTACCCTTTGCGGAAGGACTGCGCCTGATATCACCCTGATCGACACGGCTATGATGCCACATACACTAAGCCGAATCAATAGTCCTGTTACCATCGTGGTATTTTGGGATCATCAGTGCGGGCATTGTAAAAAGGATATTCCGGCTCTGGCCAGAATGTATGATACCCTGGCTGCCAAAGGATTATATGTGTATGCCGTTTATACTCAGGGAGATTGGGATGGCTGGCGAAAGTTTATCAGAGAAAATAAACTGGGGTTCCTGAATGTAGGCAACCAATATGGTCAAAGCGATTTCAGAGACAAATACAATATTTTAACCACGCCTGAAATTTTCATTTTAGATCACAAACAAAACATCCGATTCAAAAAGGTTGCCATTGACAACGTTCCCGGAATTGTCAATTACTTGCTGGAGGAGTACGAAGAGGATTTGAAGAAATAATCTGTAAGTTAGGTGGTAATTTTCGGTATAAAGGACCGAAAAAGAGCAGAATTCCTGCTGTTGTATAAGGTCCGCTATAGGTAGCTGACATATCTTTTCCGGCAACAATGCGGGTTCCAAATCCGGCTTTTGCACCCAACCACGGAAAAATATAATACTGTCCGTTTATCCCGAATTCAAAAGGTAATACCAAGGTTTTTTCCGATGAAATGAGCTTGTGGTCTATCAACGAGGTAAGTTCTTCGGTCACTTTTCCTAATCCAAACTGTACCGGGGTGCTCAGTCTCCACTTGTCGCTCAGTTTAAAGGTATATTCACCTCCTAAGCCCAAATACCTCATCCTTCCCTCCAATTTGGAAACATAACCCAGTCCGGGTAAAGCAGGATCTGAATATTGCTCTACTACCGGTTTTCCCATCCAATAATATCCCAACCAGCCTTTGTATTTTTCCAGGTACTCTGCACCGCCATACACGCCCATTATCCTGTTTGCCCTGCCTTGTACAAGCGAATATCTGCCGCTAAATCCTCCAATGGGCGATAGTTTGTTGTCCTTTGTTTGCTGTGCCCATGACAATGAGCTTATCAGAAGCAGAGACATTGTAATTGTTAAAAGTCGCATAGTCTGTCTTTTAGATATTTTTGCAGGACAAAAATAAATCCTTGCAGTTTAACTCATTGGCTTTCCTGATTTTTCTGCCATTGGTGGTGGGCTTATATTATCTCCTCCCACACCGGTACAGATGGATATTGTTGTTGGCCAGTTATTTTTTTTATGGCTATTGGAAGATAGAGTATCTCAGCCTGATGATCATATCTACCCTTCTCGATTACTTCGTGTCGAATGCCTTGTACAAATACGAATCGCCGACACTTCGAAAAGGATTATTATGGATAAGTTGTGCCGGTAACCTGGGCATGCTTTTCTTGTTTAAGTATCTGGGCTTGTTCGTTGATCCCATTGATCTCACTACGTATAACATGAATCTGGATATCAATTCATGGATGAAACAAGGCGCCCATTTTCTATTTTTTGCGCTGCCCGTTGGGATTTCATTTTATACATTCCAAACCATGAGTTATACCATCGATGTATATTATCGAAAGAGTGTACCGGCGAAATCGCTGGGTAAGTTTGCCCTGTTTGTTTCCTTTTTTCCTCAATTGGTAGCCGGTCCTATTGAGAGATTTAACCATCTGATGCCCCAACTGACTGCAAATCACAGCTGGAAGTATGAAAATTTTTCTCAGTCATTCAGGCTGCTGTTATATGGGTTCTTCATTAAAATGTGCATTGCCGATCAGGTGGCACCCTTGGTAAATGAAATCTATGCATCTCCTCAAACCTATAACCGGCTGAATATTGGATTGGGGTTATTGTTGTTTGGCGTGCAGATATATGCAGATTTCAGCGGATACAGCCTGATTGCCATAGGGGCTGCCAAAATGCTGGGCATTCAACTTATGGATAATTTTCGTACTCCTTATTTGTCATCATCCATTCACGAGTTCTGGCAGCGCTGGCATATTTCACTTTCCACCTGGTTCCGCGATTATCTGTACATCCCGCTTGGAGGCAATCGCAAAGGGAAAGCCAGATGGATACTGAACATCATGTTGGTTTTCAGTCTAAGCGGTTTTTGGCACGGCGCCAGCTGGACTTTCATGATATGGGGAGGTATTCATGGTTTAACCTACCTTCTGGAATTTGGGATCAAACGCACCAAAATATGGAGCCTCATCCCATCCTTCCTGAAAAAAGGCCTGGGAATTCTGCTCACATTTGCAATAGTTCATGTGGCCTGGGTATTCTTCAGAGCCGGTAGTCTCGAGCAGGTTACCATCATTTTTACAAATCTATTTCAACAACATGGAACGCAATCTCTGGAAATAGATGCAGTGGTTTGGTTGATGCTTTCAATCTTTATACTTTCTGATGGATATTTGTTGAACACCCGAATAGACACCAAATTGGCGAATTGGCCTATATGGTTGCGTTGGGCCCTCTATTTGGGATTGTTGTTTTGTATTCTGGCATTTGGAGGCGTAGCCAATCACCCATTTATATATTTCCAGTTTTGAGCCTGAAAGTAATTACAAATATCGCCCTGAGAATCCTGATCGTTTTGGTCGCATTACCCATCATGAATTACGTGTACATGCGTTGGTTCTGGATGGATGATTTAAAGGAGCATGCCGAAACTTTGCCGGATTTGTTAGATGCTCAGGACAGTTGTGAAATTTTGTATTTCGGAGAATCGAGTAATTTTAGCTTTAATCCCGAAAAGGATTCACTGCATGACCGCATCAGTGATTTTGTTGGAAAACATTTTGAAGGGATACCTCTGGGAACCATCAACAACAGCGCCTATCACGGCGGAATTTTTTTGCCACTTATCCGGCATATCGATGCAAACAGCAAGGTGAAAACCCTGATTGTAACGCTCAACATGCGGACCTTTGACCAGGCTTGCATACATTCTGAATTGGAAACGGCACTCCGAAAAAAGGCAGTGATGTATGAGCCCAGACCGGCATTGCTCAATCGCCTGTTACTTTCTTTAAATGCCTATGATGACCAACTGTTGAAGGAACGCGACTTAACCATGTGGAAATCATGGACTTATGATACATTAAAAAGTAATGTTGTTCAATTTCCCTATCCAACGATAAAATCGTGGTGCGCTGCGGAAAAGTTTCCGTTGCCGGGCGGAGGAGAGGACATGAAAAAGAGAGAATTAGCGGATCATTACATCAAGGCATATGCCTTTCAGATTGATACCATTCGTAATCCGCGGATTGCTGATTTTGATGCCATTGCTGCATTTGCTCAATCCAGAGGATATACGCTGGTATTGAATCTGATGGCAGAAAACACCCATTATGCAGATAGTTTAGTGGGTGAAAATCTGGTATGGCTCATGCGGAACAATCGAGATTTATTGGTGAAACGATACACCGCTATGGGAGCCATTGTGGTGGACAATCTTGAGGTTGTTCCTCCGGATGATTACACGGATTTACATTGGACTACAGAGCATTACGGGCAATTGGGAAGACAAATTATTGCTTCGAGGGTTGCTGAAGCGTTGAAAGAACGTTATCCGGATCACTACAGAAACAGACCCATTGTGAAGTCAAATCATAAGTAGACATCTTCTTGAGAACCTATTTTATAAGTCGAATTTCTTTTTGATATTGTAAATTCGTTTTCGACTTCTTCGCCGGAAACGTGCGAATAAATATACAATCAATAATTATCAGAACTTATGAGTGGAGCCATGCCAATTTACAAGACCATGGACGATTATATATCGGATCAGTCCCAGCCCGCCCGGAAATTATTAAATGAATTGAGGCTTTTGGTGCACGAAACCGTTCCGGAGAGTATGGAAGTCCGGGACTATAAAGTACCTGTTTTCAAGTTGGTGCCGGAAGCTAAAACAGAACTTCAGCTGATGATGATGGCCGGTTCTAAATTTGTGAGTTTTTATCCCTTTGCTTCCACCCTTCAAAAGTTTGCCGATCAACTAAAAAAATACAAAATGGGAAAGGGTTCCGTGAATTTTCCTTTCGGAGAGGAGTTGCCGGTGGAAATTATCAAA
Organism: uncultured Chitinophagaceae bacterium; assembly: GCA_964613385.1. Classification (GTDB taxonomy): domain Bacteria; phylum Bacteroidota; class Bacteroidia; order NS11-12g; family UBA9320; genus CAZTGZ01. The sequence goes on from CAZTGZ010000001.1 coordinate 111,744, forward strand.
CAAATGGTACTTCACAGAAAGGATGAATTGTTAATTCAGGGCTGATCTTCCAAATTGGTTCTTTCAAACAGGATTTTCTCATGTTGAGTTTATGTCTTTAGGGGTTCCTTTTTTTATTGCATGTACTGAAAAAAAAGGGTTGGGACTGGAATAATTGATCTTATGAAAAAGTTATAAAACAAAGGAATTTACCCAATACTATGCATTAATAACAAAAAAGCCCATTTCCTTTCGTAGATTTCGGCCGTTAACATAAAGCCATTAAATACACTTCAAATAGCACCATACCCACTAACCAAACAATCCATGAAAAACTCCATTGTACTTTTCATTTTTTTCATTTCCATGTTTCTTTACTCATCACAGCTTGTTGAGCCCATTAACCGCGTTCGTCTCAAAGGAAGTCCGAGAGGCATTATAACTTGGGGTGGCGACCAACACGCCAACCAAAAAGGAGTGATGACCAATGGAGATTCAGTTTATATTAAGGTACAAAACAACGTATTGATTGTGCAGCATAAAAAAGATGGAATGACGACGACCATTTTTGAAAGTATGCCGGACCAAATGCTGGCCAGTACCTGGTTAGGTGTATACGAATATCAATTTGATGACAATCCTTTGAGTGAAGACGATGGGGAACAAGAACTGGTTATCATCAATTCGCCGGGTCCCAATGTTTCCTGTGTAAAAGTATTTCATATGTCGCAACAGCCTCCAATGGGAATCGGAACCTTATGGGGATCTACAGAAATTGAATTTCAACCGAATGCACTTTTGTTCAACGCAGCGGCGTCTGGACAGAAATATACATATTCGAACATGAGTTTTGTAGCTGAGTAATTGGTTCGCAAATCCAAAACTGTTGTAATTTTATCCCGGTGAATTTCCGGAATTTATTTCTGAGATTTTGGTTGGGATTCCTTTGCGTGTCGGTATTTCCGGCATATGCCCAACAGGAAAGTATACAGAACGAAGCCAAAAGGCTGCTCAACGATCTCAAAGTCGCTGCTAATGATACAGATCGCATGTATTTGTTATCTGATTTGTCATTCATTTATATCGATACGAATCCAAAACTTGGCCTGGAATACGGACACAAAGCGCTGAACCTGGCACATGAGCTCAAATGGCCCAGAGGAACCGCCTATGTTCAGAATAACCTGGGAAGTTTGTATGCAGCGATTTCAGATTTGCCCAAGGCCCTGGATTACTATTTTAAAGCGTTAAAAAACAACGAATTGGCAAATCATGTCAAGGCCATCGCTTCCAACTTCGGCAATATTGGAACCATTTACCTTCGCCAGAGAAATTTTGACAAAGCCTTATTTTATTATCGAAAATCCCTCAACATAGAAAAGGAATTGAAAAATGAAGATGGCATCTCTTCAGATCTCATGAACATCGGCATCATCTACCGACAAAAAGAAGAATTAGATACTGCGCTGTTATATTTTACTGAAGCTCTAAGAATTTGCGAATCCATTAAAAATTATGAAGGCATCGCAGAAAATTTGGTCAATATTGGGTCAACCTTTGAGGCTCAGGGCAAATATGAGGAAGCGCTGAAATACTACGGAGAATCTATTAAAATAGACCTCGAAAGGGGTAATATCAGTGGTTTGGGTGCGAATTACGGAAGCATTGGAAGCCTTTATTTAAAATTACTTACTGACTCTACCTTAAAAGGCAAGGGTGAAAAATTTGCCCTAAGCAAAACGGAGCTCATTCAATTGTCAAGGGAGAATTTAACCAAATCTGTTGAATTGTTGAATAAAACCGGCGCCCTGTATGAACTGCGTTTGGTTCATAAAAGCCTGGCTGAATTAGAAGAAATTTCCGGAAACTATCAAAAGGCGCTCAAGCATTATATGGAATACTCGAGCCTAAAGGATTCCATATTTTCCAGGGAGAATCAAATACGCATTTCTTACCTCGAAAACCAGCGTACGGAAGATTTGAAACAAAAGGAAATTGAGATACAAAAGCTACAGTTATTGCGCGCCCGTAACCGACAAACTTTGCTGATTGCGGGTTTGGTGGCCTTAATTTTGGTAGCGTTTCTCGTCTTAAAACAACGGGCAGTCTCTGAAAAGCTGCTGTTGAATATACTTCCCGCCCAAATCGCCAAACGGCTGAAAAAGAAGGAAAGTCCTATAGCAGATCAGTTCGAACACGCGAGTATTATTTTCATTGATATTGCCGGTTTTACCAAATTATCCGGGAAGATACCACCCAGGGAGCTGGTTTCTATACTCAATACCATTTTTACCATATTAGACGAATTGGTTGACAAGTACAATCTGGAAAAAATTAAGACCATCGGAGATTGTTATATGGCAGTTGGAGGCATTCCGGAAGCCAGAGAAGGACATGCTGACGATGTGGCCAACTTTGCCCTGGAAGCCCGTGACAGCATTCAGGGATACACCACCCAGATGGGAGAAAGCCTGAGTTTCCGCACCGGAATTGATATCGGGATGGTAGTGGCCGGTGTTATCGGACAAAAGAAGTTCATTTATGATCTCTGGGGAGATGCCGTGAATACTGCGAGCAGAATGGAAAGTAGCGGCGAAGAGGGTAAAATTCAAATTACCGACAGATTCAAATCTTCGTTACAGGGGAATTTCACATTTCAATCGAGAGGAAGCATGCAGATTAAAGGCAAGGGAAGCATGGACACCTGGTTTCTGGAGCGCTGATTAACGGACAATGCTTCCGTTATCTGCTTCAGTTTCGGGAACCACAAAAATCAGCTTGCCTTCGGAATTCTCAGCCAGTAACAACATTCCCTGTGACATAATGCCCCGTATTTTTCTGGGTGCCAGATTCACCAATACACAAACTTTTTTGCCCGGCAACGATTCCGGTTCGAAGTGTGCAGCAATACCACTGACAATGGTTCTGACATCGATACCCGTATCTACTTTGAGTTGTAACAATTTATCGGCATCCGGAACTTTAATGGCTTCCAGAATAGTACCGGTACGAATATCCATTTTGCTGAAATCATCATAGCTGATCTCAGGAGAAGCGGGTTTAACATGAGAAGATGGAGTTTCAGGCATGAGTTTTTCCATTTGTTTGGCGATGTCGGCATCCTCAATTTTTCGGAATAAAATTTCTGCCTCAGCAATTTGAACACCGGATTGAACGGCCCCACGGCTGTCTAAATTCAGCATTTCTCTGATTCTGTTAGACGTAAATGGCAGAAAAGGTTCACAGGATTCAGCGAATGCGGCCAGAATCTGCAGACTGATATGTAAGATTTGATTTACAGATTCCGGATCGGTTTTTATCAAATGCCAGGGCTCGGTATCAGCAAGTAACTTGTTGCCCATGCGGGCGATATTCATGACTTCCGACAATGCGTCTCTAAACCGGAAATTTTCTATATTTTGAGCTATTTCCCTTTGTTTCGATTCCAGTTCTTCCCATTGAATTCGTGTGTCGTTGCGCCATGCTTCGTATGCAGGAATCACGCCGTTGCAATACTTATGTGTCAATACCATCACCCGGTTCATCAGGTTTCCGACTATGGCCGCCAGTTCATTGTTCACCCTGGCTTGAAAATCTTTCCAGGTAAAATCGGCGTCCTTGGTTTCCGGTGCAATGGAAGTGAGCACATATCTCAGTTCATCCCTTCTGCCAGGGAAATCCTGCAGATATTCGTGCAACCAGATGGCATGGTTACGACTGGTGGAGAGTTTTTGCCCTTCGAGATTGAGAAATTCATTGGCCGGAACCTGCCAGGGTACAATGTAATCACCATGGGCATGCAGCATAGCCGGGAAAATCAGACAATGAAATACGATGTTGTCTTTACCAATAAAATGAACAAGTCGGGTGTCTTTGTCTTTCCACCACAGTTCATAGTCATCTCCTTTCAATTCGCGGGTTGCGCTGATATATCCGATGGGTGCATCGAACCAAACATATAACACTTTTCCTTCAGCTCCTTCCACAGGAACCGGCACACCCCAGTCCAGATCACGGGTCATCGCCCTGGGCTTCAACCCATCGGCCAGCCAGCTCTGGCATTGTCCAATCACGTTGCCCTTCCAGTTTTCCCTGCTTTCGATATAATCATTGAGAAATTGCTCCTGTAATTGATCTAATGGCAGGTACCAATTCAGGGTTTTCTTTTTGATGGGAGTATGTCCGCTCAATGCGCTTTTAGGTCCAATCAGATCTTCCGGATTCAATGTCCTGCCACAACTTTCGCATTGGTCACCATAGGCCTTATCGAAGTTACAATGCGGACAGGTACCTGTAATGTATCGGTCGGCTAAAAACTGACCGGCGCTTTCATCGTAATATTGCTCACTTTCTATTTCTGAAAAGATGCCCTTGTCGTAAAGATTCCTGAAAAATTCGGAAGCAGTATGATGATGAATGGGGCGGGAAGTCCTGGAAAACACATCAAATGAAACCCCCAGTTCCCGGAAGGCTTCACCCATTTGCTCATGGTAGAAATCTACCACTTGCTGGGGACTCAGACCTTCTTTGGCAGCTTTTATCGTAATGGGTACTCCGTGTTCGTCGGTACCGCAAATAAATATGACATCTTTACCGGATTTGCGCAAATGACGAACATAGATATCGGCAGGTAAATAACATCCTGCAATATGTCCGATATGCAAAGGTCCATTGGCATAGGGCAGTGCGGCGGTAACGGTATATCTTTTGGCTTCAGACATGGTGCAAAGATAAAGGGTAATGCTTCAATTCAGGAGGGATGATTGTTGACGACGATCCTGCCACTTGACCAAAAATGGATGAGCCAGAACAGCAAGCAATAAAATCGCTGTTCCCGCATAAAAGGATGGATTCAGTTGATTCCCCTCATGAAGTATCCAGATGGCCAGTAGAATTCCATAAACAGGTTCCAGAGAAATGGCAAGATTCGAAACAAATGCACTTAATACTTTTAAGGCTTCCAAACTTAAGGCAAATGCCAGACTGGTGCACAACAATGATAAAAGTATCAGATAAACCCAATCAGAAGATTTAGGATGCAAGTCTGCGGGGTTCAGGTATCCGGAAAGAAACCAGATAACGGTAAGTGCAATCCATCCCGCGCCTAATTCGACCATGGTTACAGAAATACTGTGATGTGAACCGATGTATTTTTTGTTCAAAGTAGAAAATAAAGCAGCCACAAACGCTGAAAACAGGCCGGTTATAATGGCTGTATAATACGCTGCTCCGACTCGGGTTACGAGCCAAATTCCGACAATGACCAAAAGCCCCAGGAATATTTCAATTTTATTGAAGGCGGTACGCATGATGGCCGGTTCCAGAAAAGAAGTAAACAGGGTTGTTGTGCTTAAACAGGCAAGCGTAACCGATGCACTATTTCCAAGCTTTATAGAACCATAAAAGGTCACCCAATGGACGATGACCAATACCCCTATGCCTGAAAATCTCCATATTTCTGAAGATTTCATGGCTTTGATACCGCGGATGGCACCGGGAATAAAAAGAAGGCCCAACACGCTGATCCACAGCCGATGCCATACCAATGAAGCCCCGTTTAAAGAGATGAGTTTGCCCAATATGGCGGTGAAGCCGAATAGCAAAACCGCAGTATGCAGTTGTATGTAGGCTCTGCGCTTTCCTGACATGTGGCAAAAATAGTTCAGAAGCATCCCGAAAGAACAAATATTCAATTGGAGTGTTATTTTCGTGTAGCAACAATCTTTAAGCTTATGGAAGATAAATTACACCGAAGGGGATTTCTGGAGAGACTGACCCTCGGATTTACTTCGTTGCTCACACTTCCTGTGCAAAGTATGGCCAACAAACTTGAAAAGGAGAAAAATATGCAAGTGATTAAATCAATCAGACCCTTGGGATTTCAATGGGAAACTGAAGATCCGTTTTTGTTTTGTGTTCACCATGAAGACGACTTTCCGCAAGGCAACGATGCTATGGGACCGGCGGTTTCCTTGGCGGGGCGCCATATGGGTGATGACTTCATCATTAAAGATGGTTTTCGGATGTATCACGGGAAAGTCGTTCCCGGATTTCCCGGGCATCCCCATCGAGGGTTTGAGACCATAACGGTGGTGAGAAAAGGCCTGGTAGATCACGCTGATTCACTGGGTGCAGCCGGAAGATATGGCTTTGGAGACGTTCAGTGGATGACTGCCGGTAAAGGGGTTCAGCATTCGGAGATGTTTCCACTGATTAACAAAGACAAAGGCAATCCACTGGAATTGTTCCAGATATGGCTGAATTTACCTGCCAAGGACAAAATGGTGGAGCCGCATTTCAAAATGTTGTGGTCAGACCAGATTCCGAATATGGTGATAAAAGATTCGAATGGTCGGTCGACTACCGTAGAAGTTATTGCGGGCTCCATTGGCGAATACAAGGCGGCAAGCCCTCCACCTAATTCCTGGGCTGCGAACCCTGCCAACGAAGTGGCTGTCTGGAATATTAAAATGGAAGCCAATGCTGAATTCCAGTTGCCACCGGCTTCATCAGGAATTAACCGGAATGTGTACTTTTATAAGGGAAAATCGCTCAAAATCGACGACACCTCCATCCCGTTTTATCATGCAGTATCATTGTTCGGAGATGCCAAAGTGACCATCAAGAATGGTGAGGAAGAATGTGGTATTTTGGTACTTCAGGGCAAACCCATAGGCGAGCATGTAATACAGTATGGCCCGTTTGTGATGAATACCAAAGAAGAAATCAATCAGGCGTTTTCGGATTATCATGCCACCAAATTCGGAGGCTGGCCATGGCCGAGATATGATCAGGTGCATGATCGCAATAGAGGACGCTTTGCCCGCCATGCAGACGGCAGTGAGGAAATAAAAGGCTAATATTTCTTATATTTGAGGTTCAACTGTGATGTATGGGAAAGAACCTCAGTTCACTTTCGGGTAGAAAAGGCCTGGATAACAATTTATTTGATGCTTTAGGCAGAGTGGCCGCCAAAACCGGTACTCCTTCCCGCGAAGAGCTTGAAAAGCTGCAGCAGGAGTTTCTTTTTGGCAAAGCAAATTTGCAGGGCACCATTACTTTTTATGATTTCTTAAAGCCTGAAAATCAAGGTAAAAAGGTCTATGTGTGCAACGGAAGTGCCTGTCTAACTGCAGGAACTCAAACCAAACTCCGGGAGACTCTGGAAACCAAATTCAGTCCTGATCAGATAGGGGAAATGTGTTGTTTAGGCAGATGCCATGAGAACAGTGCATTTTATCTGGATGGACATAATTATTCGGGAAACAGCATTTCCAATCTGGATGACATCCTTCAAAAAAAGGAGATTCCCATGGACCGCTATCAGAGCAGGGCTTTGGGAGAAGCCATATTAACGGCGACCTACCCGGATGTGCGGGAATATTATTCCATTTTGAAGGAAGCCCTACAAAAAACACCTGAATCATTGCTGGAAGAATTGAAAATAAGCGGGTTAAGAGGTCGGGGTGGGGCCGGCTTCTCCATGGCGTTTAAGCTCTCCAGCTGCAGAACTTCTGAAGGTGAAGTAAAATACATCGTATGCAATGCCGATGAAGGAGACCCCGGCGCGTACAGCGATAGATATATCATGGAGCAACGCCCGCATCATCTGCTTTTGGGTATGATGCTGGCGGGATATATGGCAGGAGCCGCTTATGGTGTGCTTTATATCCGGGCCGAATATCCGGAATCCATTGCCATTATTCGGGAAGCCCTCGATCATCTCGAAACAGAAGGAATAACCGGGGATAGGATATTTGGAAGTGATTTTTCATTCCGTTTCAAGCTGATCAGCGCCCAGGGAGCCTATATCTGCGGGGAAGAAACCGCTCTGCTGTCTTCCATTGAAGGACAAAGACCGGAAGTTAGGGTGAGGCCGCCTTACCCAACGCAACAAGGTCTCTTCAACATGCCTACGGCCGTAAATAATGTCGAAACTCTGGCCAGTGTACCCTATATTTTGAATAACGGGGGTCAGAAATATGCAGCGATAGGTACAAGCAAATCAACCGGAACTAAACTGGTGAGTCTGGATGGGTTTTTCAATCGTCCCGGAGTATATGAAGCGGAAATGGGGACACCCATGCGCAACATTATAGATGAATTGGGTGGTGGATTTAAGCAACCTGTTAAAGCCCTGCATATCGGAGGGCCATTGGGGGGCATTGTTCCCATTACAAAAATTGATTCACTGAATCTCGATTTTGAGTCCTTTTCATCCCAGGGATTTCTGTTGGGGCATGCCTCAGTTGTGAGCATTCCTGAGTCATATCCGATGATGGATTATCTCACGCATTTAATGCACTTTGCGGCCCACGAAAGTTGTGGAAAATGTTTCCCCTGTCGTTTGGGAACCCAACGCGGATTTGAAATGCTGGATAAAGCGCGAAAAGGAGAATATCAGATTGAACGTCAGTTGTTTGATGATCTTTTGACCACCTTACAACAGGGCTCGCTATGTGCGCACGGTGGAGGAATTCCACTTCCTGTCCGGAATGCCCTGCAATACTTTTACAATGAACTGGAAATGTATTTTGAACCTTTGCCAACCTTTAAATAAAAATGTATGACACGTCAGATTGCTTACATTGATAATCAACCTCATGAAATTGTCCCCGGAGAAACCATGTTGTCCTTTATTCGTCGCGTGGCGGGGAAGGATTTGGTTCCCACGCTCTGCGATGCACCCAACCTGACCCCATTCGGGAGTTGTCGGGTTTGCAGCGTGGATGTTGCTCTTGAAAAAGGCGGAAGGGCGCGTTCCATGGCCTCCTGTCATTCTCCGGTCTCTGAAGGAATGTATCTCTACCCTTCTTCGGAATCCATACAAAAGCTGAGAAAGAACATCATTGAGTTGGTGTTAACCGACCACCCGCTGGATTGTCTGACTTGCGAAGTAAACAACAACTGCGAGTTGCAAACGGTAGCGGCCAAGGTTGGTATTCGCGATGTGCGTTACCCGGAAGGCAAGAATCACCTGGATCGCAAGAAGGATTTGAGCCACCCGTACATGACATCGGATTTGTCTAAATGCATCAATTGCTATCGCTGTGTGCGGGCTTGCGAAGAGGTACAGGGAGAATTTGTGCTCAGTATGTCGGGAAGAGGGTTCGACAGTAAAATCATCAAGGGATTTGATCAGAGTTTTTTTGAATCGGATTGTGTGAGTTGTGGCGCTTGTGCCCAGGCTTGTCCGACTTCTGCCATTTCCGATGTTTTTGAGTCAAAATCCATTGTTGCCGATGAAAAAGTGCGCACCATCTGCACCTATTGCGGGGTGGGTTGTAATTTGGAGGTGGCTGTGGTTGATGGCAAAGTTAAATCCATACAGGCGCCTTATGATGCGGCGGTAAACCAGGGACATACCTGTTTAAAGGGCAGATTCGCCTTTTCCTTTTACAATCACAAGGACCGGATAACGACTCCATTGATTCGCCGAAACGGGGAACTGGAAGAAGCCACCTGGGATGAAGCATACGACTTTATAGCAGAAAAGCTGTTCGAAATCAAAGGGAAATACGGACCCGATTCGATTGCAGGGATATCCTCGGCGCGATGCACAAACGAGGAAAACTACCTGATGCAGAAGTTTATCCGAGCCGTAATCGGAACGAACAATATCGACTGTTGTGCGCGGGTTTGTCATTCGCCTACCGCTTTGGGAATGCAGAGAGCCTTTGGAACCGGAGCGGCCACCAATTCGGTTGTAGACTTAAAGTATACAGATTGCATCCTGGTCATCGGAGCCAATCCGACTGACGCACATCCGGTAACCGGAGCTAAATTGAAGCAACATGCCATCAAGGGAAAAATGACCATCGTTATTGACCCAAGGAGAACGGAAATGGCGAGGTATGCGACCTACCACCTGGCCTTAAAGCCGGGAACCAACGTGGCCATGCTCAATATGATGTTGTATTATATCATTTCGGAAGGGGTAGAGGATGCGGCGTTTATTGAGCAGCGTACAGAAGGTTACGAAGACTTCAAGGCGCAGATTATGAGTCTGGACCCTGCTGAATTGGAGGCCATTACGGGCGTGGACAGAAACCTGGTGAGAGAAGCGGCAATGGCGTATGCCAATGCTAAGTCAGCCATGTCTTTCCATGGATTGGGCGTTACGGAGCATTCGCAAGGTACCTTTACCGTTATGCTGATTTCTGACCTGGCGATGATTACCGGGAACATTGGCCGCCGCGGAGTTGGGGTGAATCCCTTGCGCGGACAAAACAATGTTCAGGGTGCAGCGGACATGGGTTGTCAGCCACATCAGGGAGCGGGATATATGGATGCATATGACCCGGCCATGAATGAAAAGTACAGTGCTTTTTACAAGACACCTATTCCGATAGGAAAAGGAATGAAAATTCCGGAGATGTTCGATGCTTCCATTCAAGGTAAGCTCAAAGCACTTTGGTTGATGGGTGAAGATGTGGTTCAAACCGACCCGAATACCCAAAAGGTGATTGCTGCAATGGAGAATCTGGAGTTGCTGGTAGTACAGGAGTTATTCTTAACCGAGACAGCCAAGTATGCAACGGTAATATTGCCGGGAGCTTCCTTCCTTGAGAAGAGCGGCACTTATACCAATGCAGAGCGCAGAATACAAAAGGTACAAAAAGCTGTAGATCCGCTGCCCGGAACCAAGCCGGATGGAAGGATCATTACTGACATCATGCAGCGCATGGGCTTTGATCAGGCAGATTACGATCCGGCTGAAGTATTGTCTGAAGTAAGTCGCATCGTTCCATTCTTTGCCGGAGTAACCTGGGAGAATCTGGGCATCAATGGCAAGCAATGGCCGGTTAAACCCGACGGAAGCGACACAGAGATATTGCATATTGACCAGTTTCAGCGCGGACTGGGCAAATTCCACTATTTCGACTGGAGGCAGTCAGAGGAGATCAAGGAACACGGCAAGGAGTATCCCTATATCATTACCACGAACCGCGAGTTGGAGCATTACAATGCCGGAACGATGACACGTCGTACCCGAAATGTGCAGATACTCACGGAGGATGTGTTGTTGATACATCCGGAAGATGCGGCCCGACATTTTATCGAGGAGGGAGATATGGTTTGCGTGGAGTCGCCGAGGGGAAAAGTTGACATCAAGGCGCGGGTCACCGATCAGGTTCGACCGGGTGTGTTGAGCAGTACTTTCCACTTTCCGGAGGTAATGCTGAATGTGATTACCTCGGATGTGCACGACAGCGAAGCCATGTGCCCTGAATATAAGGTAGTGGCTTGTAATATCCGCAAAAGCAAAGGGAAGTATAAGGTGGGTGTGTGAGGTATTATCAAGAATTTAAAAACACCGGTTTCAGATAATCCGGCTCGAAATAGGCGATGCTTTCTAGAGCTTTTTGCTCCCATTTTTGAGCGGCATCCAATCCCATAAATCTCGCATCCGCGCTTATTTCCGGCCTATAATCTGCATTTGGAAAAACCGCTTGCTCTTGCCATTTTCCTGCGCCGTCACCCAGAAAAACAATCCTGTTATTGCGAAATTCTTCAAATGATGCGCCATCCAAAATCAAAGGTCCGGGGGAAGATGTCACCGTCATATCCGGCTGATAAACACCGCAATACACTTCATTCCGGCGAGCATCTATCATGGGAATCAGAAAATCATACGTTTCCGGATTTCCAATGGCTCTGACCATAATTTCAAGTGAGGAAATGGCAATCAGAGGAATTTGTAAACCATGACATAATCCCTTGGCAGCACCGGCACCAATGCGCAATCCCGTATAAGAACCTGGTCCTGCACTCAGGGCTATAGCGACCAAATCTTCTTTGACAAGTCCTGCTTTCTCCAATGCATCCTGTATTGCCGATAATATTACCCGGGCATGATCATTCGGTCCGGGATGTGACACATACGACAACATTTCCAAACCGTTAAATACTGCAACAGAGCAGTGTTTTCCGCTGGTTTCAAGGCATAGTATCGGATTCATTTCTAATATCTGATACCCAGTTTTCTGAAAATAAAATGAAGCAGCCAGGCCGGACCAATAAGCAGGAATTGAAGATCCTGAAAAAAGGAGGGCTTTTTACCTTCGATATGATGACCCCAGAATTGACCTATCCAGGCGGCTGTAAATATGGATAAACACAAGGCCCACAACATAACTCCAGCATCTAATAGCCTCATGCTAAGTACTATACAAAATGACATAATCGCCGCAAAGGCTAAAAACATCATTTTAGACAATGAAAAGTAAAACCAAAGCGCGGGAATGGCGATTACACTGGCCCAATTGAACCAGATACTCTTTTCAGCGAATGGGAAAGGCAGGCTGCACAGTAAACCAATGATGCTGTAAAAAATGGCCGGAACACAAATCCAATGGACCAATTTATTGGTTGGGTTTTGATGACTTTCCCCATAGGCTTCCAGCCAATTTTCTAAGGTTCTCATACTATGTTGTTTGTAAAGGGAGCCATCGGGCTGCCCAACTGTATTTTAATGGTTTGATCCAGCTATTGCGCCATTCTCCTAAATTTTGAATGGTATGGTCAAGCATCAAACTTTCTTCGCTCACTTCTCCTCTTCCCCAGGCATCCAGCATTTGGGCCCGGTTCATCAGGGTTACCTTTCCATCGGTAATTAAAGCCACCTCCAATCGCACAAACAAGGAAATTTGAAAAGCTGATTCAAGGGATTGTATGATGTGAACAGAACTGTCGATGGAACAGCCACTGGCACCTGCCTGGGTTTCATCCACTGCCAGAATAATCACCTGATGGTATGCTATTTCAAATCCGGCTTTCAGGGGTATTTCGTGAGCCTTCCAATTGGCCGTAAATTCCTGTAACATGGATTCTGCCGCTTTTTCTTCATTCGGATTCAACGCCCGATTGCTTTGGTAAATCCAGATGCGGCTGTGGTCTGATAAATTGATCAGGCTCATATCAGATTCTTTGCTTTAGCCACCATTTCCGCGATATCCAGCACTTGCACACTGTCTTCTTTTTCAGCATGTTTTACGCCATCTCTCAACATAGTCATACAAAATGGGCAATTGGATGCGACTATGGCAGCACCTGTTCCCAGAGCCTCAGAAGAGCGTTCAATATTGATTTCTCCTTTTCCTTTTTCTGCTTCCTTAAACATCTGAGCCCCGCCAGCACCGCAACAAAGTCCATTTTTTCTGCATCGCTTCATCTCCACCAATTCAACATCCAGCGCTTCCAATACTTTTCGGGGCGCTTCATATACATCGTTCGCCCTGCCCAGATAGCAGCTGTCGTGATACGTGATTTTTTTGCCTTTAAATGCGCCTCCCTCAAACTTGATTTTGCCCTGATCGATCAATTCCTGCAATAGTTGCGTATGGTGGACCACTTCGTAGGTTCCGCCTAAATCAGGATACTCATTTTTAAGGGTATTGAAACAATGCGGACAAGTAGTTACAATTTTTTTGATTTCGTAGCCATTCAACACGGCAATGTTATTGGCTGCCTGCATTTGAAACAGGAATTCATTGCCGGCTCTTCTGGCAGGGTCACCGGTGCAGCTTTCTTCTTGTCCCAGTATGGCGAACGAGATTCCGCATTCCTGGAGTATGGATGCGAATGCTTTAGTGATTTTTTTGGCCCGGTCATCAAAACTTCCGGCGCAACCCACCCAGAATAGCACTTCGGGGCTCTCACCCCTGGCAATCATATCAGACAATATGGGTACTTTTAATTCTATCATAAGAACAAATATTTTATCACCGATATCGAAGATACCAACAGGGCAATCATGCCCAGGATTTCTTCGTAAGGTTTGAGTTTGTGATTGTATTCAAGGATTTTTTCTCCGGTTTTGCCCGGAATGAGTTGTAGCACGATTCCGATTCCCTGAATCAATCCTAAGGCCAGCATCAGGCACAACTCCAGCATATAGGTAAGGGAGAAAAAGAAGTTAAAAACAAGATCAAGGAAACGACCGAGGGCTAAAACAAGCAACACGAAACCAATCAGCCCCCTGAAACGATTGGCCTGAATGGCGAAATTTCTGAACTGAGGAAATCTCACCCCAATCAGGTTGGCAGTTGCGGCAACTCCGGATAAAAACAAAACGATATGTAAAAGCCAGAACATCGAAATGGCTTAATCATTGCGCCAATTAGCCCGATCTGAAGGTGAGAAAGGCCAGGGAGCTCCATTATTCTCCAGATTTCCGAACATGTTATTCAAAGGTGTGGGAGCTGAGGATTCTTCCATTACGAGATATTGTCTCATTCCGTGAATGATTTCAACCGGACTGATATTGACCGGGCAAATTTCGACACAGGCATTGCAGGTTGTGCAGGCCCAAAGTTCTTCGGCGCTGATCAGGCTATGGAGGTTGGTCCCGTCCGCGATGTCAAGTCCCTGATCTAACCGATTGCCAACTTGCTCAACCCGGTCTCTGGTTTGCATCATAATGTTGCGCGGACTGAGTTTTTTACCGGTGAGATTGGCAGGACAAACGGATGTACATCGACCGCATTCTGTGCACGTGTAAGCGTCCAGCAGGTTTTTCCAACTCAGATCCTGAATGTCCTTTACACCAAATCCTGTTGGGGGTTCATAGCCTTGAGGCGGTGTGGCAGATGGATCCATCATCAAAGATACTTCAGTGGTTATGGATGCATCGGCGGCAACATAACCTTTGGGTTCCAGACGACTATACCAGGTGTTTGGAAATGCGAGTATGATGTGCAGGTGTTTGCTAAAGGGCAAATAATTCAGAAACAGGAATATGCCTATGATATGGGCCCACCAGGCAATGCGTTCAAATAGATGAAGTTGAGATTCACTCATACCTCCTAAAAGTGGTGATAACCAGGAGCTTATGGGCATTGAAAAGCTATTCTGGAGTTGATGATCGGCAGCATTCATGAACAATAAGGCGCTCATGAGCACAGTTTCTATCAGAAGGATGCTCACAGCGTCTTTCTGTGGCCAGCCGGCCAGTTCTGATCCGGATAAGCGCGGTACTTTAACAACAACTCGTCTAAACAGAAATACCAGACAAGCCGCGAGTACTCCAAGGGCAAGGATTTCGAAGAAACCTATGACAACCCCGTAAAAAGATCCGAGCAAGGGCAACAGAATCCGGTGTTTATTTAATAGACCGTCTAGCAGAATTTCCAGCACCTCAAGGTTAATCAGAATAAAACCCGCATAAATGATCAGATGAAAAAATGCTGCCAGGGGTCTTGTTCCCATTTTTCCTTGACCCAGCGCCACTCTGGCCATAGTTTTCCAGCGGCGTCCCGGCTGATCGTTCATGTTTTTTTTCTTCCCGAGTAGAATATTTCGCCGAATGCGGGATGCATTTCTGGCAAAAAAATAGGTGGCAATACCAAGGGCAACAACAAAAACTATCTGCGATATCATGGATATTTCTGACTTTCAAACCTAATGAAAAGGAAATTAAAAGCGTGGAGTTTGAGCGGTAATGGCTGTTTTTTTTCTTCACAGGAGGTAATATTCAATATTTTTTTTCCAAATGAGAAAAAGCTGGTATTTTTGCACTCCGTTTTTCACGGTGCGGTAGCTCAGTCGGTAGAGCAAAGGACTGAAAATCCTTGTGTCGGGGGTTCGATTCCCTCCCGCACCACAACCAAAAGCGTCAGAACCCTTATGAACATTGAGTTTGTAGGGGTTTTGTTTTTTGTAAGGACGGTATCGGAGGCAGATTTGGGGTCCAGTTTTGATCAGGTATGCACAAATGCACTTATTTCATTGCGGCCTGATTCTGGGAGATTCATTGATCACATCTACATCGCGCAATTTTTCAATGGATTGAACACGACCATTGGAATATGTAATAATCCAAACATCAAACCCACTGTAGCGAGTACTTATTCCTCCAATGAAGGGAACCGCAAGTCGTAAGGTCCCGTCATACAATTCATTATTTACTTTTAGCGCATATTTTTCGAAAGCCATTAATTGGTTTCTGGCCAATACTTCTTCTTTATAAAGCCCAATGGAATAAGAATGGAAAGTGAAATAATAGGAAAGTTTCAAATGCTTTTGGTATCCGATATGAATGGGTTGAAAGATATCATCGAGTAGGATGGTGCTGTCTATAAGCGTGATATTGTGATAGCACAACCTGTAATAATCTGCTTTAAATTTTTCCGGTTTACACGATTTGCGCGATCTTTCAAGCATTTTATTCATGGCATTCGGGTCCGGTACATACTCCATGAGCCCCCAGGCATACAAAGTCAGATCTGTTTGCACGTTGATTCCATTCATCAGTGCCATAAGAATTTCACTTCTCTCTTTCTTTAAACCGAAGTTCTCAATCTTAACCGCTGGGTTTCGATAATTTTTATAGTACCCCGATCGAAATTGGATGATTTTGACCATGTCGCTATGTCCTGCCCCATTTTCGTTGATGATGTCCATAAAATCAATAGTCATGGTATCTGTGTCCTGAATGAGACAAATGCGCTGATTAGGTAATGCTTTAGATTTTCTCCCCTGGCGGATATGCGGTGGCAGAAACATAAATGTGCTGGCTCTGTCGTAGAATCTGTAATGGTCAGAAATGCTGTCCGGAATTTGAAATTTGATTTTGGTACCATTGTCAGACAAGGCGTAATGTTTTATCATGATGGTTGGGTTTTCACGGGTCAGTAATTTTCCTTCTCTGTCATATATCTGGAGGATTCTTAGCCCGCCCCCACCCCCGGGTTGTGCCCAAGGCTGCCCGATAAATAAGAATAGCATTAAGGTCAGGGAAAAGAACCTTCTCAGAAACACAGTATAGATGGCGAATCTCATTTTTCTATATTTTCCGGTAATAGTTCCCGTATTTCTAATAACTGCGAAAAGTGATTATACCTTTTTCTACTTGAAGGTAAATGGAAGGGTGCTTGAGATGGTATTTGGCGAATTCATGCGAATAGCTCAATAAGGTATTATAGTCAATTCCCATCAGAATACCGGGGGGATGCGTGCCGGATGAATCAGAAACTGCAAACCCTATTCTGAGCTGAGATTTGACCAAATCATCAAAATCAACGAGAAAGGGAGCATCGGTTTGAAGGAATGGAAAAGCATGGATAGTTGAGTCAGAGCTCAATGAAATATTCAGGTAATAATACAGATGAGCTCCGTTGTTTCCGATAAAATATAGTTTGTCTTTGATGCCATCTCTATCCAGGTCCCAATTTCCGGAATAATCATGAATTTGTGCGACCTCATCATAGTCATAAATCAGGTCAGGATGAGATTTCTTGTAAATGGCTTCAAAGGAATTCGTTATTTCGGCAGGATTATGCTCCTGGGCATTTACAGAAAGTTCAATGGAGATAAGCAAGAGAAAAAGCAAGGGTCCTTTAAGAATTGACATGGGCAATTATTTTGTATGGGTTTCAGGTCTGATCCCATAAACCAACAAATAGCCAATCATCCAAAATTCCCCGATGGTAGCGGGTATGGTCAACAAATCTGTTGTCACACCTAAATCATTAAAGAATGCGCTGAGCACATAGCCCAGTCCACCGATCATCAGAATCCGACCCATCCAGACAGGCATTCTCCTAGAAATGTAAACCACATATCCCATTGGAATTAGCCAGAGACCAAAGAAGATACTGCCCACTCTCCAGGCATTGGAAATTGTAAAACTCAAAAGTTGTATATAATTTGATTTTTCTTCAAATGGTATCATTGGGGTTTCAGCCACATCCATAGCTACGGCAATGGATATCGCGCTGACCATAATCGCAGCTGCGTTCATCAATCCCCACCCGGCTATGGCAAAAGCGGCCCATGCCTTAATTTCTCCGAACAATTTGTAAAACCAAACTGCGGTGAGTGACTGTGAGACGATGATTAAAAACTCGAAAGCTAAACGCAACTGAGAGTTTGTTTTTTGCAGGGTCAGGTTTTTTAAGGTTTCACTTGGGTTGTTTTCGATAAAAATCTGACTTTGAAATATTAGGAATCCGAACACTCCGGAGATGGCCAGGAGTAAATACCAGATTCCGGTCAGGCGTGCGGTGCTAATTTGTTGTTTGTGGTTCATTTGGGTTTAATACGTTTGAATTGCGAAAGATGCTAAATCTTTATTCTCAAAGGTACTTCCAATCGACTGTCTAAATATGACCGAATCAAGTTAAGATTGAGTTATTGGGTGTAAATTTATATCGGCATCAATCTAAATTTAATTGCTCTTTTGGTTAAGGAAATTTTTTATATATGTCCTTACGATGTAATACCATTATGAGAAGAATTTCATTTGAATTGATTAATTCGAAGCCAATGCGATAATCTCCGATTTTTATCCTAAATAAGTTTGAGAAACCATTTAGCTTTTTGACACCCCTTAATTGATTCAGGCTATTGACTTTCTCCGCTTTAAGAATGGTTTGTTCAATTCTTTTTAAAGCTATATTGTCATTGATTTTGTGCAGAGATTTGAGGAAAGATTTGTCAAACCTGACAATCATTTCTTTTTAAATTTTTTAAATACCTCTTCCCGAGCCACATCTACGTTGCTTTTCTCCGAAAGTAACATAGATCCTAAAACAAAATCTTCATATTGAGAATCTTTTAAACTAAGAACGTTTGCTCCAAGTCTTTTGGCTAATTCAGTAAGAATTTTATTGCTTTTTTCGTCTGCTTTAATGATGATGGCGCTCATGGAAAAACTAAATATACCTCAAAGATAACGATAAATAAGCATACTAAAGGGGCAATTCTCCGCTTCAAAAACCGATATTCAAGAGCAGAGTTAGGTTTATCATACCGATTGAGTAAATTTTCTTCAATCCATTCTATACTTATTGGATTTAGACCTACAAATCAAATTCGAAGGTCATTTCTATACCGTTAAATGCAGTGTCCTATATTTGCACATGCCTTCCCCGCTTATCTTACTGCCTTCCTTTCTCGGTCACCCGGATCCGGCGCTTATCCCTGCCACGCAACTTCAACATATGCAGGAACTGAAGCATTATATCGCGGAGAACGAAAAATCAGCCCGCCAGTTCATCAAAGCCTGTGCTCCTGAGATCCAACAGTCAGAATTGATCATCACCCAACTGAACAAGCATCAACCTACTGAGAATATAATGGAAATGTTGCAGCCTTGCTTTCAGGGTTTTCCAATGGGGTTGTTGTCTGAAGCCGGCATGCCTTGTATTGCCGATCCCGGAAATCTGGTGGTTGAAATGGCGCATCAACTCCGCATTCCCGTTGTTCCAATGCCCGGCATGAACTCCATGATGATGGCATTGATGAGCAGTGGATTTTCAGGTCAGGAGTTCGCATTTCATGGCTATTTACCCCACGACAAAGGTCAAAGGCATAAAAAATTGCGTTCATTTCAAGCTGCCCGCTCTCCACAGATATTCATGGAAACACCTTACCGAAACCAGGCGTTATTTTCAGAAATGCTGAACGTTTTGAACCCTGACACCCATTTGTGCGTGGCAGTAAACCTGAGTTTCCCGGATCAATGGGTCAAAACGCAACGTGTGGAAAGATGGGCCAAAGATCTGCCCGACCTTCATAAGAAACCCGCCGTTTTTATTATTGGATCATAGTCTCCACGAAAATGTTCAAAACGCTCATTGAATTTTTAAGAGACCGGGAATATAGAAATCTCATTTTTACCACCTTATTGGTTTTGTTACTCGGTACGCTTGCCTATAGAATCCTGGAAGGATGGCCCTGGCTCGATTGCATTTATTTTTGTGTAATTACGCTTTCAACAGTCGGATATGGCGATTTTGCCCCTGTTACTCCGGCCGGAAAGGCATTCACCATTCTTTATATCATCATTGGAATAGGTATTATTCTTACGTTCATCAATACCTTGTATCACCATTTTAGTCAGAACCGAAAGCCTTTTCGAAAATCAGAAACCGGGGAATCGAATCCCAAATTATAAGGTAGCCAGCGTTTTTATTCTGATTTGATCTACTACCCCGGGATCCAATAATGTACTGGTATCTCCCAGGTTGTCAGTATCTCCGGCAGCCAATTTGCGCAATATACGGCGCATAATTTTCCCACTGCGTGTTTTGGGCAATCCCGGCACGATCACTACACGCTCCGGTTTAGCGATGGGACCAATAATTTCCGATACTGTCTCGATGATTTCTTTTTGAAGGGTATGCTCGTCCTTTTCGCTTGGATAGCAAATCACAAATGCCATTACAGCCTGACCTTTTATATCGTGCGGAAAGCCAACAACAGCACTTTCTGCGACATCGGGGTGCTCATCGATGGCGTTTTCAATTTCTGCCGTTCCGAGGTTATGGCCACTTACTATTACGATATCATCTACTCTTCCTGTGATGCGATAATTCCCATTCGAATCGCGTTTACACCCATCTCCGGGAAAGTAATAACCCGGAAAAGTCGAAAAATAGGTTTCTTTAAAACGTTGGTGGTTTCCCCAAATAGTACGGGCCATTCCCGGCCAAGGGTAGGCAATGGCGAGTCTGCCTTCTGCAGGAGATTCAGAGATCAGGTGGCCACTTTCATCAAAAACAACGGGTTGCACACCCGGTAGTGGGTTGGCGGCATAGGTGGGGATAGCCGGGGTTACGCCTGCCAGATTGGAAATCATGATTCCTCCGGTTTCAGTTTGCCACCAGGTATCAACGATTTCACATTTTCCCTTACCAATTTCAGTATGATACCAGTGCCAGGCTTCTTCATTAATCGGTTCTCCCACCGTTCCGAGCGTTTTCAGACTGTTCAGCGAATGCTTTTGAACAAAGGAAGGATCAAACTGCATCAGGCTTCGGATGGCTGTGGGCGCGGTATAAAAAATATTCACTCGGTATTTATCGATAATCTCCCAAAAGCGACCCTGATCCGGCCAGGTTGGGATGCCTTCAAACATAAGTGTACAGGCCCCGGCACTTAGCGGGCCATATAAAATGTAGGAATGCCCGGTTATCCAACCTATGTCAGCGGTGCACCAGTAAATATCCCCTTTTTGATATTGAAAAACATTTCTGAAGGTAAAGTTTGCATAGACCATATAACCTCCGGTTGTATGCACCATTCCCTTCGGTTTACCCGTTGATCCTGAGGTATATAGAATAAAAAGAGGATCTTCAGCATCCATGGAAACTGCCTCACACACATCACTCACGGTCTCCAGTATTTCATGCCACCATTGGTCTATACTGTTCCAGGTAATTTCTGTCCCGGTTCGTTTAAGTACCAAACAATGCTCTACTCCCGGGCAGGATATCAGCGCCTCATCCACGATTTCCTTGAGGGCGATTTGTTTATCGCCGCGATATGCACCATCTGATGTGAGCACCACCTTGCAACCGGCATCATTTATTCTATCTGTCAGGGAACCGGATGAAAAACCGGCAAATACCACTGAATGCACTGCTCCGATTCTGGCACATGCCAGGGTTGAAATGGCCAATTCAGGGACCATAGGTAAGTAAATGCAGACCCTATCGCCTTTCTGTACTCCTAACTTCTTAAGGACATTGGCGAAGCGGCATACCTCATGATATAACTGCTTGTAACTGAAATACCGTGGTGACTCATCAGGGTCATTGGCTTCCCAAATGATGGCAGTATCTTCACCATGCAATTTAACATGTCTGTCCAGACAATTCTCTGTAATATTGAGCCGGGCACCTTCGAACCAACTCACTTTTGCCTCATGAAAATTCCATTTTAGTGTATTTTGCCATTCACGGTGCCATACGAATTCCTTGTGGGCAAATTCTTCCCAAAAAAGCTCCGGATTTTCAATACTCCGACGATAAAGCTCCTGATAATCGCCGGCAGTTTTTGCAATATTTGAAGGCATATAATCTGAATATGGGCTGAATTTATATTTTTTTTGTCATTTTACATCCTCTTAAACCATGTAGATTCTGATGCTAGCGAGGAAATTGTAATTTCGAACAGACCGAAAAGTATGAAAAAGTTGAAAATTGTCTATCTCTTGTGTTTTTCTTTTTTGTTGCTGAAGTGCGAGGATGACGACTTGAAGAAAAATGAGCCGAAAGTTGTGTTGCCAGTGGATATAGCCATGGATACATTGTTGGAAAACATGACGCAGATTCCAAATCCATGGTCACTGGAAGAGCTGGCACCGGGCAAATGGATTATTTCAGGAAGAAATGGAAAGATGTATATATATCAATCGGGAATTTTAGCGGAAGTAAGTGGCGTTCCGGCTGTAATTACAACAGGTCAGGCAGGATTGATGGATATTGAATTACATCCTCAGTTCAAAACAAATGGAAAGCTTTATTTTACGGCTGTAACCGGAACGGGATCTAATTTTAGCACGACATTATATTCAGCGCAGCTTCAGGGACAGGCATTGTCGCAGGTTGAGAAGCTTTTTCAGGCGGATCCGAGAACCGCTTCATCGGCACATTTTGGCAGTCGCATTGTTTGTGATAACGGCTTTATCTATGTATGCATTGGCGAGCGAAATGATCCTAACCAGGCTCAGAATTTGGCCTTCCATAGCGGAAAAGTCATCAGATTACTGGAGAATGGCCAAATACCGGGTGACAATCCATGGGTAGATTCCCTGGGAAAAAGGGCGGAAATATGGACATACGGACACAGGAACCCACAGGGTATGGCCAGAAACCCATGGACGGGTGATATTTGGGTCCATGAGCATGGACCTAAAGGCGGTGATGAAATCAATGTACTGAAAAAAGCGGCCAATTATGGATGGCCATTGGCAACATTTGGAGTTAATTACGACGGGAGCACCATTACAACCGATACCTTCGTAGAAGGAACCATTTTACCTATTTACTATTATAAGCCTTCCATAGCACCTTGTGGAATGACATTTTACCAATCCGAGGTTATACCTCAATGGAATGGAAGTCTTTTTATCGGAGCTTTGGCCGGTGAGCACATCAACCATTTAAAGCTAAACGGAAACCAGGTGGTTGCAGAAGAAAGGCTGGTTCAAGGCATAGGGCGAATCAGAGACATTAAACAAGGTAGTGACGGGTTTCTCTATTTTGTGACCGAAACTCCGGGTGCTTTGTTTAGGTTCAGGCCTAAAACGGATTAATGGGTGCGGATAATTTGGAGCAGGTCATGCGCGCTCAACACCCCGCTTTGACGCCAAACCTGGTTGCCATTGTGATATAAAATCAGGGTTGGAACCCCTTGTACCTGATAGCGAGACGCCAGTTCCGGATTGCGGTCAACATCTATTTTAACGATTTTCACTTCATCGCCCGCCTTGTTTTTTAAGTCTTCCAAAATAGGAGCCAGCATTTTACATGGTCCACACCAGGTGGCGCTGAAATCCACCAACACTTTTTCATGACTGCCGATAATGTCTGTATAACTTGCCATATCATCCCGGCATCAAAATTCAGACCCGCTTATGTGTCTGTCAGATTGTCAGGAAGAATTTATTATATTTGAGATACTAAACGCTGTATGAAACCTAACATCTTGAAAGTCGGCTTTTTAATGCTCACCTTGTTGATTTCCGGAACTTATAATATGGCCCGGGCTCAGGTATATTTTCCGCCTAATTCAGGCAACTGGGACACTTTGCATCCTATGCGTTTAGGTTGGTGTGAAACGAAGTTGGATTCACTTCAGGATTATCTGGAATCGAAAAAAACCAAGGCGTTTATGGTTCTTAAGGATGGCAAGATTGTATTGGAATGGTATTTTGGAACATTTACCCAAGATAGTCTTTGGTACTGGGCTTCTGCAGGTAAGTCTCTGGCTTCGGCAGTTATAGGAATAGCCGAGCAAGATGGGTATTTGTCCTTAGATTTTCCGGTTTCTGCTTATTTGGGAGAAGGTTGGACCAGTTGTCCTAAGGACAAGGAAGATCAGATTACCGTTTTACACCAGGTGACCATGACCACAGGATTGAATGAAAACCTGTTGAACTCGGACTGTACAACACCCGAATGCCTTACGTATAAAGCAGATGCAGGAACGCGCTGGTTTTACCATAATGCTCCTTACACGCTTACCCATGACGTGGTTGAAAAGGCAACTGGCAAGTCCTTCAACATTTATACGTATCAGCGCCTGACTTCCAGAATTGGCATGGGCGGATTATGGGTAAAAAGCGGCTGGAACGACCTGTTTCTCAGCAAAGCCAGAGATATGGCGAGATTTGGGGTTTTGATGCTCGCGAATGGTATCTGGAAGCAGGATACCGTATTGAATAATATGTCCTATCATCCTGCCATGATTCAGACCAGCCAATCGTTAAACAAAAGCTATGGGTATCTATGGTGGCTGAATGGGAAAGGCGAAATTATCATGCCGGGACTACCAACTGTTTTTAACCGGGATTTGGTTCCTTCTGCTCCTTCGGACATGTATGCCGCTATGGGAAAAAATGATCAGAAACTTTACGTCGTGCCGTCTCAGGGCTTGGTTGTCGTGAGGATGGGTGATGCCGCGGACGATGCAATGCCGGCATTGTCAGATTTTGATATAGTGCTTTGGAGCAAGATTTCGGATTTAGTTTGCAAAACCGGAGGTTCGAAGAACCTTTCAACCCTTTCCACAGTCTATCCGAATCCATTTACAGGTGAATTAAACCTGGAGCGGTCAGAACCTTTTAATTACCAATTGTGCAATAACCGGGGAGCAGTGATCAAGAGCGGATTTTCATTGGGCTCGGAGCATATTGAAACCACGGAAATACCCGCCGGTTTCTATTTTCTGCGATTGATTTCCACGAATCAAACAGAATGGATGCCTTTGATTAAAACAAACTGATCAGGAAGCGATTTCTTTCAGCGCAGTTACCAATTTAGCGGTCTCTCCGGGATTGTTAAAAAGATGCGGTGTTATGCGGACCCCTTGAATAACATCGTGTTCGATGGCCACGGTGAAAATACCATATTTCTCTTTGAGGGTTTTGGATACCTGTGAAGGTTTTTTCCCGATAACTGAGACATTAGCCAGGGCGCAGGAACGTTCAGGTCCAACCGGTGTGAGCATTTGAAATCGCTCATCTTTGCGAATCTCATCCGTCCAGCTTTTTTGAAGATAACGCAAGTGACTTTCCTTGAGTTTGGCCCCGATCATTTGATGAAAGGAGATGGCTTCGGGTAAGGTTTCGCTTACGGCACAGGGATGCGTTCCGAAATGTTCAAATTTTCGGATATTGGATGCATCATAACCGGTATCTCCGAAAAGCGGCCATATTTTTTGAGTGTGTTTTTTCTTCACGCAGAGCATTCCGGCACCTAATGGATTACATAGCCATTTATGAAGACTGCACCCGAGATAATCGGCATCCAAATCTTTAAAGTTGCAGGGAATATGAGCGAAGCTGTGCGCTGCATCAACCAAAACTTCAATTTGCTTAGCGTGAGCTGCGGCGATTATTTTGGAAGCAGGAAGTATCTGTCCGGTTAAATTGATCATGTGAGTCAACAGAATCAACCTGGTGTTCGAACCGGTTGCATCCATGTATGCATTCACAATTTCTTCATCGCTTTTAGGATGTATGGGCAATGATATCATTTTGAGATGTATCCCATAGCGCTTTTCAGCCTGTTTCAGTTGTTCGACCATACTGCCATAGTCCTGATTGCTGTATATGACTTCATCTCCTTTTTGCCAGGGATAACCCATGATTACGATGTTCATGGCTTCCGTGGTATTGCGAACCAGGGCGGTTTCTTCAGGTTCTGACCCGGCGAGACCGGCAAGTGCCAATCTGCTTTTCTCCCGTCCGTTTTCCTGCTCGGTGCGCATATACAGGGATGTCTTTCTGTTGATATAGGTACCTGTTTTTTGAAAATAATTGCGGGTTGAAACCGGTTGAGGAGAAAAGTAGCCGTTTTCCAACTGAATGAATGCCGGATCCGGTTCAAACATGCCTCTTACCAATAGCCAGAATTCCTCGTTGGCTACATCGGCCATTCCGGTTTGTTGCATGCTTTTGATAAGTTCAGCTGCTTTACCAGATTGAACCGACCATCCTGCAACAGCTGCCTGCATCAAAAATTTCCGGCGATTCATTATCCGAGACCCAAAACCTTCAGACCTTGCTCAAAAATAACGTCGACTGGAATATTTACTGCTTTCAGTCTATCCAAATCCTTTTGGAGTTCTTCACCGATATAACCGTATTTTTTCATGAATGCGGTAACGGCTGCTTTGTTGCCATCGCCTTGAAGTTTCAGGATTTCTGCGGAAAGGTCGTTAACGGCACGGGCGAATGCTTCCTGCTGTACCTGATAAGTGCCCGTTTTCGGATCTCTGATAAATGCTCCTTTTTCCTGAAAATAATTGAATCTCACCATATTGGCGTTTCCATGTGCGCTTGCACCTCCGAAGCGAACCGAGCGGAAAATACCGGCCAAAAAGGTTACGTAGTGATCCATAATTTCTCCTTCGCTTATTTCACCTTTTTCAAACAGACGGGTGATCATATATAATCCGAGGATATCAGCCTTACCTTCTTCCAAGGCAGAAAACTCTTCTTCCAGCGCATCTCTTACCGTACCTTTTCCTGTGATGGTATTTTTGATGCCCAATCCATGCGCTACTTCATGAAACATGGTATTGGAGAAGAAAGCATTAAAAGTGATATGTTTCTGCTGTTCTTTAGATATTAACTCATGAGAAATCGGAACCAGAATGCGATCATATTTTGCACGCATGGCATTTTTAAGCTGACTGCGACGTGTTCCCTTTTCTTGTTGCAATTTTTCATCGTTGGGAAGGTTAACGGCAATGGTTTTACTTCCGGCATTGCAATCACCGGCATAATACACCACATCGTAGGCATTGAGTTGTGCATTGGAGGCAGAAATTTTCTCTTTTTTGTATTGGGGAAGACATGGCAAGTCGCGCTGTAATTCGGGCAAATAGGCCACATACTTTTCGAGTTTCTTACTCCATTCTCTGTCTTTGATTAATACATAGGCTTCATAAGATGTACGGGCATTATATAGTTGATCCTCATAGTTTTCTATTGGACCGATAATCAAGTCAATTCCATTGGTTTTCATATCGAGCCAGGCTTCATCACTTCGGGTAAAATCATCGGTAAGTAAAGCTTGTGCGCGAAGTTCAAGATAGGTTTTAAGACCGGCATCGCGGCATTTGGAGGCCGCACTTTTTAAATAAGAAGCTGCTTTTTCCAATTCAGGTTTAAAAGCTACATGGAATGGAATACTATATAGTTTTCCGCTGCTATCACGACGAATAATGGAATATTGGCCTTTTTTATCGGCAACTTTGGATTTCTCCAATTCTTCCTTGCTCATATCGGCAGGATAGAAGTTGGCACCTTTGGGTTTTTCGCCAATTCCCTCCCACATAGGTAAATTGTTTTCCAGTCGATTCCATGGACCATAATTGATCAGGACCTGAGTCCGGATTGAATCATTATTAATGGTGGATAGCAGGCTTTCTTTGTCGCCGTAAGCCTGTTTCCAAAAAAGATCATCCATAATCATGGCAGCCTTAATCAAGTCGGGAAGCATGGCCCTTTCATCTTCACTGAGGGCATTCAGATCCGTGGTTAGTTTAACCCTGGCATAGATTCCGGCATCCGGAGTTGAAGGAGCTTCAACAGAAGTTTGATCCTGAGGCTTTTCTTTCGTCTGACATGAGGTCCAGCAAAGTGCACTGATCAGACATAAAAGGAGAAATATATTTTGTTGCATCAGGAACAAATGTAAATTCTGCACATGAACCGACAAAATTGTTCGTCGAACAGTGGTCTTTACATCAGATCTTCAGCTATTTGAAGGGCTTCATATAAATACAAATCCTTTTTGAGATTTGATTTCCAATCCATGGCTCTTGCTTTCCTGCTTTCATCTCCCTTCATCGCTTCTGCATCAGAACTACAGAAATCTATGTTCAAATCTTCTATTGGCTTAAACAGGGATTCGTATTTCTTATTTACTTCGCTCAACGCCTTTTCTTCTTCTCTATATTTCTGAATCTGAAGGGAATAAACGGTTCTTTCATTCTGTTTTTGCCATCTTTTCGCATTTTCTTCAAGCAAAATCATTTCATTTTGACTGGAAGTTCGGTTTTGGCTGGCTTTCACAATCTTCTTTTTATCCTTAAGCCAATTGCCTGGCTTATAAAAAGCTTTTTCAATTTGATCGAATGGCATAGCTGCAGGGTCTTCTTTTTCACCGGTTTTGATATAGGTATAGTTGTCGGGCATCACCAAATCCGGTTCAACACCTTTTAATTGGGTTGCGTCTCCATTGATGCGATAGAATTTTTGAACGGTAAGTTTCACAGAACCCAATACATCCGGACCGGCGCCCTGAGCACCGAGTTCAGCAAATCTCTGAACCGTACCCTTTCCGTGTGTTGGTCCGGTACCCAGAATAATGGCCCTATTGTAATCCTGCATGGCTGCAGCGAGTATTTCTGATGCGGATGCGCTGAAACTGTTAACCATCACTATGAAGGCCCCATCCCAGGTAACCTGTCTATTGTGGTCACTCATTACATAGGGTTTTTCACCCCTGGATTTAACCTGAACCACCGGGCCTTCTGGAATAAATAATCCCGCCATTTCCACTACATCTGCCAGTGAACCTCCGCCATTGTTGCGCAAGTCGAGGATAATGGCTTTCACATTTTCCTTTTTCAACTTTTCAATTTCATCCCTTACATCTTTCCAACTGGTTCTTCCACCTTCTCCGCTAAAATCTGCATAGAAGCTCGGGAGATACACATAGCCCGTTTTTTTCTTGTCGGCGTCATACAAAATCGCACTTTTGGCATAAGTTTCTTCCAATTGCACAACATCGCGAACAATTGGAATCACCTTAATGCTTCCATCGGGTTTTTTAACGGTTAACCGAACTTCTGTGCCTTTTTTACCGCGGATCAGTTTTACGGCATCATCAATGCGCACATCCACCAAATCAACCGGATCATCTTTGCCTTGTGCTACCTTGATGATGAGGTCGTTTTCCTTTAACTCACCTTGCAAAGCACTTGGACTACCTGGAATGATTTTCATTACCTTGATATATCCGTCTTTCTCCTGCAGTTGAGCTCCGATTCCTTCCAGTTTCCCACTCATTCGAATATCGAAATTTTCCTTATCGGCCGGTGGAAAATAATTGGTATGTGGATCAAATACAGATGTAAGGGCATTGATATAAATACTGAGTCGGTCTTTTCTCTTGATTTTAACCAATCGGTCGAACCACTCATCGTGATTTTTCAGAACTGCCATTCTCGCTTTATACTCCAGACTGTCCATGCTTTCTTTTTTTATGGAGCTATCTGCTTTTTCCTGCACATCCAGACTGCTTATTACGCGAAGCATCACGTTGTATTTCAAGTATTTAAACCATCTCTCCCGAAGCTCATCATGATTTTTAGCATATGGAATTTTCTCGTTAAAATCTACCTGCTCGTCTTTGGTGAAGTCCATGGGTTCGGCCAGAATACCTTTATAGATATCCTTGATTTCCAGTTGTCTCCGTTCGATCAGCTCCAGACTCAAATTAAAACAATCATATCTGCCCGACATACTTTCATCGTCCAAGGTGTAGCGATGTTCTTCCAACCGCTTTACATCATCATCCAGCAACAAACGTTTGGTAGGGTCTAAAGCATCCAAATAATTCGTGAATGCTTTGTTGGAAAAGCTGTCGTTAATTTCAACCGGGGCATAGTGGAAATTTCTCAGATTTTCCAGTATGGTTCGAACCAGCAGGTCTTCAGGTTGGGTATCTTGTTTCAGATAAAATCCAAGGGCCAGCAATGAAGCAGGTACCAGGATCATCAATGATTTAATAAATTTATTCATCTCGGTAAATTGGTTCTGTTCGCAATTTATAGGGGATAACGCAAATTTCTTGCATTTCTTGAAGGGAGTCGGAAAGAATCTATGAAATGCGCGAAATGGAGGACGAGTGTTCGGTTGAGGGGAAATAAGAGAATTTGCAGCGCACCCGGTATTTCAGTTTACACTTATGTGAACTACCCATAAACCACCTCATTTTTTTATCGATATTTGCCCATCGACATGAAGGCACTCATCCGGAAACTTGCTGGCGAAACAGCAGTGTATGGCTTGTCCAGCATGGTAGGGCGGTTTCTGAATTTCTTGCTGGTTCCCCTGTATACCGCGCAATTTTTACCGGAAGAATATGGTGTAGTAACCGTTTTATATGCCTTTGCCGGCTTTGCTGCAGTGATTTTAACTATGGGAATGGAAACGGCTTTTTTTCATTTTTCCACTAAAATTAACGATACGGCTAAGGCTTATTCTCACGCCTTTTTATTGTTGTTGCCCTTGAACATATTACTTGGGCTTATCATTTGGTTTGGTGCGGAACCCTTGGCAGAATGGGTAGGATTTGAGGGTCATGGCAATTATTTCAGATGTTTTGCCCTCATATTACCTTTGGATGCCCTCACTTCATTGCCTATGGCCTGGTTGAGGAAAATGGGTAAAGCCCGGCGATTCGCGCTCCTCAAACTGTTGAATATCGCCATCAACATTGGCGTGAACCTGTACTTTGTTTATTTTGGATATACCTATTTCGAAAAAGGTATTCAACTTCCCGGATTTAACCCCGATTGGGGAATCTTCTATATTTTTATTGCGAATGTTTTGGCCAGCCTGATCGGATTTTTGTGTATGATTCCGGAATTGCGTGTCATTCGTTCTGCTCCGGATGTGGAATTCATCAAATCCATGCTAAAATATGCCTGGCCGGTGATATTAATCGGATTGGCCGGTATGGTGAACGAATTGCTGGATCGGGTACTTATCCAATATTTAACTCCGGCGAAGGAAGCGGATTTTAATACCGGTGTATATGGTGCATTTTATAAGCTGAGCATTGTAATTACCTTATTTGTTCAGGCATTCAGATTTGCGGCGGAGCCATTCTTTTTTGAACAGAGCCGACAGAGTGATGCCCCGAGGATTTATGCTCGGGTGATGCATTTATTTGTCGCAGTTTGTGCAGGCATATTTCTCCTATGCATGTTGATGATGGATGAATTATCGGCACTGTTGATAAGGCAGGAAGCCTACTACAGGCATCCACAGGCCATGCAACTGGTGCCTGTCTTACTCATGGCGAATATTTTTCTCGGCATGTATTACAATTTGTCTATCTGGTATAAACTCAGCGAAAAGACCCGCATGGGTGCCTGGATAGCCATGGGAGGTGCTGTGCTTACAATTGTACTGAATATCCTTTTGATACCAAAAATCGGAATTCTAGGTGCGGCATGGACGACATTGATCGTATATATGAGTATGGCCTTGATTTCGTGGTTGCAGGGTCAGCGTTATTATCCGGTTCCATATAATGTTCCGAGAATTTTAACTTATTTGGGTCTGGCACTGGGGGCTGTTTTTGTTTATCAGTTTGTTTTGATTTTCAAGTGGTTTCCGAACGAAATATGGCAAGCACTGGCATTGATCGGCTTTGTAGCAGGCATCTATTTAATGGAAAGGGTGAATAAATTTGCGTAAATTCGCGCCTTTCTCAAAAACTATGGTACAAATCCGTATCATCAATCAAAGTGGACTGAGTTTGCCCGCTTATCAGACTGAGCATTCTGCCGGTCTGGATTTGTGTGCCTGTTTGGAAGAGCCGGTTGTGATTGCCGCTGGCCATCGACAGTTAATCGGAACAGGATTGTTTATGGCATTACCTTCGGGATTTGAAGCGCAAATTCGTCCGAGAAGCGGCCTGGCACTCAAACATGGTATAACATTGTTAAACACCCCCGGAACGATTGATGCAGACTATCGCGGCGAGATTAAGGTGTTGCTCATAAACCTGGGGCATGAGCCTTTTTTGGTGAACCACGGAGACCGAATTGCACAAATGGTAGTGGCCAGATATGAAAAAGTAGAATGGCAATTAACCGAAGAACTCGACGAAACAGTTCGCGGTGCAGGCGGATATGGACATACCGGAATTAAACCTTAAGCTAAAAACATATATGAATCTGATTATCCCTATGGCAGGAATGGGAAAGCGCATGAGACCGCATACCCTCACTACACCAAAACCACTATTGCCAATTGCGGGTAAACCCATTGTTCAGCGCCTGGTAGAAGACATTGCCAAAGTTTGTGCTGAACCAATCGACGAGATAGCCTTTATTATTGGCCCCGGTTTTGGCAAAGCTGTTGAAGAAAAGCTGTTGGAAATAGCATCCGGAATTGGAGCCAAAGGTCTGATATGCACTCAGGACGAAGCGCTGGGAACAGCACACGCGGTCTATTGTGCCAAAGCCAGTTTGAGAGGCCCCGTAATCGTGGCTTTTGCCGACACTTTGTTCCGTGCCGATTTTACCCTCGACAGCAGCAGAGATGGCATCATTTGGGTGCAAAAAGTAGATGATCCCAGACCATTTGGGGTGGTTAAACTGAATGAAAACAATGAAATCACAGATTTTATTGAAAAACCACAGGATTTTGTATCCGATTTGGCCATTATCGGAATTTATTTTTTCAGAGATGGCGCTAATTTGGAGCAAGAAATTCGGTACCTGCTCGATAATGATATCAGGGAAAAAGGTGAGTATCAATTGACCAATGCCCTTGAAAATATGAAATCGAAAGGGATGAAATTTGTGCCGGGTAAAGTGATTGAGTGGTTGGATTGCGGGAATAAGGATGTAACAGTATATACCAACAAACGGGTTCTGGAAACAACCGATGAACCCAACTTGATAGACCCCGGAATGTTGTCAGAAAACAGTAAAATTATCCCGCCTTGTTTCATCGGGAAAAACGTGCGCATATCGAACAGTACGGTTGGACCGTTTGTAAGTATTGGAGATAATAGCGTAATTGAAAATTCAGTGATTACCAATAGTATTTTACAGGAAAAGGTGCATTTGATCAATGCAGATATTACCAATTCTATGTTGGGCAATCATACCATTTATGACGGAAAGGCACGGGAATTGAGTTTGAGTGATTACTCGACCGTAGCCGGAACCCTATGAGAAATGTTTTTCTATATATCGCCATAACAGGAATATTAACCGCATGTGCGGGACGTAAACAAAATGCCGGTGAACTTTCTTATGCTCAGCAGAAGAAGTTCAATGAAGCATTTTTTGAGGCGAGTAAGCAAAAGGCTTTGGGGAATTTGGAGGAAGCCACATCATCATTTTTACAGGCGATCAAAATCGATCCTTCAAACCATGCGGTGATGTATCAGCTGGCCAATCTTTATTTGAAACAGAAGAATACCGATGAATCTCAGCATTGGGCCGAGAAATCCGTTCAAAAGAATCCGGTTTACAATCATTGGTATTACGGTCAATTGGGGCAGATTTACAATCGTCAGGGTTTATATGCCAAATCAGCGGGGATTTTTGTGAAAATGATAGAACAGGATCCCAACCGCTTGTCTAATTACATAGAGGCGTCAAATCAGTTGATCAATGCCGGCGAATACAAGGAATCCATCAAAATACTGGACCGATATCAGGAAAAATTCGGGGTGGATGAAGAATCGGCCAGGAAACTGGAACAATTGTACCTGAAACTGAACAAACCGGAACAGGCGCTGGCCGAAATATTAAAATTGGCTGAAGCTTGTCCGGATGAGGTGCGTTACTGGGGTTTGCTCGCAGAAACCCAAATGTCCGTTGGAAAAAAGGCGGATGCCGAGAAATCATATCTCAAAATGATTGCATTGGATTCGTTGAACGGATATGCCCATTTTGGGTTGGCTGATATTTTAAGAAGCAAGGGTGAAGCCGATGCATCCTTTGAACATCTTTTAGCAGGATTCGGAGATGACCGGGTTAAAATGGCCAATAAACTGCAGGTAGTCTCTTCCTATTTTGTGTTGATGCAAAAGGATGAGAAAAGTAAGACACAAGTGTTCAGATTGGCGGAAGCACTGGTGAAAACACATCCCAACGATGCGATGGGGTATGTGGTATACAGCGATTTGTATTATGCACTTGGTTCCTTTAGTGAAAGCCGAACGTATTTGTTGAAGGCTCTTACCTTGGAATCCGGAGATTACAAGTACTGGCAGAAATTGATTTCTATTGATGAACGTGTCAATGACATGAAATTGCTGGAAGAAGATTCACGGAAGGCGTTGGAAGTATTTCCGAATATACCCGCCCTCTACATCTATAACGGTTTTGCATTAATCGCTTTAAAACAGTTTGAAAAGTCTGTTTCCATATCGGAAGAGGGATTGGGATTTGCCATCCAAATCCGAGATAAAATACAATTGCATCTCAATATGGCCGATGCCTACCATCAAATGAACAATCACGAAAAATCGGATGCTTCATTTGAATCTGTGCTGGAATTAGACCCTGAAAACGCACTGGCACTAAACAATTATGCCTACTTTCTCGCCCAAAGGAAGCATAGGTTGGATGATGCGGTGAAGATGATACAGAAGGCCTTGAAATCAGAGCCCGACAATGCTTCATACCTGGATACTTACGGATGGGTTTTGTACCAAAGCGCCAAATATCCCGAGGCTTTGAAATTGTTGGAGACCGCGCTTAAACTCGACCCCAGGAATGCTGAAATTTTAGAGCATGTGGGAGATGTTTATTTCAAGATGGGAAGAAACGATGATGCCCAGAGCTATTGGCGAAAGGCAATTGACAATAAAGGAGATGCAGAAAAATTACAAAGGAAAATTAAAGAAGGTATTCCGGGCTGAGCTTCTGCTGGTTATACTATTGTTAGGGACTTTTAGTTCCTGCGCCGGGTTGAAGCGCAAAAAAAGCACCGTTGTAAATAAACCTGTCATCGTTACGGATGAGACGTTGATTAAAATGGAAGAGGCGGCCTTTCAATTCGAATCTCTTTCCATTCAAGCCAGGGCAAATTATACGGAGGGAGAGTCCAATCAGTCCTTTACCATGAGCATCAGAATGAAAAAGGATAGCTTGATTTGGATTTCAGTGAGTGGTTTGGGTTTTGAGGTCGTGAGAGCCCTGTTGAATAAGGATAGCATATATGTTTTGGATCGTTTTAATCGGGTTTATTATGCTTACGGAAAGGATCAGGCCCATCAGTTGCTTGGTGTTCAGGTAGAGTTGATACAGTTGCAGGCCATTTTATTGGGAAATGCACCCTACCCTTGGAAATCTTATAAAATGAACAGTGCCGACAGTGCAGCCAAGGCCATAGAATACAGGGAAGCTGACATTTATAATAAGCTGTATGTTAATTCGTTACATAGATTGAGTGGGGCTTTCATCAAGAATATGAAAACCGGCCAGGATATGAATATTGAATACAGTAAGCATACCAAGGTTGATAAAATGTATTTGCCATATTCATCCAGAATAGAAGTTAATGCCGAAAATAGCAGACCCATTCTGACGTTATCTTATGAAAAAGTCACTTTGGATCAAACCCATGAGTTTCCATTTTCTATACCGCCCAATTACAAGAAAGCCGGTTAGCTTACTTTTACTTTTATGCCTTTTTTGTTTGCCGTTCAGTTTGTCGGCACAAAAAAATGATCGGAAAACCCTGGAAAAGCAGCGGAATCAGACCCGCAAGCAAATAGAAACCACTCGTAAAATTCTGAAACAAACGCAGAATAAAAAGCAGAAAAGCGTGGCGGTTCTGAGGACATTACAAGCTCAGATAAACCTTCGCAAGAAAATGATGGTTCAAATCGGGCGTGAATTGGAAGGCATTGATGATGATATTGTGGTTCAGAATTCCGAAATCCAGCTTCTCAATTCGGAGATAGTTCAGCTCAAGCAGCAATATGCACACCTGATTTACAACGGCTATAAATCGAGCAATACCCGCAATCGACTTCAATTTGTTTTTAGTGCAGAGGACTTTAATCAGGTATTAAAGCGTATGAACTATCTGAAAATGCTGGTAGATTACCGCAAAAAGCAATTGGAGTTAATCAAGGCTAAAATTGATGAAAATACCTCCCGGGTGAATATGTTGATGCAAACCCGAAGTGAAAAACTTCAATTAATGAGCAATCGGGAAGAGGAAAAAAAGGATTTGGAAAAGGATGAGGACGAGGCGAGTAATTTGTACAAGGACCTTCAGAAACAGGAAAGTGAACTGAAGAAAGATTTGAAGGAGAAAGAGGCATTGGCGCGCAAACTCGATGACGCCATTAAAAAGGCCATTGAAGCCGAAATAAAAAGAGCACGCGAAGAGGCTGAACGGAAACGCAAGGAGGAGGAGCGAAAACGAAAGGAGGCAGAGGCAAATAAATCTGGTCCACCGGCATCTCCGAAAGAGCCGTCAATGACGGATTTCAATAAGGAGGAAATTGCCATGTCGAAACTCTTTAGTCAGAATAAAGGCAAATTGCCCTGGCCCGTGGGTAGTGGATTTATTTCCCAGGCATTCGGGATACATCCTCACCCCACCCTAAAAAATATTACGACCGAAAATAACGGCATTAACATCAGCACGACAGGTGGAAGCAAGGCCAAGGCAGTTTTTGAGGGCGAAGTGACAGCCATCGTGCGTATTCCGGGCTTATTCAATACGGTTTTGGTAAAGCACGGTGAGTTTTTTACGGTGTATAGCAATTTGGAGGTAGTTTCTGTAACCAAGGGCCAAAAACTGAAAGTTGGTGCGGAGGTAGGTCAGATTCACACCAATGAAGAAGGGAAAACAGAATTGCATTTCGAAGTATGGAAAGGCAATGAAAAGCAGAATCCCGAAACTTGGCTGCGCAGAAAATAAAAGCCCTTTGTATCTTTGAATTTCATTGTTTATGAAAGTTGCCATCATAGGAGCCGGTACCATGGGATTGGGAATTGCACAGGTTTGTGCTTCTGCCGGTCATGAAGTAGTTCTGGCTGACGTTCAGGAATCAGCCTTACAAAAAGCTTTGGATGCCATCAGGGGTAATCTTGAAAAAGCAGTTTCCATCGGTAAACTCACCCCGCAGGCACTACCCGAAATACTGGGAAGATTATCCACCACCACCGATATCAATCAGTTGCCCTGCGATCTTGCCATCGAAGCCATCGTGGAAAGACTCGATGTGAAACAGGATTTATTCAGGAAATTGGCGGCTGTGAATTCCTCAAATTGCATCCTGGCTACCAATACATCCAGCATCCCCATTACCCGCATCGCAGCGGGCATCGAGCATCCGGAAAGAGTGATAGGACTGCACTTTTTCAACCCGGCACATATCATGAAACTGGTTGAAATTGTAAATGGTGCGCACACCTCACCCGACATCACGGAGGAGATGAAATCCTTTATTTTGGGACTGGGTAAAACCCCCATTATTGCAGCAGATGCACCCGGGTTCATCGTTAACCGGGTAGCGAGACATTATTACGTAGAATCTCTGAAAATACTGGAAGAAGGTATTGCTTCGTTTGAAGATATCGATATGCTGATGGAAAGTAGCGGATTTAAAATGGGCCCATTCAGACTGATGGATTTAATCGGTGTTGATACCAACTTTTCTGTTACTTCTTCGATGTTTGAGCTTTTTCATCAGGACCCGAAATTCAGACCTAGTCGGATACAACAACAAAAAGTGGATGCAGGATTACATGGACGCAAAAGTGGTAAGGGCTTTTATACGTACGCTTAAGGCGGCATCTCTGCTGTGTTTTTTCGCGGCATTTCAAGCCTGCGATGACGATCCGGGCGGAGAGCACCCTGTGCCGGCAGCTTCGGTGAACTTGACGATTAATACGGATTTGCCTACTTATTTTAAATTGAAAAATCTGGGATCTTATGTGTATGAAGATGGCGGAAACAGAGGGATTTTGGTTATCCACGGATTCGATGATCAATTTTACGCCTTCGATCGTTTGTGTACACATCTTCCGGATTTAACTTGTTCCTTAATACATGTTGATAGTATGAATCTCAACCTCAGATGTGGTCAATTTTCAGATACCACCTGGGTTCCGTGTTGTGAATCGAAATACCAGATGGACGGCCTGGTGCAGCAAGGACCGGCTAAATATCCGTTGAGACAGTATCCGGTTGCCATAAACGGAAGTATCCTATATATCAGGAATTGAACACCATGAAAATAGAATTCAAACTGCTCATTTTTAGTGTTTTGTTGGGATTCGTATATGCCTGCGGTGAATCGTCTCAAATGAGCGATAAAGACAAGGAAAAATGGATGCAACAGGGAAAACAAGCGGTGGATGCAGCGTCTAAAAGGGTGAAGGATTCCCTGGTTCATGCCATGCAGCAAAGAGGACCCATGGCAGCGGTCACTGCCTGTAACCATTTAATGCAGGGAGAAAACCCTTATGGGAATACGTATGAAATAAGAAGAACGGCGCTGAAATTCAGAAATCCCGGCAATAAGCCCACACAAAGGGAAAAACAGGTGTTGGAAATGATGCGGGATGCGCATGGCCGAAAACAGGAAATAGGACCGGTATTAGACCTTCATGAGAATGGGGATTTATACTATTATCATCCCATTATGGTTCAGCCTATGTGTCTGAATTGCCACGGTAAACCCGGATATGAAATAACAGAGGCCGTATTTAATGCCATTAAGAAAACCTATCCCAAAGACAAAGCTATGGGATTTTCAGAAGGTGATTTTCGGGGAATGTGGACCGTAAAATTGAAATCTACGTTGTAGACCATTGAGCCCATAGTTTCCGGTTCGACAAGTAATCTGCTTGATTTTCAAACCCGTAAGCTTCTTTTTCAAAACTGATACTCATGTAGGCCTTCGTATGATTCCGGCCTTTTAGTCTGTAATAGCAATATTCAGAAATATAGATGAAGTAGAACGGCAGCACCAGTAATTCCAGTTGTTGTTTCAGATGAATTTGTTCGTGACGTATGATATTGGGTATGGCATATTTAGGTTCTCTGATAATAACCAATGGCCATATGGCCGCGGCTGCATATTTGGGATGTATCATCCATCTCAGGTAAGGGGGCAAAACCCAAATCATACATCCTCCTTTCATTATCGGGTCTTATAAGATTTATACCAGCGAAAATATCCGCTGATGCATAAAAGGGCAAACAACAACATTTGTATGCCTAAAATATCCAATCCTTTTTTGTGGTAAAGCCAGGCAGCCGACAAGTTGAGCACAAACCACCAGGTCCAGGATGAGAGTATTTTCCGGGCTTCCTTGAAAGTAGCAATAAAACTGAAAACGGTGATAAATGCATCTGCATATGGATAATCGGAAGGTGAAAATCTCTGGGATATTTTCCCCAGGACTACACTCACCAACATTCCAACCATTACAACCCGGATTAGTTGCTTATGATTCCATCGCGAAACCAATAGATGTTCTCTTTTTTCTTTCCAGCTTCGGTATGCGATTATGGCAACGGCAATGTAATAGAGATTCAGAATCGACTCGTAATAGAGTTGAGCATCTGCCAGAAGAACCATGGAGATGGCAGCTGCCAGTCCACCGAAAATCCATCCCGATCGGCGTTCAAACGTAAGGAGTAGCAAAAAAATCAGGTTTGATGCAAACGCCAGCCATTCGAACAGAGTGATTGCCTTCATAGGGACTCATTGATGGCCATGGCCGCGTGCCAGGCGGAGGTCCATGCATGTTGAAAATTGAAGCCGCCCGTTATGGCATCCACATCCATTACTTCACCGGCAAAATACAAGCCCGGGAATTTTCGGCTTTCCATGGTTTTAAAATTGATTTCATCCAAATCTACGCCACCGGCTGTTACAAATTCTTCTTTAAAGGTGCTTTTTCCGTTTACCAAAATCTGGAAATGCGTCAGTTGATGACAAATTTCAGTCAAATCACTTGATTGCAGGTGTTTCCATCGGCTGCCCGGCAGGAGTGTAAATCCATCCGTCAAGCGATCCCATAACCTTCGCGGCAAACCCAACGGGCCGATGGTGCCAATTTGCTTATCTCTGTTTTGTGCCTGAAAAATGCGAAGATGTTCCAGGGCTTTTTCCGGTTCCATTCCTGTGAAATTTACGGTCAGTTGAAAGGAATATTGTCTTTCTGCAAGTAAACGAGCTCCCCAGGCCGACAATCGCAATACCGCCGGACCGCTGAGGCCATTGTGGGTAATGAGCATGGGGCCTTCGGTTTTAAGCCCGGTATTCGCCACAGACAAAAGCACATTTGGAATAGAAATGCCCGCCAATCCCTGAATGAATTCAGCCTTTGTGTGCAATGTAAAAAGCGAAGGGCAGGGTTCAATGATGGTGTGACCAAGTTCCTGCAACATTTTCCAAATTCCGTGATTGGCACCGGAACAAATCAG
Organism: uncultured Chitinophagaceae bacterium; assembly: GCA_964613385.1. GTDB lineage: Bacteria > Bacteroidota > Bacteroidia > NS11-12g > UBA9320 > CAZTGZ01. The sequence goes on from CAZTGZ010000001.1 coordinate 151,909, forward strand.
GACTTTGGAGGTTTCATAATTCCGTTGATTAGATATTGCTTCCCATGCATTTCCATTGAATCGAATTTCTTTAAGTGCAGTTTTGTTGGAAAGTATAACACCTTGATTTACAGCAGTTTGCCTGAGACAGTTTACGATGGAATCCGAAGAATCACTTTTTGGAAACACACGACCATCACTTTCAGTTTTTAATGGAACCCCATGATTTTCAAACCATTCCATCACATCTGCTGGTCCAAAACGATGAAATGGTCCAAGCAGAGCCTTTTCCCCACGGGGATAGTTTTTAACCAACATCTCAGGGTCTGAACAATCGTGGGTTACATTGCATCTTCCACCTCCACTAATTTTCACTTTTTGCAGATACTCCGTCGATTGTTCGAGAATGCATATCTGCAATTCCGGCCGCCATGCCGACAACAATGCCGCAGCAAAGAAGCCTGCTGCCCCGCCACCTACCATCAAAACATCGACTTTTATAGACACTGCTTTTGAATTTCTGTATGTTTGAACTATGAGAATTCGTCGCAAAAATATCATATATACGGTGCTACTGTTTTTAATTCATTGCACCACCATTGCTCAGGATCGGAATTATGCAACCCGTATCATGGATAGTTTGTGCAGTCCCGCGTATTTTGGCAGGGGATATTTGAATGACGGTGACCGTAAAGCGGGAGAATTCATTCGCAACGAGATGATACATGCCGGACTTCTTCCGTTGGCGGATGACTACCGACATCGTTTTTCATTTCCGGTGAACACTTTTCCTGAAGATCTGATTTTTCAGATTGATGGAAAAAACATGCAGGCCGGGGTGGATTTTATTCCGGCACCTCATGCTACTTCCTTTCATGCCGTCCATCAAAAGTTGCGTCTTGTAAAAAAGGAGGATTTACTATCAAAATGCAGGTATCGAAAATTGCGGAGGGAAATTAAGTCCGGAGTGGTTTTGGTGCTCGACACAACCACTGATGAGAAGGCAATGGTAAAACGCAAGGAACTGATGAAAGAAACCAGGGTCAGTTTCTACATAGAATTGGTGAACAATCTGGTTTGGAGTGTTTCTACCAAAGAGAACAAAGCATCTTTTCAAATGCTTGTGGGCTCCTATCCCCTGAATGCAGCCTTAACAGAAATAAAAATCGTGAACAAATTCATTCCCAACTATCAGACCGCCAACATTGCCGGATACATTAAGGGAAAGGAACATCCGGATTCATTTCTGGTTGTTACCGCGCATTACGACCATTTAGGTGGTATAGGCAAATCGGTATTTTTTCCGGGTGCAAACGACAATGCGAGCGGTGTGGCTATGATGTTGGATCTGGCGCATTATTTTCAGCAACATCCTCCGGCATATTCCATAGCCTTTATCGCATTTGCGGCCGAAGAGGCCGGTCTGATCGGTTCCTTTCATTGGGTGAAGGACTCCAGACAGTTAATACCATTAAACAAAATCAGGTTTTTGGTGAATATAGACCTGATGGGAAGCGGAGATGAAGGAATTATGGCCGTAAATGGTGCTGTTTTTACCGAAGAATTTGAAAAATTGACGAACATCAACTCCACCCATCATTTATTAACAGAGGTAAAGGCAAGGGGGAAAGCCGCCAATAGCGACCATTATTTTTTTACAGAAGCCGGTGTACGAGGCTTCTTTTTTTATCTGATGGGAAAATACAAACACTATCACAACGTATATGATTCCCCTGAAAACTTAAGGTTGAATGATCATTATAACAGAGCTTTTACCTTGATAAGCGGATTCATTTCCAGTTTCTATATTCATGATTATGAATAGGTAATACCATAATTTTTTTATATAATCGAATCTGATTCCGATCAATAAAAACTTATGATGATTTATAAAATTAACACATAGCGATTCGGAAATGCTGCAATTGATTTCCGGACCATTAACGAAAGCCTATAAATACCTCATGTATCTTGGGGTTGAACCGGGTGACTCCAGAACTGAGACAAATAAGGTAATCTTATTAAACAAAATCTGTCTGTTTGTTATCCTCCTGATTGAAATTTATTGTGTGAATTATTTGTACCGGGGCATGATGATGATGTTCCATATTTCACAACTTTTGTCGATCGGATGGTTCATCGTTTTCTTTTTGACTGCCTCCAAAAAGCATTATGCTGCCCGTCTTTTTTCCGTTGCCTTATCCGGCCTAACCATCACATTGGTCTGCTATTTATACTCCATGAAAAGTGGGGTGTATTACTATCTCATTCCGGCAGCAGTCGGGTCATTTTGTCTTTTTTCTGCTGATCAGAAAAAGGAATTGGCCCTGAGTGCTGTCATTCCCCTGATACTCTACATCATATCTGCCCGGTATTTCGGCGATGAGCCCAGATTGGTAGAGATGAATAATGAATACCTATTGTCATTATTATACCATACCTCCTTTGGACTTTCGCTGATTGCAACTTTGTTATTCGTGTATTATTTCGCTATTGAAAACAAAGCTATTGAGAAAGAACTCATCAAGGCAAGGGTAAAGGCGGAGTCAGCAGATCAGGCCAAATCCAAATTTCTCAGCATGATGAGCCATGAGATCAGAACTCCGATTACTGCCATGATTGGCTTCACCGATATGTTGCGTCGTCAACCTTCCAAAGAGCAGCGCAACCAGTATTTGAATAACCTCTCCGTTTCAGGAAACAATCTGCTTCAGATTGTCAATGAGATCCTGGATTTCAGTGTGTTAGAGAGCGGAAATCTGAAAACAGTTACGGCCCCTTTTTCGCTGTCAGAACTGGCCAAAGAAGTGGTTTCGGGGTTACAACCTCTGGCCGACAAGCAAGGAATACAGTTGGAACTGAAATCTGATGAAGGATTGGCTGCATATCACGAAGCAGATCGCAAGTTGATCAATCAGATACTGATAAATTTGGTTCATAATGCCATCAAATTTACCCACGAAGGCTATGTGAGATTGATATTGGAGGCAAGGGAGTCAGATAAAGAAGGATTTCAGCACATAGACATTATCATAGAAGATACAGGTATCGGATTTAGTGTAGATCAGAAGGATGATATTTTCAAACGGTTCTCGCAGTTATCAGGGGATATTAACCGAAAATACGGGGGTACCGGACTCGGATTATCCATTGTAAGAGAACTGGTGAAAGTAACGGGGGCGGATATTGAAGTAGCCAGTGAACCCGGGCAGGGAACCCGATTCACCATTCATTATCATTTGAAAACGAATCATGATTTTGTGGCCATTGCAAATCCGGAAAGCCTGATGGCAGATTTTGGGGAAAAGAAGGTACTGTTGGTGGAAGATGATGTTTTTAATGCCATGATCGCTTCTTATATTTTGAAAGAATGGAATATGGAGGTAGATGAAGCCGGAGATGGAAATCAGGCCATCCAGAAATGTATCCGGAATCGTTACGACATCATTCTGATGGATGTTCAGATGCCGGAATGCGATGGAATTACAGCAACTTTCAGAATTCGCAACCAGGAAGGTGGGCTGAATCTGGCGACACCCATTATCGGATATACGGCAAATCTCAGTGCCGAAGAACGAAACAGGGGATTGGATGCCGGCATGAACGATTATCTGATAAAACCATTCAATCGGATGATGCTTTATCAATCGCTGGTAAGACTGGGTTTAAGGGATGCCAATGATGAGCGCAACCCAACAAATTGAACTAGATTTGTCACGGGAATGTATCCATTTGTAAACTCATTGTTCTCCTGGTATTTGCGCCGACAATACGAACAGATATGGAATGCTGTTCAGAATCCGGTATCTATTCAAAAACATGTACTCAGAGATTTGTTGAAATCCGCCTCCAGAACGGAGTATGGCGAGAAATACAAGTTTTCCGATATCCGCAATTTCAAAGAATTTCGGGAGAGAGTGCCGCTGGTTTCGTACGAAGATCTGAAGCCGTTTATACAGCGCATGATGAAGGGCGAGCAGAATATTTTATGGCCTTCAGAGGTCAGGTATTTTGCCAAGTCGTCGGGAACTACCGGAGATAAGAGTAAATACATTCCCGTAAGTCTGGAAGTGTTGGAGCATTGCCATTTCAGGGGAGGAAGGGATGTTTTGAGTATATATTGTCACCAATATCCGGAAACAAAAATCTTTGAAGGAAAAGGCCTGCTCATCGGGGGCAGCCTTGAAATTGGCAAAACAAGTGGGGAGATGCAAATGGGTGATCTCAGCGCAGTTATGATGAACAATATGCCGTATTGGAGTACCCTGTTCAGTACTCCCGGTCCGGAAATTGCCATGCTCGGCGACTGGGAGGAGAAGCTGGAGAGAATGTCGGAAGCAACGTTACAGGAAGATGTTCGAAGTATTTCGGGCGTTCCAACCTGGACTATGGTATTGATAAAGAGATTGTTAGAGAAGAAGGGGACAAATAATCTGACGGATATCTGGCCGAATTTGGAACTGTTTATTCATGGAGGGGTTAGTTTCGATCCCTATCGCCATGAGTTTGAGACTTTAATTCCGGGCAACAGCATGCACTATCTGGAAACCTACAATGCATCCGAAGGGTTTATGGCCATCCAGGATTTGCCCAACAGCAAGGATTTATTGTTGATGATGGATTATGGCATTTACTATGAATTCATTCCCCTGAAGAACCTGGAAGATGAAGTGCCTGTTAGTTTAAGTCTGGATGAAGTCAGTCTGAATACACCTTATGCGCTGGTAATTTCGACCAATGGCGGACTGTGGAGATATTTGCTGGGCGATACCATTGTCTTCACATCTATGGATCCGTTTCGCATACGGATAACAGGAAGGACCCGAAGCTATATCAATACATTTGGCGAAGAGTTGATGGTTTATAATAGCGACCATGCGATAACGGCGGCCTGTCAGGAAACCGGAGCCAGGGTGAGGGAGTACACCGCTGCGCCCATATTTATGACAGCTTCACAAAAAGGTGGGCATGAATGGATGATTGAATTTGAAAAGATGCCTGATAGTCTGGAAGCATTCTCCCATAGTCTCGACCAACATTTAATGGCGGTTAACTCCGATTATGAGGCTAAAAGGGTTGGAGACATGGCATTGGCTGCGCCGTTGATTGTCGTTTGTCCGGAAAACACTTTTTATCGATGGCTTAAGCAAAACCAAAAGCTGGGCGGTCAACACAAAGTTCCACGCCTGTGTAATAACAGAATTTTGTTAGAGGAAATGAAGGCCCTGATGGTGCATTGAGGTTTAATGATTGCGATCAATCACGAAATACACCAATTTTCTCAATTCCTGTTTTTGATGCTGGTCACCCTGAATGGACTCTAAAATTTCCAGGGCTTCCTTAAGATAGCGGTTCATGTGATCGATGGCATAATTAAGGCCGCCCTTTTCAATGACAAAACGGATGACTTCATTCACCATGTCCCTGTTTTTATGGTTATGGCGAATGATGCGGATTATTTTCTTTTTCTCTGAACTTTCTGCCCGTGAGAGCGCACAGATCAGAGGTAGGGTCATTTTCTTTTCCTTGATATCAATGCCGGTAGGTTTTCCAATATCGCCATCTCCATAATCGAATAAATCATCTTTTATCTGAAAGGCAATGCCGATTTTAAGGCCAAAAAGTTTCATCCGGTTTACGGTATCTGTGTCATTTGTTCCGGAAACAGCACCAATTCCGCAGCAGGAAGCAATTAATGAAGCCGTTTTCTTTGAAATGATGTCGAAATAAACATCCTCAGAAATATCCAGTTTTCGGGCTTTTTCCAATTGCAGAAGCTCACCTTCACTCATTTGTTCCACAGCTTCGGATAGAATTTCGAGCATATCGTGGTCTTTGTGGCGCAATGCGAGCAGCAGACCTTTAGACAACAGGAAATCACCGACCAAAACGGCTATTTTGTTTTTCCAAAGCGCGTTGATGGAGAAAAAGCCTCTTCGCTTATAGGCTTCATCCACCACATCGTCGTGCACCAGAGATGCCGTATGCAGTAGCTCTACCAATGAAGCGCCCCTGTATGTTCTTTCGTTTATTGGACCAAAGATTCTGGAAGATAGAAGCACAAACATCGGGCGTATTTGCTTGCCCTTGCGTTTGACGATATAGGTCATGATGGTGTCCAGCAAGGGGACATTGGTTTTCATGCTCTGACGAAACATCTTTTCAAATGCTTCCAGTTCCGCTTTAATCGGAGCTTTTATTTCAGAGATGCCGGCCATTGGAATGGGGTCAAAGTTAAGTATGCTGTACCGAAATACAGCAAGGGCTTATGACCTCTTTATTTACGGGCTTCTTTGCTGGCTGAATAATTTAGCTTAAGGGAATTTACCTGACGTAATTCCTGCTTGATATCTTGTATCATCCCCATTTTAACCGATTTGTCGGCTTTGATGGAAGTGGTCAGATAATCACGAATGGCCTCGTCGCTTTTATTGCGTTCCAGGGTAATATACTCCTGAACATCTGCAACCGTAGCAAAAGCGTCATTCAATTGAATCCTCGAAGATGTTCCAACACTCTCATCAGTAGGTGGTCCTACATAAATGTAGTTTACCCAGCTTTTCTTTTCAAGTTTTTCAATCTCGGAAGCTTTGGGAACGATGGTTTTAACCTTCATTTCCTTGTCCTTCATTTTGGTAGCCACCATAAAGAAAAACAAAAGCATAAAAACAATATCAGGAAGAGATGAGGTATTGATTCCCGGGCTTCCTTCGGATTTCTTTTTCTTAAACTTTGACATGTTATTCTTCTCCTATTTTAACCGGTTCTGCTTCTGAAATCTTCATGGGATGCATATCCTTGATCTCATCCTTCTGCTTTTTCGTGAGACTGCTGAAAGGTTTTCCATACTTTCTCTCAGCTGCTTCATCTCTAACCTCGTTATAGGCACGTATCAGTTCATTGTAAACACCGACATATGTTTCAAATCCGGTTCCGCGGTCATTTTTCAGAGAAATGATGGCTTTTTCCGGAGAAGTTGACATAGAAGGATCTCTACCGTCATTGGTTAAAAATCGCTTGGTAAATGCATTCAGTTCGGAAACCTTCATCAATTTCTTCTCCACCAGCAATTGATTGTTCGCATTGATCAACACTTCCAACACGTCGCGGTTATTCTGGGTAGAAGTTGGCGGTGGCTGACTTGGGTCCGGCCAAGGCGGTAATTTTACCTGCAAACCCGCATCGGTGCTCATGGTGGTGGTCACCAGAAAGAAAATCAGCAGCAGGAAGGCGATATCCGCCATAGATCCGGCATTAATTTCTGGTGTTCCTCTGGATTTTCTTGCCATGACTTAGTTATTTTTAAAAATGCCCAATACTTCAGAATAAACCGCAGCCAGGATACAAAATCCTCCTAAAACATATACGGTAACCAAGCCTCCGCTGATTACTTTACTCATGTTGTCGGAAACGTCAGGAAAGCTGTCTAGTCTCACAGGCTCAGCCATGCTGAAGGCAATAAAGAAGATGACCCCAACAGCCGCCGCCCCTATCAATGCCAACATACTTTTCTTCACATTGTGAACCATATGTCTCAACGAGAAAAGTATCCATAATGCAAATGCGGACGCAGTTAGCACCAAACCTTGATTAATTCCAAGTTCTACCTCAGTTCCTGTGGTAAATATTTTGTACATCGCCACCAGCAGTATACCTACTACAACGGCATAATATACCAGTCTTATTGTTTTAGACATGCGTAAAATTATTTAATGAGTTTCGACTTAATCAACATATCAACCAAAGAGATGCTGGCATCTTCCATGGTATTCACGAGGTTATCGATTTTAGAAACCAAATAGTTATAAAACAACTGAAGGATAATCGCAACAACAAGACCTCCGATGGTTGTTAAAAGAGCTACTTTAATACCTCCCGCTACAATGGTAGCTGAAATATCACCTGCTTTTTCAATCGCATCGAACGACTGCACCATACCCACAACCGTTCCAAGGAACCCGAGCATCGGCGCTAACGCAATAAACAAAGAAATCCATACCAGTCCCTTTTCCAATTGTCCCATTTGAACTGATCCATAACTTACGACAGATTTTTCTACAATTTCCAGACCTTCATCGCTGCGATCCAATCCCTGATAAAAAATGCTGGCAACAGGTCCACGGGTATTTCTGCATACTTCTTTGGCACTTTCAATACCTCCGTTGTTCAACGCTTGTTCAACGTTATTTAAGAACTTGCTGGTATTGATGCTGGCCATGTTCAAAGAAATGATACGCTCTATGGCAATAGCTAATCCTAAAATCAAACAAAGCAATACCGGAGCCATCCACACCGGATCTCCTTCAATAAATTTTTCGACCAATACTCTATGGCCTGACTTTTTGGCTGCCGGGGCATCACCGGCCGGAGCACCTTCTTCAGCTGCAGCTTCTGTTGTATCCGTAGTGGCAGAAGATGTGTCCTGAGCATAAATGTTTTGAGATCCACTTACTACAAACGCGGTCATTAAAACAAGAATCGCAAATAATCTTTTCATTGTTGTGTTGTTAAATTGGCTTTTACGCATAGATGGCGACAAAAATAGAAAAATTTATATCTACGTATATTAACTCTTTGCTAATTTTTGGGCTGTTGTAAGATGTTCAACCATTATAAAACGCAATCATGGACTAATATTGCATGTAAAAACTGCATTGGCCAAAGAAAAGACCATGTTTTATTGCTCCTCCTGCGGAGCATCATCGGTTAAGTGGATAGGAAAATGCCCCTCATGTGGGCAATGGAACAGTTTTGTGGAAGAGTTGGCTCCGGTTTCCGTGCCGGCCTGGTCCGCGGATCGGGATCGGAAATCCAGAAGTGCCATCAGAATAGACGAAATACAGGAAAAAGACGATGTACGTATCAGAATTCCCGGCAAAGAGCTGAACCGGGTGCTCGGTGGCGGTTTGGTTCCCGGTAGCTTGATTTTACTCGGAGGCGAACCGGGAATCGGGAAAAGTACGCTGATGTTGCAAACCGCATTGCGTCTAAAAAACAAGGTTCTATACGTAAGTGGGGAAGAGAGTGAAGTGCAAATTCACATGCGGGCAAAGCGCATCGGTATTTCCAACGATAATTGCTATATACTGCCTGAAACCGAAACATCAGCTATTTTTCATGTCATCCGGGACCTTCAACCTCAATTGGTCATCATAGATTCTATACAGACCTTATATTCCAAGGTGCTGGATTCAGCTCCCGGGTCTTTGTTGCAGGTTCGGGAATGCGCCGGCGAAATGTTGCGTTTCAGCAAAGAATCGGGCGTTCCGGTGGTATTAATTGGACATATTACCAAGGATGGAGCCATTGCCGGTCCGAAAATTCTCGAACATATGGTGGATGTTGTCCTGCAGTTTGAAGGAGATCGCCATCATACCTACAGATTATTGCGAACTTTAAAGAACCGATTTGGTTCAGCCAGTGAGTTGGGTATCTATGAAATGATCAGCGAAGGACTCCGGGAAGTGAACAATCCGAGCGAAATTCTGATCACAGAGCGAGACCACCAACTACCCGGAATTTGTGTAACCGCTGCCCTGGAGGGTATGCGACCACTTCTGGTTGAAACACAGGCTCTGGTTAGCAGTGCGGTATATGGAACTCCGCAACGAAATGCCAATGGATATGATTTGCGCAGGCTGAATATGTTGCTTGCCGTATTGGAAAAACGCTGTGGCTTTAAACTGGCCATGTTCGATGTGTTTGTCAATATTGCGGGCGGATTGCACCTCACAGATCCCGGTATCGATCTGAGTATAGCCTGCAGTATTTTATCGAGCTATCATAATATTACCCTGCCGAACAAGCTCGTTTGTATTGGTGAAATTGGATTGAGCGGTGAAATCAGAGCTGTGAACCGAATGGAACAGCGATTAACAGAAGCCGAAAAACTCGGTTTTACCGAAGTCATCGTGAGTCAGCATGGTTTAAAAGGAATGCGTAAACCCAAAATCAAAATTACCGGAGCAGACCGAATCGACGAAGTATTCTCGATGTTATTCGGTTGATGCCGGCCAGGGCAAATCGTTTTTCTTCTTGATTCCAATACCTGAATCGTACCACATGGAATCATACCCTTCCGTCCAATTGCGATGCCAGCCGGAGTCTGATTCGAGATATATGATATAATCCGGAGCCACCGGACTGTCCATAAACTGTGGCCACATGGCTCGGTGTCGGTGAAAGAGGTGAAAATACTTCTGGGTTGGCCCGACCACTTTTTTGCGATCAATGTTTTGCGCCCATGATTTTACAATAGGAAAAGAAGCATCTTCTGCATATACTTTTTTTTCCGACTGAATGGTGCCCATCATCTGAATCAGATTCTGATCTTTAACGGAAGCGAGCAACCCGAATTGAAAGACCCAAAGCATGATCACCAAAACCACACCTACCGGCAGTCTCAAATGCTCCAGATTTTCGGCATGTCGATAAAACAACATCACTAGCATCATATTTCCTACCGACCACAAAGCCGACAAACGGGGCTGCCACAAGAGACTGTGGTACATATCCGGAAAATAATATAAGGCAGACACACAGGAAGCCGCAAACACCGGAAGGCTGACCAGCATTAACAAACCAACCGATTTCAGCCATCGTTTCCCATCAGCCACCGCAATAAACAACAGCAATAGGGTGGGCATCAATAGATAAATGTAACCTCTTATATTCAGCCAGGTATGCTTCATCAATAATTCGGGTTGGGTGCCGATCTTTGATAATGCCATAGCCAGGCGGTTTTGCGTTCCTTCCGAGGATTGTATCTGAAGCATGGACAAGAGAAAAACAGTACTGCATGCCAGTGACAGAATTGCTATTTTCTCAAAGGACCATTTTGGAGCCCCGATCCCCATAGCTATCGGGAATGCCCACAATGTCATTCCGGTCCAGATCAGAATAATACCATCCTCCCGAACTAAAAAAATCAGTATTCCCAGCAAAATGCTCTGGACTTTTTTGCCGGATACCAAAGCAGCAGCCCAGGCGATGCAAAGGGGGAAATACAGCAACTCCGCATGATAGCCATAAGGGTTATTGTCGAAAATCCAAAAGGCAAAAGGCCCCAATAACACCGCGAAACTGAGTATGCCCGCTGCCTTCGTTGACATAAATTTAGACAAATTATACAATGCCCATAAACTGCATAGCAATTGTACCACAAACAATCCCGGAACGCCCAGGAGCATAGTAAAAGGGGCCAGTAAGGGACTCAAAAAGAAATTGTGCAGCGCTCCGTGGTTGCCATAGCGGTAATCGAAAAACAATGGTTGGCCTGACATCCACAATCTGCTGATTTGATCATGAATATATACGTCCATATAATAGGCTCCGGTTTCAAATCGCATCCACTTGAGCCAGGCCCAGGCTATTAAAATAAGGATTCCGAAAATGACGAGGATTTTACGCATGTTCACGGACAATAGACGTATTCTCAGGCAAATAACAATATTATAATTGTAAATTCGTTCAACGGACTATCTGAATTGCTGTAAACCGCACAATGCCGAGAATATTATTGTTGCTTCTGATACCTTTCCTTTATTGCCCGGTGAAGGGCCAGAATGCACCTGAATTATCAGATTATACCGCTACTTTTACGCATGGCAATGTACTGGTAAACTGGACCATTAAATCCGGTAACACATGCAATGGAGCCAGGTTGTTTCACAGTTCGGATAGTGTTCATTATCAATTGATTCATGAGGTGTTCGGCGTTTGTGGAAACATAACGGAAGAAGAGCATTATTTCTTTTTGCATACCCAACCCGGGCTCAATCAAAGTAACTACTACCGGTTGGAACTGGGCACAGATCAAAATTTCTGGATCACACGGCTTTTTGTCCCTTTGGAAGCACAAAATGCACTGAATATCTGGCCTTCGCCTGCCCGGGAAACTGTTTTTGCCGGCTGGGAGAATCCAACGTATGAAATGCATCTGCTGCGACTCATGGATGCGCAAGGCCGGATATTATATGAATCATCTACCAGAGAATCGTTTTTTAGTACGGCATTAAACGGATATCCTTCCGGTATTTATTATATGACTCTTCAGAAAGAAGGCGAACGGAAAATACATTTTCAGAAATTCGCCGTGTATTAATGCGAAAATGGCTCTCCCTTCTGATTGTTTCGCTGTGTCTGAGCGCATGTAATCAACCGAATACGCGTTATCGCCATATTGTCTTGCAGCCTTTGGGGAAATTTAGTGTTACCGAGGCCGCGCATTTTCAAAAATGGTTGCCGGGGAGTGCAGTTGCACAGCCCATTGCCATTCCGAACCATTGTCTAAATGAAAAGAAATACCGCTATCGGGCAGATAAATTACTGGATTTCCTTTCTGGCATATATGGAAAGGATACGCTGGTGGTTGGGCTCACACATTCGGATATCAGCGTTACCAAAGGTAAACATGCAGACTGGGGCATCATGGGATTGGCCCGAAAACCGGGTAGCGTTTGCGTTATTTCCTCATTCCGACCCAAAAGAAACGGTCTCGGAAACCAGTTGCACAAAGTAGTTCTGCATGAAATCGGACATACCACCGGATTGCCGCATTGCCCGGTGAAGAGTTGTCTGATGCGCGATGCGGAAGGAGGTATACCGCTCCCGGAAGAAAAGGAATTTTGTACCAAATGCGCGCAACAAATCCGCAAAAGTGGTTGGAAGTATTCACCGTCTCTCTGAGGGCGTTCACCTATTTTTTTCAGGGCATTCACCTACTTTTGAAAACCTCTATGATTTAGTCGGCTCAACTTTGCTGTATAAATCAATAGAAAATGAAACCACAACACAAATTTAATTATTGCATGAATCCACAATTTGAAAAACAACGGAGAAATGGCCGCATTTGGGGCGGAATCCTGGTATTGGCTGTGGGTGTAACCTTATTGGTGAAAGCCATGGGCTACTATATGCCTGCCTGGTTATTTACCTGGCCTATGTTGCTCGTTTTGCTCGGAATCTATACCCTCGGCAAACATGGATTTACCAGATTAACCGGATTGCTACCGCTAACAGTAGGAAGCATCTTTCTACTCGAAAAAATAGACCCGGGTTTGCACATTGGACAAATGGCCTGGCCTATTGTAATTATTGCAATTGGACTCGCCATACTATTTAAACCCAGAAAAAAATGGAGTCACGATTGGAAAAACGTCAATATGGGCTCTGATATCAGCGGAGAGGATTTTTTACAAATCGAGAGCATATTTGGCGGGGTAGAGAAGAACATCCTGAGCAAAAATTTTAAAGGGGGGAATATCAATGTAGTGTTTGGAGGTGTGGAGTTAAATCTGATGCAGAGTGATATTCAGGGTACAGTTATAGTTGATATTCAGGCGGCCTTTGGTGGGGTTGAGATTACGGTACCTGCCAATTGGAAAGTCCAAAACGAAATTACAGCTGTTTTAGGAGGAATTGAGGATAAGCGCCCATTTTCAGATGAAGCGATGAACGGTGACAAAACCCTCATGCTCAAAGGCTCAGTTGTTTTTGGAGGGGTCTCAGTTAAGTCGTATTGATGACATGAAATTTTCAGGAAGCTCATTTGTGTTGCTACCGGTTATGGCTGCTATGATATTGTTCTGGCCGGGATTATACATAGTTACACAAATGAACTTTCCATTTCAAACCTTGATCGATGCATTTTCCGGTGCATTTTACATGGCATTATTCAGTCTGGTTTTACATCATATTCTGAAGCGCTACCGACCAGCAACCCCAACTCTGATACTTTGGGCGGCCATTTTATGTGTCATTTGGCTGCCATTGTCAGTTATTACAACCCGGGCTATAGTGGATGAAAGTTACGCGTACATCACAGCTTGGGAAACCTGGCCTTTGAGATACGGATTGGCTGTTTTATTCACTGGCAGTTCGGCCCTGATTTCAGGCGTGTATAACGAACAGCGGCATTTGGCCAAAAGTTCCGAAAGAATCGGTGAATTGTCTCATTTAGCCAAAGACGCAGAGCTGCACTCTTTAAGGCAACAGATGCAACCCCATTTTTTGTTCAATAGTCTCAACAGCATACATGCATTAACGGCCATAGACCCTCAGAAGGCATCAGAAATGGTATTGGTTTTAAGCGATTATCTGCGGGGAACCCTGGGCAAAGAGCATCGGCATATGCACAGCGTTGCGGATGAAATAGAGAGCAGCCGATTATACCTGGAAATCGAAAAGGTCAGATTTGGCGACCGTTTGCAGGTGGCTTGGGAGCAGGAAGGCGATTTGAGTACCATGAAAGTTCCTTCGTTAATATTACAACCACTGGTAGAAAATGCGGTGAAACATGGATTGCGGCAGGTTCAGGGGGATGTTTGTGTTCAAATCAGCGTCCGGGTGAATCCGGCATCCGTCTGGTTTTGTGTTGCGAATCCGTATAGCAATGAGGTGGTTCAAAGTCCGAAAGGAGGTTTCGGACTGAAGGCCCTGAAGCGCAGATTGTATTTGTTGTACGGGAGGGATGATTTGCTGAATATCAATACGAACAAGGAGAAATTTACCGTAGAAATGCTCATACCATCATCATGAAAGCACTGATTGTTGACGATGAACCGCTGGCACGTCAGCATTTGGAAATGTGTCTGAAAAAAATTTCGGGGATGGAAGTGGTGGGCACGGCCGGAGATGGATTTGAGGCCCTCCAGCTGATGAAGGAAATACATCCCGATATCATCTTTCTCGACATCCAAATGCCGCGTATCAATGGCTTTGAGGTGTTGGAATTGCTGGAAGAGAAACCGGCCATCGTATTTATCACCGCTTTTGACAGCTATGCCATCCGCGCTTTTGAAATGAATGCGGTGGATTATTTGTTGAAGCCATTTTCACAATCGAGATTGGAACAAGCCATACAAAAAGCTCAACAGCAGGTTTCATTGTCATCAGGGAATTGGATGAACCGGGAAAAAACACCCGAAGAACAGGGCAGGATTGTATTGAGGCATCAGGGAGATATCCGAATGATTCCGGTTCATCAGATATATTATGTTGAAGCCTATGATGATTTTGTGAAGATACATACGGAGAAGGAGACCTTTGTGAAAAAGCAAACCCTCAGTTATTACGAAACGAATTTGTCGACCGCCGGTTTTGTGCGTTGCCATCGCAGCTATTTGGTAAACACCCAATGCATTACAGCCATACACCACGTAAAGGGTGAAATCTGGGAAATCCGCTTAAAGAATGGTTATCATATACAGGCCAGCAAGCAGGGTTATGGAAGGTTAAGGGAGGGGATGGGATTTTAGGAAAAATAGATCTGGTGGAGAACTCAATGGAGATTTTACTTTTTATGGGGAAAAGCAAGTTAGAAATTAGTTGAAGCTGTTATCCATACCCTGGTAAGACGCGCTTATCAATAAGATGGACTAAGATCAATAGGGTAGAGTAGCCATGTTATAAGAATGTATCAGAGTCCCTTTCAAGTGACTCCAATAGAGAGAACGCCGTCATTTGTCATGGTGAGCTTTGTTTGGTTAAGCGTGTTACATAACGGTTTAGGGCTACCCGAAGGGCGGGACTTTTACCACTCCCTTTAGCGATCTGGATGATTTGAAAAACTGATGTTTGAATAACATCAAAACTGCCTTTGAAACAGAAATCCCGCCTTTTGGGTAGGTGCTTCCTGTAGCCGGGCTATTATAATATTAGTAGGGTGATGGGTTCTATTAATTTGCATTGTTATTTTATCGTGTAGCTCACATTGCGTCCACTTCCTTGTTTTTCAATGAGTCCTTTGTGGAGCAACCCTGACAAAATGCGTTTTACGGTTGGTGCGGGTATCGCCAACTTTACGGCAATTTCTCCCGACTGGATGTTCGGACGGTATTGAATAATAGAATAAATTGATTTTTCTTTGACCGAAAGCTGTGTTTCCATTCCACTTTTTTGCAGTTTCGTCAGCAGTTGCGATTGGATATTTGACAAGCAATTCAAAAAGAACATTATCCAAACGGTTACATCTTCATTAGGGCGTTGTGCATGACAACTTCTAAGCACTTGATAATATTCGTTTTTTCGGTTTTCTACTTCGTGTTCAAAACTCACGTATTCTATCCATTTATATCCGTTTTTGAGCAGCAAAAGCGTTGAAATCAAACGGCTTAGCCTGCCGTTTCCGTCTTGAAATGGGTGAACGCTCAAAAAATCATAGACAAAAGACGCTACTTTGATTAACGTATGCACTTCCGTTTCGGAATTATACCAATTGAGCAAAGCCCTCATGGCCTCTTCGGTGGCAAATCCTGCTTCGGTAGTTTGAAAAATGATTTGTCTTGTGCCGTCAGGAAGTGAGGCTTCAACCGCATTGTTATGCAGCTTATAATTGCCTTTATGCCATTTGTCTTTGGCACTATATTTCAACAAACAATTATGTAAATTTTTGATTTGGCTTTCGGTAATGCTGATGTTTTCATAAGATCCCGAAATCAAGTCCAGTACTTCAAAATAACCGACTACTTCCTGCGAATCTCTGTCGGTAAGCTTAGTATTATCAATTTTTTGAAGTAATACATCAACTTCTTCATCGCTCATTCTGTTTCCTTCAATACGGTTTGAAGCCCCTACGCTTCTCACTGTAGCAATGCTTTTCAACTCTTTGAGGCTTTGTCCTTCTCTGCGTTCAATAGCTGTCCAATGGGCATCAAAACGGTCTAGTTCACTGATTAAGTTAATCAGCTTCCAATTAATTTTTACTTTTAAATTGTATACTTGGTTGTCCATTTTGATACGATTTGATACGCAAAGATACCGTTAAGATTTGAAACCGCATACAAAAAATGATACGATTTGATACGTTTAGATTTGATTATGAAACGAAAAATGTCATGGTTTTAGGTGGTGCGCTTGTCATGTTGTGGGTTTTCACACCTTGCGCTAGCGTGTTGAAGCTACCCGAAGGTGGCGTCCCGAAAGCTTTCGGGATCGGAGCACAAATCTGTCTGCCAGCACAGAACTTGAATAGAACCACAAAGCTCCAATCCCGATAGCTATCGGGATGCACGTCACCCCGCCTGAGGCAAAACCCGTGTTATAGCCATTGGTTCTTGTCCTTTCGTTATTCAAATTCCACAGGTTCAAAAAATTGTCTGCCTAATGCATAAGATATCAATCCTTCATGCTGCAATCTTCCTATAATAATAGCGGGATGGGTATTAAATTTTTCTGCAAATTCAATTACATCCTCTTCGGTAATTCTGAATCGTTGTAAAATTTCTTCTTGTTCTTCTTTTGAAAGTGTCCATTTAATGGCAAAGTTATCGGCTTCTTTTTCTTTCTGTTTGTCTTTCTCAGAATAGTCAATGTTCTCCAAGAAAATATCCTTTTTGCCATGTAGCAAAATATGCCCTGCCTCATGAAAGAAAGTAAACCAAAAGCTGTCGATACGTTTGTAACGACCTGTTAATTGAATTAAAGGCGTATCGTTTATCCAACGGGTGCTACCATTGATTGGGGCTTTATTGATGCAAGGCGTATGTACCACTTTTACACCTGCTTCCAAACAAACTTGTTGCAATTGCTTGAAGAAATTATTAGGATGCTTTGCCATAATGCTTTTAATCTCGGGCAATGCTTCTTTAAAATCTTTTTCTTCATAGGGTTTGGTTGGCAATTCGGCTGCTTGCAGTTCGCCTTTACGCAACCATGCAGAAATGGCATAAGGTTCTTTGGTATGTGCCAACGAAATACGGAACGCTACTTTTAGTTGCTGCTTGAAATAGTAATCTTCCCAAGCGTAATGATTACTGATACTGAAAAACGCCAACAGTTCTGATGTTTTTTCTTCGATAGTGGTTTTAGCCGGTAGCCAACCTTTTTTTACCATGTCAGGAATAGGGAAATTTCTTGCCCAATCGGTTGATTCTGCCAACAGTTCCTGACGTTCTTCACGGGCAATATATTCATCATAGCTTCGCTGCATATTCAGCCAAAAGTGGGCAGGTATTTTCAGCACATGCTCAAACTGCACAGCCATTTCGGGAGTAATACTGCTTTTGCCTTTGATTATGGCAATAACTGTTTTCTCGGGCTTGCCAGTGCGTATAGCAAACTCCTTTGGACCCATGCCCAATTCTTCTAACTTTTCAGCCAAGGTTTCGCCAGGGTGAAAAGCTATTTGCGGATGGTATTGATTTTTTTTAGATGTCATTGTATGCTGTGTTTGATTTGTTTCTTATTTGCCGTGGTAATTAGTAATTTCAATAACTTCTACACCTTTAATTTCAAGCCAGATGTATTTGCCATGTTCATCTGTAGGTATTGGCTTTTGGTGTGGTTCAAACACCAAACGGTAAGGGTGGTCAAGGTCGCAAGACCATTGCCCTTTGCGGTCGCCAGTGAGTTCGTGATACCTACCCGGCAGGTGGCGAACATCTTCCAGCGTAAGGGAATTGCGAAGGTCGCCAAGGCGTTTGTTATAGAGCTTTGCACGGATTTGCCCCATCTCCTTTTGGCACTTCTTAAAGTCATTCGCCAGTTTTTCCAGCTTTTTATTATCAAAGGTTATTTCCACTGCAAAGATACATATATTTTAATTGACAGTAAATGTAAGTTAAAACTATTAAGCCTGCAAATTTCAAAATGATGAGTCTCTGTTTTAATTTATAAATGGGAGTTTGTCGTTAGCACAGCAGTCCTACCATTGGCTATAACGTTTTGGCGCTTGGCGAAGAAGCGGTTTTCGGAGCGCAAAACTGTCAATACACCTTCCCGAAAGCTTTCGGGATTGATGCGAGGTAGAATGCTCAATTAACCACTGAGCCCGCCATTGAGCCAAACGCCTGTTTTAAGCCGTATTATTAATTCATTTTAGTCAATAGTTTGCCAATTGATTTCTTTACGTTGTCTGTTAAATTGTCTGTGAAGTGGGTTTCCGTTAAGGATTTTATTTCGTTTGAAAGGTCTGGATATTTTTTTGAAATAGCGACCATTATTTTGAATGCGTGAAAACGAAGAGATGGGTTTTTATTTATGTTTTTCCAAATTTTTGTACAACTATCAATAGTAGTCCTTCATATTTTGTGTCTATTTCCATTCGCTCCAAAACCATTAACAATTCACGCTGTTGGTTGTCTTGTCTGTCTGGAAATACGTCAATAATTTGTTTAATGTGTCTGCGAATTCTTCTGTCATTGTTGTCCATACAACCCCACAACAACCAAGCGGCACGCCACGAATAAGGCTGTTTGTCGGAAATGGATAGTTTTATAAGTTCAGTAAATTTGTCTTGATGTGTTTTTATATAGGCAATTAAATTGTCTTTATGTGAATTTGAAAGTGCATATTCTAAGCTTGTTTCTTTCTGGTCAGTCATTTTGAATAATTTGTCGGTCGTTGTCAATATGGCTTATAACGGTTTGGCTATACGCAGTGTCCCGAAGGGCATTGCGTATAGGTGTTGTTGTGGTGTCGTTTTTTATTTTTCAATATTATAAGTCCAAATACTGTCAATTCCCATTTCCAATTTTGTCAAGATTTTCTCTTCGTCTCCACTTTCGTTTTCACTGAAGAAAAAAGTCGTTGAGTCGTACCAATAGAAATCAATACTCAGTTTTTTTAAGCTGTCCAACAGCATCATTCCAATAAAAACTTCTTGGCTTTCAATCTTAAGAAATCTCAGCTCTATATCGTTAGAGTATTCCGTGGTTATTCTTTTTTTGGTCTCTCGATTGAAATTAGTTATCAGGAAATATGAACTGTCTTTGGAAGGATACCAATAAAGTGCAGAGTCAGATTCAGTTAATTTGTTTCTATAAGCCCAAAGTTCGAATGCTCTTTCTTTTGTGGTATCTACAATCATTTTTCTTTCTAAACCCTGATTTGTTAACCAATCGTTGAAATCGCTGTCAAAGTCAACAGTTTCAATTGGTGTCGAACTTTCATTTAGTTCAGTTACTTTTTCTTTAGGTTCACTTTTACAGGGGTTCAGTAAAAACAAAATTGTCGATATGTAGAGTATTTGTTTCATTTAAATGCACCACAAACTACATCATACCCGAAATATAACCATTTTCTGCAGTTTTTATTTTCCATAGAGCCGTCAACGTATCCCTTTATTAGAAATTACACATTAGAAATTTGATGGGGGTGATCATTAACGGGGAACATTGTTTTTACCTTGATGATGGAAGATGAACAGAATAGGGTGACAGTGTTTAAATATTTATTGGGATCCCTTTGAGGAGACCCCGAAGGAGGGAAATGCTGATTTTCAAAGAGCTTTCAATCTGTTTTTTGCAGTTGAATGCCTTTAAAGGGCTGTTTTAAGGTCGTTTTTAACGAAATATTTTTTTCCCGGGTTTAGAAAGGTGTTGTGCTACAGTTACCCGTGTTATCGGCAGGTTTATTTTCGATTGAATATATACTCATTATAACTTCAAGTTGATTATTTCGTCTATAGATGTAAATACCGGTCTTCCTTTTGATAAAATTAAATCACGTTCTTTATTTGCTCCAGGACTTTCGGATAATAGCAATAAGGCATCACATCCATTAATTACTGCCAGTGAAATATCCATTATGCATTTATACTTGTCTGTAACGTTTGCTTTCTCTAAAACAGGCAATGCTGCATTCATACCTATTAATGGAATATGGCCAAGCTCTAATAGTCTTGCTGCTACATTATTCATTGCATCAAGATTTAATCGTCTTTGTGACTCTGACTCTGCTGAATAGGGTCCTGCTACACCAATTATCATAGTTATTTTATTTTTCGATATTTATGAGTTCCCAAATCTTGTCGTTATAGTTTGCTTTTGTTATGCCCGTCAATTTTTCAAGTGTTCGGTAATAATTTTCGTTGCCCTTTTCGAAAGGCCCAACATTAAGTAACTCCCAAACTCCTTCAAACCCCTTTTCTTTTTCTATTTTCTTAACTAATAAAGCATTGACTATGTGGTCAGCTTGATTTGAAAAATTTCCGGTCTTAAAGTAAATGGGAGTCTCTTTTATCTCTAACCAATTTGTGTTTTTGTTGCAAGCAATAGAATCCTTAAAGGATTTAAAAATCTCCTCCCATGTAAAACCCCAGCTTCCACCATATAAATAGGCACAACCCTCATCTACCGGTTTGTTTACCTTACTTCTAGGAATTACCAAACTTAATCTCTCGTGAAATAAATCGTGAGGGTCAAATTCATTAAAAGTTGAATTGCTGTTACCCAATACGATTAGCTTTCTGTCTCCAAACGAAGAACTCCATACGCTTTCTGTACGTCCATTATAGTCGGATTTGTAATCAACGCCTATTAATTTTTGCATTTCAATAATGTTGTCAGTACAGTAATAATCGATAATTTTATTTGTTGCTTTTAGTTTTAGGTCAAATGAGGAAGTCAATGTATTAAACTCCTTTACTTTTTCTTTGTTTATTGAATCTTGGTAATGAAAAATATTATTTCCTGTTTTTTCCACCTTCCAGTTCTTGGTATTTCTCAAAAGTGGTGAAGAAAAAGTAAATGAATTATTTGATTTATGAGCAATAAACTCAAAGGTTGCTCTCAAAAAAGCCACATTTTCATTTGTTCCAATGTATGAAACTTGAATCAGATAGTTTTTGTCTTTAAGTAATACGACATTCATCAAATATGGTTTGTAGAAAAAGTCGTCTTTATATTTTCCACTTTTTTCTATTCCTTTAATTTCGTCAAGCTGAATAAATGTCTCAATTTTTTCGCTTTCAAAAACAAACTTGTTCTCTTCATTTGGTTTCTGTGCCGCAAGTAAAAAATCATTAAGTGAATTGGTTAAAGTCTTACTTTCAATACTGTCTTTTAATAAGGCAATATTTGGGTTTAATCGCAAAGGATTTGTTTGTGCATTTGTTAATAATGTCACAAAAACCAGAGTCAAAGTATAAATTAATTTAATAACCATAATTTGTTTTTTGATTTCTTTGAATATTTCTAAAACTTACCGCAAACGGTATGCCGCTCTGCGACTGTTGAGATGCCAGCGAACTGCGTAATTTCTTCTAAGATAAAATATTTTCGTGAAGAAAGAAGTTCAATTCAAGAAAGACCAGCAATAGCGCCAAACCGCTGTGCCTGTTGCACAACTCGATGTACAATAATACAAAAGTAGCTGTTGATTTTATTGTTTAGTTG
>CAZTGZ010000002.1:0-32283 GCA_964613385.1 uncultured Chitinophagaceae bacterium
CATAAACATATCCATTCATGGTATATATCGTATCTGCATACCATGTAGTGTTTTCAGTAATATCTCCGGCAACAGCTTTGAGAGGTGAATTAACTGAGTTTACATAAATTTTACGACTGCTCACATTGGTACAAGTTCCATTAATAGCGGTCAGAGTAACGATATAGTCACCATTGGCAACATAGGTATTGGATGGGCTGGTTTGCGTTGAAGTTTGCCCATCACCGAAATTCCAGGAATATGATGAAGCACCGGTTGAAGTATTGGTAAAGTTCATTACACCCGCACCGGTTCCGGCGGCAGAAGTAAATGAAGCTGTTGGAGTTGGGTTAACGTTAACAACAACGGTATCCATCAAAGTACATCCTGTAGTGGTATTGGTTACTTTAACCATGTAAGTAGTATTTGAAGATGGAGTAGCCACAGGACGAGCAACATTGGAAGCGCTCAATCCGGTTGAAGGAGTCCATTCAAATGTATAAGAACCACTTAATGTAGAACCCAATGTAACTGATTTACCTGAACAAATGGCTGTATCTCTTCCGGCGGAGTAGGCTACAGTATAGTCAACGGGTCCGTTATAAGTGCTCTGCTGAGGGTTGAAATTACACCAGCAGTTGGTCCAATCGTCAGAACCCATAGCACCGCGATAAGAAGTAGAAGAGAAGAAGCTGTTGTTGATTTTATTTCCGCTGAAGCTGGCACCGCTCAAAGCAGGAGATCCGCTGGCAGGAGTAAAATCAGGGCTGGTGTAATGAAATGGTGATTTCAAGATACCGGAAGCCGAGAAAATAGAATCGTTGCTATTAGAGAAAATTTTAGATCTGGCAGTCGAAGAATTGGGGCTTGATGAATTGTGTACTGCCCTCAAATTACCCGCCAGGATATTGTTCTTAATATACATGGTATCATTCTGATGCTTTAAGCCGGTAGCCGAACCATCAATAAAAATTCCATCAGGGAAGCCCATGATGATGGAGTTAAATATAGATACGCCTGAATTTCTTCTCAAACGAGCTCCATTTTGAAATGAATTGGTAAATCCTAATGCTGTTCCATTTGCCAATGGTCCAACAACCGTAATATTTGAAAAGGTTGGTTCTGTATATGGACGTGCCGCAGTACCGGAACCGTCATTATCACACTCAAATCCGTTGGTAGTTGGACCGGATCCGATATCATACCAGTTTGAATCTCTTTGAACAATTGCGAACTGAACATTTCCGGTAAATCCAAAATCACAATCCAAATCGTCGTCGATATTTCTGTGGCTCACTAAATATTTTCCATTTACATTTCCACCAAACCACTCAAAACCATCGTCATTGGCCTGAGTAACCTGAATGTGGTCCAATTGAGTAGCAGATCCTACTCCACCCATGGTCAAACCATTAATTTCATTTCCGGGTGTGATAACTACACCACCGAATTCCAAACGCACATAACTGAATACGCCTGAATTATGTGAATTATCTGTTCCTCCATATAAAGCATCTCCATTGGCATTATCCAGATCACCTTCAACAGCGTTCTGAATACCTGCTTCTGAAGCAGCAATACTGGCTCCGGGGCAAGTACTGCAATCCGTAGGGCGATTGATAATTGCTTTACCAAGTATTACCACTCCACCCCAGTCTCCAGGAGCTCTGGAACCGGCAGTTTTAGAAGAAGTAAATACAATAGGCTTGTACTTTGTTCCCTGAGCATTGATTTTACCATTTCTGGTAATAATCAAAGTGCTTTTCTTGGAAGCATCTCCTCCTAAAATTAATGTACCAGCCTGAATGGTCAGCGTGGCATTATTCTTTACATAAACATAACCATCCAAAGTATACACGGTGTCGCTATACCATGTAGTGTTGGATGTAATTTCACCCGCAGAAATTGTCCGCGTTTTTTGGGCATTGGCATTCATTCCAAAAAGGAATAAAGCACAGGCCAGTACTAAAAGTTGTTTCATGATGTAATGGTTGATTTTCATTTTAGAAATTAAATACTACTTGACGGGGCAAAGGTCAAGTGACTACATTATGCACAGGTTCGTGTTCTGTTAAGTTTCTGTTATAAAGCAGCTCTGTTTGTTATTACAACATTAACTACATTTATCTAACACGTTGAATATCTGCTTGTTGCGCAATTTAAAGATCTTAACATTCGCCTAAAATATGCTTAACATTGGCCCTGTAGGCTTTCTCAGTTATTGTCGGGAATTATATGATATGCGATAGTTCTGTATATAAAAAAAGGGCAACACCATATGGAATTGCCCTTTCTCTGAATCCGTATATTTTAGAACTTATAGCTCACGCCAAATCCGAAGTTCCATCCCATCTTGTAGGTAAACATAGCATTGTCCATTTTAACTTTTTGACTGATATCCGCTTTTGTGCGGGCTTCGTTGGTTATCAAATCATATTTTTTATTGTCATTGTTGTCCTGATAGAACACCAGATCCTGATGTAATATATCTCCCCAGGTCAGTTTAACATCCAGTTTTTTGCCGATTTTCTTAGAAGCAGTCAAATCCATCACTGTTCTTGGGTTTTCCCATAAATCCGGAACCAATCCGTTTTTCTCTCTGGCATACGCAATTCTCCTTCCCACTCTGTTTACGAATAAGGCAAAGGACAAATCCTTCTTTTCGTCAAAGTATTGCAGACTGGTATTCAAAATATAAGGCGACTGCCCTTGAAGTGGTCTGGTTCCAAAATCTTTCAGTACAGTATTCTCTCCAAAAACAATTTCAGATTTAATCCAGGCAAAATTGCAGGTAAAGCTCATTTTGTTCAACCATTTGGTATGCAGTGGCTTATCCAAAAAGTCTAATGATTTTCTGATTTCTACTTCAAATCCGTAATTATTTGCATTCGCATCACTGGTAAAGCCGAGCGTTGCATCACTTCCAATAAATTCATATACATTTTCAATAGCATTTGTGAACTTTTTGTAAAACAGCGAAACAGACATCAATTGTCCTTCGCCCGGATAATATTCATATCTCAAATCATAATTCTGTATAGAAGTTCTTTTGAGGTTAGGATTACCTGCTACCACTGAGTTTATGTTAAAATCATAAAATGCAAAAGGAGCCAATTCTCTGAATTCAGGTCTGGCCACCGAACGACTGGCAGAAGCTCTTAAGTTCATTTGTTTGGTCAGTTCGTAGGTAATATTGGCTGATGGCATGAAGTCATGTTTGGTGGTATTCACTTTAACCGGTTCACCGGCAGCACCTTTCGAATTCAGCTGTTGGTTAAACACTTCATATCTCAAACCGTAAGAAATTCTGGTTCTTAATTTTAAGCGCTGATCAGCCATGATGTATGCAGCTCCCAATTTAGAATTGGCATCGTACACGTCTTGTGGATTGATGCGCTCGTCAATATAAAATGTGTCCGGAGCAAAATTTGAGGCTTTAAATATTTCAGACAAATCCTGAGTAATAAAGGTCTGATAATTGTATTTGCTGGAAGGGTTTATAACTTGTCTGATTTTATAACCGAAAACCCTGGCTTGAAATTCACGGCTTCTCATTTGTGCAAAGGCACCGGCTTTTAATTCTGTGGTAAATTTCTTTCCCTCAGTTTTAAACATTTTCTTAAAATTAAAAGCCGCACTGTTGATGTTTTCGTTCAGCGTTGAATAAAATCTTCCAACCTGGGTTATGTCAATGTTAGGACCAATTTGAGCGGCATAGGCTGAGTATTCGCCGGTGTTTTGATCCAACATAACCGAGCGGGTAGAGAATCTTCTGAAATCGGGCATGTCTCTTTTGATATAATTGGTATTTAAAATCCAATTCAGTTTTATTTCAGAGGCCTTTAAATAATGATCTCCTATCAATTGCCCGGTGTACAATTTGTTCTCCTGATAAATGAAGTAGGTATTTTTAACCAGAGGCATGAACTCCTGATCCACCAGGTTATCAAAACCACCTCTTAAAATGGTTTGATCTTCTGTATTTACCGTAAATGCATTCTTGAAAGCAATTTTATGGTTATTGTTCAATTTAACTGCCATATTCAACATATTGGCAAACATGATTTCCTCTTTAAATACACTGTCTGTATAGTTGGAAATATGTTGATTTTCCTGCGTGGTCATCGGTTTATTGAATCTGTTTCTCTCAACTTGAGTGAAACGATTGCTGTGACCATAAGAAGTTGAACCAATCAAACCAAACTGATTTTTCTTTTCCTTACCGAAGTTGTAGGTGTTACCGAAGCTAAAGTTATAGCTATGATTGATGGGGGCATTTTTGCGATTGGTTTGCCAATTGTCGTTGAATTTACTGCTTGAAGCAAATTTCTGTTCATTGGTTTGCTGTTCATATTCCAGTCTGGGCGCCAATCCATCAGGCAATTTGCGTGTTCCATTATCAAAGCCAAGCCAGTCCATACTTCCACCGTCATAATTCACGGATGTTTTGCCGGTTGAAATACTGTGATATGAAACACTGGTTCCAAATGAAATGAATTTCTTTTCAGGAATATCCTTGGTATTAATGGTGATCAATCCACCTGCGAAATCTCCCGGAAGATCTGCAGAAGCCGATTTGGTAATAACGATATTATCGAGCATGGCAGAAGGAATGATGTCGAAAGAAAAGGCCTTTCTGTCTGATTCTGAACTCGGCAACGGAGCGCCATTGATATATGCTGTATTGTAACGATCATTGAGTCCGCGAATGATGGCAAACTTATTATCCTGAATACTTGTTCCACTTACGCGTTTCATTACGTCCCCGGTGGTGGCATCCGGTGTTCTTTTGATCACATCAGCAGATAAACCATCCGAAATGGAAACATTCTTTTTTTGTTGCAAAAGCATTCCGACTGTTGTTTCCTTCTTAATTTCTGCTCTAACTACTGCTTCAGTCAATTCTTTGGTTGCTTCTGCCAATACAATTGTCTTAATATCGTTCACCTCTCCGGCTTTAACTTCAATCCCGTTCAGGATTTTTTTAGAATACGAAATGTAGTTGAAAACCACATTGTACTTGCCTGGCTGAAGGTTTGAAATTTGAAACTTTCCTTCAAAATCCGTAACCGTTCCAATTTTTGTTCCTTCGATGATTACAGAAACTCCAATGAGCTCACTACCATCGGCTTCATCCAACACCATTCCTTTAATGGAACCGGTTTGGGCAAATGAAAGTGTGGAAATTGAGAAGAGAATAGTCAGTAAAAACGCTCTGAATAAATTCATGAATGATTGATTATCTGTTACTTAACAATTTGATAATTTTGAGCTAAATCTGAAAATACAGATATATTGCCCATTCGGCCGCAAAAGTATCGCGTCAATATTGCGACATCTTCAACTCTATGTTTCCTTATTGTTAAGAGAAAAGCATGCTTCAAATACACAAAGCCTGCATCATTTTTCAGAAATTAATCTGCATATTTGCAGTCCTTTTGGCCCAAGTGGTGAAATTGGTAGACACGCTGTCTTCAGGCGGCAGTTCCGCAAGGTGTGCAGGTTCGAGTCCTGTCTTGGGCACTTCAAAAGACGATTGTTTAAACCGTCTGTTTTATGGAATAGATTCCATCAGTTTTCTGGCTGCATTGAATGGATCCAATCCTCCTTTGACTGCTGTTTCCATTTCGATCATTCCATTTTTATATCTTTCATCCGATTCCAGCCTGGCTTTCCAAATTTGTTGACTGTATTCTTTTAACCACCATACATCCTGTTCCCTTCGCAGATGTTCTTTATGTAAACTCCATGTTACAAAATAATCATCAAATAGTTTCAGCAATGTGCTGCAATGTTGGTTCGAAAGAGAGGAATGGCAAACTGTCCTTTGTTTCCAGAAATTTGAATACGGATGTATCATTTCCAATGCTTGCTGATACTGCATTTCAGATTTTTTAGCCAACTCCTCATTGTTTCCGTCGCATTGGTGTATCACAAGCAAATCTGAAATTTCCATGATGCCGCGTTTTATTCCCTGTAAAGCATCTCCTGCGCCGGGCATCAGCAATAAGACAAAGAAATCCGTCATATGTCTGATTTCTGTTTCAGATTGACCTACTCCTACAGTTTCAATCCATATGTGGTCAAATCCTGCCGCTTCGCAAAGTAAAATGGCCTGCATGGTTCTTTCGGCAACTCCACCCAAATGGGAGCCTGAAGGCGATGGTCGAATATAACATTGTGCTAAGGCAGATAATTCCTGCATCCGGGTTTTATCACCCAAAATACTACCTCCGCTGATACTGCTGCTGGGATCTACGGCCAATACTGCCAGTTTCTGTCCGGTTGATTTGATCAATTCCTGACCCAACATATTAATAAATGTACTTTTTCCTACACCCGGGGCGCCCGTAATGGCTACCCTTCTTGCCATTCTGCTCTTAGGTAATGCTGACAACAATTGCCTCGACCATTCGATATGTTCGGGTAATTTACTTTCGGTGAGCGTAATTGCCCGGCTCAAAGCCGCACGATCTCCTTGCAGTATTCCCTGTTTTAAATTTTCTACATTCATGACATCCAAATGCGACACTATGCGAATTTAACTAAGATGGAGACAGCACAAAACAAAAAAGCCGGCTTCGTGCCGGCTTCGATATGAGTTAGTTTAAAATTATTTCGCTGGATTAATAACCGCCGGAGCTGGTTCAGCAGGAGCTGCTTCAACAAATCCTTTAATGGTTAAATAGGCAGTTCCTTCTTCGCCGTTGTGCTTAACTGTAATGGTTTTGGTGAAGTTACCCGGACGTCCTGTAGAGTTATAAACTGCAGTGATTTTTCCAACTGCTCCCGGAGCGATAGGATCACGAGTCCATGTTGGTGTAGTACATCCGCAAGATGCTTGCACAGAAGACAATACCAAAGGAGCTTTACCGGTATTTTTAAATGAGAATTCAACAGTAGCCTGGGTACCTTCTTTGATGTTTCCGAAGTCATGAGATGTTTTCTCAAATGCTGCTGCTGGCTGATTTTCAGTAGCAATGGTTACTACTTGTTTTTCCTGAGCCGAAGCAAATCCAAATGACCCAAGAACAATCATAATTAAGGCGAGCGATTTTTTCATTTTATTAAGTATTATTTTCAAAAGTAAATTTTCATTCTCAATGTAACAAATCCCGTACCACAAATTAAAGTTTAAAAAGATGGGGATCTCTTTTCGAGAAAGGCAGAAGTTCCCTCTGCAAATTCAGTTGTTTCAAATGAATTTCCAAACAACTCAATCTCTGTTTGCATGCCATCCTTTCCCTCGGCAAAAAAAGCGTTTACACATTGAATTACTTTATGAACGGCCTGTGGAGACTTCGTCCTTATTTTGTCCAATAACATTCTACAGGTATTTAAAAGTTCTTCCTGTGGCACTACCTGATTTACCAATCCAAGGCTTAAAGCTTCATCGGCTTTAATCATATCTCCGGTCATCAGCAATTCAAGGGCTTTTCCTTTTCCAATGAGTTGTACCAATCTTTGGGTTCCTCCATACCCGGGAGGCACGCCTAAGTTTACTTCCGGTTGGCCAAAACGAGCATTTTCACTCGCAATTCTCATATGACAGGCCATGGCCAATTCGCATCCTCCTCCTAAAGCAAATCCATTTACAGCAGCAATCACCGGTTTAGAACAGTTTTCAATGGTATTCATGACGGCATGTCCGTCTGCACTCATTTTTGTACCCTCTTGTACACTGAATTGTGCAAACTCCGCAATATCGGCACCTGCGGCAAATGCTTTGGATCCGGCTCCTGTGATGATAATCCCCCGAATATCGATATCCTTTTCAGCTTCTGATACTGCCGCTTTTAGCTCTGCTAACAATTCAATATTCAGCGCGTTTAATTTGGACTCACGATTGAGGATAATCAATTGTACATGACCCTCTTTTTCTGACAATATATGTTGATATGACATTTTCTGATTTTTGCGCAAAAATAGCAAAGTCGATTCCCTTTTAAGCCCTGAAACATTAAATTAACAAAATGATTTAAGTTTGTGACCTGCCGAATATGACCATTCCATCATTGCTGAAATTGTTTAGTCCAAAGGACAGAAAAGTCTGGGAAGAAAAAGTTATATCTGAAAATAAAGATCCCAACGCCTTAGAAAAACTTCATTTCAGATCGGAAGGATTTGACTTTTTCGCCTATTCGCGCCCCCATGATGCAAAAGCCGACTTAGTTCCAAAATCATATTGCAGCTGGACTTCCTCTTCATACTTAATTGTAAACGAAGAGACTCAGCACTCCATTCTTCAACACCTCACCTATCTGAGAAATTTAGAAGCCCAGGCAGTTTTCCTTGAGATACGCGCAGATCTGAACGAAGTCAGAAAAAAGGAAATTGTACAAAGCGCCGGGACAGAATTACCCCTGTTCATTTTGGACGAATCATCCGCACTCGAAGGTTGGTATTATGCTTTGGTCGCTGTATATCAGGAAAACAATCTGGATATATCTCAAATATCCGGTGGTTTAATGGATTTAAGCAGGAACCCAAATGATTCGATTGCCTTAAACGATCTGTTGAACCTTACCAAAGGCAGCCCATTTCTAAAACTCAGGCATTTTTATGATCCTGAACACAGCACTGCATTCGGACAGTTGGAATATTTAACCCGGGGTTATCGGTCATTCAGAAATGATTTCCCGGATTTTCCATTGGCTAAAATGCTATTTACTTTCAAAAGTCAAAGTCATTATGCCGAACAGATATCTGCCATTAAAAGCCTGAGAACATGGATATATAAAGATACAGGCCATCATCCGGATATTCACGTTCAGGTGAACAATTTATATTCAGAAGAAGAAAACTACCACCAATTGATCCGGGATACCTTGCAAGCGATGAGTGCTGTTCTTGGTGGAGCTGATATCCTTAGCATACATCCCGGTTTATACAATAAGGATTGGTTGCGATGGACAGGAAATATTCAACATTTATTAAAACATGAGGCTCGTTTAGATAAGTACTCTGACCTGGTGGAAGGAAGTTTTACCGTATCCCAATTGGGTCAATCCTATCTTCAAAAGCTCGGAAAGGTTGCAACAGAAGGGGAGCCGGTTGAAGAAAAGTATGAAAATAAATGGATGAGTCCGGAAGGCATTGAAATACCTGAAGTGCTGTCCAAAGATCTGAAACACGGCGAGTTTACGAATTTCGATGCCGGAATACCGCCCTTTTTGAGGGGACCCTATGCGAGTATGTATGCCATCAGACCATGGACTATCCGTCAATATGCGGGATTTTCAACAGCCAAGGCATCCAATGCATTCTATCGCAGAAATCTTGCTGCCGGTCAAAAAGGTCTTTCGGTAGCCTTTGATCTGGCCACCCATCGCGGCTATGACTCAGATCATCCCAGGGTGAAAGGAGATGTGGGAATGGCAGGAGTTGCCATTGATTCTGTTGAAGACATGAAAATACTATTTGATCAGATTCCTCTGGATCAAATGTCGGTTTCAATGACCATGAATGGTGCAGTATTACCCATTATGGCTTTCTATATTGTGGCTGCAGAGGAACAAGGCGTCTCATTGTCGTCTCTGAGCGGGACCATTCAGAATGATATTTTGAAAGAGTTCATGGTGCGCAACACGTATATCTATCCTCCGGCCGAAAGCATGCGCATCGTTGCTGATATTTTCAAGTATACGAGTCGGAAAATGCCGAGATTTAACTCGATAAGCATCAGTGGTTATCATATGCACGAGGCGGGCGCCAGCGCCGATCTGGAACTCGCCTATACCCTTGCCGATGGACTGGAATACGTAAAAACCGGCATAAATGCAGGATTAGATATTGATGAATTCGCACCGAGACTTTCATTCTTTTGGGCTATTGGTATGAACCATTTTATGGAAATCGCCAAGATGCGCGCTGGAAGAATGATATGGGCTATGTTGATGAAGGAATTGGGTGCAAAAGATGAGAAATCAATGGCATTAAGAACGCATTGCCAGACCAGTGGATGGAGCCTGACAGAACAGGACCCGTTCAACAATGTCGCCAGAACCACCATAGAAGCAATGGCGGCAGTATGCGGTGGCACTCAAAGTCTGCATACCAATGCATTAGATGAAGCCATCGCTCTACCAACTGATTTTTCAGCCGCCATAGCGCGAAACACCCAATTGATCATCCAGAAAGAGACGGGAATTGTTCGATTTATAGATCCTCTTGGTGGGAGTGATTATCTGGAATACCTTACAGCCGAACTCTTTCAAAAAGCCCTGTCAACCATTCGCGAAATTGAATCATTGGGCGGGATGACCAAAGCCATTGATTCCGGCATACCCAAAAAGAAAATTGAAGAATCTGCCGCCCGTAAGCAAGCCAGAATAGATACCGGACAAGATGTGATTGTTGGGGTTAATAAGTTCAGGGTTGAAAATAGCACCATACCACAGATACTGGAAATTGATCACAAAGAGGTCGAAAAAGAGCAACTTGAGCGTTTAAGTTGGATTAAATCAACCCGTGCTTCGGATGCCGTTGAACAATGCTTGCAAGCGCTTAGGGATGCTGCGAGAGACGGTACCGGCAATTTGTTGGAATTGAGTATAGATGCTGCCAGATGTCGAGCCACATTGGGAGAAATTTCTTCTGCTCTCGAGGATGTTTTTGGTCGATACAAAGCCGTTCATTCGCCGGTAAGTGGTATATTTAAAAGTGAAATGATGAACAACAGTTCCTTCGATAAAGCCCTGGAAGCCACCCGTAATTTTGAAATCACTTTTGGCCGAAGACCGAGAATTCTCGTCGCCAAAATGGGTCAGGATGGCCATGATCGGGGAGCGAGAATTATTGCTTCCAGTTTTGCAGATATAGGATTTGATGTAGACATTGGTCCCTTGTTTCAGACACCCGGAGAAGTAGCCAGACAAGCTATTGAAAATGATGTACATATATTGGGAATCAGCAGTTTGGCCGGTGGGCATCGCGCATTAATTCCACAGGTGATACAGGCTTTGAAAGAACAAGGAAGACCAGATATTCTGGTGATAGCCGGCGGGGTGATTCCACCTACGGATTACGAACGTTTGAAAGAAGCCGGTGTAGCCGGAATTTTTGGGCCGGGAACTGAGGTGAGCCGGGCTGCTTTGGAAATCCTGGAACTCCTTTCCAATAAATTAAAGCCGTAGTAGCTGTATGCTAATTTAATTCGTACATATAAGTGTCACCTGCAAATAGGTGATCCTGACATTTCTGATTGGAAAATCCGGTTGCTTGCGAACCAAAACCCGATCTGCTCAAATATGATGATTTAATTCTCCAAATATGCCGGCAAGGTAGATTCATAGTTATGTCTGAAAGTATTGGTTTCACCATAAACTTCTTCGTCAACCACCAGATTATTTTCAATCACGGAGCCAATCAATCGTACAGGAATATTTAAGGATCCCAGATAACTCAGTAACTCATCTGCCTTTTGTGCAGAACAGGTTACAACAACCCTACTTTGAGATTCACCGAACAAACAGGCATCCTTTCTGATGGAAGCATTTGTTTGTATTGAGAAACCCAATTTACCCTGAATGGCAGATTCCATCAGAGAAACAAATAAGCCACCTTCTGAAATATCATGACAGGAATTTAGCCATCCCTTGCGTATGATCTCTGATACTGCTTTTTGCACTTTGTGTTCCATGTCCAAATCGAACTCAGGGCAAGGCGAGTATTCTTCACCCAGGTATTTGCACAGATATTGAGAACTTCCCAAATCAGAAGATTCAGGACCAATTAGAATGATGGTATCTCCTGCGTTCTGAAATGCCGAGCTGGTTATACAAGACTGGTTTTCAATTACACCCACCATTCCAATTGTTGGTGTAGGAAAAACAGCCGTTCCGTCGCCACTTTGGTTGTAAAAACTTACGTTTCCTCCGGTAACGGGTGTTTCAAATTTTTCGCAGGCAGCTTTCATCCCTAAAATCGCATGACTGAATTGCCAATAGACCTCCTGATCGTAAGGGTTTCCAAAATTCAGGCAATTGGTGATTGCACAGGGAATCCCCCCCGAACAAACGATGTTTCTGGCCGCTTCTGAAACGGCAATGGCTGTTCCCTTTTCGGGATCGGCCCATATGTAACGCGAATTACAATCTACGGTAAGCGCAAGAGATTTTTCGCTCTCCCGAATGCGCACGATGGCAGCATCAGCACTTTTATTGGTACCCTGATTTACCGTTCCAACCATGGAATCATACTGACGAAACACCCATCTTTTGGATGCTATATTGGGTAGGGATGCTATAAAATAGGCAACTTCCTTCAAGTTCTCAGGTACCGGAATTTTGTTTGAATCGAATTCCGCAATTCTTGCAATATACTGAGGCACTTTTGACTCTCTGTGGTAAACAGGTGCTCCCCCCCCTAAAACTAAGGAATGGGCAGGAATATCGGCTTCCAATTCACCATGCATGTAGTATCTCACTCTTCCAGTGTCGGTTACTTCTCCAATATTTGCATAAAGTAGGTCCCACTTAGAAAGAATTCTCTCAATGTCAGATTCCATGCCCATTTGCACAATGACAAGCATGCGTTCCTGAGATTCTGAAAGGAGAATCTCCCACCCTTTCATATCCTGTTGGCGCAGGGGAACTCTGTCGAGATGAATTTCCATGCCGGTTCCGCTTTTGGCGCTCATCTCACTGGTTGAACAGGTGATTCCGGCCGCTCCCATATCCTGCATACCAATAACCGCTCCTGTTTCAATAATTTCCATACTGGCCTCCAGGATGAGCTTTTCGTAAAAAGGATCTCCAACTTGTACCGCCGGCAGGTCTTTTACAGAATCTTCAGTTATATCTTTTGAAGCAAAAGCGGCGCCGTGAATGCCATCCTTACCGGTACGACTTCCAAATATATAGACGGGGTTTCCAACACCTTCTGCAATCGCTGAAACTGTTTTACCCACTTCTACCAAACCAACACTCATGGCATTCACCAGAATATTGGTTTCATAACAAGGGTCAAAATACACTTCACCCCCAACTGTTGGTATTCCAAAAGAATTGCCATAATCTCCTATTCCTTTCACCACACCTTTAACCAACCATTGGGTTCTTTCTGTATCCAGGCTTCCAAACCTGAGTGAATTCAGTTGGGCAATGGGGCGTGCTCCCATGGAGAAGATATCTCGGTTAATGCCACCAACTCCGGTAGCTGCACCCTGATAAGGTTCAATAGCACTTGGATGGTTATGGCTTTCTATTTTAAAGCAACAGGCCATGCCATCGCCAATATCTACCAGTCCTGCGTTCTCCTCGCCTGCTTTGGCTAACATAGCCGGGCCTTCTTTGGGTAATTTTTTTAACCACACAATGGAGTTTTTGTAAGAACAATGCTCACTCCACATGACTGAATAAATACTGAGCTCCGTAAAATTGGGTTCTCTGCCTAAAATGCTGCAAATTTGATCATATTCTTCAGCGAGTAAACCCAGTTGAATGGCTGTTTGAACATTGGTGGCTTCCATATGGCTGCGAAATTAACGAACCTCAGAATTTTTTGAGGAATGGGGATAACTATTAAAAGCGATAGAGTATGTTTTTTATCATGGTACCATACTGCCCTCCAAAACGATTTACATGCAGCAGCAGCGGATACAAATTAGCGATTTCCACACTGTCATTCCAACCATACGGAAGATGCCAAACGCTGTTGTATGCCTGATAGAAAGTATCCGGAAACCCGCCAAATAACTTGCTCATGGCAATATCCATAATTCGATTGCCGTAATAACAGGCCGGGTCTACCAGCACCGGTTGATTTTTTTGATCACAGATGTAGTTTCCATACCAAAAATCTCCATGTAACAAGCTTGGGGGCTCATCTGAAAAAATTTCAGGAATGCGGTTATACAATGCTTCAAATTTTTGCAGGGTCAACTGGTCGATCAGATTCTTGTCGTATGCCTCCCCTACCAGAGGTACCAGACGATAAAGTATAAAAAAGTCACTCCATGTGTGACATCCCATGTTAGCCTGCTTTTGAATACCTACATAATTGTCGGTTATAAATCCGTAGAAGGGGTATGTTTTTTGATGCAACTGAGCCATCTCAAAACCAAAATTCTCCCAAAAAAGCATATCCGGTTCTGTGCGTTCTACCCATTCTGTGAGCATATAGTTCACTTGTTGCGTTTTTCCTACGGAATGCACCAATGGAACTTTAAGTCCTTCAATCTGGTCGATGATCTTGAGTCCCAGAACTTCCTTTTCGAGCATATCTGAATGCTCCTGTATGGTATTTATTTTCAGAAAATAACTTCCGGATAAACCATCCAGTCGAAAAGAGGGGCAGGCTTCTCCACCGGCAACAGGAGTTATCCGGTCAGCACCGAGATTCTTGGCAATATTCTGTTCAACCCAGGATTCGAGACCGCGCATTCGATAATGGTTCAAAACTCAAAAATAAGCCTGAACTCAGCGCGCTCCTCAAAACTTTATTCACATGAGCTAAGCGTTGAAGTCAAAAGTCTCCATGAACTTGGTGGTGAAATTACCGGAACGAAAATCTTTGTTCTGCATAATTTTTAAATGCAGGGGAACCGTGGTTTTGATTCCTTCGATAATGAATTCCTGTAAGGCTCTTTCCATTTTCACAATCACCTCTTCTCTGGTTTGTGCTGAAACAATCAACTTAGCGATCATAGAATCGTAATTGGGGGGAATGGAATATCCGGCATAAATGTGCGTATCCACTCTTACACCATGACCACCCGGCTTGTGCAAATGGGTTATTTTTCCCGGACAAGGAGCGAAATTGTTGAATGGGTCTTCGGCATTTATTCTGCACTCCATAGAATGTTTCAGCGGGAGATAATTTTTCCCACTGATGGGCACACCTGCGGCCAGGAGAATTTGTTCCTTGATCAAATCAAAGTTGATTACCTCCTCCGTAACCGGGTGTTCTACCTGAATACGGGTATTCATTTCCATAAAGTAGAAGTTTCTGTGTTTATCAACCAAAAACTCTACGGTTCCAACTCCTTCATATTTGATGCTTAAGGCAGCAGCAATGGCCGCTTCACCCATTTTGGTTCTCAACTCATCTGTCATGAAAGGAGATGGAGTTTCTTCAATAAGCTTTTGATGTCTTCTTTGAATGGAACAATCTCTTTCGCTCAAGTGGCATGCCTTTCCATACTGGTCTCCGGCAATCTGTATTTCGATGTGGCGTGGTTCTTCAATGTACTTTTCCAAATACATACCATCGTTACCAAATGCAGCCTTGGCCTCCTGGCGAGCAGAATCCCATGCCGTTGCAAACTCGTCGTCATTCCATACGATACGCATTCCGCGTCCTCCACCGCCGGCGGTAGCCTTTAGTATTACCGGATACTTGATGCCTTTGGCAATTTCCAATCCTTCTTCCAAAGACTGCAATAGACCTTCAGAGCCCGGAATGGTAGGTACACCGGCCTTCTTCATGGTCTCTTTGGCATTGGATTTATCACCCATTGAATGGATCATTTCAGGTGAGGCTCCAATGAATTTTATACCATGATCGCGACAAAGACCGGAAAACTTTTCGTTTTCACTTAAAAATCCATATCCCGGATGAATTGCATCTGCATTGGTGATCTCTGCTGCCGCCAGAATATTGGGCATATTCAAATACGAATTTGCGCTGGCGGGCGGTCCGATACAAACAGCTTCATCCGCAAACCTCACATGGAGACTTTCTTTATCCGCAGTAGAATACACCGCTACGGTTTTGATACCCATTTCTTTACAGGTACGGATTATCCTCAGTGCGATTTCACCGCGGTTGGCAATAAGAATTTTCTTAAACATGCGCGTTTTAATTAAACCTCAACCAGGAACAATGGCTGATCATATTCCACGGGACTGGCATCATCGACCAATACTTTGACGATTTTGCCGCTTATATCCGATTCAATTTCATTAAAAAGTTTCATTGCTTCCACGATGCAAAGAACCTGACCTGCAGAAATAGTATCACCAACAGAAACAAAAGCAGGTTTATCCGGGGATGAAGAACGGTAAAATGTTCCGATCATGGGAGACTTAATTTCCTTCAGATTTCCTGCCGGGGCAGCCGGAGTTTCAGCAACCGGAGCGGCTGGCGCCTGAGGAGCCGCAACAGCTACCGGGGCGGCGGGTGTTGGCACCGTTGCTGTTATAATCTGGGGTTGAGCCTGCACCGCAACCATTTCCGTCCGATTCGTTTTGCGAATGGATAATTTGAAGTCTTTTCTTTCGATGCTTACTTCATCAACTCCTGAACTGGAAACAAATTTGATTAAGGTTTGTATGTCTTTGAGCTCCATATTTTCTTTCGATTATTAATTACAAGAATATGAAAATTGTCTTATGAATTGTATGCCCATTTCAAATAAATGGCACCCCAGGTAAATCCACCCCCAAAAGTTGAAAGGATGAGATTGTCCCCTTTTTTAAATTTTGATTCGAAATCTGACAGCAATAATGGCAAGGTTCCATTGGTAGTATTGCCATATTTCTCAATATTGATGAGTACTTTTTCGGGGCCTATTCCCATTCTTTCGGCTGTGGCATCTATGATACGTTTATTGGCCTGGTGCGCAATTAAAAACGAAATGTCGTCGGCTTGTAAACCATTGCGTTCCATTATTTTGTGACTGACATCGGCCATGTTTGTGACCGCAAATTTGAAAACAGTTTTGCCCTCCTGATATACGTAATGCATTCGATTGGTAACGGTTTCAATGGAGGGAGGAAGTAAAGAACCTCCTGCTTTTTGATGTAAAAATTCTCTTCCCGAGCCATCTGACTTAAGGATACTGTCTTGTAACCCCAACCCTTCATGATTCGGCTCCAACAAAACACATCCGACGCCATCTCCGAAAATAATACAGGTATTGCGGTCCGTATAATCTATGATGGCAGACATCTTATCGCCTCCAATAATCAATACTTTCTGATATCTCCCGGATTCTATCATGGAAGCTCCGGTTTGAAGACCATATAAGAAGCCGGAACAGGCAGCTGCCAGATCAAATCCCCAGGCGTTTTTCATACCTGCTTTGTCGCAAATGATATTTGCTGATGCCGGAAAAACCAAATCTCCGGTAATGGTGCAGCAAATGACCATGTCGATTTCTTCCGGACCAATGCCACGTTTTTGTAACAGACCATTTACCGCAGGGACTGCCATATCTGTGAAAGCCTTTCCGGGCTCTCTAAGGATGCGCCTTTCTTTAATTCCGGTTCTTGTCTGAATCCATTCGTCCGTGGTATCGACCATTTTCTCAAGTTCCTGATTGCTAAGAATGGTATCGGGAACGTACCCATTAACACAGGTTATAGCTGCATGAATTTTGGTCATGTTCAGATTTTAGTGCGGCAAATATAACCTCCTTTTTACAAAGAGGATTTGATTTTGTCAATTAGACCTGATGAGGCCACATCTCTGGCCAGCTTTATCATACTAACGATGGTTTTGGATTTGGATATACCATGCCCAATAATTACGGGTTTATTGATTCCCAAAATTGGTGTTCCACCGTAGTGATTAAAATTAAAACGATCCAAATAATCGTCTTTAATACCGCGTTTCAACAAATTATAGAAAAAGCCCTCACACGTTTTGAGCACTACATTTCCGGTAAATCCGTCACATACCACCACATCTGCTTTATTTTGAAAGAGATCGCGGCCTTCTACGTTGCCGATAAAGTTGATGGCTCTGAAATCTTCTAATAATCCGTAAGTAGCCTGGGTGAGCAAGTTTCCTTTTTCCTTTTCTTCGCCAATACTGAGCAGTGCAACTTTTGGTTTTTCAATATGATAAACGTGTTGCGCAAAAAGGGAGCCGAGCAAAGCAAACTGTTTGAGGGTTTCCGGTTTTACATCTGCATTTGCGCCAACATCAAGCAACACACCGGTTGAACCGTCTACCATTGGTAAAACCGTTGAAAGTGATGGTCGGAATATCCCTTCAATGGCTTTAACGGAATACAAGGAACCTACCATCATGGCGCCTGTATTTCCGGCACCTGCGAAGGCATCAATATCCCCATCGCTCAGCATTTTGAGCCCAATACTTATGCTGGAATGTCTTTTTTGAGATATGGCTTTGGTTGGGTGCTCCGCCATTCCAATCACTTCAGGTGCATGTACTATGTTGAATCTGCGCTCGCTGTTCAGTTCGTTGAGC
This sequence comes from uncultured Chitinophagaceae bacterium, assembly GCA_964613385.1. Taxonomy (GTDB): domain Bacteria; phylum Bacteroidota; class Bacteroidia; order NS11-12g; family UBA9320; genus CAZTGZ01. The sequence goes on from CAZTGZ010000002.1 coordinate 18,139, forward strand.
GTTTCGCGAATCACGGGCTCATCGCCCACGAGTATCACTTCAACGCCCGACAATTCGGGGTCAGCGGCGGCTTCAATTGCACCTTTAACCACTTCTAAAGGGGCATAATCACCCCCCATGGCATCAATTCCAATTCTCATTTACAGGAATCGGTCAGGGTTATTGTTCATCCTTGCCAGGAAGCACTTTCATGCCTCTGTACATTCCGGTTTCCAAATTTAGTCTGTGGTAAACCCCTACATCTCCGGTAGTAGGATCCATGTACAACTGAACACTGCCCAGTTTATGATGGGTTCTTCTCTTGTCTCTTCTGGTTTTCGAGGTTTTACGTTTGGGATGAGCCATGATTATCTTTATTAAATAGTTCTTTCAATTTATCCCAGCGGGCATCCATTTCCTCAGAATTATCCTCATTTTGTTGAAGAAATTCAGACATGCCTGGACTGCATACCGGTGTTTCCTTTTTGGAATTTTTACATAGTTTCCTCATGGGTAAATCGAGCACCAGATAATCATAAATTATCGGGTACACATTAAGTTCCTGATCATTTGGAGTCAGATACATCAGATCCGTTTCATCTTCGGCCGGTTCGGCTTGAATTTTTACACTGATCCTGTTCTTTCCCCGCACCGGATATGGAATCTGATCCAAACAATTGTCACATTGAGTCATCAAATATCCATCCCAATCAAATGTGAGTTCGAATAATCCCTCCGATTTCCGAAACTCCAAATGAACACTCACTTTCCCGTCATTCACCAATCCTTCAGGCTGCTCCTTAAAAAAGTTGCTGTCTATATCAAATTGGTAAGTATGCACCCCCGTAGACAGTTGAACAAATGGTATTTGATACAAACGCGACATACGGGCAGTTTCTAAAAAGGTCGGCAAAGATAATCCTTTTTCAGAATAAACTCAAACCCCGGGTTTTAATTTAAATTTGGTACGCCAATACTGAACTTTTCTCTTTTGTGTTTCGTAAATGGAAGCGGGTTTTTTTTGAGTTCCATAAACTCTTTCCGTTTGCGATAAATGGCCTGATTCATAAACAATGCATGAACGAAGCTATCCGTAAATGCTTTTCCCTTGCCAACTATATCATAGGCAGTTCCGTGATCCGGAGATGTTCTGACAATGGGTAATCCTATGGTATAATTCACGCCGGAGCGAAATGCCATTTGTTTAAACGGAATCAACCCCTGATCGTGATACATCGCCAAAACTGCGTCGAATTTCTGGAAAAGTTGATTTCCAAAGAAACCATCCGCCGGATATGGACCAAATGCCATGATACCATTTTCATAACATTGTTGAATGGCAGGTTCTATGATTGATTTTTCCTCCTGGCCTATAACCCCGTTGTCACCGGAATGAGGGTTTAAACCCAATACCGCAATTCTGGGCTTTTCGATTCCGAAGTCCATTCGCATGGAATCGTTCAGGGTTTCTACCCCCTTAATTATTTTCTCTTTTGTCAAACGACTACTAACTTCGTGAATGGGTATATGGCCGGTGACCAATCCCACCTTTATATCTTCGCTCACCAAAAGCATCATATGCGCATCGCTATCAAATGAAGATGCTAAAAACTCTGTATGACCGGGAAAATTGAAATCCGTTCCGTAAACAGTACTTTTATCAATGGGGCAAGTAAGCAAATTCTGAATTTCTCCATTTTTAATATCCTGAATGGCAGATTGCAAAGCGGCAACAGCAAATTCACCGGCCTTTACATCCGGCTTGCCCGGTTGAATGTTAATTTGTGGCAATCCGGCAGCTTTTAAATTGAGTACACCTTTGCGGTATTCAGATATGGATTTTATTACCTGATATTCCAATTGGATTCCGCATAATTCCATATAGAACTTTAACCATTCGGGCGTTCCATATACCACGGGATTGCAATGGTTGTATATTCCATCTGCAACAAACGTTTTCAGGATGAGTTCAGCCCCTATTCCATTCGGATCACCGGGGGTAATTCCCAGATATACTTCGTCCATCATATCCTGCAAACCTACAGGAAATAAGCCAATTTAACGATAGGCAAAAACAGATATCAGGAAATCAAACGTTGGCGAAGCATGAACTCCAATTGTTCATTGGTTTCCAGCAATTGCTCGTTTAGCCTGCGGGCCGCCATACGGTCTTTGTGAATCTTGTAGGCTCCGTAGATGGTACTGATAATTTCTTCCTTGTTCCAGGGTTTTGTGAAGAAACGATATACCTGACCGCGATTGATGGCCTCAATAATCGTATCTATCTCGTTGAAGGCCGTGAGAAGAATTCTGATCACGTCCGGATGTCTGGTGGCGAGAATTTCGAGGAATTCGACCCCTGACATACCCGGCATTTTGTGATCCGAAATGGCAATATGAATTTCATGTTTGCCAATGATCTCTTCAGCTTCAGCTACGCTTTGGGCTGTGTACACGGTAAAATACTTGCGAAAAGCCGCAGAAAAGGACTGGAGATTTTGTACCTCATCATCTAAGTACAAAACACTGATGTTAAGTGCTTCCATGTTAATTTTAGTAGTTAGTAGTAGTAGTAGTTGTATAGTAAACTGTATACAAAGTTAGCAAAATATTCCGAAACACAAAAATTCCGTCCATTTAGTGCCTAATTTTACTCAACTGATAATTCAGATTATTGAAATCGAACAACTTACATATTCCCAAATATTCAAATCGGACGAATTACCCATCAAACCAGGTGCAATTCAGTCTGATAAGGAACCCTTTAAAGAGTGTTATTGGGTTGATTTTCAGTAATTTGAGCAAGTCTTTTGATGTATATACATATTTCAATAAATATTTATATCTTGGCCTTTCAATTCGGATAGTCCGTTTTAATACCATACGACTACTGATTAATAATAATCAATATATAACTCTTTCCATACAGAAGCATTTTAAACAAACTGCGCTCAATTTCCTGTGGATATCTATCTGCAATCGACAATTATTCAATCAATTAACCTATAGTAACTTAATGGTTAAAGCATGAATTTAAAGGTTACCATAAAAGCTTACAGGGCAATTGATGATCTGGATACCTGCATCCGATATTTACAGGGACACAGGAAAGTGCTTGAGGACCATGGCTTCACCCATTTCAAAACAAATACGGAAGAATGGATGTATAACCCCAATGTCTATGTTTTGATTGCCGAAGAAAAAGACACCGGTATTTTGGTTGGGGGCATTCGGGTTCAAATTGCGGACCATACTACCATACTTCCTACAGAAAGGGCTTTGGGTAAAATTGACCCTAAAGTAATTTCCTATATCAGAAATAGGATTCCACTTGGAATTTGCGAATTATGCGGATTATGGAATGCGAAAGAAGTAGCAGGAAAGCGCGTAAGCGTGCTATTGACCCGGGCTGCCGTTGCAATAACCACCCAGCTTCCGGTACAAATTATGTTTGCTTTTCTGGCGAGATATACGCGGTATATCATCTTCAGGATGGGATTTCACAAAGTGGATGAACTCGGTAATAATGGTGACTTTTTCTATCCGAATGATAAGTTCATCGCGAATATTTTTCTAAATGACGATCTTTCACAGGTGAGTCAGGCAGAATCCGCTGACCGAATCAGAATACTACAACTTAGAAATCAACCGAATCAAACATTTACCGAATCTGAAAATGGCAATTTGATTGACGTTCAATATGATTTGAAGTTTAAATGAGACTGTTACTAACCATATCCATATTATTGCTATTTACCCATTCGAAAGGTAATGTGAAATACGACAGCATTCCGGCAAAAGACTATGTGAATGTTTCAAGATTTATCTATAAATACCATCCTGCCAATGGCCATTCGTACAGTCTTTCTCCAACCAAAGGAGCTGTCCTGGGAAATCACAGGAGTATTATGGCCGGTAATCAGGCGGGAGACACCTTTGCGTTTTTTCTTATAGTTCCTGAAGCGCTCAAAGACAGAAAACTTTTGTTTGAATTGCCTCCTCAATTCACGCGGTTGTTAATTCTGGATATTGGCAAAGAGAAGCCTGTAGCGATTGACAGTTTCGTGTTGAGCGATGTCAAGAATCAACCATTTAATCAAATCAATTTCAATTTACCCGGAAAAGATACCATTGCCCTGGCTTTTGTGGTAGAAAGCGAGTTTGTCCGACAATTCAAAGTGAGCATCGCTTCAAGGGTTGTAATGCATAAAAAAGTGGAAACTTCAAAAATCCTGTTTTCCATTTATCTGGGCATCGTGTTGGTCATGATTCTTTACAACTTCTTCATTTTTCTGTTTACACGTGATTTGACATATTTATTGTACGTGACCTATATTATTGCTGTAGGATTCACTCAATTGAGTATATTCGGCTTTACCGCCCGGTATTTCTGGCCGGAAAATACCTGGCTGCAATTACACAGTGTAAATATTTTCACCTCTATGGTCGGAATTGCTTCCCTGGAATTCATCAAGTCATTCCTTAAAACCAGGGTTAATTTTCCAAAATTTCATCACAAATTCATCGTCATCCATATTATATATATAGTTGCCGTAATCATAAGTTTTTCAGGGTTTATTCCATTGGCCTATAATATCAACTCCGTAAATGCGACCATACTCAGTTTGCTTACGGTGTACATTGCCTATAAGAGCATACAATCCGGGTATAAACCGGCGATGTTCTTTCTGGTTGCCTGGGTTATTTTTATATTGGGCGTTGTGCTCTATATCATGAAGGATTTTGGTATTCTTGAAGTCGATTTTATTTCCAATTATACCATGCCCATTGGGTCTGCGCTCGAAACCGTTATCCTGTCTCTTGCGTTGGCTGATCGTATAAATACACTAAAAAAGGAAAAAGAAGAAAGCCAGGCACAGGCGTTGATGGAAATGCAAAAAAATCAGCGTTTGATTCGGGAACAGAATATAGTACTCGAGCAGAAAGTAAAAGAAAGAACCGCTGAGTTAGAGAAAACATTGTCTGATTTGAAAGAAGCCCAGCAGCAGTTGATTGATTCTGAAAAAATGGCGAGCTTAGGTCAGCTCACTGCCGGAATAGCGCATGAAATCAATAATCCAATCAATTTTGTTTCATCCAATATTGAGCCGCTTAAAGCTGATATTCACGATGTTATTCATTTACTCACCTTGTATAAAGACCGGGTAATGCAGCTGAATCCCTCCGATTTTAGCAATGCGCTTGAATATGAAAGGGAAATCGATTTGGAATATACCATTTCGGAAATCGACCACCTGATGAATGGTATTCGGGAAGGTGCCAGCCGAACTACAGAAATTGTGAGCAGTCTCAGAACTTTCTCCCGACAGGACGACAGCACTTTTGTGCCCTCCGACTTGCATGAAATCATAGAATCATCGCTCACGATTCTGAAAAACAATCTGGGTAAAATTAAAATTGAAAAGCACTTTGGAGATGTACCCATTATTGATGTATATCCCGGAAAATTGAATCAGGTATTCATCAATGTATTAAATAACGCCATTCAGGCTATTTTAGACAAATATGAATATTCTGAGGACGGGCTTATCGAAATAAAAACTGAAACCTCCGATGAGAAGGTTATGATTACCATACATGATAATGGTCCCGGTATTCCGGAAGAAATCGTATCTAAAATATTTGATCCGTTTTTCACAACCAAAGATGTTGGCAAAGGCACCGGTTTGGGATTGAGCATTACCTTTGGTATTATTGAACAACATAAAGGAAAAATTTATGTTCGGTCCGATATGCGAGAAGGAGCTACTATGATCATTGAACTTCCTATTAGACACAAATGATTCCTCAAAAAGCTAAAATACTGATTATTGACGATGAAGAGCAGAACCTGATTTCATTCAAGGCTGCCTTTCGACGAACTTTTGACATTTTTACGGCAAATTCTGCTGCTGCAGGACTCGAAGTACTCAGAAGTGAACCTGAAATTTGTGTGGTTGTATCGGATCACCGTATGCCGGAAAAAACGGGAGTTAAATTCCTGGAAGAAATACGGACTGATTTTCCGGAAATCATGCGTATCGTTTTAACCGGTTATGCCGACCTGGAAGCCACTCAGGATGCGATTAACAAGGCAGATGTTTACAGATTTCTGAATAAACCCTGGAATGAAACAGATTTGCTGGCCACCTTAAATTCCGCCGTTGAACATTTTAATACAAAAAGGGAACTCGAACATAAAAAGAAAGAACTTGAGAACGCATTTTCTGAATTGAGTCGATTCGTATATAGCGCATCACATGATTTGCGGGCGCCATTGGTTTCCGTTATCGGGTTGATAAACCTGGCTAAAATGGACCCCAACTTTCCAAAAGACGACATCTATCTTCCTTTGATTGAAAAAAGCATTCAGAAACTGGATGAATTCGTTAAAAATATTGTTGACTATTATCAAAACAAGGAACGCAAGGAAAGCATAACCGTCATTAATATGGAAGAATTGGTGGAAGATGCTGTGCACACCCTGGAATTTTACAGACAAGAATCCAATGTTAATTTTGAGAAGGAATTTGACATTCAGTTTCCGGTTGTTTCCGATGAGTTTCGATTAAGGGTGATTTTAAATAACCTGATCAGCAACGCGGTAAAATATCAGAAAAAGGACGAAACCAATAAAAAGATTATGATTTCCGTTCAAAGTTCAGCAGACAATGTACACATAGAAATTGCGGACAATGGTATTGGAATCAAGGAGGCATCTTTACCTAAATTATTTGAGATGTTTTATCGCGCAACCAATGAGGATTCAGGCTCCGGAATTGGATTGTATATCGTAAAGGATGCTGTGCACAAGTTAAATGGCAGAATTTCAGTAGAGTCTGAGCACGGCGTTGGCACTAAATTTATCGTGGATTTACCTAATAAAAGCACCGACCATGAGAATCATGCTCATTGATGATAACACGATTGAGTTATTCTTAAATCAAAGAATTTTGGAATTGAGCGGAATAGGCAAGGATTTCAGGACCTTTAATTCTGCCAGTAGCGCCATTCAGTTTCTCACTGCCAGAGAAAATCAGGAATCTGAATTGCCGGACATTCTCTTTATCGACATACAGATGCCGGAGCTTACCGGATTCGATGTGATCGAAAGATTACAGAGTTATTATGACCACAATTTACCTTTTAGAACATTTCTGTTAACCTCGTCCATTCACAACAGCGATATACAAAGAGCTGCAGGCTTTGGCCCGGCCATAAAAATGCTTGAAAAACCTTTAACCAAAGAAAAACTGGAGTTGGTTATGTCTTGAGTTCCTCGTGATGATCTTTTTTAGTCACACGACGCAACCAGATTGGTAATACTATGCTTCCGATGACTATATAAGGGTAATAACTCAGGAATCTCCATAAAAATGCCACTCCACCTGCAATTTCCCTTTCCGGAAGAAATTCACCCAAAAAGGCCGGAAAAATCAACTCTGCTACTCCACTTCCTCCCGGTGTAACTGCTACCAATAAAATCACCCACATAATCAGTTGACGTCCATAAACCATCAGGTGATCAGATACCGGTCCAAAAGCCAGCATCAGAAAATTGACCATTAGGTAACGGGCAGTCCAACTTAGAAATGTTGAGGCCAATGCCTTTCCCCAAAATACATAGGATCTTCCCCTAAACTCAATAGCTGCTTCCTTTAGATCTCGTGCCCATTGGCGGCTGCTCCATTTCCAACGCTTTAATAAAGGTAATGAAAATAATCCTATTATGACCCGTGTAGTTATGTTGGGCTTTAACAACAAACAAATGATGAGCACCAAAGTCCATGCAAACAGAATAAAGTACCCGGTCCAAAAGAAAACCTTGATATTGCCGGTACTCACAACCTTTTGAATGGCTGTAGTGCCTTCAAAAACCGGAAAGGCATTGTCAAATCCAATTACCAGAAAAACGATGGGAACCATTAGAATGAAGAATATCTCATCTAAAAGTGAAGTAAGCAGAACAATGGCCGTTGTTCTCCCGGTTTTTAATTTTTCCTGGGCCATTAGCACCACAGCTACCGCCGTTCCTCCGACTGCGCTTGGCGAAATAGCCGAAGAAAATTCCCAAAGCATGGATATTTCAAAGCATTGCCTCCAGGTTAATGTCTTATCTGACAATATTCGGAGACGCCACATATAGCCTAAATCCCTTAATACCATCATACCGATGGAAATTAAGATCCAAAGAGTGCTGTAAAATGTCCAATTAATACTTTTATAAGCGGCTTTATCGTTTTCGTCAAAATTCCAGAAAACGAAAAACATGGTTACGATTAAACCAATAATAACAGGGAGAATGACTCTCCTCCCTCTAAAATACTTCGTAACTTCTGCCAACCTATTGATCAAAACCGGTGAGTTTGGCCAAAAATAATGAATATCAGTCTTTTAAGGAGACCTATTTCATACAAATTTTAGAATAGCTGATTGAATATTGCCATCCATTCTCTCCCCAATGGATTGTTTTAAAAATTTTCTTCTTAAAAAAGCGTGACTTTCGACAGAAATTCAGTCTAAAAGGTCAGCAATGAAACTTCGGGCCAGACCCGATTCAATTTTTATAGATCACAATATTTAGATGAGGCAGTTAAAAATCAGCAAACAGTTTACCAACAGGGAAAACAAATCATTAGACAAGTATTTAAACGAAATTAGCAAAGTAGCTATGATTGATGCGCAGGAAGAAGTAGAACTTGCGCGCAGAATCAGAGAGGGCGATCAGGCCGCTTTGGAAAGATTGGTGAATGCCAACTTGCGTTTCGTAGTGTCAGTTTCTAAACAATATCAAAATCAGGGACTTACCTTAGGAGATTTGATCAACGAAGGGAATCTGGGATTGATTAAAGCCGCCAAGAGATTCGATGAAACACGTGGTTTCAAATTCATTTCCTATGCCGTATGGTGGATTCGTCAAAGCATATTACAGGCATTGGCCGATCAAAGCAGGATTGTCCGTTTGCCATTGAATAAAGTTGGTTCGATAGGAAGAATTACTGCTACTGCTGCGAAACTAGAGCAGGAACACGAGCGTGAACCGACACCTGAAGAAATTGCAGAAGTGCTGGGAATAGCCACATCAGAAGTTGAGAATGCATTTAAAACTTCAGGCCGTCATTTGAGTATTGATGCACCTTTAACCGAGGGAGAAGACAATACTTTACTTGGAGTATTGGACAATAATGATGAACCGGATCCGGATAATATTCTGATCAATGAGTCGCTTCAAAAAGAAATCAACCGCGTTATCAGCACACTCTCTGAAAAGGAAAGAGATGTTTTGAGATATTATTACGGTTTGGATGGAGGACCTGCGCATACTTTGGAAGATATTTCTGAGAAAGTCGGGTTAACTCGTGAACGCGTGCGTCAAATCAAGGAAAAAGCCCTTCGTCGTTTGAGAAAATCCTCAAAAAGCAAAATTCTGAAGAGCTATTTGGGATAATCCTCAAAATTTCTGAAGCATATAAGGGTTCATCATACCTGTGAGCCCCCCGCTGTGCAGAGCAACTATGCGCTCTCCTCTTTTGAAATACCCACTTTGGATCATTTCATTGAGTGCGAATAACATCTTTCCTGTATATACGGGATCCGTGAGTATCCCGGTTGCGGAAGCGAACCGGCGGATAAAAGCTGTAAGTTCCGGCTCAACTTTGGCATAACCACCAAAATGAAATTCAGCGTGCAAATGGAATGTATCCGTTTGCGCCAAATGGGTTATTTTCTCTCTGATATTTCCTTCACCTTTAATGACTAAAATACCATGGACTTTGGTATGCAGGTTGCGGTTCGCGATAGCTTTTGCCCATCCGGCCAAGGTTGTTCCGGTACCTACGGCCATCATCACATGATCAGGAACCAAGGGCAACTCTGAAAATCCCTGCATCACACCCACCAGCGCTTCATTTCCCGCTCCGCCTTCCGGAATAATCAGGGTTTCATTTTCAATTCGCGCATCCTGATTGGATTCCCTTCGATAAGATTCTTTATCAAGTGATATGAGTTCCATCCCATAAATACGGCAAAGGCTCAATACAGGGTTGTTGAAATCTGCACTTGAGCCGCGTATGAAAGCTTTGCTTGCGATACCTGTCGCAGCCGATGCACATGCCGTTGCAAGCAAATGATTGCTGAATCCACCTCCATAAGTTAGTATTTTCCGAATTCCATGTTCCCCGGCTAAATCCATATAGCCCTTAAGTTTGCGCCATTTATTTCCGCTAATGACGGGATGAATGAGATCATCTCGTTTTAAAAAAACGGATACACCGGAATCAAAAAATCGACTGATATCGGTGAGCGGTGACGGTATGTTTAATTCAGGAATATTCACATGTGTTTAAAATTTCCCATACCAGATTTGGCTCATATCCTTTTCTAATTACATAGGCTGCTGTTTTCTGGCGCTTCTTGAATAAGTTGTCTTCCCTGGATTTTTCATAATGCTTTTGGATCAGATTTTCCAGACTGCTTGTATAATCCATCTCATCTAATATCTGCATGGCCTTTTGAATACAGTAATTGGAGATTTGTCTCGACTCCAATTCCCGAATAATTTTAAGCTTTCCCCATTTCTTATATTTGAATTTTCCGCGGCAAAACAATTCCGTGAATCGCATTTCATTGAGAAAGCCTTCTTCTATCATTGCCGAAATCAGGCTTTGAGTTTCCTGATGGTTCAGCCCCCACTCTTTCGATTTTTTCATCAAATCGGCATGACAGCGCTCCTGATAAGCACAAAATTTTCTTGCTTTATCAAGAATATCTTTCAGCATACGCCTGAATTTTCGAGCATTTGCCTGGCTTCTACCGCTAAAAAATCTGGCACTTGAAGCTTGATGGATTGATAATACCAACTCCCCATATTTTTATCCTTAAGAAAAGAAATAATTCCTGCAGATTCGAGCAATGATGAAGCCATTTCAGCTTCGACCAGGGATCTGTATTCCGCTATGGTAACAAGGGTAAAGTCTGACATTTGCACAATTTAATAATTTGATTTGGTAGCGGAAAAAGTGATTGAATAAATTCATTAGGTTTGTCGATATGTATTCGGTCAGGTTGTTGGCTAAAATTGTGAAAGCAACTATTCATGGCAGTTTGCACGAAGAAGTGCAAATCAGTGAATTTTGTATAGACAGCAGAAGAATCTTTCTTCCGAAGGAAACTCTTTTTATTGCTTTGGTAGGTTCTCATGCTGATGGCCATATCTATATACCTGAAGCTTATAAAAGAGGCGTTCGGGTCTTTTTAGCCTCTGATCTCTCTTATGCCCCGGCGGATGATGCTGTTCTCATTGTTGTAAAAGATCCCCTGAAAGCATTGCAAAAAATTGCCACTTATCATTTGCAGAAGCTGCATATGCCGGTGGTTTCCATTACAGGAAGCAATGGAAAAACTATCATCAAAGAGTGGTTGTATCAATTGTTGCGCAGTCACTTGAATGTGGTGAGAAACCCAAAAAGTTTCAATTCTCAAATTGGCGTTCCTCTTTCTGTAATGTTGGCCACGAACAAGCACAATCTTGGCATTTTCGAAGCGGGCATATCCCGTAAGGGTGAAATGAAGTCGCTGGAACAAATTCTGAAGCCTACCTACGGTATATTCAGCAATATTGGCGATGCCCATGCCGCAGGATTTAAGGACAACCGCGAAAAAATCCGAGAGAAACTCACCCTATTCGAGCACAGCAGATTTCTGGTATATTGCAGAGATCATGCATTGATTCATAAGGAAATACTGGCCTGGTCAACCGGTAAAAATGTCAGGCTCATCAGTTGGTCATTAAAAGAAGAAGCTGACCTGACAGTAACACTTATAGAAGATGGCCGGAAAGGGAAAAGGGTGAATGCTTTGTATAAAGGGGCAGCTCTTCAGATTTATTTGCCTTTCAGAGATCGCGCTTCCATCGAAAATGCATTGCACGCCTGTACCCTGGGTTTGGCTATGGGTGTTCCTGATTCCGTTATCATAAAACAAGCGGAGTATTTGCAACCTGTAGAAATGCGCTTGTTTCAAACAGAAGGATTGAAATTCACTCAAATTATCCATGACTACTACAACAACGATTTGGTTTCACTCGAAACCGGACTTGATTTTTTGGAGCGGCAACAGATTTATCCTAAGAAAACACTCATACTATCTGATTTAGAAGATATTGACATACCTCCGGCTAAATTGTACAGAAGTGTAAACAGGTTGCTTATTTCCAAAAAAGTGGATCGATTAATCGGAATTGGACCCGATTTGTACTCGATGGCTTTTGTTTTTAAATGTCAGGACAAGGTGTTTTATAAAGATATGCCTGAATTCCTGTCCCATTTCAGTCGCATTTCCTTTGAACGGGAAAGCATATTAATAAAAGGCGCCCGTTCATATCGCTTCGAGCAGATTGGCAGGAGATTACAAAAGCAGGTGCATGAAACCCGTTTTGAAATCAATCTCAGCTCGTTGGAGGCAAATCTTCGGTATTTTAGAAGCCGGATATCAAAAAAGACGCGTATCATGGCGATGGTGAAGGCTTATTCATATGGAAGTGGAAGCCATGAAGTTGCCCGATTACTTGCTTATAAGAACGTCGATTATCTGGCTGTGGCATACGCCGATGAAGGCATCCACCTTAGAAAGCATGGAATTCAGACCCCTATAATGGTATTGAATGCCAATGAGCAGGATTTTTCTATGCTGGAAGAAAACTCACTCGAACCTGTGGTGTATAGTTTGTCTTATCTGCAGAGTTTATGTTCTGCCATAGCTTCCGGTCAAATTGGTCAAATGGCCATCCATCTCGAATTTGACACAGGAATGCATCGCCTTGGATTTAACCCAACTGAGGTTGAAAAAGTAATTCAGATGTGCCATTCAGAGTCGGGAATCATGGTGAAATCCGTATTTTCACATTTGGTTGCCAGTGAAAGTCCTGATTTAAAAGAGGTGACTCAAATGCAATTAAAAATTTTTCAAGGGCTTTGCGATAGAATACAAAAAGGAATTGGGAAACCCATTTTGCGGCATATTGCTAATACGGGAGGCTGCCTTTATCACCCGGAGAGTGAACTGGATATGGTGAGAATCGGAATCGGCTTGTATGGAATCGAGCCAAATGCCAGTGAACACAAAGGTTTAGAGGTGGTCGGTAAATTGATCAGTTATATTTCGCAGATCAGAGAAGTTAAGGCATGGGATGGAATTGGATACGGCTGGCACGATAAGTCGGACCATACCCGAAAAATTGCTGTAATCGCCATCGGATATGCAGATGGCATAGACAGAAAATGGGGAAGGAAAAAGGGATATGTCAGTATACATGGCCAACGGGCACCCATAGTTGGCAATGTATGTATGGATATGACCATGGTTGATGTGAGTGAAATTGACTGCAATGAGGGGGATGAAGTAACCCTTATTGGGGAGGATCCTACAATAGAGATGGTTTCGAATTGGTCAGAAACCATTCCTTATGAAGTATTAACGGGAATTTCGACCAGAGTGAGAAGGGTGTTTATTCAGGAATAAGACCGTAAAACGGACAAATGTGCATAACATTTATATCAATATTCTCAAATGAGGCCTGAATTATCCGGCTTTTTATATTTTTGTGACACTTTTAACTTTTAAAATTTACTAAAATGAAAAAAATCATCCTGATTCTGGGCGGATTTGCCCTTATGGCTGTAGTTGCTTGCAACAAGCCAGCTGAGACTACCGAAGATGCTGCAACTGAAGAAGCTGCTCCTGCTGAAGAAGCTGCTCCTGCTGAAGAAGCTGCTCCTGCTGCTGAAGAAGCCGCTCCTGCTGCTGAAGAAGCTGCTCCTGCTGCTGAATAATTTCAGAAAAGGAACAAAAAAAAGGCTGTCTTTAGGACGGCCTTTTTTTTTATACGGAAACCTCTGCTTTAATAGCGGGATGAGGGAAATAATCTATCAACTCGAAATCCTCATATTTGTAATCAAACACAGATTGAACTTCCGGATTGATTTTCATTTTTGGGTATGGCCTGGGTTCTCTGCTCAGTTGAAGATTAACCTGGTCCAGGTGATTTAGATATATATGTGCATCGCCAAAAGTATGTACATATTCACCGGCCTCCAAACCACAAACCTTTGCCAACATCATGGTTAAAAGTGCATAAGAAGCAATATTAAATGGAACCCCTAAAAACAT
>CAZTGZ010000002.1:32293-155627 GCA_964613385.1 uncultured Chitinophagaceae bacterium
CACTTCGCTGATACAATTGACAGCTCAATTTTCCTTCAGCTCCATAAAACTGAAAAAGACAATGGCATGGCATCAATGCCATCTTATCCAAATCACCAACATTCCATGCATTCACCAATATCCTCCGACTATCCGGATTGTTGGTAATCAGTTTAACAACTTCCGAAATCTGGTCATGTAATTTTCCGTCAGAGCTTTCCCAGCTTCTCCATTGTTTTCCATATACCGGACCAAGATTCCCTTGCTCATCTGCCCACTCATCCCATATATGAACATTATTTTCTAAAAGATAAGCGATATTGGTTTCTCCTTTCAAAAACCAGAGCAATTCGTGTATGATGCTTTTCAGGTGTACTTTCTTGGTCGTAATGAGCGGAAATCCATTTTGTAAATCAAATCGAAGTTGCCCACCAAAAACACTCAGTGTGCCTGTTCCTGTCCGGTCGGTCTTTTTAACCCCATTTTCCAGCACATATTTTAAGAATGATTCATACTGATCGAACATATTTCAAAGTTCAACTCTGTTCGTTTAAAAACCTTAAAACAGGTGTTGAAATTTTCAACAACTGAGAAGCAAAGCGGGTGATTATTTGAATATCGGTAAAGGCTGCTATTTTTGCGGGCTCAATACTTGTATCTGTATGGCAAAAATCATCCGACTTCCGAAAATGAGCGATACTATGACCGAAGGTGTCATTGTAAGTTGGCTTATTAAACCGGGAGATACTGTAAAATCCGGCGATATGATTGCGGAAGTTGAAACTGACAAGGCAACCATGGAGCTTGAAAATTTCGAGAAAGGAACCATACTTCATCTGGCTGTAAAAGAAGGAGAAGCCATCGCTGTTGACGCTATCATCGCGATTGTTGGAAACCCCGGGGAAGATTTCAGCGCTTTGCTTACTGACGCTCCGGCACCGGCCAAAGTTGAAGAAAGCAAAAGTCCTGAGGAGCAAGTGGCGCCTAAAGTACAAGAAGCTGAAAAACAGGAATTTATTTCGGAAGACACACGCCTGAAAGCATCTCCTTTGGCAAAAAAACTGGCTGCGGAGAAGGGCATCAACCTATCGGCTATGCAAGGAAGTGGCGATGGAGGCAGAATTGTGCGAAGAGATGTGGAACAATATCAGATCCCGTCGCATGCTGCAGCAAGCGGAACTGAAGGCTTTACCGATGTACCTGTTTCTCAGATGAGAAAAACCATTGCCCGTCGCTTAGGAGAAAGTAAATTCAGCGCTCCTCATTTCTATTTAACCATGGAAATACGGATGGACAAAGCTGTTGAAGCCCGAACTGCCATCAATGAATTCAGTTCGGTAAAAATTTCGATGAACGACCTCATTGTAAAGGCAGCTGCCATCGCGCTGAACCGCCATCCAAAAGTGAATAGCAGTTGGTTGGGTGATAAAATTCGCACCTATCATCATGTGCATATTGGAGTAGCCATGGCCGTTGAAGAAGGATTACTGGTTCCGGTTGTTAAACATGCCGACCTGAAAAATCTGGGCACCATTAGTACAGAAGTGAAAGATTTTTCTGCCAGGGCCAAAGAAAAAAGATTACAACCGGCAGATTGGGAAGGCAACACCTTCACCATTTCCAATTTAGGCATGTTTGGGATAGATAGCTTTACTGCTATCATCAATCCTCCGGATGCTTGTATTTTGGCTGTGGGCGCGGTGAAAGACTCTGTGATCGTTGAAAATGGCGAATTAAAGGCAGGTAAAATAATGAAGGTTACATTGAGTTGCGATCATAGAGTTGTTGATGGAGTGGTTGGTTCTGAATTTCTTCAAACATTAAAAACCCTTCTGGAAGAACCGGTTAAACTTTTGGCTTGAAAATTTGATTTTCAAAAAAATAGATTTAACATTGCATCGCTTTTGATGTGAGCGGCTTATTAAGTGTTCTACACTAAAAAAACCACCACCTAAACAATCCAAATAATTTTTATTGATTTCATTCCTTTAGGAAAAAACTAAGCACTAGCTGTTATATGTATGACATTCTTACTTTGAACGAATTAGGCGTTCAGGAACTGCGGGAAGTAGCAGAAGCGTTTCAGGTAGACGTAAAAAAACTCAAGAAACAAGACATTATTTATCAGATCCTCGAAAAGCAGGCAACCATGCCGGGCGTTTACGAAGAAATTCGCAATCGTCAACAAGGTGAAAACCCCAGAAAACGAGGTCCCAAGAAAATAAAAAAAGAAGAAGCGCCGACAGAAACTAAAGAAGTTTCCGGAGCCGAAACCACCGAGAAAACACCCAGAAACGAGACACGTAAGCGTAAAGCCCGCGATAATAAGCCCGTGGAACAACCTGAAACCGGGACGGATGCCACCGTGACGGAAGAAAAGAAAGACGAAAAGCCCGTTGAAAAACGCAAAATTCAGATTAAACTGGCTTCAGAGCGCAAGGAAACGGAAGCTCCAAAGGCAGAAGAAGTTGCGGAACCTGTAGTTACAGAAACATCTGAAGTACAGGAAGCCCCGGAAGCAGAAAATCAGATACAAAAAGTTGATCCTGAAAGAGAAGCCCAACGCCAACGTGAGCGAGAAGAGAGAAATCAGCGCCGTGAAGTTGCCGATGCTCTGATGAACTATCTGGAATTGGAGGGTGTCGTTTCAACACAAGGCGTTCTGGAAATTATCCAGGATGGATATGGATTTTTGCGCAGTGCCGATTACAACTATCAGGCTTCACCGGATGATGTTTATGTTGCACCGGGTCAGATAAAGAGTTACGGACTCAAAACCGGAGATACGGTTATGGGTACCATTCGTCCGCCGAAAGAAGGAGAAAAGTATTTTGCCCTGATACAGGCGATGAAAATCAATGGTAAAAACATTGAAATGCTCAGAGACCGTGTCTCTTTCGAACACCTTACTCCCCTGTTTCCGGACGAGAAATTCAATTTGGTTTATAAAGAGAACAACTACAGCACCCGGATCATTGACCTGATTACCCCGATTGGTAAAGGTCAGCGCGGTTTGATTGTGGCCCAGCCGAAAACCGGTAAAACCAATTTACTTAAGGATATTGCCAACGCCATCAGCGCCAATCATCCTGAAGTTTACATGATCATTCTTTTGATAGATGAAAGACCTGAAGAGGTAACCGATATGGCGCGCAGTGTGCGGGCAGAGGTTGTGGCATCTACTTTTGATGAGCCGGCCGACAAGCACGTGAAGCTCGCCAATATTGTGCTGGAAAAAGCCAAACGACTTACCGAAAGCGGTCACGATGTGGTGATTTTACTTGATTCCATTACCCGTTTGGCCCGTGCTTACAACACTGTGCAACCTGCATCAGGTAAGATACTTTCCGGCGGTGTGGATGCCAACGCATTGCACAAACCCAAAAGATTCTTTGGAGCGGCAAGGAATATTGAAAATGGTGGATCTTTAACCATTATCGCTACCGCCCTAACCGAAACCGGTTCCAAAATGGATGAGGTAATATTTGAGGAATTCAAAGGAACGGGTAATATGGAATTGCAACTCGACCGAAAATTGAGCAACAAACGTATTTTCCCTGCCATTGACATCGTTGCGAGCAGTACCCGACGCGAAGATTTGCTGTTGGATAAGAATACCCTGCAAAAAATGTGGGTATTGCGCAATCACCTGGCCGATATGAATCCCGAAGAAGCCATGAATACCATGCTTAAATACATGCAGGGAACCCGCGACAATCAGGAGTTTCTGGTAAGTATGAACGGATAGGAAACTTATTGTTCTCCGACTACCGATTTGGCTCGTTTGCGGTCGTGCTCTTTCAGTTGAACCTTCCGCAAGCGAATGCTAACCGGAGTTACTTCAACGTATTCGTCTCCCTGAATGTATTCCAATGCTTCTTCCAGCGAAAATTTCACCGCCGGAGCTATACGCATTTTTTCATCGCTTCCGGATGCACGCACATTGCTGAGTTTCTTGGTTTTGGTTACGTTCAGCACCAGATCTCCGGGACGGTTGTTCTCCCCTATTACCTGACCTTCATAAACTTCTTCACCCGGATCCACGAAAAACTTACCTCTGTCCTGCAAATTGTGTAAACTGTAAGGAATGGCTTCGCCGTTTTCCATGCTGATGAGTGAGCCGTTGATACGTTGAGGGATGTCTCCTCTAAAGGGTTGAAACTCTTTGAATCTGTGTGCCATTATAGCCTCACCGGCTGTTGCCGTTAAAATCATATTTCGCAAGCCGATGATTCCTCTGGAAGGTATTTCAAATTCGAGGTGCATACGGTCGCCTTTGGCATGCATATGCAACATCATTCCCTTGCGCATGGAAACCAATTCTATGGCTTTCCCGCTCACTTCTTCGGGCAAATCGATGGTTAATTCTTCTACCGGCTCGTGCTTGATACCGTCAATTTCTTTGATGATTACCCTTGGCTGTCCGATTTGCACTTCGAACCCCTCGCGACGCATGGTTTCTATCAACACGGAAAGATGTAAAACACCCCGGCCAAAAACCATAAAGGAATCGGCGCTTCCGGTTTCATGTACCCGAAGGGCCAGATTTTTTTCCAATTCTTTATCCAAACGATCGCGCAAGTGACGGCTCGTTACAAACTTTCCTTCTTTACCGAAAAAAGGCGAATCGTTGATGGTGAACAGCATGCTGATGGTAGGTTCATCAATGCTGATAGAAGGCAGTGCTTCCGGATTCTCGAAATCGGCTACAGTGTCTCCAATTTCAAAGCCTTCCAAACCTGTAATGGCGCAGATATCCCCGGCCTCTACCCTTTCCGTTTTTCTCTTCTCCAGACCATCGAAGACAAACAGTTCCTTAATCCGGCCTTTTACCACGGATTGATCTCTTTTCACCAGGCTCACCGGCATATTGGGAGCCAAATGTCCGCGGTTCAATTTTCCAATGGCAATTCTTCCGGTATAGTTGCTATAATCCAAAGATGTGATGAGCAATTGTGGGGTTCCTTCCAACTGTTTCGGGGCAGGTACATGTTCCAGAACTGCATCCAGCAAAGGGAAAAACGAATCGCCCGGTTGTTTCCAATCCGTATTCATCCAACCTTGTTTGGCCGAGCCGTATAAGGTTACAAAATCCAGTTGGTCTTCAGTGGCATCGAGGCTGAACATAAGGTCAAACACCTGCTCATGTACTTCATCCGGACGGCAGTTAAGCTTATCCACTTTGTTGACCACCACTACAGGTTTTAAGCCTGCTTCCAATGCCTTTTGAAGGACGAAACGCGTTTGAGGCATGGGACCTTCAAAAGCATCCACCAGCAGCAAAACACCGTCGGCCATGTTCATGATTCGTTCCACTTCCCCTCCGAAATCGCTGTGTCCCGGCGTATCTATGATATTGATTTTAGTATCTTTATACTGTACTGAAACATTTTTCGCCAGAATGGTAATTCCGCGTTCTCTTTCCAAATCGTTATTGTCCATGATCAGTTCGCCCGGATTTTCGTGAGCCTGGAACATTTGACAAGCGTGAAGGATTTTGTCGACGAGGGTTGTTTTTCCGTGGTCTACGTGGGCGATGATGGCCACATTTCTGATTTTCTGCATGGGTGCCTGTTTTTAGGGCGCGCAAAGGTACAATTTAAAGGTCAGAATGAGAAGGGAGGAAGAAAGATTGATAATATGGTAACGAAGTCGGTATAATTAAAAGTAAGGTGACTCAGTTTTTCGATGAAGTCTAATTGACCGAAAAGCTGCCACTGGAAATAGAAAACGGTATTTGTTTGACAAAATGTTCATATGGTTTCTTATATCCCGTATGGTAAAAAATCAAATTGGCAAATGGAGTCTTGAAAGTTAATTTCCAATGATTCAATTGTTTTTTGAAATCCTTCGCACCCAAAAACATTATGCCCGGTGCTTTCGTGGTCAATTTTCGGGGAAAGCCTATAATGGTATGGACTTCTTATTGAGTGAGACGCTGCAGGTGTTGAGGTGATTTTTCAATCAAAATCCGTCGTGAGCCTAAATCTCAAAATGCGTCCGTTTCCTGCATCTGCAACATAGACCATTTCATTCCTATAGGCTACAGCCATCGGTCGGTTGAATTGATTTAGCGCCTTGCCCCTTCCGCCGAAAGAAGCCATCTGATATTTGGTTTCCGCGCTGCCCGGAGGTGGTTTTATTCCCTCTAATCCGGTAGATGTAAACTGATACAAAGAATCTTTCATGGCATCTACCACAAATAAATACCGATTCTGATCTCCGGCAATGGCCACTCCGGAAGGTTGGGTGAATTTACCGGGAGTAATCAGAAATCCATCTGCCTTGCCCGGATCTTCCCCATCCATGGCACGCGGCATATAACTGGCGCCAAATTCGGATTCTATATAGTCGATCACCTGTGCTTTGATAACTGCTCCACTCCAATTGGAGGTATAAAAGAACTCTTTTCCTCCGGAGGCACTAACCTGTGGGGGTTGTACAAACGATGCAATGGCTGCAGGAGCCTTAAAATAATTATTGTAAAAACCTCCACCGCTGGTCGTAACCGTAACCGGGGTAAGCAAACTGTCGCCGGCACTGAATAAAAGTATGGCATCATCCGGACCGCCAAATTTATTCGCGTTGTTGTCGTTGCCTTGTCGGGTTACATAATAAGAGTTATCTGCCAATACAGCGATTTTGTAAAATTTAACAGATGCATCAGAAGCAGAAAAGGTCGATTTAAAATAAAAAGGATGCACAATTTTTTTGGTCACTTTTGCCTGATTCAGGCTATAATTCGTACCGGGCATCACAATACGGTAAATGCAGGTCAGTTCATATGGAGTTCCGGCAATGGTATCGTAACTTTTACCAACTGCCAACAAATTGAACCGTCTATCCTGAGATACGGAAGTTACCCCTTGTATCTTTAATCTACCCAATATTCTTCCGGCTTCATCCATAGAGATGATTTCTTCTCGTGCTTTGTCCACTACATAGAATAACTCATCAAACCCTGCAATGATGTCGACGGGCTCTACAAACCCATCCCAAACAGGCTGAATTGGGACATACGCAATTTCGCGTGGCTGAAATTCCGGTACTTCAATAAAATCTAAATCGGTTTTCTTTCCGAAGTATTTGTCGCAACCGGCCAAGGTGAAAAGTATCAATATCCCTAAAACTGCCCTCATCTGCTTCGCTTTTTCAATGCTGCACTAAATCCGATTGAGTGCCAGGTTCCCATCGCATTGGTAGGCATTACGGCATAGCCAATTTTAACCGGATAGCCCAGGCTTTTGGTCCTGAAATTCATGCCCAGGGTAGGCCAGCTTTGTCCTTTTACACTCAATTTAAATCCTCCCATTACGTCGAGCAATTCCCGATAACTGTATTGCACCCCAAATCTTAGATTTTCAGAATTATCATTCGGGTGGTTCAATTCTGCCGAAAACAGCCATTTCCGTACATCGTTTTTCCAGGGAACAAATGAAAATCCCATTTTAAAAACGGTTGGAACTGTGTAATCCGACAAATCAATATCTTCCCGGTTAAAAGCAACGGGATACTCACTTCCCGTTAAAGAGGAATTGCCTCCGAAATTCTGCACCATAACGGCAAAGCGCAAATCCTTTAAATCCGTTTTATACAAAAAGCCTATATCGGATGTTGCTGTATGATTTTTGTATTCAGCGATGGATTCATAAACATAGTTCAAGGTGATACCTACTGAAAACATATTGGTCAGATTCGCGGCATAACTCAGTCCAAGCGCTGAATTATTCACCGAAAAATAAGTTCCGTTGCCATCGGGATGAAATTCTGTTCTTACTTTCATAGATGGGGTGTACAGGCTGTTTAATGAGACAGAAAATGTGTGCTCGTTTTTGAGTTTGTGAGAGCTACTCAGGAAGCTTTGGGCAAATCCTGCACCTGTGTAAATGTGTGACAAAGCGAAGTTTTGGGCATCTAACGATGCTAATCCTGCGGGGTTGATTCCTGAACTGAAAGCAGAACCCTCCAAAGCTGTGGCGGCACCGGACATGGCAATGGCAGTTGGGCTGATATCGTTTTTCAGAAATCCAAGGGTTGAAACGCCTGCTCTTTGTCCACCCATATTCGGAAGGATTTGTGAATGGGCCATCCATGAAAAAGAAAAAAGAAACAAGGCTAAGCCAAATCGCATGCGACAAAAATACAAATCGGGTGTAAACACGAGGTTAATTTCTTTAGGTGGGGAAAATTATTTCATGAATATGGTCATTTTTGCTTTATGAGAATCTTATTCATGGCGATTTTCACCCTGTTCAATTATTTAGGGATGGCACAAATTTTCCCGAATCAGGCTAAAAAAGTGCAATTTGATAGTTCTGCATCTATACTGGTCAAGCGAATAGGTGGAGACAGTACTTATTCGGCATTTGTTATTCACATTCAAAATGAAGTAAAACCTCACTATCATCAATACCATACTGAAGTTATTTCCGTGCTCCGGGGAAAAGCTAAAATGCAGATGGGTGATACTGTTTTTACCATCCGAAAAAACGATGTTCTGGTCATTCCAGCCGGAACCGTGCACAGCGTGCGCAATTTGAGGAAAAAGCCATTGAAAGTACTATCGATACAAACCCCGCATTTCGACGGAAAAGACCGAATCTGGAAAGAACTATGAAAGCCACAGCTTATATTGATTACGAACCTTTTCAACTGACAGATGAGATCCGAAATGTTCGAATTCCGGAATATTACCAATTCATGAACCGGCGCCGGAGCATGCGAGCTTTCAGCTCGGAACCCCTGCCAAAAGAATGGATTGTGGAACTCATTAAAACTGCGGGAACTGCACCCTCAGGAGCCAATAAACAACCCTGGCATTTTTGTGCTATATCCAATCCTGATATCAAAAGACAAATCCGGGAAGCTGCAGAAAAAGAAGAATACGAGAATTATCATGGTCGGATGAGTGAAGAATGGTTGCAAGACCTGGAAGTATTTGAAACCGATTGGCAGAAGCCCTTTTTGGAGATCGCTCCCTGGCTCATTGTTGTTTTCAAAAAATCATATGATATAGACCCGGATGGAAGTCACCATAAGAATTATTATGTAAATGAGAGCGTTGGACTGGCTTGTGGAATGCTGCTTTCGGCCATACATCAGGCGGGACTGGTTGCCCTGACGCATACGCCCAGTCCAATGAACTTTTTGACGGAAATTATGAAACGCCCGGTAAATGAACGACCCTATTTGTTGATTCCGGTGGGCAAGCCGGCTATCCCCTGTCAGGTTCCGGATATACAGCGAAAAAATGTTGAAGAAATTTTAAGCCTTCATATCTGATTTGTTTCGCTTGATTTTCAGAAATTTGTCGCATGGAAATACAGGTTAACAATCGGGTGCTCGACATCGAACGTCAGGCCGACGGAACTTTGACCGTTGATGGTTTGCCTGCGGAGGTAGATTTCAGTCGTATTTCCGAAAACACCTACCAACTTGTTTTAAACGGCAAAGTACACATTATCAAAACGGTAAAATCCGACAATGGGCATGTTGTTTTACAAATCGGAGGCCGAACTTATGAAGCCAATGCTAAAAGTTCATTGGAAAAACTTCTCGATTCCATGGGATTAAAAGCCGGTGTAAGTAAACAAGTTAAAGAATTAAAAGCCCCAATGCCCGGACTCGTGCTCAAGGTGCTGACCGAACCTGGAACTGCGGTTAAAAAAGATGATCCTCTTTTGATTTTGGAAGCGATGAAAATGGAGAATACCCTGAAATCTCCATGCGACGGTATTGTTTCTAAAATTGCCGTACAACAAGGAGATAAAATTGAGAAAAATCAAATATTAATCTTTTTCGAATAATCATATGAAATATTTATTGACCTCCCTTCTGGTATTGTTTATGATACCTCTTATGGCCCAAACTGAATTGGAGACCAAAAAAGCCGAATTGGAAAAAGCCGAAGCCGAACTGAAAAAAGTGCAATCTGAGGTGGATGCATTAAAAAAAGCAGTAGAAAAACTGACACCTCAAGACAAATGGAAATTTGGTGGATTTTCAGCATTAAACTTTAACCAAGTTGGTTTCAACAATTGGGCTGCCGGGGGTCAGGATGCCATCAGCACTACTTTTTTAGGGAATGCTTTTGCCAATTATAAAAGCGACAAAATCAGTTGGGACAATACCCTTGATGTTACCTACGGACTTTTGAAAAACAAGTCAGAAAGTCTACGGAAAAACGAAGACAGGCTTGATTTTTTCAGCAAAGTGGGTCTGCGTGCAACGCAAAAATCCAATTGGGCGTTGCTGGTTAACTATAAGAGCCAGTTTGCTCCGGGTTATGACTTCAACGCTCCGGAAACCAACCGGCCGGTTATATCGAAGTTTATGGCCCCGGCTTTTCTGATTGCTTCTTTGGGTATTGACTATAAGCCGGTTGATTATTTGTCGCTCTATATTTCTCCTGCCACGGGAAAATACACCTTTGTGATGGACGACAGTATCGCCTCACGGAATTTGTATATCCCAACCACCTCCCCGAGCAATAAGTTCCGTGCTGAGTTTGGAGCCCTTTTCACAGCCATGCTTCAAAAAGATGTGCATAAGAATATTAACATCAAATCAAAACTCGATCTGTTCAATAACTTCACAGACCTCAACAGACCCAATCGCAAAAACGTGGATGTGAACTGGGAAAACGCGATTAACCTGAAACTCGGTAAATACATGGGGGCCAGCATCATTACGCATCTGATCTATGACCACGATATCGCCATTGAATACGATCCGGAAAACAAACCGGGTGTAAAAGGACCGAGATTACAGTTTAAAAGGGTTTTTGGGGCTGGATTGTCCTATAAGTTTTAAGAGCTTACTGACTTATAAAAGTCAACATTGTTTTCTGATACCAAAGGAATCAGTCTGAACGTTCAATCTTTAAGACATGCAACGTTTCAGGCTCGATTGATGTCTTTATCATATCTTTGTATTTCGTGAAGAAAGTATTTCACTTCATATTGGTCGCATTGATTCTGGTTTCCGGAACCGGATTGGTTGGAACGCTGCACTACTGCGGACAACAACTGGTTGCGATTGATTTGTTCAATACTTTTGAAGACAACTGTTGCGGCGAAGAGCCTGCTGATTGCTGTGAGGATGATGTCATCGAAATCGAAAGAGTTATTACAGATGGACAGATTCCGGCCTATTTGACCATTCAGACACCCTGGATATTGAATCCTGTTTCTTATCCTGAAATATTACTGGAAACTCAACCTTTCCAACCTATTAATCCAACGGATTCGAATTCCAAACTGGCAGAATTCCGACAGCATTCGCGAACGGAATTTCTTTGCTCCTATCTCATTTGATTACTGACTGATTAAAGACCCCTTCAAAGTTTTTATCAGTTTTATGTATTAAATTAATTTATGAGATATATTATAATGAGTATATGGCTGTTTTTTACACAAATAAGTGTTGGACAGCAGTTGGTCAAGGGCAATGTAATGGAACAAATTGCCCCGGATCAAAATAAACCTCTTCCTTATGCCCAGGTAAAATGGCTGGGTTCTTCCATTGGTACTGTAACAGACGAAACCGGTGGATTCAGCATTCCCTATGATTCAGAACATCCACAATTGGTGATACTCTATGTTGGTTTTGAATCTGACACCATTCTGGTTAAAGATCCCGCAGTTTTTCTATATATCACCCTGAAGAAGGGACTTACTTTTGATGAAGTAAAAGTGAAAAGAAGGAGAAGATCTGCGGCCATCAACAGCTTGAGCCCGAAACTCACACTTGATATTGGTAAACAGGAATTACAAAAAGCCGCATGTTGCAACTTATCAGAAAGCTTCGAAACCACACCCGCTGTTGATGTGGCTTTTACCGATGCCTTGACCGGAATGCGGCAAATCCGGGTCTTAGGATTGGATGGCATTTATACCCAGATAAGCAGGGAACAGATGCCGGGAATACGTGGTTTTTCATCTGCATATGGTATGCTTTTTATTCCGGGTAGCTGGCTCGAAGGTATACAGCTCACCAAAGGAGTGAGCTCGGTGCAGCAAGGATTTGAGAGCATGGCCGGTCAGATTAATCTGGAACTTAAAAAACCGGAAGAAGGAGATACCATGTTCTGGGATGCTTACCTGAATCAATCGATGCGATGGGAAGTAAATCTGGGCAGACGCTTTGATCTTAAGCCCGGTTTGAAAACGGGAATTCTGGCGCATTTCAGTGGAAGACCTTTGTCAACGGATATGAATCACGACCATTTCGCGGACAATCCCAATGGCACCCAACTGAACCTTTTGAACCGCTGGAGATATTTTAACGGAAAGGGTTGGGAAGGTATGGCAGGTGTTCACGGCATTTACGACCGAAGAACCGGTGGGCAGCTCGATTTCCTGAAAAATGGGTTTGACAAGGATAATTTTGGAATGGATGTTTTAAACAAAGGATTAGAAATATGGACGAAAAACGGATATGTATTTGATGGCAGACCATATCAGAGTATTGGAACGCAGGTCTCATATAAAATTCATGAACTGGAATCTGAATACGGACATCCGGATCTACAGATTGAGGACAGTTCAGACCGCCCGGCATTTACAGAATACCAGGGAAAACAACAGAGCATTTACGCAAACATTCTTTTCTCTTCCATTTTTGGCAATACTGCTCATAATTATGTAACCGGTCTGAGTTTACAACACGATGTATATGAGGAATCGCTTCTGAGACAAGGGAATGCAAACCGATATGACCGTACGGAATACTCAGGCGGGGTCTTTTTCGAATATACTTTTAAACCCGGAGATGATTTTACTTTGGTGGCAGGGATGAGAGGAGATTACAACAATTTGTATCAATGGATATTCACTCCCAGACTGCATGGACGATGGACGTTTAATCACGACTACAGCAGTTTGCGATTTTCCGGCGGTCGTGGACAACGAACTGCTAATATATTCGCGGAAAATCAGCGCATATTTGCCAGCCACCGAAGTATTCAGATACATCAGGATAATCAGCTTGGTGCCTATGGTCTATCACCGGAGATCAGCTGGAATTATGGGGTTAGTCTCAGTCATGAATTCAAAAAAATTAAAAGACCCACAGTGGCTTTGGTCGATTTGTTCCGAACCGATTTCCGAGGTATCGTATTGCCCGATTTCGATGTGGATCCGAGGCAGGTCCACTTTTATCATGTCCGCAATGGTGCAGTGAGTCACAGTTTTCAATTTACTTTGGAATCAGAGGTGCATTCCCAAATTGACGTTCGATTGTCGTACAGATGGTATGACGTAGTTCAAAAACAACTGAATGGTACCCTGGAGAAAGCATTTTTATCTCCACACCGGATTTTTGGAAACATAGCTTGGCGGGCACCCTTTGGCTGGGGCCTCGATTTTACGAGCCAATGGCTGAGTTCTTCCCGATTTCCGAATACACAGAATAGTCCTGAAGTTTTCAGACAAGCCAGTCGAACACCTTCTTATATGTTGTTTCAGGCACAAATCAGCAAATCATTTGGGAAAAAATGGTTGTTATATATCGGTGCGGAAAACATCGGAAATTTCATGCAACATCATCCCATCATTTCATCGGATAATCCATTTAATCCAAATTTTGACAGCACTTTGGTTTGGGGCCCCATATTCGGAAGAATGTTTTTGGGAGGCGTCAGATACAATCTTCCCGCAAGCGAGTAATGATGGAGTTTTGTCAAAAAACAGAATAAATGTATATACCTTAAGTAATAGTATTTAGATTCGTAACCCAAATATTCTAATCATGAAAAAAATAGTTCTTTTATTCCTTATGACTTGTACCATTTGGTCACAGGCCCAAATTAATATTCCTCGTCCTTCTCCTATGGGAAAAGTTGTTCAGACCATTGGTCTCACCGATGTTACCATCAGTTATAGTCGTCCGAGTGCTAAGGACAGAGTCATTTTTGGTGATTTAGTGCCTTATGGTGAAATGTGGAGAACCGGAGCCAATGCCAGCACTAAAATCAAATTCTCAGATGATGTAAAGGTGGAAGGCATGGACGTTCCAGCCGGTGAATATGCGCTCTATACCATACCCGGTAAAGACCAGTGGACGATCATATTACACAAAAACACTACCTACGCCGGAACCGGAGGCGATAAGTATAATCCTGCAGAGGATCAAGCCCGTTTTGTTGTAAAACCAATGGCTTATCCCGCTAAAATTGAGACGTTCACCATAAATTTCAGCGATTTGAAGTCTGACGAAGGTTTTGTAGAGCTTCTGTGGGAAAATACACAGGTGAAGTTTAAAATTAAAACCGAGGTTGATAAAAAGGTGATGACAGAAATTGATGAAAAGATGAAAGGTGTATCCTCATCTACCTATTATCAAAGTGCTCAATATTATTACGATAACAACAAAGATTTGGCACAAGCCCTGATTTGGGTTAATAAAGCTTTGGAGGATAATGAAAAATTCTGGATTGTTCGTCTTAAAGCCCTGATTTTGGCCAAGTTAGGAAACTATGCCGAAGCTGTGGCGGCGGCTGAAAGAAGTAAAACACTGGCATTGGAAGCTAAAAACAATGAGTATGTGAAAATGAACGACAAATCCATTGAGGAATGGAAAGCGCTCATCCCTCCTGCCAAAGGCAATAAATCCAAGAAGTAATTGTCATTGAATAAATAAGAAATGGCCTGTTCAGATATGGACAGGCCATTTTCCGTTTGTACTTTCGCTATCTTCAACCAGCAAAGGACAAGCAATTCCGCTCAATTTAATTCTGAGATCCCGGGCCAGTCGCCTTTCCTTATCTTCTTCTACCCAAAATCTCTCCAATCCTTTTACCCGGTCGCATCGGTACAAATAATACGGGATTACGCCGTTGAAATACAATTTCCTACATAGATCCAACAGCACGCTGATTTCGTCATTCACCCCCTTTAATAAAACCGTTTGTGACATGAGTGTCGCTCCCGTTTCTTTCAAAATTCTGAGCGCTTTCAGTGACTCCGGTGTTATTTCATCCGGATGTTCTGCGTGCAACATGACAAAAACCGGCCGTTTTTCCGACGTCCTTGAAATAGCTTCCAACAGCGGTTTATACGCGCCTGATTCTATGGCTCCCGGCAATTGAAAGGGCAATCGGGTGCCAATTCTCATCACCTTTATGGACGGGATTTCGCTCATGGCATTCCAAACATCAAACGACAGCTTTGGCGTGTATAAAGGATCTCCACCGGAAAGTATCACATCCTCAATTTCAGGGTGATGCTTGATATAATCGACCATCGAAAGGATATCCGCTTCGTTGAGGGTGCCTTCCTTTTTTCCAATTTGTCGGATTCTGGTACAAAAACGGCAATGTGCTGCACACAAATAACTGACTTTGATTAAAGCCCTGTTAGGGTATTTGTGTATCAAACCCCTTACCCTTTCAAACTCCTCTTCCTTGAGTGGGTCATCTGCATCCTCTTTTTCCTCCGAATTCTTGACATATTGATTCGAGAAATGGGAAAGGTGTAAATATTCTCTCAAAAAAGGCGATATCTTTTCTTTCACACAAAATCCGCTTTAAATCGTTTGATGAGCGGGTGGTGGGCGGTATTTCTCCGGAATAATTCTTCAGATATGAGATAAACATCTGAAACAATATTTCCTGCTTCAGGGTATACTTCATCGATCTGTCCGATTTTAAAACCTCCACAACCCAGAATAAATGGAACGGCAGCCAGGTTTTGCCATGGAGACACAACGGTAGTGGCTATCAAATATTTATGGCTTTTAAATGCATGCCAGGCCATCAAAAAAGCCAGTTCTAAAGCCGCTGACCGATGTCCGGGCACAAAGGCCAATTGCTCGAAATAACAAATGGGCTCCTGTTCAATCTCCTGAATGTCGATGAGCCAGTTTACCTGATCCTTTCTACGCCAGATATCAGAGTTCTTGAGCATAGAATCGGGTAAAACAATACCAAATCCACGGATTTCTCCATTCCGCTCTGCCACTCTGGTATCGGCATGTTCAATAAATAAGGAGTACATTTCTGGTGTTGATCCCAATAAAAATCCTTCCTTTACCGGTGTTTCGGAAAAGGTAGGAACATTGAGTGCTGCTTTAATTTTGAGCAAGGCATCAATGTCGCTGTTGTTGGCTTTGCGTATCATGTAGTAGTATTATAGTAGGTCCTTTGAGTTGTTGAAAAACAGCCTTAAAAAAGTTGTAGGTATTTTGATTTCTATGATGATAGTATTCCGGCAAGTCTGCCCGTTTATTCGGCAATTCGTACCAG
The DNA here is from genome assembly GCA_964613385.1 of uncultured Chitinophagaceae bacterium. GTDB lineage: Bacteria > Bacteroidota > Bacteroidia > NS11-12g > UBA9320 > CAZTGZ01. The sequence goes on from CAZTGZ010000002.1 coordinate 48,516, forward strand.
GGGATATTCGGAAATTGATGATGTGTGGCGTGTTCATTAAAATTCATAAGAACCCATGATAATACGGGTATGGGTTTTAACGACCTTACGTGAAATCGAACATCATTTCCCGTGGTTGTATCATAATGGAACATATAAACCAAAATGGACAAAATAAATGCAAATGCAATGGTGGGATATCCTAAAAATGACCCATACACTTTGCTGCCGAATAACAAAAAGACCAGCACATGAAGGAGTATTCCCATCAGAAACCAGGGCAAGGCCTTCCATTGATCCGCCGTCTTCCAGCCCTCAAAAGCAGGTGAAATTTTCCTGCTCCAATGCACGGGTACAAACAAAAATAAAAGCACTGAAACGAGGCTGTGTATATAGAACCCTCCCCCTAGAATATTGAAGTACCATATAAGATGAAACCACAATTTCTTGAGTTGAGTGGGTTTTCCTTTGATTACGAATGTGTCCAATGCACTGGTATAAGGATCGCGCCGGTTAAAACCGTGATGAAACATGTGGATTTTGCGATACACTTTTAGCGGAACACATAAAGGAAGCAAGATCAGGTTACCGACAAAATCGTTGAGCCCTTTATTGCGCGAAAATAGTTTGGCATGTGAGGCTTCATGGCCAACGATATAAAATCTGTAAAACCATAAACCCTGAGCAAGTGCCAATACAATTTTCAAGCCCGTTGAGTCCGGGATCATAAGAGCCAAATAAGAGAGGGAAAGCCAAATGACCCATGTTTCAGCCAATAGCCTCAAATTTTGAAAATTAACTCCCCAATCCCTGACCATAACTCAAAAATACGATATAGAATCTTATTAGAGAGTATTTAAATTTGAATGTTATATGAAAAACAAGAATGAAAAAATATTGACCTTACACCCACAGGGTAAAAATGGCGTGCGGATTGATGCACATAAATATGAGATGATTTCAGAGGCGATATTCAACTTTGCACCGCTGAATGAAGCCTTTTATATGATGGACCTGGTTGAACATTTGAAGCTCAGCTTAGCGGACAAATTCGATGGAAGCATTCCCTGGTATACCGAAACGGTGAAGCTTGACTTAGAAGCCAGAGGAGTTTTGGAAAGAGTGCCCGGAAAAGGTCGTCATCAACTAAAGCGAATTCTCTGAATTTAACCAAATCATGCAGGTCTCTTTGAAAACCGCGAAGCATGAAGAATTGGGCACGGAAATCACTCTTTTATTCCCTTGTTCCGATGGATGCATCCATACCTGAACACAGTGGTGGAGCGCTATTTCCCGATATGCATCCCATTTTTCAGGCGCGTACAATCCATCGCCTAAAACGGGAAATCCAACCGCTGCCAGTTGACATCGAATCTGATGGTAGCGTCCTGTAATTAGCTGAACATGGAGTAGGGTCTCATGTAATTCCGGATGATACTGACGATTCAAAATTCGCAATTGGGCGGGTTTGGCTTCTGTATCCTGAGGGTCCGTTGTAATGGTTTTCCAACCTTTTTCGTCTCTTTTCAAAAAATGTTGGATTTCATTGTCCAGACTCAAGGCATTTCCCGAAACAATGCATACATATTCTTTACCTAACGATCTGCTTTCCATTTGGGCCTGAAGTGATTTAAGCGCCTTCTTATTCCTCGCAAAAAGCAGCAGTCCGGAAGCAGGCTTATCCAATCGATGCATCAGTACAGGAAAGGGATTTTTGGCTTTGAAATTTTCATGTGCCCAATGTTCTGCAGAATCAGATGAGCCCTCACTTTGTATTCCCGCCGGCTTATCCAGAACCAAAACATCTGTATCCAAAAAAACTATGCGCATCTATCCAAAAGTTCCTTTCAAATATACAGTACTATGCCAAGTTACGACCATCCTCACTTGATGGCTAACCTAAAGTTAACCTGAAGAAATAAAAATGTATTTAATTTCGTGACATGCGCATTAAAAAATCCAATCATTTATTGAATATAATTAGTGAAACACATCCCGTTGGCAGGAAGTTTAACTGGCTTATTCAAGTATTGATTTTGTTATCAGTGATAAGTTTTTCACTGGAAACCTTGCCTGATTTGAGCGAACGCCAGTTGTTTTGGCTCCATGTAATTGAAATAATTCTGGTGTTCTTTTTTTCCGCGGAATACGTGTTGCGTGTGTATGCAGCTAAAAAGCCTCTAAAATATGTTCTGAGCTTTTTTGGAATCATTGATTTACTATCCATTTTGCCATTTTACCTTCATTTTGGATTCGGGTTTGTTTCGTTCAGAGCTTTGAGATTTTTAAGGGTTTTCAGGATACTCGAACTAATGAAATTCAACAAGGCCATAGCGCATTATAAAAGGGCTATTCTGCTGGCAAAAGAAGAGCTCATTTTATTCATGCTTACGGCATTGATACTCATTTATTTTGCAGCTGTTGGAATATATTATTTTGAACACCACGCACAACCTGAATTGTATTCATCCATTTTTTCCAGTTTGTGGTGGAGTGTATGCACCATGACCACCGTTGGTTATGGCGATATGTATCCCATTACAGTGGGCGGGCGGATTTTTACTTTTGGATTGCTTTTCGTTGGACTAAGCATCATTTCGGTCCCGGCAGGTATCCTCTCCAGCGCATTGACCCGGAGTCGGGAGCCTGAGCAGAAAGTTGCACGCGGGCATGATGAACTTGCGTAACAGGTTGCCAAAATTTCCCTATTCTCATATCGAACTTGCTTGAAGGTAAGAAACGAAGTCAAATTCCTGATGATCATATGGTTACTGCGTCAAACCTTCGTAAACCATTTAATAAAACAATCAAATATCAACAGATAAGAGCCGTCGGTACCTGCGTTTTAGTGTATCGAATAATTGTATTTTGATGAAGGAGTTCCAAATAATCCCATTATTTTCGAACTAAAACTAATTGAAATGAAACTCGCCAAATCTTTCCTCTTTACCTGCGCCTGTCTATTTTACCTGTATGATTCGTCAGCCCAGGTGACGAATTTTAAAATGAGCGATTATAAATATCGCACACCGGGTTTGAAGGCATTGAGTTTGAATGGAAATCTGAATTCCATATACGGAAAAGCGGGCCCTTCACCTGTACCATCAATGGGTACTTTTGGTTTAAATCCAACGATTTCTTATTTAAAATTACTGAGTTTGGATAAAACCCAATTCGAAATCAAGCAAACCGCAACAGTTGGATTGAACAAAATGTCAGAAGCAGATTTAATCTGGACGGTCAATTATCAGGCAGATTGGTTGATGAGAATGTACAAAGGCAACAAATTCCTACAATATGGATCCAACTCCATTGTGAACGTAATGAATGGAAATCTTTTAGGTAAGAATCAGGTTTTCAACACGATAGGATTAAACCCCCATATTGGTGTTGGCATCGGACGATTGGAATATATTTCAAATGCTCAGATGGCATTGTTTATTCTCAACGATTTAAAAGATGCAGGCAAGATTAAAGGTACCGTGAGTGAATCAACTGCCCAAAAATTCACAGATCTCATTACGGAATTATACAACACACGAATATTTGATTTTCGTATCCGCAGGAATTATGAAGTTACTAAAATTGACAGCTTTTTGAGGGCGAATAAAGTCATCTCAGGCACCGATATTGAAATTTACAATATCATTTCAGACAACTGGAATTACGCCATACAACCGAATGCCATTGAAGCAACTTCATTTACATATGGAACGCTTATGGTGAGCGACATAAACAGGTTTTCAGACCGAATCAATCAATTTGGCATATTTGGACAACCGAGAAGATTTGAAGGCGTAAGGAAAACGGTGAGCTTGACATTGCCGAGCACTTATCGCACCAATCCTAATTTCGGATTTAACCCAATTGGCTTTAACCCAAATGAGTTCATACCAAATCTGACAGATTCAACTTTAGAGAAATTTGCACGAACCGATTACGGTGCGAGATTGGTCCTGCTTTATGAAAATCATCATGCATTGAGTTTAAAACGCCAAAGAGTTTATGGATTTTCTTTTGCTTACTATCATGATATGAACTCCGTGCGTTACCAGTTTTCAAACCGCGGAGATAGCACTACAAATGGCCTGACATCGAATATTATTCTGGGTGGCGATTATGGGTTTCAATACTATCCAAACTCAAGAACCGTTTTGCAGGCTGTCGGAAATTTGTCAGTTTCGCGAAACGGCGGAAATAACAATCAGGTGGCGCTCAGCAACATAATCAGTACTGTTGTTGGAGCTAATGTAACGGCCAGTTGGTTAATCAATTATCGGAGTCGTATAAGTGGAAATTGCCAACTCTCTTTGAATAATGGTGGAAGCAATACCACGAGCAATGTAAGCCTGAGCGTTCAGTACGTCAACTTCTTGTTTTAGTGCAGAAAAGTACCGGTTTGGTTCAATCAAGAAATGTTATTTTTCGATAACATCTTGATTTCTCAGATTTATAGGAGGTTTCACTTTGTGCATCAGCAGAAGGAAACCTACAAATGTCAGAAGTATTAAGGTGTTTTCAACCCAATGCCCGAGTGGGTCTATCCAGATTTCTTCCAGAAAGTTCCAACGACCCAGAACTTCTATGAAATTCCAAAATATAATCACCGTTGGAATGGCATAACGAACAGCAAAATCGAAGGTTGGTATCGTTAGCAGGTTGCGGATTAAAAACAGCGACCATAATAAGGAACCAAACCCCACCAGGTAGGTAAACCAATGGTAAGTACCGGCAATATCTTCGTCATAGGCCAAAAGAAGCAGCACGTAAAAAGTCCAGACTATCATGATGGTTTCAAAGAAGGTGGTTACGGCTACAGGTCGGTTTTGAACACCTGAAATCAGGTCGCGGAGACCTAAGTTGCGCTGAAACCAGCGGTAGAATGTGCATCTGGTTCTGGAAAACAGCAGGAAAATGAGCATAAATGCTAATAGTCCAACCGAAGACATCATCACCAGATATTCCGGCTTGGTGGCTACTTCACCGTTTTCCATCTGGGGTGCCACATTCAGTTTATGGGCGATCCAGACAAAGGAAAATTCGACCCATCCCGTCCAAACCAAAATTCCTGCTAAAAATCCCAACATAGTAGATGTAAGTATATGTCGGGAAGAGGGCAAACCATAGATGAGCAGCGCTATGCCTGCCAATCCTAACAGAAATGCGATGAACAAGGTATATTCGGGAATTACAGTTTCTGCCAAAACCATTAGGGCATGCCCGATGGGTATGAGCAGCAGTACAAAAATGAAAGCCAAAATTCCTATCCAGGGCTGTTTCATATCGGCCTCGAAATTAAAACTTTGTTCTTAATTAGACTAATTCTACATAAGAAGATTTTAAATGGGATATTTTGTTAATGATTGGGGCTGTTATTAACCAATATTCGTATTTGGAGATCCTTTGTTGGATGACTTTTGGTGATGACTATAATCTGCTTCATAATAAAATAACAACAAAAATTAACTTCGAAATGGATCAATAATCTCCAAAAGTTCAATACATTTACCTATCCCGGTTAGTGAAATGCCCAAGGAAATAAAGAATGCTGGGCGAAGAAAATTGAGAATGTTGAATAATTCGCAAGACATTTCAGATTTGAGAATACTTCCATCCCATCGATTGGAAAACCTGACGGGAAAATTAAATGACTACAATCGTATTCGAATTAATAAATAATGGCGAATCATTTTCAATTGGGACAATGGAAATGCAAACAATGTAGAAATAATTGATTATCATTCATGAAGTAAATATGGAGAAGTTAAAAAATGTTCATCCGGGAGAAATCCTGAATTATGAATTTCTCGAACCACTGGGAATCACTGCATACCGTCTTTCTAAGGACCTAAAAATTCCGCAAACACGAATTTCAGAAATAATAAAAGGAAATCGCAGAATCACTGCGGACACAGCTCTACGACTAAGCAAGTATTTTGGCAATTCTGCAAAATTCTGGTTAGGAATCCAGGATGATTTTGATATTGAAGAGGGAAAGGAATTAAAAAATGCGGAATTAAACGAGATAAAGCACTTTGAAAATAAAAACGTAGCTTAGTCTGTATAATTCAACCCGGCCTTTATTCCAAGCTAGGGGAAAACGAAAATTCAATGTTTTATCATGGGTATTCATTGCTGGCATCTGCAATTGCTAAAGGTTTTCAAAATCCAATGATTATCGTATAAATACTGATTAAATCAATCCAAATCCCAAAGCCAGTGAAATAATCATAAGCATAATGGCTACAAAGACTTGAAGCTTCTTAAAAGTAACTTTTTTCAACCACCGATTTCCAAGATATGCACCACTCATGGCTGCAAGGGTAGCAATGGAGAGCAGGGTAATATTTTGTGTCAGGATATCTGAAGTCAGACGTGATGCATATACACCCAGCCTGGTAAAATCAACGCAAGCCGACACAACCACCGCGGTGCCGATAAACACTTCCTTACTCAGTCCGGATTTGATCAGAAAAGCACTTCTAAGCGCACCCTGATGTCCGGATAATCCTCCAAAAAACCCACTCAGAAATCCACCTACGATTAATTTATCCTTTCCAAATTGCCAGCGGTTAAAATATGGCAGCATATCCATGAGCGCAAAAAACAGGAGTAAAATGGCCAGAATTAAGTTGATGGGTACAATATCGAACGATTGTCCAAAAGCTGTGTAGCTCAGAAATGGTTTCCAATGTCCGAGGTATAATAATAGTTTGGAACCAAGAAATGCAGCCATAACGGCAGGTATTCCAAATTTGATCAGAACTTCGCGATTGGCCATTTTCCCCACTAAAAAAAGTTTGAACAAATTATTGAAAAAGTGCACTACCCCACTGAGCGCAATGGCAGTTTCTATTGGAAAAAAAACAATAAATACCGGCGTAAGTAAGGTCCCCAGTCCGAAGCCGGAGAAAAAAGTGAGAATGGCAGACAGAAAAGCAACGATGGCAATGATGGCAATTTCCATGGTGCCTTCAATCAATCATTCCTCAATCTGCGGATAACATGACAAATCGGGTTCTGCCGGGGTGATAAATCTCGAAAACGTGAGAAATGGGTGTTTTAGGTGGATTGGCCTCAGCGAATTTCCCAAAAGCAGGATACACTCGCATGGCGGCTATCACCATAGACATCATTCCGGAAGTTTTCTGATCACAAATAAGCGCTGAACCGTTTGGAATTTCGACGATGCTTGACCCGGGAAGCGCGGCTGCAAACAAGGCACTGTCTTCCGATGACATGATTTGCACGGCTGCAAAACTTCTGAGCGAATCTTCCGGCAAGGTTTCAGGATCATCAAAATAAACCCCGAACATAAGTCGATCACTTTCAGTCACTTTTTTAGTGGTACTATCCTTCCATCCTATTTTGCGACAAGCTTCGCCAACCTGATGAAATACTTTTCCTATATCCTGATAGGGTCCCTGATGATAGATGCCCATCAAGCGATACGGTCCTTCTTTACCTTGTTGGATATCAATTTTCTGAAAGGCGCCATTCATATATAAGGCAGCTACGACAATCACCACGATTACACCCAATACAATCAAGATTTTCTTCAACATACTATTCAATTAATTAATGACTAAATCGATCAGAAAAGAGACATATTCTGCCTGTATTCCTATTTACTGTTGTACCACAAATTTATGCGAAGAAGAGGTGCCTCCCGCGAATACCTGGATAAAATATGTGCCTGGTTTAAAGGCAGATACATTCACGGATTGAACATTTAATCCTTGATCCAGGCTATTTAAGGGTAATTCCCCCACCGTTTCACCCTGACTATTGTAAATTTTGGCTGACTCAACATTTTGAATGGCCTCAGCCCCAAACCATTGGAATCGAAGTATTCCATCTTCCACAATGGGATTATGTAACTTTAAGGTAGCAACAGGTATTCTAATAATTTGTTCACGGCTAAAAAAGGATTGAATATGCGGAATTTCCATATGGCAAACTTCACTGATGGTATTCAGCGAAAAAGTAAATTCCTGAATGGGTGTATTCATTTCGGGATGAAACTCCTGAAGAATCATTAATAGAGAGTCATTTCTCTTTCTCAGACCTATCGTAGGTTTATGTAGATTTTCGGCTTCTGCACTAAAATCAAACATCATTTGAAAATTTGACAACTCTCCACATTTAACCATAAGCTGAAATTTATCGGCTTCAGGCATAAACGTATGTCCATTTATTTCAAGTGATTTATCGCCTTGTACGGTTCCTGCAGGAAACGCACAGCAATTGGGTGTGGTTAGTGTAGCGGAGAAGGATGAACAAGGAAGCTCATTATTGTATATGTAATAGGGCTCCTTTTCCATTGATTCAGCGCAATCGCGGCCATCGGCATTGAGATAGATAACGTATCGGTTTTTTTGAACCTGGGCAAGGCATAATTGAGCGAGCAATATGCCTACGAATGCCGGCATTATTGATTTCATGTAGCCAATATAGTAAAAATTGACGGCAAATCCTTGTTTTATTGTTTAAATGGTGGCTGTAGTAGATGAGTATATTTAGGGGGAGGTCAGAGACGGTCATGAATAATATTTGTCTATTTTGAACCAGTCTGATTTTTAGGAGTACTTACAGTTCTTCTTTAAACACTGCCAATCGGGGCTAATCCCGAACCAATTTAGGGATGAATTAAGATCTTGATGCGACTTTGAAATGATAATTATTCAAGCGAGTTTGACGTAGTTGTTTTCCAGTTTTACATTGAAATTGATTTCAGCCTTCAGGGCCCGAAAAACTTTAATAATTGTGTCAATAGTAGCGCTGTTGGCACTACTTTCAAGTTTTGATATTTGAGCTTTTTGAACTCCGATCAATTTTCCAAGTTCTTCTTGTGTCAATTTTCTTTCTTGTCTTGCAGCCTTAATCATTTTTCCTAATACTTCCATGCGAAGTTCGTATTCATAATTGTCACGGTTTTCTGTGCCAACTTTGCCGATATATTTGTCTTTCATTTCAGCAAGTGAGAAGTTTTTTAATTCCTTGGTTGCCATCGGATTACTTTTTAGGTTGATTGTTAAAATATTTATCTCTCAATTTTATAGCTCGGTTAATTTCATTTGTTGGAACTTTATCTACTTTCTTTATGAAACCATGCGTAGCAATGACCAAAGTTTCCATTTTGTCTCTTTTATCCCAAAATGCAAGAAATCTGATTTGAAGTCCTCCAAACTTTATACGAAACTCCCAAATTTCATTTTGTAATTTCTTAAAAAGCCTGGTGTCATTAGTTTGTTCAGCAAGATCAATAGTGAAAAAGATCTTCTTAATGGTCTTATAGTCTAGTTGAGAAATAAAATCATCCGCATCCTCTAAGAATTTGGTTTCAAAAAATCTCATTTAATACTGCCTTGATGAACATAACAAAGATATGTAAAAGTTTCCAAATATGGAAATGTCATTTCTGATTTTTTAATAACAGTCCAATTTGTTACGGGAAAAAGAAGAGTTCCATCAATTAATGAAACAATTCTTGAACCAGCGCTCGCCCCGAGAGGACACGATTCAGGGCCCGTCCCGAGAGCATGCCAATCGGGGCCAGTCCTGAAAGTTTGCGATTCGGGGCCTGTCCCGAGTGGACGCGATTCGGGGCCAGTCCCGAAAGCTTTCGATTCGGGAACCCTCTGATTAACCCCGCACGTGCGGGACTCTAACCAGCTGAGCTAAGGAGCCTTCAGGAACAAAATCCTTGTTTATCAGTAGTTCGATTAATCTCCTGCTTTTTTGTCGTTTGATAAACTTCTCAATTTTAACAGCCTCGCTTTTTTCTTCAGAAACTTCAAACACCGCGCTCAATTTCCATGGGCCAAATATTCCGGTGTATTTGTCCTTTTTGTTTTCATTATGCTGTTCTACCCTTTTCCAGGGATCGGAACTATATCCGAGGTAATAACGATCTCCTTTTAAGCTATATAAAATGTAGATATAAAACATACCAAAACAAAAGAAGCACCTGTCCATGACAAGTGCTTCTTTTTGGGCTCCCCCTGCTGGACTTGAACCAGCGCTTGCCCCGAGAGCACGCGATTCGGGACCAGTCCCGAGAGCACGCGATTCGGGGACCCTCTGATTAATCCCGCATGTGCGGGACTCTAACCAGCTGAGCTAAGGAGCCTTCAGGAACAAAATCCTTGTTTATCAGTAGTTCGATTAATCTCCTGCTTTTTTGTCGTTTGATAAACTTCTCAATTTTAACAGCCTCGCTTTTTTCTTCAGAAACTTCAAACACCGCGCTCAATTTCCATGGGCCAAATATTCCGGTGTATTTGTCCTTTTTGTTTTCATTATGCTGTTCTACCCTTTTCCAGGGATCGGAACTATATCCGAGGTAATAACGATCTCCTTTTAAGCTATATAAAATGTAGATATAAAACATACCAAAACAAAAGAAGCACCTGTCCATGACAAGTGCTTCTTTTTGGGCTCCCCCTGCTGGACTTGAACCAGCGACCCTCTGATTAACAGTCAGATGCTCTAACCAGCTGAGCTAAGGAGGAATGTTTTTAACTCATCTCCAGTCTTTTGAACCAGCCTCCCTCTGATTAATCCCGCATGTGCGGGACTCTAACCAGCTGAGCTAAGGAGGAATGTTTGCCGCCTTTAGTCCCGATAACTATCGGGATAAGGAGGAATTTTCCTTTTTAGGGAGTGCAAAAATACTATTATTTCAGATTGTTGCAAACTGCCTATAAAAAATGTTTTATCCTACCTATTCAAGATGCATATTTGCAGAAATTATGAGCCTTTTAGTAATTGGGAGTGTCGCATTCGACGCAATTGAAACACCTTTTGGTAAAACAGATCGCATTATCGGCGGAGCCGCAACTTATATTACCCTCGCATCCTCTTATTTCTGTAATGATGTCAGATTGGTAGCCGTTGTCGGTGAGGATTTTCCGCACAACGACATCGAAATGTTAAAAAGCCACGGAATTGACACCCGCGGACTTCAGATTAAATCCGGAGAGAAATCCTTCTTCTGGCAAGGCAGATATCACAACGATATGAATAGTCGCGATACCCTTGTTACTGAACTCAATGTGCTGGGCTCTTTCGACCCGATTATTCCCGATGCCTATCAGGACAGTGATTTCCTCATGCTCGGAAATCTGAGTCCTTCTGTTCAATCAACCGTGATCGAAAGAATGGCAAAGCGTCCGAAATTCATTGCCATGGATACCATGAATTTCTGGATGGAGATTGCCTATGATGACTTGCGCAAATCCATTGCGATGACAGATATCTTAATCATCAATGATGAAGAAGCACGTCAGTTATCCGGAGAATATAGTTTGGTCAAAGCATCCCGAATTATTCGCGATATGGGCCCATCCTATCTCATCATTAAAAAAGGGGAACACGGAGCTTTGTTGTTCCACGAAAACCATGTGTTTTATGCTCCGGCCCTTCCACTCGAAGAAGTATTCGATCCTACCGGTGCCGGTGACACCTTTGCCGGTGGTTTTATAGGCTATCTCGCTCAAAGCGGTGATTTAAGTTTCCAAAACATGAAGAGAGCTGTTATTTATGGTTCTGCGATGGCATCATTCTGTGTAGAAAAATTTGGAACTGAACGACTTATCGGCTTAACTCCTGCCGAAATAAATGCCAGAATAGAACAATTCATTGAATTATCACAAATTGATATCGAGCTGGAAGGCATGTGATTTGGTCTGAATAATTGACCATTCTCTCCATTTTTGAACCCAACTTCTTGTTTCTTTCAAACCAGATGATCAATTTGGTTGCCTGTGAATATCAAATATCCATATTCTGTTCCTGTATGGAAGCTAAAACCTGTTTCAAACGCGGAACAAGCAAAACAGATATCCGATACTTATAACATACCCGGGCTTTTTGGATGCATGCTTCAAACAAGGGGGATTCAACTCCATGAAGTAAAGTCATTTTTTAATCCGGACCTGGAAAACCTGCCCGATCCATTTCTCATGAAAGGAATGGATATAGCTGTATCCCGAATCTCTCATGCTCTGGAACATCAAGAGAAAATTCTTGTGTATGGCGACTATGATGTTGATGGGACCACCGGCGTGGCATTATTTCGCAAATTCCTTTCTGAAGCAGAAGCTGATGTGGCACATTATATCCCTGACCGTTATACCGAGGGTTACGGATTGTCGAAGAAAGGTGTAGAATTTGCTTTGACTTCTCAATTCAAGCTGATGGTGCTCATTGATTGCGGAATCCGCAGTAATGAATTGATCGAATACGCTCAAAAGCAGGGAATGGATGTTATTGTTTGTGATCACCATATTCCCGGAAGTGAAATTCCAAAAGCGCTGGCTGTTCTTGATCCCAAGCAAAATGATTGCCCATATCCATTTAAAGAACTCAGCGGCTGCGGAATAGCCTTTAAACTGGCACAGGGATTATGTAACAGAACCCGGTATTGGGCTCCGGAAGCTGCCTTTAAATATTTAGACTTAGTTGCAGTAAGTACCTGTTGCGACATAGTCCCCATACAAGATGAGAACAGGATTTTAGTCCATCATGGTCTTCGAAAACTAAATGAAAATCCCTCTATTGGGTTAAAACTCCTTTTAGCGGGGACAGAATCTGCCGGCTCACAAGCATTCAGCGTTTCAGATGTCGTTTTTAGGATAGGACCCAGAATTAACGCAGCGGGCAGAATAGAAAGCGGGAATTTTGCTGTACAACTGCTTACAACAGACGATCAAAAAGAGGCAAGCGAATGGGTATCTGTGCTCCAGAATCTGAATCAAACCCGAACAGATTTAGATCAAAATATAACCAAAGAGGCCTTCGAACTAATCCAAAATGACGATGGCTTCGGCGATAAATGTACCACCGTGCTCTACAGCGAAAACTGGCACAAAGGTGTTATTGGAATTGTTGCTTCGCGCATCATGGAAAAATATTATCGCCCTACTATCGTGCTCACACTTTCTGATGGTGTTATCACCGGTTCTGCCCGCAGTGTCGACGAAGTAGATGTTCATGATGTACTTTGCCATTGCCATGCGCATTTGCTACAATTCGGCGGACATAGTCATGCAGCAGGATTAAAAATGCTTCCCGAAAACCTGGATTCGTTTCGCCGGAAATTTGAAGAAGAAGTTCGCAATGTGTTGAAATCAAATCATTTACAGCCTACTTTTTGGTATGAAGCTGAACTTGATTTAAATCAGATACAACTGAAACTACATCAAAATATTTCAAGATTCGGGCCATTCGGACCTGGCAATATGGAGCCGGTGTTTATGGCAAGAAATGTGCAAGACAGTGGCTTTGCGCGCACGCTGGGCAAAAACCATGAACATTTAAAATTGAACCTTAAACTCAGTCAGGGAGAGGTAATCCCGGCCATTGCCTTTCAAAAAGCTTCCTGGTATAGTTATATAAAAAAGGGATTGCCGTTTGATGTGCTTTATACAATTGGCACCAACACTTTTCGGGATGAAATCAAGTTACAACTCGAAATCAAAGACATTCGTCTTCCGGAAAACTTATCTTCTGATGTTTCTCCTGGTTAAGCGATAATGATATGCCAAAGAAACGCCAATAAAGTTATGTGTTGACTTAACTGTAGCGGATTTGTCGGCATCTGCAAATCCCAACACATATCTGGCATCCACAGACAGGAAATTTCTCGGATCCATTTCAAATGTAAATCCTGTTCCCAATGCAGCTCCAAAATCAATATTGTTCCAGGTGCCATCTGCCGCAGCGCCGGATGAAGTGACGATGTTATAAGGCGTTACAGACATGTCGGTCATGGTTACATTCGAGCTGGCACTCAAGGCGTATCCAAAGAATCCTCCTGCGTACAAGTTCCATGAAGCAAAAGAACCACCCATTCGATAGGGAACTCTTTTCTCACTTTTAATCGGTACTTCCAGATTAACCATCACAGGCACATGCACAAAGTTATAAGTAGCTTTCGTTTCAGTAGTCGTTATAATAGAGCCATCAGCACCGGCAACGCTCAGCAGACTACTCGTACCTTGTTGTGAAAAAAGTGCCTCTCCCAACAAAGAAACTCTTTTGGCAAATTTCCATTTTAATGAAGCTCCGCCAGATATTCCAATTTTCATGGAATTTTCAGTTCCTGCCGCATTGGTGCTCATATTTGCCAGGTTCACCCCTACTCTGGGACCCAGATAAATTTGTGCCTGAGTAACTGAATATCCAAAGATAAGGGCGAATAGTACTGCGAATTTTAGTTTCATGATAATATTGATAAAGTTACAAACGTACAATAAAAACAATCGAATTTCAATAGGTTTTCATGGTGTACAACGCAGAAATCTCGCAACCATGTATGTATAAAGCCTACATTTGTGGCCATGATACTCCGGGCTGAACATTTGTTGAAACAATATCGCAAAAGACGCGTAGTTGACGATGTGAGTATTGAAGTTCGTCAGGGAGAGATAGTTGGTTTACTTGGTCCGAATGGCGCGGGTAAAACCACAACATTTTATATGGTGGTGGGATTGATCAAACCTGATTCAGGTTCAGTATTTCTGGACGACCAGAACATTACCAAATACCCGATGTATAAAAGGGCCATGCAGGGAATTGGCTATCTTCCGCAAGAGGCATCCATTTTTCGCACATTAACGGTTGAAGAGAATATCTTGTCTGTATTGGAAATGACGGGATATTCGAAGAAAGAACAGCACGACAAGCTCGAAATGCTTTTGGATGAATTCCGGCTGCAACACGTGCGTAAAAATGAGGGAAGGGTGCTTTCGGGAGGTGAAAGACGCCGCACAGAAATTGCACGGGCGCTTGCCGTAGACCCTAATTTTATCTTATTGGATGAACCTTTTGCCGGAGTTGACCCTATCGCCGTTGAAGACATTCAACACATCGTTAAAAAACTGATTGACAAAAACATTGGCGTTTTAATCACGGATCACAATGTCCATGAAACCCTGACGATTACCGATCGGGCCTATTTGTTGTTTGAAGGTAAGATTCTTAAGGCCGGAACTGCCGAAGAATTGGCTGCAGATGAAACGGTCCGCAAGGTTTATCTGGGTCAAAATTTCAGCCTTCGCTGATTCTGCTTCCCATTTTCAGATAATCCCAAACATCAGAAGGGACTCCGTTCTTTTTGGTTTCGTCCCGCTTTCTGCCCAGCCTTACGATCACGGTTTCTGATGATGGAATTACGAAGATATACTGCCCTTTGATGCCTCTTGCATAAAAGATTTTCTCTCCTTTAAATTTGGTAACCCACCAGTGCAACCCATATTGATCATTCGGTCCGCCTTCCTGCAAACGCATCGGAAACAAACTCGTAGAAGCTTCCACATAATCAGGATTTACGATGGTATCTCCATTCCAGATTCCCCTTTGAAGATATAATTGACCAATTCTGGCAAAATCCCTTGCACCACTATTGAAGCAACAAAATGCCCTTTCTTCCTGGTTAACTTCATCCAAACTCCAAAAGGCCGATTCTGTTGCTCCTATTCTGCTCCAGAGTTTTTCTTCCGCATAAGCCGACAAACTTTTACCGGTTACTTCCTTCAGCAAATAACCGAGTATCAGGGTATTTCCACTCTGATAGTCAAATATTTGTCCCGGATTTCCACGCGGATGATAATTGGAAACAAGTTTGCGGTTATCAAATCCAAAGAGAGCCTTGGCAGCAAAGCCAAATGGGTTGATATAATCTTCTTTAAAATTTATATCCGAACTCATAGCCAATAAGTGCCTGATGCTAACATTGCTCCCCTTATAAGCCGGCAAATACAGATGTATCGGATCATCTAAATTTTTGATTTTGCCTTCGCGATGTGCAATGCCGATTAAAATAGAAACGATGCTTTTGGCCATTGACCAACTGTTGGTATGCGATGTATCCCGATATCCAGGTGCGTAATATTCAAATAAAAGTTTGCCACTTCGAACCACACAAAAAGCTACCGTTTGATATTTCTGATGAATGGCCATTTCATCCGGACTTAAATCCATTTGATTATATGCAGAATCGATGGACCAGGGATTCGGGGAAAGGGGTCGAATTTCATGATTTGGGTAAATTCGGAACTGATCAATGGAAGGCCCCATTCTGCCTTCGAAAACAGTATTGGCCAAAGCGCGGTAAAAATGTTTGTTTGATGTGGCTACGATAGCGATATGTCCTACAACCGCAAGGACAAAACAAATCGTAAATATTCGAATAAACCGGTTTCTCATAAAGTTCGGAACGCTTATTAAAAGTGCATTTTTATAAAGATAACGAATTTAAATAAATAAAAAAAGGGCTGCCGAAGCAACCCTTTTCTTTTCGTATTAGTTGTTGGTTATTGTGCAATGATTACTCGCTGTAGCCAGGTTCTGCCTTCGTGGCTGATTTTGACCAAATATGTTCCATCCGGGAATTGATCTGTTGAAATCTCATACAAATCTCCTCGGGCGTTCACATCTGCCTTTAATTCAACACCGAGCACGTTTAGCAATACAATTTCAGCATTTCCGCCACTTTCAGGTACTTCAATGGCAAAATTACCACGGTTTGGATTAGGATAAACCCTGATCGTGCTTCCATGAACATCCATATTGCCCAACAGATTTATGCTCACCGTCTGACATGAATCGTTCACACATCCGTTGATATCGGTTATGTGCAGACAAACATTAAATGATTGAACTACTGCATTGTTGTACATATGTTTTGGATCAGCATCACTTCCGAACAAACCATCGCCGAATGTCCAATCATAAGACTTCACATTGGTTTTGTTATCGGAAGTAAAGTTCACTTCCTTACCGCTTGTGTTAAACTTAAATCCTGCTGCAGGTGTAGGGTTCACAGTCAGGTTCATGGTCTGAACATCCGAGCAGCGTGCATTATTTGCTGTTAAAGTGACCGTATAACTTCCTGCGTTATTATACTGGTGACTTGGATTGCTAACTCCGCTGTTGCCGCCATCTCCAAATTGCCAATTATAACTTCCGGCGTTTTGCGAGCTATTGACAAAAAGAGTCTGATCGCCCTGACAGGTATTCATTACACTGAAATCTGCTATAGGTCGGCTGTATACCTCTATGGTTCTGGACGATTCATTTCTACAACCTTTTGCACTAATGGCAACCAATCTGATAACCGTGTTACCGGGGATATCCAGTTTCACAGCAGGATTAGCAACTTTATCAGGTCCGGTGAAGCCATAATACCATTCGTAGTTGCTGGCTCCGGTACTGGTATTGCTGATATTGATCAGCTCTTCAGCACAGGCATTCGCAGCGGTGAAAGATGATACCGGATTGGCATTAACCACTACCGCTTTGCTTGTATTGCTCACACAACCATTGTTTGCTGTAATGGTGAGTGACACATTAAAGCTTCCCGCTGTTGCATATGTGTGTTTCGGAGAAAGTGCATTGCTGTTGTTACCATCGCCAAAACTCCAAACCGCACTGGCCACATTTTCAGAAGTATTGTTAAATACAGTTGTTGTACCTAAACATACCTCATCCGCAGTGAATACAGCGATCGGGAGTGGTTGCACGCTCACCACATTCTGCACAGTAGACGCGCAGCCAAATGCTGAAGTTGAGGTCAGTGTAACCACATAATTTCCTTTGTTCGCGTAAATGTGCTGCGGACTTGCATTGGTGCTGATGCTGGCATCACCAAAATCCCAACGATGCGTTAAGGAGCCCGAAGGAATTGTGCTGGTATTATTCAATTGCACCGCATTGTTTTGGCATAATACACTTGTTGTAAATGAAGCAACCGGGTTTGGATGCACAATAACCGGTTTGGTAATTGAATGATTGCACTTATTGCTATTGGTAGCGGTCAGCGTTACATTATAGGTTCCTGCAGCACCATAGGCTTTAACCGGATGGGTCAACGGACTGCTGCTGCCATCACCAAACTGCCAGTTGTACAATACGGCACCCGCACTTTGGTTGGTAAACACCATATTGTTGCCCAAACACTGATCGTTGCTGGTAAATGCTGCTGAAGGCAATGCAAATACATTTACGGTTTGTGTCGCAACATCAGAACAATTGAACGTATTGGTAGCAGTTAATGTAACGTTGTAGGTTCCTGCATTGGCATACGTGCGTGTAGGATTGGTTGAAGTACTGAATCCACCATCGCCGAAATTCCAATTATAGGTATTACCGGATCCTATGCTTGTATTTGTAAATACCGTGGTTGTACCCAGGCAAACATCAGCCGAATTAAATGATGCTTTCGGTTTGATGAAAGCTGTTACGGATTTAGTTGCGGTAGACTTACACCCATTGCTGCTTGTGGCTTGTAACAGAACACTGTATGTTCCGGCAACCGGATAAATGTACGAAGGATTGGTTGAGGAACTTGCTCCACCGTCTCCAAACTGCCAATTATAGCTGGTTGCTCCTGTTGAGTTATTGGTAAATACAGTAGCTGCTCCCTGACAAACATTAGCTGTTGTGAAATCCGCAACCGGTGTTGGGTAAACTGTAATCTGTTTGGATACGACAGAAACACAATTATTGCTATTGGTTACGGTCAGGGTTACTGTATACGTTCCTGCAACTGAGTAGGTAAATGTAGGATTGCTGGAAGTAGAGCTTCCTCCGTTTCCAAAATTCCAATTGTACGTTCCGGAAGTAGATTGGTTCACAAACTGAACAGCAGTTCCGGCGCAAACATTGGTAACTGTAAAGTCGGCAATTGGATTGCTGTAAACGGTTACATTATGGTCGGTATATTTTCCTAAACATCCATATTGATTTTGGGCCCACAATATCACTTGTTTATTTCCTGCACTTGTAAATGTATAATTTGCATTCGTGGTGTTGGCAGTGGTTCCATCGATAAACCAGGTATAATTCAATGTTCCACCACCGGAGTAACTGGTTGTATTGGTAAATACAGTTTGTTGTCCCAGACATACTTTATTCGCGGTAAAGCTTGCATTTGGCATCACACTCACCGTTACCTGGCGTGTGGTTGTTGAAGGACAATTGTTTGCATTGTTCGCGGTTAAAGTGGCCGTGTACACTCCGATTGCACTGTATTCGTGCGTTGGATTGGCAGCAGTAGATCCTGAACCATCACCAAAATTCCATACATAAGTCTGAGCATTTTGACTCTGGTTGGTGAATTCAGTTTCCTTATTCAGATTGTCACCTAAACAGGCAATATTGGTACTAAATGCAGCAGTTGCTACCGTGTGAATGGTGATTTGCGAAACAACTGAATCGGAACAACCGAAACCGCTCATTGCGACCAATTTCACGTCATACACACCTGCATTGTTATAGGTATGGGTCGGACTTACGGAAGTACTTGTGTTTCCGTCTCCGAAGTACCACATATACTGCACACTTCCTGAAGAGATGCTGCTTGTATTGGTAAATGATGCCTGAGTTCCTGCACAAACTGAAGTAGTTGTGAATGAAACCGTTGGTTTTGGATAAACATCAACCGATTGGGAAATACTGTTCTTACATCCAAATCCGGATGTGGCGGTCAACATTACTGTATACTTTCCTGGATTTGCATAATTATACCATGGACTTGTGGTGGCGCTTCTGGAACCATCTCCAAAATTCCAGGCATAACTTACAGAACCTGAAGAGGTATTGTTAAACTGTAAGCCATTTCCAAGACAGGCAGAGGTTACATTGAAAGATGGAGTAGGCAAGGCATGCACTTCTACATTAGAAGTAGTGCTGTCAACACAACCATTGTTGTTCGTAGCCACCAGCTTAACATTAAATGTACCGGATGCTGCATAAAGATGTGACGGAGCCATCTGATTGCTTGTCTGACCATCTCCGAAATCCCAAAGATAGCTGTGTGCATAGATGGAACCGTTGTCAAATTGGGTTGTGTCACCTAAACAGCGATCGTTACTCACAATATCCGCATCCGGTCTAACTTTAACCGTATGCGTTTTTGTTACTGTCAGATTACATCCATTATTGGAAATAGCTGATAATTTAACCTTATATGAGCTACTTGTGGCATACAAGTGAACCGGGTTGGTTGCGTTGCTTCCAAAATTGTCTGCAAAGTCCCACTGATAACTACCAGCATTGGTAGACAAATTGGTGAATGTACTCAAATCGTTATAACAAACTGAAGGAGCATCAAAGTCAAGCACGCCTTTAGGATAAACGCGCACAACCTGAGTCATGCTATCAGAAATCCCACCGGCAAAATTGATTTTAAATTTCACATTGTAAACTCCGCTATCAAATTTATGCGTTGGGTTTTCCAGTGTTGAGAATTGACCGTTTCCAAAATCCCACTCATAACTATTGATGGTACCACAATTTACAGAAGTTGTGCTCTTAAATCGGATACTGTCAATATTACAATCGTAGAAGAACAAATAGGAAGCCTGTGGAACGCTGCTCACATTGGCAGTTCTTGAAGTACTGTCAGAACAACCCAGGCTGTTCACAACCTTCAATTTGATGGTTTTGTTACCTCCGGTCAGATATGTATAGTCCGGAGCTTCCTGATTCGAAGTACTTCCATTTCCAAAATCCCAGAGGTATGAAGTAATAATTCCGAATCCAGGTGTAGAAGCATTTACCAATGGAAGTTTATCACCAAAACAGTGGTTGCTCGTTGAGAACGCTGCTTTTGGCAACGCCCGTACATTTACGAGAATAGATGGACCATCCACGGTTCCGCATCCACTGCCGCTGATTACATTTCTGCGATAATACATAGACGCATTCAGACTACCGGGTGAAAAACTTGAGTTCGTAGCACCACTAATATTCGTAAAAGTTGATCCGTTGCTGCTTTCCTGCCATTGGAAGGAATAGGTTCCATCGCCACCGCTTGGCGCAGTGAGCTGACTGAAAGTTCCGGGATCTCCCTGTGGACAAATGTCATAAGATGATGTAAACGTACCTGCTTTCAACTCAGGACGTACGGTAATTTTTATCACATTGGTATATAAACTACCACAATTGCTTCCTGCAATGTCTATCCTTCTGTACCATGTGTTTCGGGTTAATCTGTTGGGCGTAATATTGGCATTTACGGCTCCAATTACCTGATTCCAGTTACTGCTATCAATGGAAGACTCCCACTGGTAAGTAAACGTTCCATCACCACCGGTTGGATTGGTTTGTGCAGTTATGGCTGCCGGCGTGCTATTGTAGCAAATTGTTTGAGCACTACCAATACTACCCGCCTGAACCACAGCATATGTGCTGATTTGTACCTTGTTGCTCACTTTTGGTCCGCAGCCCAATGTTGTGCTAACGACTCTTTGATACCATTTAGTGGCAGTGTGTGCAGCAGGCTGGAAAGCATAATTGGTCGCACCGCTGATGTCTGAGAAATTAACTCCATCCGTTGATGATTGCCATTGATACAAGTAATCACCACCGCTTCCTGAAGGTGCGGTTGCGTTACTCAAAGCAGCTGGTACTCCGTTATAGCAAACCGTTTGGTCGCTACCAATGATACCCGGATTGAGATTTGAAAGTATTCTGATCTGACGGGTTGCCACTCCAACACATCCTATTGAACTGGTTACTGTCTGAGTAATGTTATAAGGACCAACACCGGCAAATGTTTGTGAAACATTATTGCCCATGGCCGTATTTCCGTTTCCAAAATTCCATGACGTTGAGCCAATGGTTCCAATCTGAACGGTACTTGCATTCGTGAACATCACATTAGCCTGGTAACAGGTGTCTTTATGTGTGAATAATGGTTTTGGATTGTCGGCATTGAACACCGTAGTCGATTTAGAATCATTTGCGGAATTCTGATCGAACGAATAATTCACCGTTACCATAACCGTGTTGGCTCCTACCAGATTCAAATTGGCCTTATTGGATAATGTTACCAATATGCTATCGCCTGAACGCAGGGTAGACGTTACGTTTTCGTTCATATCGGCTCCACCGTTAACTTTTAAAGTCAGTGTGAACCCTGATGTTGTGAGGTAACTATTGTTCTTCACCCAAACGCTAACAGTTTCCAAGCCCCGGCTACAAGCAGAGTCAGCAAGACCTACAATTCGGTCTATCATCAAATCACCACCGATTTCAACAGCCCCCATTGCAGGTTTGGTTGCACTTCTCGAAAACCCATAAATATCATTGCTTAATCCTATGGCCAATCCGCTTTCGACCAAAGATTCAACTGTTGGCTTAAGTACGGTATTGCTCAGATACATCGGATTGATGTTTTTGGAATTGGCATCAGAACCCGGATAATATGCGCCTTCCAGGGCAGCAAGACTAGGTCTGCCAGCCAAATAGTAGACCAAAGAAGTTCCAGTTGTGAAATAGTTGTTATAGTCACTATATCCAAATGGGAAATTAGCTTGATAAACCGTATAGGAATTAGAACTGATGATGTTATTGATGAAATAGGTTGTATCGGTCGTGTTCGAATAATTATAGTATCCGTATTTGCTCGATCCGGTTACATATATATTGTTATGAACGAAATATAAATTCCGGTTATATTGATTATAAACAGCATAACTACCGGATGTAAAATCCCAACTGATGAAATTATTAAATACAAGAGCCGGATCAGAGCCATAATTATTATTGTGATAGTTAATGGTCATGGGGTAATTTCCGGCCTGATCCCAAAAGATGCGGTTTCCGCTGATTTCTATTCCGTTGGATGGATAATAACAATACACGCTATAGTGTCCGGTGTACGGAGTATTGGTATAGAATGTGTTATTCCGAACTCTGAATTTCTCTGTATAATATATATACAGATCCATATAATAAATGCTATCAAAGGTGTTTCCTTCAATATGCCATTCTTCAGAATACAGTGGATTTACCGTATAGCCCGGGAAGTAAATACCCATAGAACCATTCAGGAAAGTATTATTCAGGAAGGTATTGTATTCATTATTATCAGAGCTTGATGAGATTAAAGCTGCCGATGAACTGGTAGAAGCTACATTTAATCCTCTGAAAATATTTGATTCAAAAATATTGCTATCAGATCCCACCGAACCTGAACCACTTAATTGAACCAAAGTTCCGAACGTAGAGGTTCCTTTGGCTTCAAAAGTTAAGTTTTTGAATCGGATATAATCGGCTTTGTTCAGTTTAACAATGTAGTTATTGGCTGTGGCAGTAGCAGCATAGGTTAATGCCACATCCGTTGCATTTCCGGTGCTGCTTTCAAACGTGACCATGTTCACACCGCTGGTACCGGGAATTAAGGTCAACTCGACTTGTTCGGCATATATTCCCGGAGCAATTTTAATATTTACCGGAGCACTCACTCCACATACATTTAGAGAATTTACTGCCTGTGCAAATGTGTTGAAATCACCTGTAGTACTCAGAGAGTAATTTCCCGCATATGCCGCACAAACCTGCTTGCGGGTTGTGTCGTCAGGTGTATATCCATCTGAATTCCCGTTGGGTCCATCGGTAAAAGCTGTCAACATATCAAAACTACCGGTAATCAACGTATAGGCCTGAGCCCCGCTGAATTCTACGGTGTCTCTTTCACCGGTTGCCAATGCCCCTGACCAGGTCTGACTAACCGGAGTTCCACTGTTTACCATATAATGAACATTCAGAGATTTAAGTGTGTCGGTTCCCTTGTTTTCAATCACAACTTGAACAGCTTGTGCGCCTGCGAGTGCCGGTGCATTTGGCTGTAGAATCCCAATCGCCTTGGCATTATCTGCCGGAGGAGTATATTCATCAGCGCCTATATCCGGTGTTGAGCTGTTGCGGGATTGTCCATCATAATCTGTGGTTACACTGGCAATTGGAACCCCTTTATTGTTAAGATTGAAACTAAAGGTATGCATGTCGCAGTTCCCAAAATAGTCAGGATTCACCATCATGCCGAAGGAATCAACCAAAGGCCCGGCATACAACGAATTCTGCCAGGTAGCCAAATCGTTGAATATGGTACTTATAAAGCGGAAGGCATAGGTTCCATTGCTGAAATAGTTGTTGTTATCCATTTTAGTTATGGATGACTGGAAGGTTGTATTGGCCGAACCGGCTATATAACATGCATAACCAGAACCTAAATTCACCCATGAATTATTTACAATATTATTTCCTATATAGGATCCTCCCGAAGAATAATATTGAAATGGTGCACCACCAGTGGAATTTTGCGTGTTGATCAATACACTGTTGTGGGCAATATCAACATAGGTGGGATAATAACAATAAATACCATAGGCAATATTGGAAAGCGATGGGTTTCCAACATTGAGCATGTTGTTGGCAATAATGCAAGGATTTCCTGCCCATCCAGTGCTATAATAGGAATAAATACCATACCCTCCATTCTGACTGCAAACATTGTTGGAGGTTATTCTGACTCCATAATTCTGGTAAGTATAAATGCTATATGGATTAGTTACAATTCCTACACCCACATTGTTAAATTTATTACCATGCACCTCCAGAGTGTCATGGTAATAATAATAATACATACCATATGCATAGATATCATTGAAGGTATTGTTCAATATGCGGAAATTGGTTGCTCTGTATGTGAAATCTCCATATGAAGCAATTCCGTAGTAACCGCCATTTACAGTATTGCCGTTAATGGTGAGATTATCAGCATTGTTACCTGCAGTAATGGTACTTGATGCAGATGAAATCAGAATTCCATATTGTGTAGAAGACGTTGCTGCCACTGTCCATTTTGGCAAATCAATGATACAATTGGGTTTAATTTAACCCCAACGGCATGAGGGAGTCCCATATTTCTAATATTTAGATTTTTAATGGTTACGTATTTCGTACCTGCCAGGGTGATAACTGAATTATCACCAGCTGATAGACCATCAAATTGTAGTGTTCTAGTGGTCGCATCCACCCCATCAATGGTAATGGTATTGGTTGCATCCGAGCCGTTTACGATTCCATTCACATAGAATTTGTCATTATATGTACCTGCAGCAACCGTAAATGTTACTGGCCCTGAAATACCGCAGCTTTGCAGGGCTTGAGCTACATCTGCGAAAGACTTAAAGTTGGTTGAGCCGGATCCCGCAGGGTTTATGGTATAGTTACCACTTAAATTGCTACAGAAAAATTGAATCGCACTGGTATCATTAGAGGGATCTTGATCAGCATATCCATTGATATTTGAAGTATAAGCGCGCATTTTGTTCACACCAACATTAAAAGTAACCTGATATGGAGACGTAAACCAAACATGCATGGTATCGCAGGTTGCCAGACTTAAACCTGTTAAGCTCATCGATGAACTTACTCCATTCAATTCATAACTCACATCCATAGACGTAATTGTTGTAGAACCCAAATTGCGAACGACAACTTTCACATCATAACTGGTGCTATTCGAAACTGGATTTGTCGGTTCAATAATACCAGTGGCCTGTGCGTCATAAACAAAAACTTCCGGTTCATGACAACCTACAAAAGGAGCGTTAAATGATCTGGCATTCCCCAAATAATCAGTGGTTATCATACTAATGGTGTCGCCCTTAGTGAAACACTTATCGCTTAGTCGTAAATCAAAATCGCTTTTAAATACCGGAATGGCATGTCTTGAATTAGCACCACCAGCACCTGCTGCCTGATACGTAGAAATTGTATATGACGCTACATTTAAAATTAGACTTGATCCTTTGGGATTGTAATAATTGTTGAAGTCCAACACATTTCCGGTATTTGTTGTTGTATAGAACGCATAACTGCTTGTGGACGCTGCCCCATCAGTAATGGCAAAATTGTTATTTCTTATATCCTGATAAGATGAAGATGATCCAAAATACCCGTAAAAGGTTCCTCCATTTCCAAACAGGTTGGTTGAATTATGCCAAACATCCCAATAATTTGAACTGGTCATGTAAATTCCGTATCCTGTTGTTCTATATCCACCTCCAATACTATTGTTCGCTACTATTCCAGGTAAGGTTGTAGTCCCGCTACATGACGAAAAATAGATTCCATAGTTTCCAATATTGGTTAGGTAGTTGTTGGTTACAATTGCAGCAGGTTTACCATTCTGCGAAGAAACAGAAGACAAAGAAATTCCATATCCGCTCGTTGTTCTGGTGTTGTTATCAATTCTATTGCCGTCAATCAATAAATCCGTCAGCGTAACTCCATAAATTCCGTATATATAAGCTTTATGTATATAGTTATTACGAACTTTAATTCCTTCTGAATATGGTGTCGTAAGTCCGTATAAAGTAATTCCAAAATACCCGTACTCAATTCTATTAGAATCAATGGCTATATTCATACTGGTTCCACCTGTTGAATAAGAAGTTTCACTTCCGCTCACAACCAGGGGAATGTAATTCGTAGAACTGGAATTAGTTGAATCGACAGAGATAACACAATTGGAAATCCGGCAATTCATAGAACTATTGAATACGTGAACTCCCCACCCTAAAGTCTTACTTCTATTGATTACAGTTACATCTCTTAAAGTTGTATAAGTTGCTCCATTGAAACGCACAACATATCTGCTGCTTGTATTTATGGTAGAATCAGTGAGAACAACATCTGCCGCATTTCCGGTTGCGCTCCGTATGGTGAGGGTGTTATTAGGACCTGCGAACAAATTCGGAATATTCACTTGACCATTGTATGTTCCCGGAGCAATATTTAAAACTGTATGTCCTGCAATTCCGGCACATGACATCGCCGAAAATGCATCATTCAAGGTAGCAAAGTCAGGAGATGCTCCTCCGACTGTATAATTGCCGCTAAATCCAACTCCCAGAACTGAATTGAACTGATTATTTGCAATAAATTGATCCGTGTTACTGCCATTGATAGCGCCAGTCCACACTGAGAAAGAAGCGCAAGTATTGATATTCACAGAATTGGTGAAAGTAATAACGGTACTATCGCATCTGTTAAGTGGAGAACTGAATGTAAATGTTTGATTTACAACTGTTCCATTATTAAATTGAAAAGATGCATCCAAGCTGTTTATGGCCGATGAACCCATGTTTTTAATTAGCAGACTGACGCTTTGAACTCCACCAAGCGTTGGGAAAGTTGGATTAATTACCTTAACAATTTCAATATCATAGCTCCAGCCTCCGGGCTCGTGAGCACCAATTGCTGTATTGGTAGTGCTTCTTGGATTACCATAGATGTCGGTTGTCACTTTGCTCAAAGGCATGCCCAAGGTGGTCAGATTACATCCATCCATCATGTTCAGATTCAAATCAGACACAAACATTGGGTTGTAGTTTTGAGAACTGTCTCCTCCTGTACTTGCTGTTCTGTAGGTGGTAACATCATATGTTGCAGCCCTATAGAGCATATATGTTCCTGATGGATTATAGTAGTTGTTATAATCGACGGTATGACCTGTATTGGTAGAAATATAAAGAGGATAAGAGGTAGTTATGGTACCAGGTGCGATGGCAAAATGGTTGTTTTTAACATTCCAATAGGTAGAACTGGTTAGATAAGCGCCATAAGCAGTGCTCGTACCGCCTTTCATCCAAATGGAATTATGATAGAGCATGCAATAATCGCTACTGGTGGCATAGACACCGTAAGTTGTGCTTGATCTGAACAGACCGCCTATCATATTATTTGCAATGAGTATGGAATCGGTTGCTGTCCCATCACAAGACGAAAGGTAAATTCCATATATACCGACATGATTAATTTTATTAGACAGGATCCTCGGGGCAGGTTTGCTATTGTAAACACCTACAGAAGACATGGAGATTCCATAACCACTGGTAGTTGCATTTGGCACTCTGCCAACAATTGTATTCCCTTCAATAAGAACATCGGTCAAAATATTTAAATACAAACCGTACAAATACTGATTGCCAATCCAATTGTTTTTAATTGTTATCTTATCCGGATATGAAGGGGAAGAGGTTCCATAAAAATCGATTCCAGTATAACCGTTATAAATTCGGTTTGAATCCAGCGTAATGTTGGTGAAAAATCCACCTGTTGTATAGCTATTATCCGAACCATTAATAACTACTGGAATATAATTGGAACTGGAGCTGTTGACAGAATCGACACTTATAATGCAATTGGTAACTCGAATATTTTCGCAGCCTCCCATTATGTGTACCCCCCAACCATAGATTTTGCTTCGGTTGATGATGGTAACATCCCGGAGTATCATGTTTTTTGAACCCAAGAATCTTACCACATGTCTTGCGTTGGTCAATACAGCAGAATCCGTTAATATTACATCCTCAGGCTTTCCGGTGGAGCTTTTAATGGTTAGCGTATTTGTTACTGAGGTCGCGAGATTTCCAAAGTTAACCTGACCATTATAAGTACCAGGTCTTAAAAGCAAGGTTGTAGGGCCATTTAATCCACCGCATTGTATAGCGGCAATGGCCTCGTTCAGGTTTGCATAATCCGGTGAAGTTCCTCCCACAGTATACGATCCTGAAAGTCCAACACCTATTTGAGCAATCAAAGTGTCATTGGATGAAATTCCATCATTATGAGAATCTGGATTACTTGTCCAGGTTGAAATGTTATTGCAACCGGATAAACTTAATGAAGTGCTGAAGGTAAAAGTATCCAATTCACATGAATTCAATTCTGAAGTTAAATATACACTCTCATTTACTGCAGCACTCGTTCCATATCTATAAGAGATACCCAGGGTATCAAAAGGTTGAGTGCCAAAATTCTTAACTAAAATGCTAACGGTATTAGGTCCGCTGCTTGCAGGTGTTGTTGGGCTTAAAATTCCCAATACCCCTGCATCATATGCAGCTGTGGGAACTTCATAAGCTCCTCTGTCAGGGATAGAATCTCTTGAGTTGCCATTTCTGTCAATGTTGATTCCCAAATTAGCCCCATTAATGCAACCATCAGAAATACTCAAATTTGTAAGCGATGGCCATCCTAAATTTAAATTGGTAGAATTGGAACCTGCAATAGTTTGAAAAGTAGAATTCGTGTAGTCTGTTGATCCGACATTAACGATGACAGGATTACCGGTCCAATTGAAGTAATTGTTATAGTCCAGCGTACTCGATGTTGGCATGGTGCCTATTTTCAATGCCGGTGTTGAACCATATCCGATGAAACTGTTATTCCTGATATCCAGAAATGAACCACTCGTTATATAACATGTCCCGTATGTGTTCGAAATGCTCTGATTGGTTGCTACCGAATTGTGATAAATTTTGGTATACGTACAAGATGATAAATACATCGAATATGCTCCGCTGGTATAGCGCTGATCTCCAACTATAACGTTATTGATTATCTCATTTAATAGACCAGAGGCTCCGGATAAGCTGGAACAATTGATTCCATAATATCCGTTATTGTCAATAAAGTTCCTGTTAATCCGGCAAACATAACCGGTGCTGCCACCATTATTAAAGCCGGAATTGGTTACCGAATAAATACCGTATGATGTAGTTGAGGCTCCTGTAGCAGCGGTTATTCTGTTGTTAATTATTTGTGCGTTCGACCAGTAATATGCATAAATTCCATATTGATTAAAATTACTGATGGTAGAATTTGTCACTTCAATATCCTGATGTTTTACCGCATTACTTGCAGTATTTCCATAACCACTAATTGCAGACCAGCCACCACTAATGTCGCAACTGTCGAATTTAATTCTACTGGCTGTGCTATTGGAACTATATGAAGTCAAGCTGTTGTTCATAACCACCGGGATTACAGAAGTACTCGATGAAACCGGAGTATTTATGTTGCAATTCCGGAACTGAATGTCTGCAACTTCATTCCCGAAAATATGTACCGGCCATGCATAGGTGCTGCTGGTTCCCATAATGGTTAAATCCCTGAATACAATGAAGCGGGCAGTTCCTTCAAGTCTAACCGTATGCTGCAAACCCGAGGTAGTTGCAAAAAATGAAATACGAGTTGCATTCATTCCTGCACCTTGAATGGTTAAAGTATTGGTAGATGACGCTCCGGGAATGTTCCCAATGACCAATTGTTCACTAAAAGTTTGAGCATTGAGTTTTAACACAACCGGGCCTGAGAGACCTCCGCATTTAATATCATTCAGTGCTGTGGTGATATTAGTATAATCTGCACCAGTTCCACCCACCGTATAGGTACCCGACAACCCAACACCGACTTGAATTTTTGAGGTGTCATTTGTTTTGTTTTGATCTGCATTGCTTCCATTAATGAGCCCATTCCACGCACTAACATTTGTACATCCACTCAAAGTAGCACTCGTGCTAAATGTAAGCGTATCACTTGAACAAGAACCCAAAGAACTGGATAAGGTAAATGTTTGCACAACAGGACTAGCCGTACCTATTTGATATGCCGCTTCCAATGATGAAATGCTCACTGAACCCATATTTCTGATGGCCAATTTCACCGTATTCGATGTGCTTGCCGGAGCAACCGGAGACACCAGGGTTGACATTACATCATAGGAAACACCCCCAGAAGCTTCATAGGCTCCTATGTCGGGAGGATTATTCCGTGTGGTTCCATTATGATCGGTAGAAATACCTAAATTAATTCCATTAATACAGGCGTTTGTAACATTGAGATTCGTTAGAGAAATCCAGTTTTGATTGGCGTTATAGGAATTTGCACCACCTACTGAGGTAAAATTGGTGTTTGTGTAGTCAGTTCCAGCCCAGTATATCAAATTTCCTGTTGTTCCACCCCATAAATAGTAATTGTTATAATTGATTGTTGATGAACTTGGGGCGCTGGCTATATATAAAGGGCGCGATGTGCCTATTCCAATAAAATTGTTGTTGCGTACATCCAAAAACGAACCGGATGAGTTATACCAGGCAGCAGCTGTGCTGGTAGTGCTATTGTTAACGACTGAAGTATTGTGATAAATTTTCACATAACTTGCGCCTGACGTGTAAATTCCATATTGTGTAGTGGTGCTTCTGAAATTCCCCAATATTTCATTGTT
This sequence comes from uncultured Chitinophagaceae bacterium, assembly GCA_964613385.1. Lineage (GTDB taxonomy): Bacteria > Bacteroidota > Bacteroidia > NS11-12g > UBA9320 > CAZTGZ01. The sequence goes on from CAZTGZ010000002.1 coordinate 79,369, forward strand.
GATTAATTCATTGTAACTCGTAGTCAAACCTGTATATGTGGCCAGGTAAATACCATATGTTCCCGTAGCATCTACAGTGTTGTTATTGACCCGACAAGCATATCCTGTGGTTCCTCCGTTATTGTAACCATAAGCTCCGGAAATATATATACCATAGGTGCTCGTGGTAGTTGTAGTTGATTTTAAATAATTATTGATAATCTGTAAATTGTTGACATTAAGGGCATAGACCCCATAAAAATAATAATTCAAAATACTGGTGTTCGTGACGAAAATGTCCTGATCTCTTGTTGTGGTTCCTGTTAATCCATATACTGAAACTCCATAATAACCTCCCGTAACTGTAGAGCTATCAATACTCACTCTTGTGGCTGTACCTCCGGTCGTATTGCTTGATGTTGAATTGCTCATAACAACGGGTATACAAACTGTGCTCGTAGAAACCGGTGCTGTAATATTGCACTTGACAAACCTGATATCAGTCATCGTCGTACCAATGATGTGTAATGGCCAAGCGTAAGTTGTGCTTGTTCCTTCAATGGTTAAGTCTCTGAATATCAAATATTTCGCACCGTTGGCTATGGCCAAAGTATGCCGCGCAGTTGATGAGCTTGCCGCGAAAGTAAGTTTGGTATTTGCAGCGCCTGCCCCTTTAAACGTCACCGTGTTTGTAGCTGAGGTACCTGTTATGGTTCCGATGGATACTTGCTGAGTGAACGTATTCGCGGATACATCAAATACGACTGCCCCATTAACTCCACTGGTCGTAAGTGCTGATATGGCTGCTGACCAGGTCGTATAATTTCGAGTTCCGGATCCACTGGGATTAATGGTATAGGTACCATTCATTTGGGCAAATACAGATCCAAGGGATAAAACAAAAATTAAAGTGAGGGTAGAAAATAATTTAAAAATACTTTTCATAATTGGCTTTTTCAGATAAAAAGCTAATATTTTAAACAGATAAAATATCACAAAAAACACAATTTTGAACAAAACATACCTCTATCATCAAGCAAAACAGCTTATAACTGTCTGCTATGCAGAGAAATACCATTCCATTCGGTACTACACTATTTTACTGTTAAAATATTCGCTTTAAGTAAGGACTATTTTATAGCTGACCAAATTATGACGGATAAATTCAATTGTCAATAGACACAACAACAATTTTTGGTATTGATAATCAGCACATTAAAAAATATTCTTAAAAAGCACCCAACCTTTTGCCACATTTTTCCACATCGGTGTCCCTTTATTTGGATACAACATTGCTTAGTTCAGTACTCGAAAATTCGAATTTCTTTGTTCTTTAGCCTAACGTTCGTTTATGACTTCCAATTTCTAAAGAATCGCTAACTTTGAAGTCCTATTTTCACGCAAACGACATGACTTTCCCGTTTAAATATCTGCTCGTTCTGGCATCAGTTTCGTTCATGATGAATGGCTGTCAGAAGAACAAACCCGACAATAAAGAAGCACAGGAGTTTTCTGTATCAGAACCTGATAAAATAGATCGGATTTTCCTTTCCAGGAAAGGGGGGATCCCAATAACGTTGATCAAAAAAAATAACACCTGGTATCTGAATGATTCAATCCTGGTCAGTGAGCAAAAATTGAACATGCTTTTGTTTGAAACTGCCCCAAAACTCGCCGTAAAAGGACCTGTCCCTAAAACTGCCAGAAACAATGTAATTAAGCGGATGGCAGCCCTGGGTACCAAAGTCGAATTCTGGGAGCAAAATAAAATCCTAAAAACCTATTATGTTGGCGGCACAACGCCCGATCAATTAGGTACCTATATGTGGATTGAAGGTGCCCAAGATCCTTATATCGTGCATATTCCCGGGTTTAACGGTTACCTTAACAGCCGTTATATTCTCGATCCCAATGAGTGGTTGAGCAAAGAGTTGTTTAAATGGTCTGCTTCTGAAATAAATTCCATTTCTCTCGATTATCCGGCCAACCCTGAAAAGTCTTTTATGTTCACCCGAAAGAAAGGAAGTATAGACGTTACTGTAGATGCTATTCATCATAATAAACCGGTAAATACTGCCGCTGTTATGGCCTATTTTTCTCAATTTAACGGTGTCTTTTGTGAAGGATTTCCGACAGGATTGTCTGAGAAATTCATGGACAGTCTGAGGTCTTCGCAACCGTTCGCCATTCTCACTTTAAAACCCAATTCGGGATCTTCCAAAGCATTGCGCATATACCATAAAGCAGCAGGTGCCAATATGCACAACTTATATGACAACGAAGGCAACCAAATCCTCCATGATCCTGAACGATTTTATGCTTTTTTAGAGGGTGACTCACGCCTGCTTTATATACAAGAATTGGTATTTAAAAACATATTAATTCAATATAGCGAATTTTTATTACCTCAAAAATAATTATGGGCAGATATTCAAAATGGTTGGGCGGTGCTGTTGGATGGGCACTCATCGGACCCATTGGAGGACTGATCGGATTCGCGCTGGGAAGTTTACTCGACAGTGCCGATACCAGAGCACAACTAACGGATGAAAAAGGACATACTTATACGCCGGATGGATTCACCGCTGCTCTACTTGTGCTAACCGCTGCTGTTATGAAGGCCGACGGTCAAGTGCGCAAATCTGAATTGGAATTTGTAAAGAATTTCTTTAAATCCCAATTTGGAGCTGACAAAATGGCCAAAGACATGTTGGTGCTTCGAGAAATCCTGAAGAAAGATTTCAGCCTTGGGCAGGTAGCCCGACAAATTCAAGCCTCCACAGAACATCCGGTTCGATTGCAATTATTGCATTACCTGATGGGAATTGCCTATGCCGATGGAAATATTGATCCCTCAGAAGAAAATGTACTGAGAACCATTGCCACTTATTTGAATATCAATGCTTCGGATTTCCAGTCGCTCAGGGCCATGTTTGGCAAGCATTCCATTCAGGACGCCTATACCATACTCGAAATTTCAGAAGACAGTTCCGAAGACGAAGTGCGGAAAGCCTATCGGAAAATGGCCGCCAAATACCATCCGGATAAGGTGAGTAGCCTTGGAGAAGAGCACGTAAAAGCGGCGGAAGAAAAGTTCAAACAAGTTCAGGAAGCTTTTGCTCAAATCAAAAAAGTGCGTAATATGCAGGGATAATGCATTGGCTTGATTGGTTTGTCTGTTTTGCAACATTATTCATCATTGCCTGGATAGGAATCCGTCAACGACCTAAAAATTCACCGCAAACAGATGCACAAAATCCCTGGTGGGCAATTGGTTTATCCATCATGGCCACTCAGGCGAGCGCCATCACCTTTCTGAGTACACCCGGATTGGGTTATGAAAAGGGCTTGGGCTTCGTTCAATTTTATTTCGGAATGCCCATTGCCCTGCTGATTGTCGCCTTTGGATTTGCACCCTTGTTTCATCGCAGCGGCGTTCATACTGCTTATGAATGGCTGGAAAAGAGATTCGATCTCAAACTCCGATTATTTTCTGCTTTTCTGTTCCTGTTGCAAAGAGGTATGGCCGCCGGTATCACCATCTATGCGCCCAGTATCATACTTACATTTGTGTTGGGTTGGCCGCTTTGGTCAAATATTTTAATCATTGGCGGCATTACCCTCATCTATACCTCCATCGGAGGCGACAGAGCCGTCACGAAAACGCATGTTCAACAAATGGCCGTCATCTTTGCCGGTATTTTCATTGCATTTGGACTGATGATGTATGCGTTAAAACCCCATGCCGGTTATGTCGAAATTCTTCAACTTACCGATGTTCTGGGAAAATTGCAATCCATTGAATTAACATTCGACCCAAATGACCGTTATAACCTGTGGAGCGGCCTGATTGGCGGAACTTTCCTCATGCTTTCCTATTTCGGAACCGACCAAAGTCAAGTGCAGAGATATTTATCAGGTAAAAGCCTAAAAGAGATTCGCATAGGTCTGGCATTCAACGCTATCCTAAAAATTCCCATGCAATATGGAATTCTATTTACCGGGGTGGTGTTATATGTGTTTTATATTTTCAATCCTACTCCACTGACCTTCGACCCTCAGGAGGCCCAACAATTTACCGAAAAAGAGAGAGCTGCGCTAACAGAGCATCATCTCCAATTGCACGAAAATCGCAAGCAAAAAGCCAATGACTATTTAAAAAATCAAGACTCGACGAGTTATGTACAATATGTACGTTCAAATGCTGAATGGAATGTATGGGAGGACTCTATACACCATTTGGCTGCAACAAAAGGCTATAAATCAAAAGTAAAAGCCGCCGATTTTGTATTCATCAACTTCGTATTGAATTTTCTTCCCATTGGCCTTATAGGTCTGTTATTGGCTGTTATTTTCAGCGCGGCCATGTCCAGCACAAGTGCAGAAATCAGCGCTCTGGCAACCACAACCTATAACGATTTTATCTTTCGAAACAGAACAGATGCCGTCAATGCCAAATCACTACCCCGGTTAACTTTGGCCTGGGGTTCGCTCGCCATCGTTTTTGCATTGGCAGCCAGTATGTTCGAAAGCCTCGTTGAAGCCGTAAATATCCTCGGATCTTTATTTTACGGCACTGTTTTGGGCGTGTTTCTGGCAGGGCTCTTCACCTCAAAAGCCGAAAAGAACTGGGTGCTGGCCGCTGCCATCGTCGCTCAGATTCTTATTTTTATTCTATTCTTTTGGGGAGAAAAACTGGGTATCCATCTCGCCTTTCTATGGTACAATCTGATAGCCTGTGCCTGGATTTGCTTGTTTGCCGTGTTCGGGAAATTAAAAAGTACATTTCAATCGAATCACACAAAATCATAAGTTTGAAAGCTTGATTTACCCGGGATCATGCAAAAAAACCGGCCCCAATAAACTCCTTTCCTTAGGCTCGAAAAGTAACCATAAATCACCTGTTGACATCTGATAAACCAGTATTTGATACTTTTTGTGCGCTGTATTTTCAGCATTATAAATGATAAAATCACCGTCAGGACTCCAATCGTGCCATCCTCCTCCAACCTCGTTTTCCATCAATTTCCACTCTTTTTGTCCTGCTGTATCTACTGCATAAATATGATTCACACCTTTTCGATTCGTCACATACGTAATGTATTTCCCACTGGGGTGGAATCTGGCCGATCCTGCGGTGTAACCAATTCGACCTGATGATAAATCATCTTTTGGAAAATGAGTCAGCCGTTTCATTTGTCCTCCCCTGGAAGGCATCAGATAAAGTTCTTCGTGTTGATTTTTATCTCTTCTGTTTGGCTTATAACTAAACACCAGTAAACGGCCATCCGGAGAATAACATGGATCAGAAAATTTGGCACCGGTATCATAGGTTACTCTTTGATAATTACCACTTTGCAGATCGATGGTAAACAATTGATATCTGGCCGTGTCCCCTAACCTTCCGGAAACAATCATTTCAGTACCATTTTTCCGGGTGCTCATCCAACTATCTTCAAGTCGCAAATCACTGACTTTTTCTACATTAGACCCTAAAGTATCGGTCTTGTATAGGTGAAAACACCTGTAACAATCGTTTCGATCACTGATGAAATATATCACAGATTGATAGGCGTGATAAGACCAATCCACTCCCGGATGCTGACTAATATTCCGTTCCGCGCTGCCCTTCCATGCCCGGTGAATTACTTCCCAATTGTCTGTGGTATCATCCCATAACACATTATATACGACACTCACATTTTCGAGCCTGGGTATAAATGGATTCTGAGCATTGACAATCAGAACATTTGATGCAAAAAGTATCCATAATCCGTTCTTTTTCATTTTTGGTCAGGCATTATCTCCAGGCTCCCAAAATTAAACCTATCAAGGTAAAATAGACGGTGATATATCCTCCATTAATCAGTATATATGACCAGGATCTTTGTTCAAACAAAGAAATTATCGTAAAAATGAATGCTGAAAATCCAAGGCCGGCTAAAAATCCAGCGGTCATACCCCACATGGCGTCCGTTTGAGCATCTCCCAGAAAAAAAGCAAGGTTATAACTGATCAGCCATGCCAGAACAAATGTAATTCCATAAACTTTTGCCGGATTTACTTTCTTCAGATCATCCTCTGTCAATTGATTGGCTTGCAACCAGGGTTTGTAAAACATAAGCGGCGAATACCACAAAGCGCCCAGCATTAGATTTACGACCGCACAACTGAAAATTGCCCAATGATTTAAATAAATGTTTTCCATATAAATTCTATTTGAGTGCAAATGATGGAAACATTAAAATAAAAGGATTGTAAAAAATTTACCTTTAATCAACGGCTATATAATTCTGAAATAACCTTATTTGTTGCTGGTATTGTTTGGGGGTAAAACCACAGAAAAATTTAAAATCATGGATAAAATGTGCCTGGTCAAAATATCCTGCATCCAAGGCCAATTCAGTCCAGTTAATTTCCGTTTGTCTGTCAATATCGTGTATGGCTTTTTGAAAGCGCATAATACGCAAATACGTTTTTGGTGTAACCCCTACTCTATTTTTAAACAATTCAATAAAATGCTTTTGAGAATACCCAATTTCCGAGTTTAATCTTTTCAAGGTCAATGTATTGGGATTTTTGTTGATTCGCATCAAACTATACTCAACCACAGGACAAACTTCAAACCGACCACCGTAAATCTCATTCAATTTGCGCTCGGCCAGCGAAAACATTTCGAAGGGAGAAGTCAATTCCTGCAAAGCATCTCTTAAATCAAGAATTTCGGGTCCCATGGCTTCCTCTGCATCCAAAACTTCATTGCTAACGGTTACCATGGGAATTTTAGAAAAAGGCAAAGCCATTCCCTTTTTGAATTGGATGATGAACATTTGGCTGTCTCTGCCACTCGGAATGGTTATAGGTGTATTCCGAATACCTGAGAACCAAGCTTTTCTGCAAGTTTGAATTTCCTCCAATGTTTCATTGTCATAAATGTACTTGGGTTGTTCGGTAAATTCAAAAATCAAATTCACGTTGCCATCCGGAAGCAGCCTTTCTTTGTTGTGCGTGGGATAATAATCCCGGTAATAGGTAAAACTGTCAACAAACAACGACAGTGGATTCCCTGGACGGTGAAATTCAAATAGCACGGGAATTGGCTGCCTGCTTCAATGCTTCGATATCGAACTTCTGCATTTTCAAAAATGCATCTATTACCTGTTGTCTGTTCGGACCATTCATCAATGTTCCGAGAATTTCCGGGACAATCTGCCAGGAGAATCCATAGGCATCAGATAACCAACCACAAACATCGTATCTCCCGTTTTTACCTAATAATTCCCAGTAATTGTCAATTTCATCCTGATTTTCACATTCCACAACCATTGAAATCCCGGGAGTGAAACCAAATTGATTTTCAGGCCTTCCACTCATTATATTCATCAACATACCCCTGATTCTGATTTGAGAAAACACCACCTCTTCGGTTTTGCTTTCCGGTGGATAGCACATTAAAATCTGAGAAGGAGTTAAAATTCTGCAATAGTATTCCGCTGCCTTTTTCACCATTTGTATTTGTTCCATGGTCATGAGCAAACAAGGCACAATTTTCTGATCTGAGTTTATTTCGTCTGCATCCAACTGCCAGTTCACTCCAAATTTGTCTTCTACCCAGGCGTATTTCTCTGACCAATCGTATTTGCCCAATGGCATGAATACCTTGCCCCCATCCTTCAATTTCATGTAGAGGTCGTCTATATGCGCGGCGCCATAAACAAAAAAAGATACAGACGGGTTTTTCTGATATCGAGGTCCGCCGTTCAGATTCATAAATGGACATCCAAATAAATTATATCTGGTAACCAGGGCATCGCTGCTCAAAATCTCCGAATCCGGAAATATATCCGTATAAAATTCCGCGGCACTTTTACCTTCCTGATCAAACCAAAGGCAAGGGTAGATTTCAGCTTTATTCATTCGGAACAAAATTTGGATCGGTGCACATAATCTCCCACTGATGTCCATCCGGATCTTCGAATGTATCGTAATACATCCATCCGTGATCTTTGGGTTCCTGATATCGGGTAGCTCCGTTTGCAAAAGCCTTTGCCATGATTTCATCAACCAGGTCTTTGCTTTCAACTTCCACTGCCAATAAAACCTGGGTAGAACTTCTGTCGGCAACCGGTTTATGCGTAAAAGTCGAAAAATACGGCTCTGTAATTAACATGGCATACAATAATCCTTCATTTAGGATTAAACAAACGGCCTTGTCGTCAGAGAATTGCTCATTAAACGTAAAGCCAAGCTCAGACCAAAATTTTCGGGTGCGTTGTAAATCTTTAATGGGCAAATTCACATACATGGTTTTAATACGGGTCATTCTTCAATATTTAGATGTCAAACATACGTGAAGACCCCGGCATCTACAACCGGGTTTTGTCAGAAATATGTCCCCTTACATTCAAAGAGTGAACTCCAGCTTTCGGTAATCCTCTTCCTCCGATATGTTCGCAATTTCGAAACTTAAAAACATGATTTTCTTGCCTTCGAGCAACCATTTCTTTTCATAAAATGTTTGTATCTGAATCAAATCTGTCCGGCTTTTATCGGCATAAACATCAGGTATATCATGCCAAACTTTCAGGTTCAATTGATGAATTACCTCTTTGGTGAACTCATACAATTCTGCACTGTCTGTTTTAAGATGAACCCGCAGGTCTGTTTGCCCAATATTTTTAAATTTTTGTAAAAAAACAGGATGGGTCAATCTTTTTTTCGCTTTGCCTTTTCTTAAATGAGGATCGGCAAAAGTGATCCAGATCTCAGATACTTCACCGGGGTCGAATTGCGATTCGATATGGCTGATTTGTGCCCGCAAAAAAGCCACATTGTGAAGGCCTTTATCTATGGCTGACAGAGCGCCCCGCCACATTCGATTTCCCTTAATATCAACTCCAATGTAGTTGGCTTCCGGCCGGAGTTCTGCCAAACCCAAGGTATATTCTCCTTTACCACAGGCTAATTCAAGCACGATCGGACGTGAATTTTCAAAAAAGTCACTCCATTTGCCTTGCATGGCAGATGATTCCTCGAAAGTGTTGGGAAAGGAGGAGAATTCTGCAAAACGCTTGAGTTTTTGTTTAGCCATAGGGCAAAATTAGGCAGAATCCTTTTCACAAAAAGTCACCAGGGCTCTCCTATCGGGTTTAAACTGAATTCTGGGAATGGATGATATTCTGTGCCATTGAACCGGAATCAGTCGGGAATCTGCAACCGTCTTCAGGTATTCGGATAATTCTGCCCAATTGAATTCCAAAGGCAAATCGCCACTATAAACCGCATGTATCTGCTCGCCCAATTTCGCATGGGGTATTCCTACAATAATACATTCTGCCTGATAACCTAATTTTGACAAATAGCCGATCACTCTGGCCTCCATGTCAGGAGCATACAGTTTTAGTCCGCCACTATTGATCCATTCCATACTTCGTCCTGAAACATAGAGCTTGTCCGATGCTACATAACCGTAATCACGGGTCTCCACGTCTATATGAAAACGGTCGATTTTAACATGAATCCATGGGTTGGCTTCCACTTTGACTCCGTTCAACAAGTGATAACCTTCGTCCTTTTCACGGATATCCCTCAAAGCAATGTGACCCGCAGTTTCGGTCAGTCCAAAACCCAGCCATACCGGATTTGAATGCCTTTGAAATCGAGCTGTCAATTCAGAAGACATTGCTGCCCCTCCCAACAAAATTGTGTCAACTTTCATCAATTGTTCTAAGGATTCACGATGCGAGCAAACCGTTTGAAGCTGATACGGTGATAAGGCCATATAGCTGATATTTTTCGACAATTTCAAAAATGGGTCTGCCACCGGTGGCAAACAAATGAGATCCCAGTTAAAATGTAGGCATCTCAACACCATCATTAATCCTCCGGCTTTGTCCAGCGGGAGGGTTGATGCTGCAATCTGCGGACCCTTTATTCCCATAAATGCAGCACTCTCTTCTATAACCCATTCAATATATGCCCGCTCATGCTCCATCACATGTGGTTCACCGGTTGATCCTGAGGAGACCATTACCGGTACTCCACCTCTATCCCAAATTTGAATAACCGAAGCCAGTTTCGCCAGCAGTGGATTTGAATCTTCAAGAAAATTATCCGCCTCCTTCCGATCAAACTCCCGACCCTCACAAATAATTTTCATGGTTACAAATAGTCTTTTAACAGGCTTATAAGAGCATCTATTTCTTCCGGTTGATTATAGATATGCGTAGATACCCGGACGCAATTCACGCCATTTTCAGGAACTGCGCGCAAAATAATTCTTTGTTTTCTCGCGTATTCAACCACTTCTGAATATCCTTTGTTCTTAGGTCTGAAAGCAATTACCGCTCCTCTGGACTCGGGTTCTTCCGGGGTAAGTAGCGTCAATTTCTGCTCGCCCAAATCTGCCAGTTTCATTCTCAACTCGCTTCCCAGGCCAAGCGCTCGTTCTCTAATTCTGTCCGTACCTATTTTCTCCTGAAACAATACGGCTGCCTCTATTCCGTAATACAATGCCGCACTTTGGGTTCCATAAAAATATCGGTGGGCTGTCGGAACCAGGCCTTCAAGCTGCGGTGGATCCGAAAGCAGATCCCAGGCTCCGGAGGAATATCCACCCACATGGTATGCCTGAACATCGTCGAGCTTTTCCTTCTTCACATATAAAAATCCGGTTCCTTTCGGTGCCAGCATCCATTTATGACAACAAGAAGCATAGGCATCACAACCCATATCGTGTAAATCGGGTTGCAGCATGCCAGGTCCATGTGCCCCATCTATAAAACTAAAAATTCCTTTTGATTTGGCCAATGCACAAATGGCCTTTGCGGGCAAAACCTGACCGGTGGTGCACAAAACATGTGGCACGGCAATAACCTTTGTTTTTTTGGTTATGGCTTTTTCAATGCGGGCTAAAGTCTCAGCGGCTGTATGGGCAGGGCTAATGACTTTTAACCGGAGCTTGTGCAATTTGGATCGAAGCAACCACGGCAATCCATTTCCCACATGTTCCTGATCCGTAATAATCACCTCATCTCCGGCCTTTAACTTTAATCCCCAACAAACGATATTAATACCTTCGGTTACGTTGTGTGTTATAGCCAATTCAGCCTTTTCTGAACCAGTAAAGCGGGCCAGGGCCGAGAGCGCTTCTTCTTTACCACCGCCGTAGTTGCCCGTTGTATTGGTGTCATCAATGGCTTTCTTGAATGCTTCCAAAACCGGATAAGGTGAAGGACCCATTGTACCATTATTTAAATAGGTGAGATTTGCATCAAGGGGAAATTGTTTTCGCAGCATTGGCCAGAAATCCGCGCTTTCCGACATCGGAAATGCTTCAGGCAACCGAACAAAAGCCATGGCAGATGCTAACAAGCCAGTTTTTAAAAAGTCTCTTCTTCCCTCCTTCATTGGTCTTAAATATTATAGTTTTCGTCTGATGTCAGGAATATGTCCATTTACTCCTGCGTTGGCAGCAGTTATGTATATCACTGAATATTCAATAATGGTTAAATTTGCGCTTCTTTCAAAAAAAAGCAGTATGAAGAATTTTTTGGCTTTTGCATGCATTGTGTTGATATGTGCTCCTGTGGCACTAAAAGCCCAAACGGGTGGTCCTGTCGTTTTTACCGTAGGGAAAGATACCGTATATGGGGCGGAATTCGAACGGGTGTTCAGCAAAAACAGCAAACCCGATAAAGGTAGTCCTACGACGGAAGAATTGGAAGAATATCTCAATTTGTACATCAAATTTAAATTGAAGGTAAAAGAGGCCTATGCCAGAGGAATGGATACCAATCAGGCATTTATTCAGGAGTTGGCCGGCTATCGCAAACAACTGGCACAACCTTATTTAACGGATAAGGAAGTAACCGAAAGCCTGATTCGTGAAGCATACGACCGAATGAAAACGGAAGTTCGCGCCAGTCATATTATGGTCAGACTTTCACCCGATGCCGGTCCAAAGGATACACTGATTGCCTGGCAACGCATCATGACTTTGAGAGATAAAATTATCAAAGGAGGGATGGCATTTGATTCGGTAGCCTATCAGTTTTCAGAAGATGAATCTGCCAAGTTTAATTATGGAGATCTCGGTTTCTTCACCGCTTTTTCTATGATTTACAGTTTTGAAAACATGGCTTATAATTCGTCTATTGGCGCAGTTTCCATGCCATTCAGAACATCTTTCGGCTATCACATTATTCTGGTAAAAGAAAAAAGAGAAAATCGCGGAGATGTTAGAACCGCGCATCTCATGATTCGTTTTAACAACGAGAGTGAAATCGCTGCCGCGAAAGGACGCATAGAAACCATTTATCAGAAATTACAGAAAGGTGAAGACTTCAATACCCTTGTTCAGCAATTCAGTGAAGACTTTGGTACGCGTTCCAGAAATGGTGAACTAAATTGGTTCAATAGTACTTCATCCGGTATACCTTTAGAAATTAGAGAAGCGGCATTTGCTTTGAAAACTCCCGGCGATTACACCCAACCCATAAAAAGTGAATTCGGTTGGCATATTATTCGGCTCATTGAAAAGAAAGGACTGGCTCCCTATGATGAACTGAAAGAATCCATTAAATTCAAAGTTCAGAAAGACCAAAGGAGCGAAAAAAATAAGGAAGTGGTATTGGTGAGATTGAAAAAAGACAATGCGTTCACCGAAATACCCGGTGCGGTTGAAAGTTTCATCCAACTTGCCGACAGTGGTGTATTAAAATCTGGCTGGAAACCCGAAGATAAGCTTACTAAAAAGAACAATCAGGTACTCTTTTCCATAAAAGGAGTGGCCTATACCTATGCGGATTTCATTCGCTTTATTCAGGATCAGAATGCTGCCAAACCCGGCAGTTTAAAGGATCAGGTGATACGCGGTTATTACAATGGGTTCGTGAGCAAAATGAATTTTGACTGGGAAGAGAAAAACCTGGAAATTAAATACGACGAATTCAAATTCCTGATGCAGGAATATCGCGACGGGATTCTACTTTTTGAACTGACCGACAAAATGGTATGGTCAAAAAGTGTTGAAGATACCGTTGGGTTGAAGGCCTTTTTTGAATCGAATCGGACCAAGTATATGTGGGGCGAACGCGCTGAATTAGCCACCTATACCTGTAAAGATGCCAAAACTGCTTCTAAAGTTAAAAAAGCAATCGCCAAGGGTAGTACTGCCGATCAGATTTTGGTGAAATTCAATACCAAAGATCCGGAAATGGTGAAAGTTTCACAAAAACTGATTGAAAAGGGCGAAAAAGGGTATACCCATCTTACTTGGAATACGGGCATTCAGGATTTACCCAGCCTCGACCAAAGTGTAATTTTTGCACATATCGCAAAAATCAGACAACCCGAGCCAAAAGAATTGTATGAAACCCTTGGGCTGGCCACCACAGATTATCAAACGCACCTCGAAAATATATGGATCGCCACTTTGCAGGAAAAATACCCGGTAGTGGTAAACCCAAACGCCCTTGAACAACTTTTTAAGAAATAGTATTTCCGCTCTGTTTGTCCTGCTTTTCCTGGCTCAATGCAAGAAGAAAAGCGGTGATGAACCCTATGGCAAATTATTGGCAAGGGTGTATGGGGAAGAACTATATGCTTCAGAAGTTCAGTCGATATTCGGGAAATTCAGTAGTTCTGCCGACAGCATTGCAGCTGTTAAGGATTACATAAAAGCCTGGGCACGGCAACAAGTTCTGTTGCACGAAGCCAAAGAAACCCTGAGCGACGAAGAGAAAGACAAAAGCCTTCAACTGGATCAATATCTGAACGATTTGCTCATCTATGAAGTAGAACAAAAACTCATTGCACGCCGGTTAGACACCCTGGTGAGCGATGAGGAAATCAATAAATATTACGACGCCAATAAGGACAATTTTGAACTCAAAGAGAATATTGTTCGACTCATATTCTTCAAATTACCCATAAATGTCAGTGCTGAAGACAAACTCTGGAATCAGTTTAAAAGAGGTAAAAAAGAAGATTACGAAGACTTAACGATGCGCACCGTAGAAATGGGTGGTAACTTTTTCAGGGATGAAGACGTTTGGTTATCATTTAACGATATCACCAAAGAAGTGCCCATTCAAACTTACAATCAGGAAAATTTCCTGAACAATACCACAGTATTCAAAGTTCAGGATATGCGATATGTGTATTTTGTGAAAATACTGGATTTTAAAATACGAAACAGCCTATCTCCGCTCGAATTCGAAAGAGACAAAATCAGAAACATCATTCTCAACAAAAGAAAAGTTTCGATGTTGCGTTCTTTTGAAGAAAAACTGTGGCGCAAGGCTGAAGAGAACGACAAATTGACCCTATTTTGAAAGCAATCATTACTTTTTTCGCTTTATTGATTTTCCATTCAGGCTTTGCACAAACCCTGGGAATTATAGATGAAGTTATTGCCGTAGTTGGGGAGAATTACGTGCTGAGATCAGATATAGAAACGGAATACTTTCAAATGAAAAGCCAGTATGAAGAACTTCCTGAAAATTTCAGATGTGAGCTGGTGCAACAAATGCTGCTTCAACAATTGATGCTGCATAAAGCAGACGTGGATAGCACTTATGTCGGTGAGGATATCATTGAATCTGAACTCGAACGAAGGCTCAGGTTTTATTCATCTCAGGTTGGTGGAGATAAGAGACTGGAGAAATATTTAGGCAAAAGCCTGGCCGAATACAAAGAGGAAATCCGTCCGAATCTTGAAAAACAATTAAGGATACAGCAAGTACAGCAAAGTCTGGTAAAGGACATCAAAGTCTCCCCGACTGAGGTGCGCAAATTCTTTGAAGAAATTCCGGTTGATAGTTTACCGGTATTTGATTCTGAAGTTGAGGTTGGACAAATCATTATCACGCCCAAAGCCAGCTCTTTTGCGAAAGAATATGCGTATGCTACCATTGAGAAACTCAGGAATGAAATCATTAGTGGTAAAAGGGATTTTGCAACCACGGCCGGCAGCTATAGCGACGATCCAGGCTCTAAGCTCAAGGGAGGTGAACTGGGTTATTTTGAAAGGGGGAATATGGTTCCCGCATTTGAAGCCATGGCCTTCAAGTTAAAGAAAGACTCAATTTCCCCCATTGTTGAAACAGAATTCGGATATCATATCCTTCAATTAATTGACCGCAAAGGTGAAAAAGTGAATGTCAGGCATATTCTCATAAAGCCAAAAGTGGTGGGTGACGACATTGCAGCAGCGCGGGCTATGCTCAATCAAATAGCCAATCAGATTAGACAGGATTCAATCAGCTTTTGCGATGCCGCCGCAAAATATTCAGAGGATGAATATACCAAAAGCAACTGCGGAATGTTTGCCAATAACACCTTGGGCACCAATCGCATGGAAATAACCGAATTGGAACCTGATGTGGCATTGATTGTACAGAAACTCAACACCGACGAAATTTCTGTTGCTCATGAAGTGCCAAACCCGGATGGATCCAGCTCATTCAGAATCATTTATCTGAAATCGGAAATCGAACCACATACCGCCGATTTAAAGTTGGATTACCAGAAAATTCAGGCTTTTGCGCTCGAAAAAAAGAAGAGCAATGAACTGAAACTATGGGCCGACAAGTACCGCAAAAGTGCTTATGTGTGGATTGATGAAAGTCTGATGGAGTGTGAAGGAGCTGTGCTCTGGAGAAACGAAGGAAAATAAATTAAAACATGGTATTCAACAATGAAATAGAAGCTGCAGAAGCCCTGCAGGAAACCAGTCTCAAGTTAAAAAAGGAGATTGCCAAAGTAATCGTAGGACAAGATGCGGTCATCGAATCGGTGCTCACCTCCATTTTTTGCAATGGTCACAGCCTTTTGGTTGGGGTGCCGGGATTGGCAAAGACCTTGTTAATCAAAACCATTTCGGAAGTATTGGATTTGAGCTTCAATCGTATACAATTCACGCCCGATTTGATGCCTTCAGATATTACCGGTTCAGAAATTCTCGATGAAAATCGCAATTTCCGGTTCATCAGAGGACCTCTGTTTGCCAATATCATTCTGGCCGATGAGATCAACCGTACTCCGCCAAAAACACAGGCTGCATTGCTCGAAGCCATGCAGGAGAAAAATGTAACCGTGGGTGGACAGATACACCATCTCCCGGAACCATTTTTCGTGTTGGCTACGCAAAACCCCATTGAGCAGGAAGGTACCTATCCTTTGCCCGAAGCTCAGCTCGACCGCTTTATGTTCAACATTATCCTGGATTATCCCAGCAAAGAAGAAGAAATTGCCGTTGTAAAGGCCACCACGGGCGCTTCCGGATTGAAACCCGGTAAAATTATTGGCGCCAAAGAAATATTGGCCTTCCAGGAACTCGTGAGGCAGGTACCGGTAGCGGATAATGTGCTGGACTATGCAGTTACCTTAGTTTCAAAAACGAGACCCGGCAGAGAATTAGCCACGCAGGAAGTGAATACCTACCTGAATTATGGGGCAGGTCCTCGTGCCAGTCAGTATTTAGTCCTGGGTGCAAAATGTCATGCGTTGCTTCGGGGCAAATTTTCACCTGATATTGAAGATGTTAAAGCCGTTGCCATTCCGGTTCTCAGACATCGTATCGTGAAAAACTACAAGGCTGAGGCCGAAGGGAAAAGCACCGAACAAATCATTCGTTCATTATTCTAATTGCCCATGAAAGGTTGGTATACCCTCCTTTTACTCGTACTTTCAAATGTTTTTATGACCCTGGCCTGGTATGGGCATCTGCGATTTGCCCATTGGAAACCACTGGAAAAGGTCGGGTTGTTTGGCATTGTACTTCTCAGTTGGGGGCTGGCATTTTTCGAATATTGTTTTCAAGTGCCCGCCAATCGCATTGGATTCCAGGGTAATGGAGGGCCATTCAGCCTATTTCAGCTCAAGATTATTCAAGAAGTCATCACCCTCGCGGTTTTTGTGATTTTTGCAACACTTTTATTTAAGAACGAAAGTCTGAAAATGAACCACTTATGGGCGTTTTTATGCCTGATAGGAGCCGTTTACTTCGCTTTTAAGAAATGAAAAAAAGATGAGTGAGGTAATTCCAAATACCGAACCCGGGCTATTCCTTACATATTGGAAATAATGGCACTGCCAAATTCTGAACATTTCAGCAAGGTGGCGCCTTCCATCAATCGTTCAAAGTCGTAAGTGACGGTTTTGTTCGAAATGGTCTTTTCCAATGCGTCATAAATCAGCTGCATCGCCTCGGTCCATCCCATATATTCGAGCATCATGGCGCCTGAAAGAATAACCGATCCGGGATTAACCTTGTCTAAATCGGCATATTTCGGAGCCGTTCCGTGGGTAGCTTCAAATATGGCATGTCCGCTAACGTAATTGATGTTGGCTCCGGGAGCAATTCCAATGCCGCCCACGATTGCTGCCAGCGCATCACTCACATAATCGCCGTTCAAGTTCAGAGTGGCAATTACCGAGTACTCTTTAGGACGCAACAGTATCTGCTGTAAAAACGCATCGGCAATGGAATCTTTCACGATAAGTTTTCCTGCAGAAATAGCAGCGTTCTGTGCCTGATTGGCTGCATCTTCTCCTTGTGCTTCTTTAATTTTATCGTACTGCTGCCAGGTAAACACTTTGTCACCGAATTCACGTTCCGCCAGCGCATATCCCCAACTTTTGAAAGCACCTTCGGTGAACTTCATGATATTCCCTTTGTGCACCAAAGTAAGGGAGGGCTTTTTATTCTCCAGGGCGTATTGAATGGCGGCCCGCACCAGACGCTCCGTTCCTTCCTGAGAAACCGGTTTGATTCCTATAGACGAGGTTTCGGGGAAACGAATTTTGTTCACACCCATTTCTTCTTTGAGAAATTTTTTCACCTTATCGGCTTCGGGTGTTCCGGCCATGTATTCGATACCGGCGTAAATATCTTCGGTATTTTCACGAAAAATCACCATATCGCAATATTCAGGATGCACAACCGGAGAGGGCACTCCGCTAAACCAGCGCACCGGGCGCACACAGGCATATAAATCCAGAATTTGTCTGAGGGCTACATTCAGAGAACGGATACCGCCACCAACCGGAGTGGTTAATGGGCCTTTGATGCCGACAAGATACTCTTTAAATGCATCCAGGGTTTCATCGGGCAGCCAGTTTCCGGTTTCATGAAATGCCTTTTCACCGGCCAAAACCTCTTTCCAATGAATTTTGCGCGTTCCGCCATAAGCTTTTTCCACCGCTGCATCCATTACACGCACGGAGGCATGCCATATATCGGGTCCGGTACCATCACCGATAATAAATGGGATAATGGGTTGATCGGGAACCTGTAGCTTTCCGTTTTGTATGCTTATTTTTTGTGCGCTCATGATGTATAAATTTTAAGGTGCAAATCTATTGGGATAGGGGGGGAAAACAAAGGGTGGGGAAAATTAGTTTGGGGGAGTAAAAAAGACGATCCCGCATATAGCGGGACCCTCTTAAATGTTTTCACTACGGAATAATCCTTATTGTGATTTGCTTCATTGCAAAAATAATAATTATTATTTTAGCAGAAAAGAGCTATACATTATGACTTTAAGATTAGGGTTAGATATCGGAGTTAATTCCGTTGGGTTTGCGTTGGTAAGAGAAGAAAACAACGAAAGTAAAATTGAAAAGTTAGGGGTAAGAATTGTTACAGAGGATCCAAATTTTCACGGCAAATTTTATCAGGGAAATACGGCCAGTAAAAATGCAGAAAGAAGATTAAATCGTGGCGCTCGACGAAACTTGGATCGTTATCAATTGAGGCGAGATAAACTGATAGAAATTCTCGAAGACACAGGAATGATGCCGGATGAAGACCTGCTCTTAAAGATAAGCAGTTTGGAATTATACGAATTGAGATATAGAGCAATTCAAGAAAAACTCAGTTTACCCGAATTAGGCAGAATATTTTATCACCTCAATCAGAAACGCGGTTTCCAAAGCAGTAGAAAAGGAAATAATGAAGAAAATGAAACCGAATACAAAAAAAAGCTCAAAGAAAATTCAGAAGGCTTGGGTAGCCAAACCATTGGTGAATATTTTTATCATAAACTAATGGATAATCCATGGTACAGAATCAAAGAAAATTTGTTTTTCCGTTCTGATTATAAGGCGGAATTTGACCGAATTTGGGACAAACAATCAAATTATTATCCGAATTTAATGACCGGAGGTCCAAAAAATACCAACAATAAGGGAACTCTTTACAGTCTGATTCGAAATAAAACCATCTATTTTCAAAGGCCTTTGAAATCAGCTAAGAATTTGGTAGGAAAATGCACTTTTGAACCTTTAAAAAGAGTTATTCCAAAAAGTCATCCTTTATATCAGGAGTTTAGAATTTGGCAACAATTGAACAATCTTGAAATTACGCATGAAAATGTAAAATTAATACCAAATGAAGAACAAAAAACATTGTTATGGACAAAGTTGCACGAACCATCTCAATTAGACAAATTGGGAAACCTTACAGCCGCAAGTATTAAAAAAGTATTGGGCATCAACAAAAACGCAACAGTCAATTATGAAAAAATTGAAGGCAACAAAACTCTCAGAGCAATCAGCAAGGCGCTGGAGGCTGTTGACTTGGATTACAATTTTGAAATGCCCGATTTAAAGAATTTAAGGGAATTTGAAAACACAAACTTTGTTAAACTATGGCATTTGACATACAGTATTGAGAATGAAAATCATCTTATAAACTGTCTAAAAAAGCAATTCAATATTGAAGCAGAGAAAGCTCTATACATAGCTGAAAATGTGGGATATACTTCCGATTTTGGTAGTCTTTCAGCAAAGGCTATTAAGAAAATTCTTCCCGGTCTTTGGGACGGAATGAAATACGACCAAGCTGTTCAGAATGCAGGATATAAACACCACAGCAAATTTGAAGATAATCAAGCTGTGTTAGAATTTTTACCGAGTATCAAACCCAATACATTAAAAAATCCTGTGGTAGAACAAATCTTAAATCAGGTAGTAAATTTGGTAAATAATATTATTCAAGACTATGGCAAACCCGATGAAGTAAGAGTTGAATTGGCCCGGACTCTTAAATCAAACGCCAGAGAACGAAATTCAATATCAAAAAAACAGAGAGATTTAGAAAAAAAGAATAAAGAAATAATGGAGGAATTGAAAAACTATCCTCAATTCAAAAGAGTCAGTGGTAGAGATTTAAAAAGATATCGGTTGTGGGAAGAGACCGATAAACTTTGTTTGTATTGCGGACAACCAATTTCATTTGAACAGGTATACAACGGAATGGCAGAAATTGAACATATCATACCTAAGTCGCGCATTTTTAGTGATGCCATGAGCAATTTAGTATTAGCCCATGTCAAGGAAAATCGGGAGAAAGGACAAATGACTGCATATGAGTATCTGGAAGGAAAGGGACACAATTTGCTTAAGAATTATGAAGAATTAGTATCCAAACTTTATAACGAAAAAAAGATTACCAAATCAAAATTTTCTAATTTAATGATGAAAGGTGGGGATATTCCAAGCGATTTCCTCGAAAGACAATTGAATGACACACGATACATTTCACGAGAAGCTCTTAATATTCTCAAACAGGTATTTCCAAAAGTTTATTCCACTTCGGGTTCAATTACAGATTTATTAAAACAGAACTGGCAATTAAATCATGTATTGGAGGAAATTAATTTGCCTGTATACAGAAAAGAAGGTCTAACCTATAAAACAGAAATTAAAGATAATTCCGGGAATATAAAAGTAGTTGAACGAATTAAAGATTTTGACAAAAGATCCGATCACAGGCACCATGCGGTTGATGCTTTGGTTATTGCATGCACCAAGCAGTCATATATTCAAAAGCTCAATAATCTGAACAAAGAATTTCAAACTTACAATAGCTTAAAACAGAGCCCATATGAGTTTGAAATGCCATCAAAACATTTTCGTACAGATGTCATAGAACATTTATCATCATTATTGATTAGTTACAAGAAACCGGGTACAAAAGTCCTATCAAGAAAAATAAATATTTATAAATCTGCCTCAGGCCCAAAGAAACAAATAACCTGGGCACCCAGAGGATCCTTACATGAAGATACGGTTCTAGGAAAAATTAAAAGGTATTCAAAGCCGAAAGATTGGAAAGATATCATTTTGAACCCTCAGAATATTGTGAACGAACAAGTAAGATTGGCCGTTAATGAATTATTAGCTCAACACAAAGACCCTAAAGGCGCTCTGGCGTATTTAAAAAAGAACAATTTAGAAATCAATGGGATTGAAGTAAAACATCCGTTGCTTTGGGAATATAAATTCACCAAAAGAGTAAGAATTTCGGACAACATTACTCAACCCCAAATTGATAAAATCATAGACGGAAGAGTCAAAGACTTAATTTTAGAAAGGATAGAAAATTACGGGAGCATAAAGTCTGCTTTTAAAAATTATATCGATAACCCTATATTAATTGATATAGGGAAAAAGGTCCCTTTAAAAGCAATAACGGTTCGGGATGAGGGCAACTTGCAAAGTGTAAGAAATGGAAATGTTTATTTAAAAGGGAACCATCATGCTCTAATTTTTCAAAGTGAAGAAGGTGAATATCAGGAAAAAATGGTTAGTTTTTGGGAAGCTGTTGAACTGGCATTATGGAATCTGAATAATACTGGCAGTATTTACCCTATCATTGATCGAAATCCAAATGATTCTGGTTTACCGTTAAAATACAGCTTACAAATAAATGATCTCTTTGTAATAGGAAATCATCCAAATGAATTGAGTCAGGCTGAATTGTCTTTATCTTTATTTCGAGTACAAAAGCTGTCAAAAGGAGATTATTTTTTCCGGCAGCAATATCAGACCAAAATTGACATTGACAAAGAATTCTCTATGAGACGGATTAATTCACTTAAAAAATTCAATGATATCTATAAAATTAGGCTAAACCATGTGGGTAATATTTTACAAATTGGAGAATAAAGCCAAGCAATGCTCCGAAGAATTCTATTTGTTGAAAAAGCTTGTCATCTAAAAACTGTTGACAATCAACTCGTTGCCTCCTTCAATTGCATCAAAGGTCAGGATGATTTGCCGGATAAAGTTGCTCCAATTGAAGATATAGGTTATATCATTTTGGAACATTCTCAAATCAGTATTTCCAAAAATTTAATGTCTAAGCTTATTGATAACAATGTTGCATTGATTGTCTGTAACGAGAAATCCATGCCTACAGGAATGCTATTGAATCTAGATGGGAACACACTTCAAAGCGAAAGATTTAAAGCTCAAATCAATGCTTCGGAACCACTAAAAAAACAACTTTGGCAACAAACTGTTGTGGCCAAAATTAAAAATCAGATTCAAAATTTAAACCATTGGGGCATTGTTTCCAATTATCTGGAAGAATGCTGTAAAAACGTAAAAAGCGGAGATACGACTAATGAGGAAGCGAAAAGCAGTTATTACTATTGGCAAAATCTATTCCCGGATGCTTTGTATTTCACCAGAAAAAGAGATGGTGTTCCTCCGAACAACCTATTAAATTATGGATATGCCATTTTACGGGCATGTGTGGCCAGAAACCTTTCTGGAAGTGGATTATTGCCTACCTTAGGAATCTTTCATAAGAATCGTTATAATGCCTATTGTTTGGCCGATGATATTATGGAACCCTATCGGCCTTTCGTTGACTGGATAGTCCGATCCATAGTACATCAATCTTCTGATTTTGATACCATGAAAAGAGATCATAAATTACAATTGATAAATGTTTTAAACAAGGATGTAGTCATTGAAGGAAAGATAAGTCCTTTGGCCGTAGCCGTCCAGCGAACCACGTCCAGTTTAGCTAAATGTTTTTTAGCTAACGAGAAGAAAGTGCTTTACCCATCTATAATACATTGAAAGAAGAAAGGCTTAGTGCTTACCGAATCATGTGGGTTATGGTATTATTTGACCTTCCAACTGATAGCGCAGCAGATCGCAAAACTGCTGCAAAATTTCGAAAATATATGATGAAAGATGGGTTCACCATGTTTCAGTTTAGCATCTATTTGAGGCATTGTGCCAGCGGTGAAAATGCGGAAGTGCATATTAAAAGAGTTAAGAATCAACTTCCTACCGAGGGACATATTGGTATTATTAAAATTACCGACAAACAGTTTTCACAAATTGAAATTTTCAATGGTCGAAATCAGGGTAAACCGATGTCTGGACCACAACAGTTGGAATTATTTTAGAAAAAACAGGAATTTTCAACTTTGGTACATGAAATCCACGATTTTTTTCGACAACAAACAAAGCTGTAACCCTTTGTTTATAAGGGCTACAGCGAGGTCTGTTGTGTTCAAAGAACGGTTCTTCTGATTTTGAAAGCAAATCACAACCTTTCCTAATTCTTTATTCATGATGTTCTTGTTGTGTTCAAAGAACGGTTCTTCTGATTTTGAAAGCAAATCACAACGGTGTAGATGCAATAGAGATTTCCCAGAAGGTTGTGTTCAAAGAACGGTTCTTCTGATTTTGAAAGCAAATCACAACTGTTGCACATAGCTCAACATGGCCATTGCGTTGTGTTCAAAGAACGGTTCTTCTGATTTTGAAAGCAAATCACAACGCTTTTTGTCAATTTGTGACAAGTCATATAAGTTGTGTTCAAAGAACGGTTCTTCTGATTTTGAAAGCAAATCACAACAGCTCATGTAAACGCCCTTGCAATGGCGGCGTTGTGTTCAAAGAACGGTTCTTCTGATTTTGAAAGCAAATCACAACCTGTGCTTGTTGCTCTATTAAAAGAGCCTGTGTTGTGTTCAAAGAACGGTTCTTCTGATTTTGAAAGCAAATCACAACTGATTCGTAAAGGTTTTCAATCAAGGTCAAGTTGTGTTCAAAGAACGGTTCTTCTGATTTTGAAAGCAAATCACAACCTTACTGGATTGCAACATTCCAGAATGTACGTTGTGTTCAAAGAACGGTTCTTCTGATTTTGAAAGCAAATCACAACTATTCATTCGTTCTCCTATCCACTTTGCAAGTTGTGTTCAAAGAACGGTTCTTCTGATTTTGAAAGCAAATCACAACATGAGCGTAGGACTCACCGGAGCTGTGGACGTTGTGTTCAAAGAACGGTTCTTCTGATTTTGAAAGCAAATCACAACCACCGAGCAGTTTAATATCTCCGCTGTCTTTGTTGTGTTCAAAGAACGGTTCTTCTGATTTTGAAAGCAAATCACAACGGCCGTCAAAAATGAACTTATCAATTATGTGTTGTGTTCAAAGAACGGTTCTTCTGATTTTGAAAGCAAATCACAACTATCAACCACAAACGTGTGCAATAGTTCAGTTGTGTTCAAAGAACGGTTCTTCTGATTTTGAAAGCAAATCACAACCATCTGCAGTAAGGTTCAATGAGGTTGGCAAGTTGTGTTCAAAGAACGGTTCTTCTGATTTTGAAAGCAAATCACAACTTATGCGCAAACCGCCTTAATACCATTGTCGTTGTGTTCAAAGAACGGTTCTTCTGATTTTGAAAGCAAATCACAACTGCGGAGCTGCACAATTTGTTGTCAGAAACGTTGTGTTCAAAGAACGGTTCTTCTGATTTTGAAAGCAAATCACAACTGTATATGGATGATCCAAAATCCTTGCTATGTTGTGTTCAAAGAACGGTTCTTCTGATTTTGAAAGCAAATCACAACTTACAATGGGTTCTGCCTTTACGGCTTTTGTTGTGTTCAAAGAACGGTTCTTCTGATTTTGAAAGCAAATCACAACTGCAGGATTATTTGGATGTTGTCCGGTTGGTTGTGTTCAAAGAACGGTTCTTCTGATTTTGAAAGCAAATCACAACCGTTTAGGGAATACCCTTAATGACTTTTGTGTTGTGTTCAAAGAACGGTTCTTCTGATTTTGAAAGCAAATCACAACACGTTGGTGTGTATGGCATAGCTGACGGACGTTGTGTTCAAAGAACGGTTCTTCTGATTTTGAAAGCAAATCACAACACGTTACGCGATTTGATACGGCTGAATTGAGTTGTGTTCAAAGAACGGTTCTTCTGATTTTGAAAGCAAATCACAACCTGACAATCTTGCGCGTTGAATGAATCCACGTTGTGTTCAAAGAACGGTTCTTCTGATTTTGAAAGCAAATCACAACGGCCGTCGAAAATAAACTTATCAATTACGTGTTGTGTTCAAAGAACGGTTCTTCTGATTTTGAAAGCAAATCACAACGTTTCATCTTTTCGTCGTTATCCCCAACTGGTTGTGTTCAAAGAACGGTTCTTCTGATTTTGAAAGCAAATCACAACTTAAAGACTGCATTATTGTACTTTCTGTCAGTTGTGTTCAAAGAACGGTTCTTCTGATTTTGAAAGCAAATCACAACCAATGCTACACAGGGCTTGAATGCGTTTGCGTTGTGTTCAAAGAACGGTTCTTCTGATTTTGAAAGCAAATCACAACGACTTTACGCGGCTTTACCTCTGTATTTATGTTGTGTTCAAAGAACGGTTCTTCTGATTTTGAAAGCAAATCACAACTCCAGCAACGTGTTTATTGTTTGAAATCTGGTTGTGTTCAAAGAACGGTTCTTCTGATTTTGAAAGCAAATCACAACTTAACGAGTGCAACAACGTAACATGGGAAGTTGTGTTCAAAGAACGGTTCTTCTGATTTTGAAAGCAAATCACAACGGCATGGTGTTTGGTTGGGTAGGTGTTGCGGTTGTGTTCAAAGAACGGTTCTTCTGATTTTGAAAGCAAATCACAACCAAGAAAGCGAAGAAACTCTTCAGGTGTTAGTTGTGTTCAAAGAACGGTTCTTCTGATTTTGAAAGCAAATCACAACTTAGTTACCAGCATAAGTGGCGGAACTTTTGTTGTGTTCAAAGAACGGTTCTTCTGATTTTGAAAGCAAATCACAACCGTTCCTAACGTTACCCATGTAATAGATTCGTTGTGTTCAAAGAACGGTTCTTCTGATTTTGAAAGCAAATCACAACTCCTTCTGGCTCTATAAAAGTTCAAAGAAGTTGTGTTCAAAGAACGGTTCTTCTGATTTTGAAAGCAAATCACAACTCTGAGTGCGTTGAATACTTGAACGCCAATGTTGTGTTCAAAGAACGGTTCTTCTGATTTTGAAAGCAAATCACAACTTACTTCATATGATTCCGGTGGTGGAAATGTTGTGTTCAAAGAACGGTTCTTCTGATTTTGAAAGCAAATCACAACTAAGGTAGTGTAGTTCGTTCCGTCAAATTTGTTGTGTTCAAAGAACGGTTCTTCTGATTTTGAAAGCAAATCACAACTTCTTCCGTGGAGTTTGTTAAACCATTGATGTTGTGTTCAAAGAACGGTTCTTCTGATTTTGAAAGCAAATCACAACAGTTTGTTATTAGTTTGATTTTACTTCACTGTTGTGTTCAAAGAACGGTTCTTCTGATTTTGAAAGCAAATCACAACTGTCCGGCAATGCTAACAAATATCTACGCGGTTGTGTTCAAAGAACGGTTCTTCTGATTTTGAAAGCAAATCACAACTAGATGTTCATACATTTGGTCTTGTGTCATGTTGTGTTCAAAGAACGGTTCTTCTGATTTTGAAAGCAAATCACAACCAGATCCATACGGTGGAGAAGTGAAAAAGGTTGTGTTCAAAGAACGGTTCTTCTGATTTTGAAAGCAAATCACAACTATAAACGTAAGCACCCCAATTTCCGTAAGGTTGTGTTCAAAGAACGGTTCTTCTGATTTTGAAAGCAAATCACAACCAAACCACAACGAAACATTAATTCAGAGAAGTTGTGTTCAAAGAACGGTTCTTCTGATTTTGAAAGCAAATCACAACGCGTCAATTCTAACTTATCAACCGCATACGTTGTGTTCAAAGAACGGTTCTTCTGATTTTGAAAGCAAATCACAACCGGTTGCGCCCGATACCGCCTCGCCAATTGGTTGTGTTCAAAGAACGGTTCTTCTGATTTTGAAAGCAAATCACAACTATTCCTGACGTTCGTCATGGGCGTGACAAGTTGTGTTCAAAGAACGGTTCTTCTGATTTTGAAAGCAAATCACAACTACGCCTGTCAGCTCTCTTTTGTCTGCGAGGTTGTGTTCAAAGAACGGTTCTTCTGATTTTGAAAGCAAATCACAACTCCATCTCGAAAAGGTAATTCCGTCCAATGTTGTGTTCAAAGAACGGTTCTTCTGATTTTGAAAGCAAATCACAACTGCCCAGCCCCAGAGAGTTGTGTCAATACTGTTGTGTTCAAAGAACGGTTCTTCTGATTTTGAAAGCAAATCACAACAAAAATAGAAGTCGTATTCGTTCATGTACTGTTGTGTTCAAAGAACGGTTCTTCTGATTTTGAAAGCAAATCACGAAAGATTTATTCTATTGTGTAGCTAAAAATTGTTGTACTCAAAGACAAATATTGACAAACTGTTTCATGGGTTGGAATAGTCGTTTTTCCAGACATTAGTGTCTAGCTTGTACCCGTGATGCCTACAGATGTCTAAATTGCATTCATGCATCGAAACTGCCTCAACAATCAAAGCAAATGAATGGTTTTTGATACTATTTTCCGTTCACTTCCAGATGTATTTATTTCAAATATTACCATGTAAACTCCTTTGATGGAAGTATTTCTATAGTATCCATTCCATCCATTTTCTAAATCTGTGGTTTCAAATAGTTTTTCACCCCATCGATTATAAACTTTTAAGGTTCCGGTAACGTGGCTACAATTTGTAATCAATGAATAGGTATCATTCATTTGATCATGGTTTGGAGTGAATGCATTGGGAAAATGGATTTTACACTCACAGTGCTCATTTCTTATTTCTACGGTATCACTGGCACTTCCGCAGAAATTACTTATGGTCAATCCCAAAAAACCATATCGAAAACTGTTTTGTGCCAAAATTGAGCCATCACTCCACAAGTATTGCAAGATATCTGGTTTGTATGCGTTTATTTCTATTTCTGATGAATCACAATTTTCAATGGGATCTCCCAATTCCAAACCTGGCTTTTGATACGCTTTAATTAAAATGGAATCTCTGGATATCCCACATGCATTGCTTACTTCGATCCAATAGATTCCTTCAGTTCTTGTTATTATGTACAAGCCTGAATCACCGGTGTTCCAATTACTTTTTACAATGTGATGGTGAGAGGTTGTTGCGTCAATTCTGATGTATTGATGATCGCAAATAAATGTGTCCTTTGGTAATACCACATTCGGACTTTCTAAAAACTGAATGTAAATTGAATCCATGTAAAGGCAATTTTTCTGGAACCCGGTTACAAAATAAATACCGGTGGTATCTACACGAAATTGATTTGTTTGAGATCCATCAGACCATGAAATGATAGAATCCAAACCCAAAGGTTTCAGATCAAATCCCAAGGATTGATCACACAAGATGGTGTCAGCAGGAAGTATGTGTTTCGAATCGTTGGCAAAATCATTTACTTCTATAACCACATCATCAATGGCCATCCACATTTGAGGTCCCTTGGGAATAAATACAAGATACTTGATATTTTTACGGGCTTTAAAACAACCTTCTATTGTATGCCATATGGTATCACCCTTGATTTGCGTTGACTCCCATTCCAAATTGCCTGAGTGTAAATGTACATTGTTTGCGGCACTATTCGTTACGCCTGGCACTTCATCCAACCCAAATATTTGAAGCGTGTTTTGAAAATCCCAAATGCTGCAAACCTTTAATCTAATTCTATAAGTAACAGATTCTGATAAACTTAAACTTTGACCTATGGATTCGGAACTGCCAATCATTGCATAATAATTTCCAGAAACGGGTCTCGGCCAGTGTGGGAAAATAGAAGGGTCTGCCCCAATATAATCGGGAGAAGGTGTAAATGCATCCCAATTATAAACTTTATTAAAATCCAATTCTCTACTGGCAATATTGCCCGTATTCATTTCAAAACTTTCATTCGAAAGAAGGTTTTGACCTAACATGCCTTGAATAGAGCCAAAGAAAAAAAGTAAAAAAACACCTCCTTTCATATTGCAAGATAGTTAAAATCTCAGCAACACACTACTTGCGATTTGCTGCAACACAATTTCGCATACTTTCATCTTTAACTGAACAATTTGCGAATTCTTTGATTGTTCAAAAGTGAGGTTAGCACCATTCTTCCATGGATAAAATGCTATCCTAATGTTTGAACCAAGGAGTTACATAGAAGAAAGCACTTTTGAAACTTTTCGGGATGGTCTTTTTTTTTTTGGACTCACGGAAAATCCTTCAAAAAAAAAGGCGGAAGATATCCTTCAAGACCATCCTGGAGATAAAATTCGAGCAGATATCAAAAAAGTCAATGCTACTTATATAGAAACTTTCAAAGTTTTAAAAAAGAAGGTTTTGGTACATGAGCTCGAATAATCATAAAACCAAAAGGGGGGTAATAATACCGGACAAAACTGTAGAAGTCTCAAGTTTTGAAGGGATACGGAAATCGACCTAATTTTTATTATCTAAAGTTTGCTTTAATGTGCAATTCTTCTCTAACCTCAGCCCTTCCTCTCTCCAATTCACCGGATTATTCAAAATATAGGCTGAGATTCTATCATAAGATTTTTCATTTCGAATAATATGATCATGAAATCTGCTTTGCCATTGGATTTCAAACCCCATTCGATGGGCATGTTTTGTAACTGCCGATTTGTATGACCGGATAATACTGGAAACCGAATTGGCTTTGGGGGATATTTCAGACATTTTTTGATTTTTCTGTTGCAGTGGGCTCGTTGCATGCAACGAGCCCACTGCTTCAAATTCCCTTATTGTCAAAATCCCATGCACATGATTCGGCATAACCACAAAGGCTCCCAATTCGACATTCTTTTGATGATATGGAATCTGATGCCATAAAAGTTCAGCTATAACTGCGACCGGAGAATAGTGCAATTTAGAATTTTCAATTTCCCCGAAATAATGCACCCTATGTTGAGTACAAATCGTAATAAAATAAGAGCCGGGCCATCGGTAATCCCAGGATTTCAGCCTTAATGGAATGTGGTGAAACTTACTTTTAGAAGGGGTCATAGATTCGAAAATCCATCTAATATCCCATTTCAAAAAAGTCAATCTGATGAATTCTGTCTAAAATCCTGATGAACGAAAATCCAATCTACCCCAACTCATATTCCTGCTTAAAAACAGGCAGCTCAATTTTACCAAATCCGTGCTGTTTCATCGCATCTCTGAACATTTCTCTCCGATCGTTTTCGCCATGAACGAGAAAAACTCTTTTCAATCGATTCTTATCGAGTCCCGACAAATATTCCAGCATTTCCTTTTCATCTCCGTGCGCACTGAAACTGTCCAGAATTTCGATACTGGCGCGAACCGGTATCTCTCTCCCATGAATATGTACCCGATCCGCTCCGTTGCGCAAATGTGAACCTAAAGTGCCCTCCGCGCAATAACCCACCACCAATACCGTTGTGTCCGGATCTGCCAGATTGTTCGCCAAATGATGTTTTACCCGGCCGGCATTCATCATACCACTCGCACTGATTATAACGCAAGGTTCCCGATATTCATTGATGGCCTTAGAGGCCTCTACACTTCGCACATAACTCAATCCATTAAATCCAAACGGGTTGGGGTCTGTAGCCATATATTCGGTAAGCTCCTCATCGAAACACTCGGGATGCATGAGAAAAATGTCCGTAGCATTCACGGCAAGAGGACTATCCACAAATACCTTCACCCTGGGCAATTGACCCTGATTCGCCAGTTGGTCGAACATGTACACAATTTCCTGTGTCCGGCCCACACTAAAGGCCGGGATAATCAATCGACCCCGCTTCTCGACACATGTTTCCCGGACTATACGCAGCAATTCGTTCAGATCACTGCTTTCCTTCTCATGTTGCTGACCGCCATATGTGCTTTCACAAATCAGAAAATCCAAATCCGGCATGGGATGCGGATCTCTTAAAATAGGTCGGTGCGGACGTCCAATATCACCGCTGAACCCGAACATCACCTCCCTCCCGTCTGCCTGCTTAATCTTTAACGTAACCGATGCAGAACCCAGAATATGTCCACTATCCCGAAACAAAACCGAAACTCCCCTGACCATCTCATACCAGCGATTGTAACCGACCGTAATAAACTGATCTATGCTGCGTATAGCATCTTTTAAGGTATATAAAGGTTCAACCTTTTCCTTTTTGCCTCCGTGCCCGGGAGAATGTGCCATGCGTTGTGCGCGATACTGTGCATCCCGCTCCTGTATCATGGCGCTGTCCTGTAACATAATGGCAGCCAAATCGCGGGTGGCCGAAGTGCTGTAAATCTCTCCTTTAAAACCATCCTTCACCAATTTTGGAATCCTACCGCTGTGATCGATATGCGCATGTGACAAAACCATCAGGTCAATTTCAGCCGGATCAAATGCCCATTGCTCATTGAAATGCTCATAACCTTCTTCATGTCCCTGATACAGACCGCAATCCAACAATATTTTCAATCCGGTATCTGTAGTGAGTAAATGACTACTTCCGGTCACCGTTCCGGCTGCTCCACAAAATTTTACTTTCATAATTTAACAGACCGCAAGTTATATAATACCGAAATGAATACAGAACAAATTGAAATGATTACCATAGAATTTTGTTAAAGTTGCTGCGCTTAACCGATCAATCAAATGACATCATTCCTACATGACCCAAAAATGGCCGTTTATCATGGCTCCGAGTTTGCGTTAAAGAACTTCCAAACGGACTATACCGGCACAATTCGAGATAAAGACGAAGGTGAAGATTTTCTGAAAGAACAAAAGAAGCTGCTATTCGAGCTTCAGAGAATGTTGTTTGCAACAGATAATCATGCCCTGCTGATTATATTTCAGGCAATGGATGCAGCCGGAAAAGACAGCACCATCAGCCATGTATTTTCCGGAATGTTTCCCCAGGCAGGAACCGTTCATAGCTTTAAAGTTCCCAGCGCCCTGGAAATAGACCACGACTATCTATGGCGAACGAATGCTTGTTTGCCGGAAAGAGGGCGTTTAAGTATTTTCAATCGCTCGTATTATGAAGAAGTTCTCGTGACTAAAGTTCATCCACAAATCATACTGAATCAGCGTATTCCGGGATTAAATTCTGTCGAGCAACTGGATACCCAATTCTGGAAACAGCGCTATGAGAGTATTCGGAATCACGAAAGCCATCTGGCCAGGAACGGAACGGTAATTCTTAAATTCTTCCTGAATGTGTCGAAAGAAGAACAAAAAAAACGCTTCCTGAAACGGATAGAAGAATCTGAAAAAAATTGGAAATTCAGCATGGGTGATCTCAAAGAAAGGGCGCGCTGGTCTGACTATCAGGATGCATATGAAGCCGCCATACAGGAAACATCTGCACCTCATGCCCCGTGGTTTGTAATACCTGCCGATCATAAATGGTTCATGAGAGCAGCAGTTTGCAGGATTATAACCGAACAACTCCAATCGCTGAACCTCAGCTACCCGGAGCTGGGTGAAGTCGAAAGAGCAGAACTCGACGAAGCCAAAAAAATTCTGGAATCAGAGTCCTGAATTGCCATTTATTCCCTTATTTTGACAATTATTTCTTTAAACCTAAATCATGAAAAAAATTTTAGCCCTTATATTGAGTTTGGTTACCACCCAAATATTTGCTCAATGCATCAGCACTTTCCCATACACGGAGAACTTCGAAAAATTCAGAAAAACATCTACCACAGCAAGTTGTGATGCCACACAGGCCGGTGACACGGCGAACCGCTGGGTGCAAGACCCCAACGACAATGGAGAATGGCGCGCGGATACTTCCGGAACTCCATCCATCGGAACAGGGCCCGGAGCAACCGATACCACCTCAGGTAATGGAAGTGGTAAAGACTATAACCCGGGAACTTTGAATGGCATATATATGTACACAGAAGGCACCAGCACCACAAGCTGCGCCAATGCTGTCGTGAATTTATTGAGTCCGTGCTTTGATTTCTCTGCTACGGGAAAATTTTATAAACTCACCTTCGCCTATCATATGTTTGGCGCAGGAATGGGAACCCTTTTTGTTGATATTTACGACAATGGCGTGTGGACCAATGTTTGGGGTCTGGCCGGAAATCGCGGTGAAAACTGGCAAGTGGCCAATGTTGAACTCGGAAAATATAAAGGCAGCAATATTCAACTCAGATTCCGTTCGGTCATGGGTGCAAACTTCCTCACCGACATGGCCATCGATGATATAAAAATATCAGAGTATTACCCCAGCGACTATGACGCGGAACTCATTGGTTCTCAGCGCTATGTTAACGAATACACCTACTTTACCTCTCGCCAGAGCCAGACTTATGAATTAAATTCAACCGTTAGAAACAATGGATACAAAGAAATTACCGGTGTAAAAGTAATCGCTACTTGCGGCAGCTATCAGGATACACTTGTATTGGATACCATAGCCCCATTCTCATTCAAAATGGCAAGATTTCCCAAAAAATTAAACCCTGTAGATACTGCCACCCAACGTGTCATTCATTTTGAGACTTATCTCAACCAAAACGACACGATCAAAAACCAAAGCAATGACATTGGCTCCGGGTTAACGGATTCGACCTTTGCCAGAGACCCCGGCGTGAATACCGGCGGAATCGGATTCAACGGAGGCGTAGGTGAAATCGGACAGATGTTCTATCTGAAAAATAAAGACACCCTTTCGTCAGTAACTTTTTACCTGGCCAGTCCAACTGCCGGCGACAGTGTGCGCGTGCACCTTTACACATTTGGTACCGCACCGGGATCCCTGATTTCCTCAACGCCTTCTGTGGCACTGCGTGCCGGTGGAAATGCCTATAATCTCCGATTCCCTTGCGAACAATTTCTGGATACCGGAAAATACTTCATCAGTGTAGAACAAAGAAATACCAATAATATGAGTTTGGGATATACCACCAACTTCTACACACCACAAACGGTATTCTTTGGCAATGCGGCCGGATGGACTGAATCCGGAGCATCCAACTTTTTTATTGCCTTATTGCTGCGTATGGAGTTTGGAAAGATCATCCTTCCTGAAGTGAAATTCAACGTTACCAAAGACAGTATCTGTCAGGGAGAAAGCCTGTTGATTCGCGCCAGCGGTGCAAGCAGTTACGCCTGGCTTCCATCCAATAGCGTTCCGAACCCAAATTCTTTCCAAAATCTGGTGAGTCCAAATGCTACATATACTTACCAGGTCAGAGGAACCAATAGTTGCGGTTTAAGTAAAACCAATACATTTACCCTAAAAGTTAAAGAAAGTCCTTCTTATACCGTGACTCCCGATACCACGATCTGTGCAAATAAGCCTATCGTTCTATCGGCAAAAGGAGGCAACTCATATCAGTGGATTGGTGGTCCTGCCAATACTTCCTGGTCTGTAAATCCACCAACCGGTACTACATATAGCGTAAAAATAGACTCGAGCAACGGATGTTCCAGAACCGTTAATGTAAAAGTGGATGTGGATCATGCCGTGGTGCAGGTTAACAATGATACCACCATTTGCGAAAGTTCAGCACTTACGTTAAAAGCCAGTGGATTGGCTAGTTATAAATGGCTGAGCGGTCCTGCAACACCGGATTATACGGTGTATCCAACGTTTAGCAGATCATATATTATCACCGGTAAAAATGCCCGTGGCTGCGACGCCATGGACAGCGTTCGGGTTACGGTTATTCCCGGCCCTACCATCAGCCTAACGAATGATACAGCCGTTTGTTTCGGAAACCGCATCACTTTGGTTGCCGGCGGCGGAGTGGCCTATCAATGGCACGGTGGACCAACCACTACTGAATGGAATTTCCTGCCATTTTCGGATGGATATCGATTTGTGACCGTAACTGCACCGAACAACTGCTCCAAAACAGACAGTGTTTGGGTTAAAGTAGCCGCCTTCCCATTACTCAACGCAGGAAACGACACCACAATTTGCGAAGGTGGGCAAGTGCTCCTGAATGCGCGCTCCAATGAAAATGTGTCGTTCAGCTGGCAACACGGACCGAACACCGCCAGCAGCAATGAAAAACCCAAGTCATCCATAACCTACAAGGTCAAAGCCACCAATACGAGCGGATGTTTTACCGAAGATAGTTTGAGAGCCACCGTGAATCCATTACCAAAGGCTTCATTCACCTGGGTTCAAAACGGAAAACAAATCACCTTGAGCAACAAATCTCAGCATCATGATAATCTGATCTGGAAACTGGGAGATGGCAACTCTGCCTCGGCAGAAGGATTTGTTCATACCTACAGTGCAGATGGGAATTATACCATCACCCTCATCGCCAGCAACGATTGCGGAAATGATACCATGAAGCTTGACATTGTGGTGAATACAGCCTCTGCTCCATCCGCTGAAGAAGCAGGTTTCCTTTTCTATCCTCAGCCTGTACAACACGTATTGCATATACAAAAGCCCGATTTTGTTCGGTCTGAGCACAAGATGTTCCTGTATGATGTAAGAGGTATGGCTGTAATGGAATGGAATTCCGGTACAGATAATCCAACCGTCGTAAACCTGAATTCGCTTGCATCCGGTGTGTATTTCCTCCATATCCATACCGATAGAGGAAGCTTTGTTCAAAAGGTGATTCGAGAATAGACTTCTTATTTGTGCATGTTAAAAGGTCATAATATCTTTGCAGGCTATTACCTGCGGCCATGATCTCACATTCATACTTAAGCAATACAGATGTTTCAGCCCTCGATGATCTGTATCAAAAATACCTGAACGACCCGACATCATTGGATGAGGGCTGGCAAAGGTTTTTCGAAGGATTTGATCTTGCCTATGGTAAAACCGGGTTGAATGGGAGTGCTCAGGCACAAGTTTCATCGGAGTTTCTGAAGGAAATAAATGTCCTGCGACTGATAAATGAAGGTTACCGGACCCGGGGACATTTGTTTACCCATACGAACCCGGTTCGGGAACGCCGTCAATACCATCCAAATCTGGAAATTTCCAATTTCGGGCTCGAAGAGTCAGATCTGGATAAAACCTTTAATGCCGGTGTTGAAATCGGATTGGGCCCTGCCACCTTGCGTGATATAATCGCACACTTATCCGCAACCTATTGTGAGAGCATCGGAGTTGAATACATGTATATCAACGATCCTGTGCGCAAAGAATGGCTTAAAAGCAGGATGGAGTCGGGTAAAAACCGAACTGAATTAACCCTGGAGCAAAAAAGGCTGATTCTGGAGAAATTGAATCAGGCCGTTGTTTTCGAAAACTTCCTGCACACCAAATTTATCGGTCAGAAACGATTTTCACTCGAAGGGTTGGAAACGCTTATTCCTGCCTTGAATTCAGTGATTGAATATGGGGCAGATCAACAGATAGAAGAATTTGTTATCGGCATGGCGCATCGCGGAAGACTCAATGTGCTGGCCAATATCATGAATAAAAGCTATGAGGAGATTTTTACCGAGTTCGAAGGCAAAGCATATGCAGATGCCATATTCGAAGGAGATGTTAAATACCATTTAGGATATTCTTCCAATCACGTTACCAGTCTTCAGAAAAAAGTACGCCTCACACTTTGTCCGAATCCATCTCACCTTGAAGCAGTTGCTCCTGTGGCACAAGGGGTGGCAAGAGCCAAAGTAGACCACAAATACAAGAATCAGGTAAAAAGTATATTGCCGATTATCATTCACGGTGACGCCAGCGTGGCAGGACAAGGCATTGTATATGAAGTTATTCAGATGGCAGGTCTGGATGCCTATGGAGTAGGTGGATCTGTACATTTGGTGACCAATAATCAGGTTGGGTTTACCACCAATTACCTGGATGCCAGAAGCAGTATTTACTGTACGGATGTCGCCAAAACTACCAAGTGCCCGGTATTCCATGTAAATGGAGACGATGTAGAAGCCCTGGTGCATGTAATTCGGTTGGCTGTAGAATATAGACAAACCTTCCATAGCGATGTATTTATAGATATTTTGGGATATCGCAAATACGGACATAACGAAGGAGATGAGCCTCGTTTTACCCAACCTATGCTGTACAAGGCCATAGAAAAACATCCGAATCCACGGGAAATTTACCGCCAGAAGTTGATCGATGCCGGAAGTCTGGAGGCAAGTCTCGCCATGAAAATGGAAAAAGAATTCAAGGATTTACTCCAGGAAAAGCTGAATGAAGTGCGAAGCGACAAAACCATTGTTTCGCATAATCTTCCTTCAAACACCTGGCAGGCATACAGAAAATCGACGGCTGAAGATTTCGAGAAGTCACCGGACACCAAAATATCTGCTGCTGTTTTCAAAAAGCTGGCACAAAAAATCACAGAACTGCCAAAGGACCATCAGCCCATCCGAAAGGTTCAAAAAATCTTTGAAGACCGGGCAGCCATGATCAAAAATGACCAATTCGATTGGGCCATGGGAGAATTAATGGCCTATGCGAGTCTTTTGCAGGAGGGCTTCGACGTTCGCATGAGTGGTCAGGACTGCGAGAGAGGCACCTTTTCTCACCGACATGCGGTGGTTAAAAAGGAAGATACCGAATTGGAGTATATTCCTTTGCAAAACCTGGATGCAAAACAAGGTCGTTTCGACATTTACAACTCTTTGCTCTCTGAATATGCCGTGCTCGGGTTTGAATACGGTTATGCCATGTCAAGTCCGGAAACCTTAACCCTATGGGAAGCCCAATTCGGCGATTTTGCCAATGGTGCTCAGGTGGTAATTGATCAATTTATTTCGGCGGGAGAAACCAAATGGAAGCGATTCAATGGACTTACCTTACTCCTTCCTCACGGATATGAAGGACAAGGTCCAGAGCACTCTTCTGCCCGTCCGGAACGCTTTCTGCAACTATGTGCCAACCTGAACATGCAAGTGGTTAATTGCAGCACCCCGGCCAACTTTTTCCATGTATTGCGTCGTCAGATGCATCGGAATTTCCGGGTTCCACTTGTGGTTTTATCACCCAAAAGCCTGCTGCGCCACCCACAATGTGTCAGTTCAATTGCCGATTTTACACAAGGAGGCTTTAAAGAAGTCATACCCGACCATGAAGTACCCGCAGAAAAGGCCAAACGAGTTTTGTTCTGTTCCGGTAAAATCTATTACGATTTGCTCGAACAACGCAAAGCATTAAATCAAAAAGAAGTGGCCATTGTTCGGGTTGAACAGCTGTATCCTCTGCCTGAAAAACAACTTCATGCCCTGATGGCTGCCAGTAAGAAAGCAGAATTTTTCTGGGTACAGGAAGAACCTAAAAATATGGGCACCTGGATGCACTTGTTGCGATACGACTGGCCTAAACCTTTGAAAGTAATCAGCCGACGTTCCAGTTCAACACCTGCAACCGGATATGCGGCCATCCACAAGCAAGAACAGGAACAGATTACCAGAGAGGCGCTCACGCTCTAATCCTTCTCATATCATTTATTGGTATTAACCTTTCAGATATTTTGCATCTGAAGGTCTGTTCTATCGCAAATTTTGTGGAAGCAATTCATACAAACGCAAAATTTCCCGAGCCTTTTCTATATTTTTCACATAGTCAAATCCAATACTGACCAACAATTGTATAGATGCCCGGTTTTCAGGTAAAGTAATGGCCCCTAGCACCGGCAAGGTATTGAATTTGAATAATTCACGAAGAAAAGCCACGGTCGCTTCCCGGGCGAATCCCAATTTAAGATACTCCGGCAATAAGGCAAAACCAACATCCGGATAATCCAGATCCTCTCTTTGCAACAGGGAAATTATTCCCATAGCCTCCCGTGAATCGAGATTCTCCATTACATAATACCGAATTACAGGCAGACTTAAGATTCCCTGAATATAAATGGTGCTTTCAACAACTGAATGAACATTCCGATCTCCGATAAACCGGATCCAACCTTCAGAATTGAGCAATTTCAACATAAATGAGGCATCCCCGATCTCCAATGGTCTCAACCTCAACCGGGCCGTTTCTACTATTTCAGGACAAATTAGCTTCATGGCCTGTATCCATATACTCTTACAGCCATCGCCGGAATTTTCCCTTCCAACAAACTAGTTTCTTCAAACTTCTCATTGGGGATGAAAA
Source organism: uncultured Chitinophagaceae bacterium (assembly GCA_964613385.1). Classification (GTDB taxonomy): domain Bacteria; phylum Bacteroidota; class Bacteroidia; order NS11-12g; family UBA9320; genus CAZTGZ01. The sequence goes on from CAZTGZ010000002.1 coordinate 118,431, forward strand.
ATATTTCCATCAAAAAGGGGAAGGCTATTTTTTTTCCATTTTGTGTGCACGGTGTCCAACCTTGTATCAAATGCGTAAGCCGGATGGCTTCATTATCCAAATCCTCGCGGATCCCAATGCGAATCTTTTCAACACTTACATTACCCAAAGTGTCAATTATAAAGATGATTCGCACTTCACCCCCAATATTTTCATTCAACGCTGACTGAGGATACCGAACGTTGTCATTGAATATTTTTTGAATGGCCGCATGCCCTCCGGGAAAAACCGGATGGGAAACAATATCGGTTCTCATAGGTTCATCCGCCTCTTCCACCTGTGCGCCGGCCATCAGACTACCTGGTATAAAAACCACGAGAAATACTATATATCTAAACATAAAAAGACGTTAAATATAGTTGTATAAAAGTCAAATATTCACTGAAATCTTGAACTCATCTATAAAACTTATCTCTATTTCGCTTATTCTGTATGTAAGCGTGAAATTCTGCCATCACTCAATAAAAATTGAATACATCGACGTATAATTGAACCATTAAATAAGCCGGAACCTTTATACATGAAATTCGCCAAAGAACTCAAACCTCTGTCATTCTGGCTCGACAAAAGCCTTGAATTGAGTCAAAGAGCCCAAGTGGAATTTTCTCATTTAAGTCCGGCAGCTCTGCAATTTAAACCGGCCCCCGGGCAATGGAGTATTGCCCAATGTCTCGATCATATTTGTGTATCCGACAGCCAGTACTTTTCGTTGTTCGATCAATTAAAGAATAACACCTACCAGCCCGGCTGGTGGGCGCGAAACAACCCCTGGTCTTATTTCTTAGGCGATTTGATGATTCAACAGTTGGGAAGCGAAGTGAAAAGAAAATACAAATCACCATCTATCTTTCTACCCTCTGAAAGTCAGGTTCATCCCGATATTTTTCAAACTTTTATCAAGCATACTGAACAAATGCGCCTTCGATTTTCGGAGATTGCGTCTCATTATCAAAAAGGTACCATTGTTGCCTCTCCGGCGTCCGCTTTTGTAACCTATCCGGTTTCTAAACTCATTCCCTTGCTGATATTACACACGGAAAGGCATTTGAATCAGGCAGCACGGATCAAAAAACACCCGCAATTTCCTGAATAGATGGAAAAAAGTCTTTGGTTACATGCCTTGAAAAAAGGTGACGCAAAGGCTTATGAAAGACTTTATGACCTTTACGGAAAAAAGGTTTATCACCTCAGCCTTGGCATACTCAAAAATGTGAACGACGCCGAAGATGCCGTTCAGGAAACATTTATAGAGGTGAGCCGGTCAGTACATCGCTTTCGGGATGAAAGTGATCTGGGCACCTGGATTTATCGAATAGCCGGTAATAAAGCCCTGGATCTGCTTCGCAAACAAAACACCGCTAAAAGAAAAGGCCAGACGGTTGAGCCGGAATCTGTGAATCTGGTGTATCTCTTACACCCGGGAAAGGTGCTCGAAAACAAGGAAATTGCACAAATTATTGATCAGGCGATGGAAGAACTGCCTGAACGACAACGCATTGCATTTACCCTGAGCAAAATAGACGGATTAAGTTATCAGGAAATTGCAGATGCCTTGCAAACCACGATCGGAACTGTAGAATCTCTGATTTACAGGGCTCGAAAAACGCTTCAGGAAAAATTGGATAAATTTTATCGCAGTTGATGAAATATTTGAATAAAAAAAACATCTAAACAATTGAATATGCAAGATAATTGGTTGAATGAAAAACACAGATTGCCTGACCCTCCCGAAGGACTCAGGTCTAATGTTGTATTGGCCGTTCAAAGAGATATTCAATTCCAAAACAGGCGCAGAATATGGAAAAGAGTTCTGGTAGCTGCTTCTATTGTTTGGATATTGCTGAACATAACGGTGATATTTGAGTTTGTAAAATCAGACCAAAATCCATTGGCCGATTATTACCGGGAATCAGATTCGGAATATTTAAATTTGTATAGCAATCAATGAGAAGCAAGGCGTTATATATAATCATAGCCATCCTGATTCTATTGAATTTGTCTATGTTATGGCTTTTGTGGCCCGGTAAAAGAGGTGCGAAACCTCCAAAAGCGCCCTGGAAACACTTGAGCCGTGAATTGTCCCTGAATGAGGAGCAAACACGAAGCGTAGAAAAACTATTTCACCAACATCGAATGGAAATGGATGCATTCCATGTAAAATCAGATCTATTAAAAGAAAATCTTGCGGACGCCCTCATTTCAGAAAACGATAGTCTCATCCAAACTGTCGCTGACTCTCTGAATGCCATTCATCATCTGCGCGAACAGAAAAGGATACAACATTTTAGAGATATCAGTAAACTGTGTACGCCTGAACAGAAAAAGAAACTTAAATCTGTCCTGAGGAAAATATTCAAACAGCACCCTCCCCCAAGGCGACCCTAATTATTTTGTGCAGGTGAGTTTGGAGGAATTCAGAATTTCTTCCTTCATCTTCTGATGCTTATCCCAATGTTCTTCAAATGTCTCAAAAATAATCATTGCCACACGGCCTGAGCAGGGAAATAAGATGATTTCACCCTTTTTGAAACTTCCTCTCGGATTCTTCTTAGCCTCTTCGTCATCGAAAGGAGGCGATTTAATGATATAATTTCTCCGCAATGCCTGAACCCCCTGGAATTGTATGGTATCATAGTCATCTTCTCCTGCTTCCGCAAAAAACTCAACCGTATCTGAGGGCATGTCCGGAGCCGGATTAAAATATCTACCTATGGTCTCTCCTGCCAGCCAGTCAGCTTCCTGATCTTCAGGGTTTTCATTAAAATAAAATGCCATTTGCACTCCGGCAAATTCTCCAACTCCCTCCCGGTCAATTTTGTAGGAAATACCTCCGTAGTTGTATGAATACTCCTCACTTACCGGTTCCTCCCATCCCTTGGGAAATGAAACTGTCATCCACTCTGTCTTCAATTCTCGTGAATCATTTTTTGTCACAATCCCCTTTACGGTGAGCCAGGTATACAGAAAAAAACCACCTGCCGCCAGGGCAATCAGGACCAATACGATTACAACTATTCTTTTCATACTTTCACAAATCTACATATGTTTTAGAATTTCAACTATGCAATTGTTAAAAATCATTTTTTAAAAAAACACATTTTCAGGCGATTCCTAAAGAATACATACAAAATTCTCCTTTAGTTGCGTGCATCTCTCTTACCACCGGAATGCAGAATTCAAATGCCTAAGAAACGATCTGAATATTAAAAGCCGCACTTTGCTTTGCGCCCCAAACACGCAGCCATAAAGGCAAATACATTTCTGTACCCCTGGCGGTGCTGATATCACCCAAATCCAGAATATGATCCGTTTTCCAGCCAAACGATTGTAGCAGTAAGCTCACGTCTTGCTTAGCTTCTGCGTCATTCCCACTTACAAAAACATGATGATTTCCATCGTTGATCATACCGGGATTCACCATCAAACCGCACCACATGGTGTTGAGCGTTTTAACCACTTTAACTTCCGGATAAGCCTGTTGAATCATCTCTCCCAATGATCCGGTATTAACCACGGATAAAACGGGTGGCATCCCCTGACTAAAATCAAGCGGATTGGAAACATCGATCAACACTTTGCCCCTCAGATTTGCCTCTCCCGCCATTTTCAAGGCATCCATCGTGCCGGCTCCGGAAGTACAGTTGATGAGCAATGATCCAAAACCGGCGGTATCGGCAAATGATCCTGCCAGGGCTTTACCGGCATGCTGTTCAACAAAAGATAAGGCCTTTGGATTGTCATGGGTTCGAGATCCCATCATTACTTCATGCCCGATTTCAATCAGTTTGGAGCCCAGGGTCTGCCCCACAGTTCCGGTTCCTAAAATGCCAATTTTCATAATCGATGATTTTAGGGGCAATATATCTCTTTTCGACCGGAATATTCAAGACACCCCGACGAAGATATCGGACATGTAAACTATTAATAATCTACGGTTTTAGTGGAAATCTTAGGTTCTATGTAAGTATATTTGATTTTCTTAGTGTCTGCGTTCTTTTTAAAATTAACCAGATACTCCATAATATCGTAATCCATGCTCTTTACATTGCCCGCATCTACGATCAACTCTGCACCTTCCTGAGTATCTTCCATCGTTTGTATGATTTTCGCCTTGTTTAGAAAAGTTACTTCTTCACTCAATGTCAGGACAATACGGTCAGAGATATCATGGGTTTCATTCTTCAATAAATAGGCATTTCGATAATTATTGCGCAGGATGATAAAAAAACCAACGCTCAATCCAAATACTATCCCTTCCAGCAAATCGCTGAAAATAACGCCCACCATGGTAACCACGTAAGGGAGGAATTGCTCCCAACCCAAACTGTACATTTGTTTAATCATGGCCGGTTTGGCGAGTTTAAAACCAACAACTATGAGCACCGAAGCCAATGCAGCTAAAGGGATCATATTCAGAATTCCTGGGATAAGTATGATACTCAAAACCAGAAAGATGCCGTGAAATATGGCAGAAACTTTGGTGCGCCCACCGCTTTGAGCATTGGCAGAACTCCGAACTATGACCTGAGTGAGGGGTAATCCGCCGATAAGCCCGGTTAAAATATTTCCAACACCCTGCGCTTTCAATTCGCGGTTCGTTGGTGTAGTGCGTTTAAATGGATCTATTTTATCTGTGGCTTCAACCGACAACAGCGTTTCCAAACTCGCCACTACAGCAATGGTTCCACCAATCAGATAAGTATTTGGATTTAGAAATCCTGAAAAATCAGGCATAGTAAGTAAATTCCCCAAACCCTGAAGACCACCAAATGCCGGCAAATTCACCAAATGGGTCTGCTCGATTTCCAATCCGGTACCCAGGAAAATATTATAGAATAGAATTCCCGCCAACACCGCCATCAAAGGCCCTTGTACCCATTGAAAAAACTTCAGTTTCTTGAGCGCCTTAATCTCCCAAATCAACAGCAATACGAGTGACACCGCGGCAATAATGATAGCTCCGGGACTAAACACATCCAACAGGTGAAACAATTCGCTTAGCGTAGTTTCTCCATCAATCTGATGAAATCCCTCATCACCTTCATAATCTTTATCATATCCGAAAGCATGTGGTATTTGTTTAAGAATGATGATAATTCCTATACCACTTAACATTCCTTTAATAACTGAAGATGGGAAATAATATCCAATGATCCCTGCTCTGAGAAATCCCATCAACAATTGCAGGAGTCCGGCTACGATTACTGCCGGCAAAAAGAGCTCAAATCCCCCCAATTCTTTAATGGAGCTGAGCACAATCACGGCTAAACCGGCAGCCGGGCCACTCACCCCGATATGCGATCCACTCAATGCTCCAACCACAATTCCACCGATTACCCCGGCAATCAATCCTGACATCAATGGTGCGTGTTCCGGCGCTCCCGAAGCCATGGCTATTCCCAAACACAGCGGAAGTGCAACAAAAAATAAAACTATGGAAGCAGGAAAATCGTACTGTATATCTTTAAAATGATTCTTCATAAGCGTTGGCATACAATAATACTAAAAAGGATTCACTTGATTTGTGTTATCGGACAGCACATCAATTGTACCATATAAATTCAAATAATGCTACTTATTTAGATCAAGTTCATTAACTATTCTTGCGACTGAAGAGTAAGTTAATAAAATTTCCATTTAGCAATACGAATTTCAATGGTTTCAGAATGTGGGTCGTGGGCGGGGAACGGCCTGATTTGTCTTTTCGTAATCCGATTGGCTATGAAGGCGTGAAAACAAATTTTCGCACCTTTATAGAGAAGTCTAGCGATGGGCGAACGGTTTATGTTCGATTGCCAGTCCAATTTTGTGATGATGAATACAAAATTCATTCAACACATATATATGATGAAAGTGGCTCCCATCGCGGCTTACGCCGAATTAGCCTTAGCGGATAGAAAAGAGAAATTAAGCCTTGATTTTTTTTGCTTCTCCCGAAAGCTTTCGGGATTGATCAAGCAAAAAAAGTTAGTGGGGTAACGTAGTTTTGTTTGAAGAGAAGATGACATTCGGGCAAAGCCCTAAAAACTTCAGCACATGAATTTAAGATCAAATAAGTTGAGTTTTATAGAATCATAATTAGAAGGGCCAGTTGAATTTATATAAATTCTTTAAACAAGCGTAAATCTATATAAACTCAATTTGGAGTACCTTAGTGGCATGAAAATAATTGCTTTGATTCTGTCATCATTTTGGATCATATCCTGCCAGAAATCCGGAGATCACCACAATCATACCCATGCGGTCAAAGACCAAAAAGCACTTTCATCTAATAAAATTCCTGAATTCCAGGGACAAATCGACTCTGTTTCGCTGAAGACGCTATTGCAACGTTATTATACCGTAAAAAATGCTCTGGTGGATGGAAATGCACGTGCCGCAGCGTTCACTGCCAAAGAAGCCAGCAACTTTGCAACCGGTGGAGATAGTGTTTTGCTTACCATTTCCGATCAATTTCGGTTAATTTCTGAGAAGCAGGAATTGAGTTTACAACGCACCCATTTTTATACCCTAAGCGAATATATGTTCGCCGTAACTTCTAAAATTAAGCCGGATACCGCATCCATCTACCAACAATATTGCCCGATGGCCTTTGACGATCAGGGAGCCTTTTGGCTGAGCGATGAAGAGGAGATATACAATCCATATTTTGGTGAAGAAATGTTGCAATGCGGAATGGTCCAAAAAAAATACTGATATGCATCCTGATTATATAACTTCCACAATCCGTCAATTCACCTATTACCGTGGTTTAGCCGAAAAGGCCATGGATCAGGTTTCTGACGAAGTTCTGTTTCAGATTCCTTCAGAAGATGGTAACAGCATCGCCATCATTACCAAACATTTAGCGGGGAATATGTTGAGCAGATGGACGGACATCTTTCAATCAGACGGTGAAAAACCCTGGAGAAACCGGGATGGCGAATTCGAAATGGATCATCATGATCGTCAGGCAGTTATGGCTTACTGGAATCAAGGCTGGAAATGCTTGTTCGACACCCTGGAATCTTTAAAAACCGAGGATTTGGAGCGCATCATATATATTAGAAATGAAGGTCATACTGTGTTGGAAGCCATAAACAGACAATTATGTCACTATAGTTATCATATAGGACAAATAGTGATGCTGGCCAAAATTTCAAAAGGCTCGTCGTTCATTTCACTGTCCATACCGCGGAACCAGTCCACCCATTATAATCAGCAAAAGTTTGATGAAGCACCGGAAATACGACATTTCACCGACCGCGTATAGGTCGGGCTTATTGTATATTTGAAGCCTTGAGTCTGAAAAGGAAAATTTTCTATGCTTTACCACCCTCATGGCGATTCTATGTGAGGCGAATCATTTGGCTGCCCCAGGACTGGATTGACAAATTGAAAGGTGATACTCCGGCCATGGTTCCACCAAGAGGTATGATTTTTACAGGTTCCGGAGATTTTATCCATCAGGGGGATAATTTCCTCAAACATTTTATAGAAAAAGGTGGCCTAAAACCCGGGGATGATGTATTGGACATCGGTTCAGGAATTGGAAGAATGGCCAGACCTTTAACCGCATTTTTGAATGCTGAGAGTCGGTACGAAGGATTTGATGTGATGGAAGAAGGGGTGAGATGGTGTCAAAAGCATATTACTCCTCTATACCCGAATTTCAATTTTAAGCATGTCCCTTTACAAAATGGATTGTATACCAGGCAAGGCAAGAATGCAGCAGAATTCAGATTTCCATATGCCGACCAACAATTTGATTTTGTGTTGTTGACCAGTGTCTTTACACATATGAAACCGGCAGAAGTAAAGCAATATTTAATGGAAATTGCCAGGGTAATGAAACCGGGAGCCAGAGGTTTTGCAACTTTTTTTGTGGTGGATGAACCTGCCAGACTTCACATGTTGAAACAGGAAGTAAATTTCTTTCCTGTGGAGAAGGACACACATTACCTGCATCATGCGGATGTCGCAGAAGCCAATATCGGCTTTAAGACAGTTTTTATCGAAAGGGCATTATCCGCTGCAGGACTTACGCAAACAGGCTTTTTCCCAGGCCGGTGGAGCGGAAGAGAAGGTCACGACTTTCAGGATATCATTACTTTTAGCCGTAAGGCCTGAGTAGGGGGTGGAAGGAAAATCCACAATTAGCTATCTTCGCTTTACCCTAACCCCTAAAACGCATGAAAACAAATGAACAACTCTGCCAAATGTGCCATAAAAGGCTTATTGGCCGGTCAGACAAAAAATTCTGCGACGATTCCTGTCGCAATGCCTACAACAACCAACTGAACAGTGACGTCAACAATATGATGCGACGTGTGAACCACCAGCTTCGCAAAAACCGCCGTATCTTATTTGAGCTCAGACAATTGGGAAGAACAAAAATCAACAAAATCGAACTCGTTGCCCTGGGATATTCATTTGATTATTTCACGAACCAATGGAAACAAGGCAGCATTCCCGTTTCAGTTTGTTATGACACAGGACTGGTGCAGGAATCGGAACATACATATCAGATTTTATCTGCCGATCAAAACGAATTGCATCAGGTAAGCAATTATTGGATCATTCAAAGAACCGGTTAAAATGTCCTTTAAAATGGATGTATGATTTTAACTTTATTTTTTTTAAGGTTAAAGTATGAGAAAAAAAGCTCATCTTTGTGGAGTTCCTTTCCTGAAGAGCGTCTAATTCAGCGTATTTGTCGCCTTTAGAAGTCCTTTCCGGAAAGAGCAGTTTAATTTTTTTATTATTTTTTTATTATGAACATTTTTGTAGCAAATTTAAATTTTCGTTTAACAAGCGATGACCTCAGGGAGGTTTTCGAAAACTTCGGTGAAGTAAGCTCAGCTAAAGTAATTTCTGACCGCGACACCGGTAAATCAAAAGGATTTGGTTTCGTTGAAATGCCAAATGACAGTGAAGCAAACCAAGCCATTGCTGAACTTTCAGGAGCAGAAATTGAAGGAAAAGTTATTGCGGTAAAAGAAGCTTTACCAAGAGAAAACAGACCTTCAGGAAATTTCAGAAACAACAACAACAACAGAGGCGGTGGCGGAAACAACCGTCGTTTCTAAAAGAATTGGAATCTAAAAAAAAAACCGGCCTAAGCCGGTTTTTTTTATGCAGTTAAGTCTTCTATTCCGGCTTCCGGTGCCGTTCTCATCACGGATTCCACTCCGTTCTTCATGCCGCTTTCTGATGCGTACATCTGGCTGCTTCCAACCACCTGACCATTGGTGGCTTTCAGGTTAAAATGCCATTTGTCGTTGGAAGCCTGCTTAATTTCAAACTTTCCTTCGTCCTGGGCATTCTTCTTCACACTCTCGGCTCCGCTTATGGCGCTCGCCTTTGTTTTGTACCCTTCGCTGGTTAAAATAACCTGTCCGTTTGCTGCTTTCAGGCGGAAATAATACTCCCCGCTCTTCTCACTTTGAAAAATTTCGAATTTCATAATACTATAATTGCTAGTGGCTCAAAAATATACAATACCGCCGATTTTCATCTGAAGAAAATTGAAATTTATTCTTAAATGATTCTCCAATTGTTTGGCTCTTACTAATTTTAAATCGACATCCAATAGAGATTTAAAAACTTTCCATTTTAGGAGCACAGAAGCAATTTGTTGCAGAATGCGGCCTGTGGGTGGGGAACGGCCTTATTTGTCTTTTCGTGAGCCGCTTAGCTATGAAGGCGTGAATACAAAATTTACAAATTCTAAAAAAAGAAAGCGATGGGCGAGCGATGACAAAAATTTTAAATCTTCATAACGAAAATTATTTTGCAACATGGAAAATGCCAATAAAAATAGCAAGCGGCTCCCATCGCGGCGAACGCCTTCATGGCTTTAGCGGATAGAAAAGAGAAATGAAGCCTTGATTTTTTTTGCTTCCTTTTTTTGATCAAGCAAAAAAAGGAAGTGGGGGTTTTCTGAACTCAATTAATGTAAGAACATGTTTGGGCAAAGCCCTGAAAACTGCATTTCATCCCACAATTTCAAACTTGAGAATTTAGCAGTTAAAGTCAAAATTGGAACTCTAACATGAATAGTTTAATTCCAATAAGCAAGTAGAAAATTATTTAAACTTAAAATAACCTCTTCGTACTCCTTCTTCTCGTCCCCGACAATCCCAATACTCCCAAAATTCCCCTGGCAATTTCACGCACTACCGTTCGGGTTATACTGTGGCCTGCAATCTTCTCCAGCGTGCTTTTCTCCTGTCTTCCGCTGGTTTTGGGCTTTTCTGCTTCAGCCGTTTCCGCTTTGGCCACCTCCAGTTTTTTATTCAACAGCTCATAAGCACTTTCCCGATCCACCGTATCTGAATACTTCGTCATCAACTGACTGCTTCTTAGGTTTTTCTTCTTCTCCTCTTCTGTAATCACATCCATACGGCTCATGGGCGCGGTAAGCAAGGTATGCACCAATGGGGTCGGTATGCCCTTTTCATTTAAAGCAGATATGAGGGCTTCTCCGATTCCCATGGCGGTAAGGATTTCATCGGTTTTGTAAAATTCCGTTATCGGAAAATTCTCAGCGGCCAGCTTGATGTCCTTGCGATCTCTGGCTGTGAAAGCCCGCAGCGCATGTTGAATTTTGATACCGAGTTGACTGAGTACCGCAGCCGGAATATCCGAAGGACTCTGGGTACAGAAATAGATGCCCACACCCTTGCTTCGAATCAGCTTGATGATGGTTTCTATCTGATCCAGGAGCGCCCCGGAAGCTTCTTCAAAAATCAGATGGGCTTCGTCAATCACAAAAATCAACTCCGGCTGATCCGCATCCCCTCTTTCCGGAAAGGACTGATATATTTCAGCCAGCAGACATAGCATGAATGTACTGAACAACTTCGGTTTTCCCTGAATATCATCCAATCTCAACACATGGATATACCCCCTGCCCTGTTCGTCTAATCTTAAAAAATCATCCACATCAAAACTCGGTTCTCCGAAAAACATATCGGCACCCTGTTCTTCAATTTCTATCAGCTTGCGCATAATTGCACCCACCGTAGAAGTGGAAACCAGTCCATATTCCTTTTCAATTTCTTCCTTGCCATCGGACGAAATGAATTGTAGGGTTTTGCGAAAGTCTTTGATGTCCAACAAAGGCAGACCATGATCGTCGCAGTATTTGAAAATCAGGGAGATAAGCCCCCCCTGCGTATCGTTTAATCCAAGAATTTTGGTGAGCAGTACCGGCCCGAATTCCGATATGGTCGCCCGCATACGAACGCCCTCCTGAGCAGAAATGGTCAGAAATTCTACCGGAAACTGTTGCGCTTTCCAGGCTTCACCAATCAGGGCATGTCGTTCTTCAATTTTAGGATTGCTCACTCCGGGTTGAGAAATTCCGCTCAAGTCTCCTTTGATGTCCATTAAAATCACGGGAATTCCTTTCAGTGACAATTTTTCGGCAAAATTCTGAAGGGTCTTTGTTTTACCGGTACCTGTAGCTCCTGCAATCAATCCATGCCGATTCAGGGTTTTTAATGGGATTTTTACCGGCAATTGGGGTATGGCTTTCCCGTCCAACATGGCGGTTCCCATGACGATGGAATCGCCTTTAAAAGTGTATTTTTCTGTAATCAGATTTTGAAATGCCTCTTGCATGGTGCGTTTTAAGACTCAAATTAACCACTTTTTTCCGAGTGGTCGGTATCCGCGATTCAATTATCAGCGGACTTCTGAACTTATCAATCCTGTACAGCAGGATCGGTCAGAATCGCAGCGATCCGGGATAATACCCCTAGGCACCGAAATCTTTGACCGTCATATCAAAAAGTCACAACCAATTGACCTTCACACCAAGGGTTGTAAAAGATAACCACATGGCAACTAACCCATTTTTGCATATATTTGATTCACCTGGTGACCATCCTTATATAAACCCATCATGAAAACACTCATTTTATCCATATTCGGAATTCTCCTGATGAACCTGGCTTTCGCTCAAATCGGGCCACGGACCCAATTTCAAAATTTCGATGGGGAGGATAGCACCATATTTTGTCCGGTAACTGACCCATATCTTGTTTGTATACGTTTAGACCCGGATACCGGTAATATCTGGTTTGCCGGCAATCAACCAAATGTAAAAAAAACCAAAGGAAACTTCGTTACGGACTCGAGTTTATATTACAGATCAAATGACACTTCCAGTTTCATCATAGATTTAATTGATGCATTACCTTCTTATTTTGAAAGTTTAATGCAATTGTCATGGTCTCATTATATGGATCTCGGAAAAGGAGACTATGGCAAAGTTGAAATATCCAAGGATACGGGTAAAACCTGGATAAATTGTTTTGAGTCTGCTTTTAAAGTCAACTTACAAGCGCCGGATCATTTCGATCTTTTGGATACATTGGCGAATGGTGATATTGTGTTTACAGGCACTGATTTTGGATTTATGCACAGAATAGACCTTATTTATGAGTTTGATCCGCTCTCTACTCAAGATAAAGTACAGGTACGTTTCACCTTTGTGACCGACGCTACAAGCAGCCCGAATATTGGTTGGGTCATCGATAGCCTGGAAGTTTATATTTATTACCCGGGGGATGTTCAAAAACTTGAAAGAAACGGACTCATTAAAACCTACCCCAACCCGGTCACGCATATGCTAAATATAGAAACTACACCGGGAAACTCCACGGAAAATATCGGTCAGCTATTCCTGTATAATTCATTGGGACAAAAAATAGCGGAATGGTCAGGGCTGCCTTCTAAATTTTCCATAGATACTCAACCCTATCCCAATGGCGTCTATTTCCTGAAATCGGCAAATACCACAGGATTCGGAACTACTACCGTGGTCATTCAACACGAATAGCATCCCCCATTTCAGCACCAATGGTTAACCTTTAGGTTAGCTTCCTCCCATTTATCATATTTTTATCGCTAATTATCAGTACATTACGAATTGTTGCCAATCTGCCAGGCAGCGATTCCCTTTCTTTACGTCTTTAGTTTAAACCATGATAGGGGTTGAACAAATAGAACAAAATGCAAATGAACAGCATGCTACCGGCAAGTTAATTTTGGCAATTCGTCAATTTGTTCTGGGTCATAAGGAAGCTTTCGAATTTGTCTACCATTCTACGGCACCTCAATTAATGCAAATTTGCAGACGCTATGCCTCTAACCATGACGAAGCGCAGGACATATTACAGGAAAGCTATATCAAAATTTATAAGAGTCTTAAAAATTTCGATTTAAAAGCCCCTTTTGAACCCTGGGCGAAAAGAATAACCATCAATACTGCCATAGATCACTATCGCAAAAATCTTAATCTGACCTTCAGATCCTTAGGAAATTTAGACCAGATTGAAGACGAGGAGGAAATATTTGTCTCAAACGACTTTTTGAAATTGGACATTGAAAAAGTAATGGCAGCTGTTCAGGAATTGCCCGTTGGTTATAGAATCATATTGAATTTATTCGTTCTTGAGCACAAAACGCATAAAGAGATAGCCGAGATACTTCAGATTAACGAAAGTACCAGTCGCTCACAACTCACCAAAGCGAGAAAGGCCATTAAAGCAAAATTTGAAAATGAATCGCGATAACTACATATCGATTGATTCTGCCCTGAATCAGCTACTGAGCCAACCTGTATCGGCTCAAGGCGGGAGTTATAGCGCTTTTTTGGAAAAACTTGCTGCTTATGATCAACAGAACCTTCCATTAGATATTGTATTAAAAGACAAACTATCCACCTCTGCCGCAGTTCCGGATAGCATGCAGAAATCCATCATAACGCTGATCTGGTACCGCAGACTACGAACAGCGGCCATCATAACCCTTTTCATTGTCGCTTTGGGATTAGGCATGAATACCCTTTTGAATTTGATCAATCTTGAAATTCCGGCAGACAGGACGATTTCAACCCATAAATCCGAACCAACACTCCATTTGAATACGGAGATCACGGAGAAACCGGATCATACAACCCTATATGCTGAAAAATCAATGGAAGCAGAAAAGCCTTTGGCCTTAGCTTCAAAACCGACAACCCAAGCAGTATCAAGCAAATTGATACCAGATGTCAAAAAAGAAAACATCTCCATACAGTTTGCCAATTCCATCACATATTTAAAATCTATCTCAAACCTACAATCCTATACACAATTAATTCTGTTGTCAGATCCATCGATCCGGATTGAGCCCGAAATGATCCCCTCAGAGGATATACAAAAAAGGGTCTTAAAACCAAGTCAAAACGAGACCGGATTTAATCCAAAATCGAACTATACCATTGGTTTTAATGTATCCTCATCATATCAGATTTACCATTCAGCCCTCAACAACACAGGAAATCAAAACATCAACAGGAATTATGAAAAATTGGCTCAAAACGGCCGATATCCGGGACAAGTTTTAAATTTTGGCTTCACATTTGAAAAACCTGTTTACAAAGCACTCGGAATTTCCATTGGTCTCCAAAAGATTACGCTGGAACAAAATCAAAAAACAAATTTCATTTTAAGTGAAGCGCCCGTTTATGACTTAGATGGCCAGATTGCAGGTTATATAGACATAAGTCCTGAACCCATTCAGGAAACGATAGAAAACAAGCTTCAATATTTAGCCATTCCGATTCAACTGACTTATAATATCAATCTAAGCCGTTTATACTCAGTGCAAGTTAATTCCGGAAGTAGTTTGTTCGGGTTGATGGATCAACATATAGAAAAGTTCAATTACACCACTTTAGAACTGGATCGTTATGCAAATGACAGAGGTAAAATCTCTTTAAACAATCTACAATTTGGGTTGCATTGCTCCCGCAGGCTTCAAGGCAATTTCCTTTTATCTGTCGGATATGATTATCAGTTGCTGAACAATATTGGCCCCATTTCAGACGAGACCGAGAGAGTAAACGCAAGCCTTCACAGCATAAACCTTTCATTAAAATTCCAACGTTAAAACCAATCTATTATGAAAAATAACAAATACATATGCTTCGCGATTACCCTGATGTACCTGTTTCTATTTCAAACCACATATGCCCAAACGGGATATGCCTGGAAAAAACTCGGAAACGGAATGGTTGGCTCGGCCTGTTCAGGTAATTCAATTTTGGTATGCAAATACATCGATGGAAATTTATACATCGCTGTGAAAAATAAATTGACAAATGAAGTAGCCATAAATAAATGGGATGGCAGTTCCTGGAGTACCTACCCAGTAATTCAAGGAAATGTCTTTATTTCCGATTTGGAAGTTTTTAATGGAGAACTATATGCAAGCGGTAATATTGATAAATTAACCGGACTCCAACGTCCCGGGAATAAATCGTTGGGTGTCATAAAATTTAAAAGCGGGTCCTGGGATAGCCTTCCCTCATATCCAACTTTTATCGGTCAGGATTCAATGAGAGCGGCGAGGAATCTATGTAAGTATAAAAATAAACTGTATTATTCCGTTGGAAGCGTAAAGGATAAACTTTTCAGTCTGGATACTTTTGGGAATACCACTTTAATTCAAACCCACACAAAAATTTACAATTCAGGTTTCAATGATTTAGATGTAGTAGATGGCAAATTGGTTATTTCCGGTGATATCGATAGCGTCATGCATTTGAAAAAAACAGCGGGTATGTTCTATTATGACGGGACAAATTTCAGCTTTCCAAAAAGCACTATTACACGGAATATTGATAAAGTAGTCAGCCGAAACGACTCTCAATATTTGGTAATTGCCGGCCATAACTTAGAAATCTGGGAAGGAGATTCACTAAAAACTGATATATCACCTTCTGCTCAAATAAACTGGTATCCATATTGGGCTGAATTAACATTCAAGAATAATTTTATCATCATGACCCAGGATACCTTTAGCGTTTATTTTGATACAGATTCATCAAAATGGTTTTATCTCAATGGATTAAAATCGCAGTTCTCCCGGGCAGTTGCCGCTGGACCCAATAAGGGATTAATCGTATCTTGTCAACTATTTCAAGGTGCTGCTGAATTGACATTAGGAGGTATTGTTCGGGGAAATATTTTCGCAGATCTCGATTCCAATTGCACATTCAATGGAGCAGACAAACCACTGGATTTTAGCTTAATTGAATTTGATAATGGTACCGATAAGTCCTATACCAACTCTGACATAAACGGCAATTATGAGATATCGGTACTGGCCGGCACCCACAATGTCACGTACTACTTACCCGAAGTTAAATCAAGCATTGCACCCTGTTCTACCGTCAAAGTTACGGTTGCAACTTCTTCTGTCACCAACAATGTTAATATACCTGTACATCCGTCAAAAGAAAAAAACCTGGGAGTCAATGTCAATGGTGTAAGGGGATTTTTAGCACGACAAGGGTTTACTGAAACCATTGTGTTAAAGGGAGGGAATTATGGTTATTTTAAAGATTCGTTGATCCTTAGCCTGAAGTATCCTTCAAATGTGTACTTCATCAATTCAACGATAACTCCTTATTCAAATACCGGCGGAGAGCTTATTTATAAATTGTACAATGTTGGCTTCCGTGAACAAAAGACCATTCATATCGGCTTCAGCACTAGCACCAGCACCATCAAGGTTGGTGATACCATCAGATATTATGCAAAGGTGATCAATTCTGCAGGAGATTCACTCATGGATAACAATTACGATACGCTATACCAAAGAGTCGTGGCAGCCTATGACCCTAATATCAAACAATCATATCCGGAAGGAAAGGTTACTTCCGGACTCAATAAAATCAAATACCAGATTCATTTTCAGAATACAGGCAATGACACTGCATTCAAGGTAACTGTAGTAGATACAATCACTCAAAAGTTAGGCTTACGAAGTTTAAGGGTAACTGGTACCAGCCACCCCGCCTCCTATTCGCTGAGGGTCGAAAATAAACAGGCATTGATTTGGGAATTTAACAATATTATGCTGCCTGATAGCCATACAAATGAAAAGGCCAGTCACGGTTTTATCGCTTTCGAAGCAAATTTAAACGGAGAACTTGCCGTCGGCGATTCCATTACCAACAAAGCTTATATCTATTTTGATTATCAAGAGCCTATTATCACGAACTATGCCTCTGTGCTCATGGTTAAACCGGGTAGCATTCATGTATTTGAACCCCTCCAAGACAAAACGTTGAAGCTATACCCCAATCCGACTTCAGGATTGCTTCATGTGGAAATTGACCAACAATTTGGGCCCTGCAATGTATTGTTTTTTAACAGCCTTGGTCAAATGGTACACACGCAGAAAGTTGAAACCGATGTTGCTACCTTGGATGTGTCTGCATTTCCAAAGGGAATGTACTTTGTGAATATTGAAGGTACTCGGATTAACGGAAGATTGTTGGTGGAGTGAAAGATAGCTGCCCGTTAAATTATGAACCAATTCCTTATTTAGATATATAGGGTCGTTTGTCTTCTGTTTGGAGAAGAAATTCTGAAAATCAGAAGAGGTTCAACTTTCTCGAAATACTCAGAACGATAAAAAGTTAACGATTTCGCGAAGTGATAACTTACTATGACTGAATGGTTTATCCAGTAAAATCGAATATTGAGTTGGACTCCATAAATAGCCCAAATGTTAGTTGGGACCAAAGATAGTCCGGTGGTTATTGAATGTGATCCCTGAAATATTCAAAAGGCCAGACCAAAACCTACCCCAACCCTAACATCCATGTGATAAATATTGAAACAAGGCAGAAACGCTACTTTGATTGTACCGTAAGGCTATGCCTTCACGATACTTCAGGTCAAAAATTTGAGGATTATTCAGGACGCCTACTGAATGTTGCATATATACCCAATCCTAACCCCTTGCTGTATATTTCCTGAAATCTGCAAATACCACCGGATTCGGAACTACTACCGTGGTTATTCAACACGAATAAATATGCTCCAAACTGTTTATCCCTGTTTTGTATGCCTGCGTTCTAACTTCTGAAACTTAAAGCCTAATTTTGCAATCATACATGAATCCCGATTTTATCGTCATTCTCATCATGCTATTGCTCTCGGCATTTTTCTCCGGATTGGAAATTGCCTTCCTTTCCGCCAATAAACTCCGGGTCGAATTGATGAGCAATCAGGGTAAGCGCTGGGCCGAAATATGTTCAGATTATCTCAAGCAACCTTCCCGCTTCATCAGTACCATACTCGTAGGTAACAATATTGCCCTGGTTGTATACAGTATTGTGATGGAAGAAATGCTCAGACCCCAACTGTCAGGCTTGTCCCCGGCCGGAAGTCTGCTGGCTGCCACCGGGATTTCTACGGTTATTGTTTTAATCACCGCTGAATTCATGCCCAAATCCCTCTTTCGCATCAATCCTACCGGCATCCTTTCGGTGTTGATCTTCCCCTTTCAAATCTTTTACTACCTGCTTTGGCCCCTGGTAAAATTCACCCTATGGTTGAGTAAAACTTCCCTATATGTCCTGTTAAGGCAGCGCTTTACCGAAGAGTCGCCCGCTTTCAGCAAGCTGGATTTGGATCATTACCTTTCGGAAACCGGGAATTCTCAAAATGAAAATCATGAGGTGGATACCGAAATCCTCAAAAATGCTCTGGATTTCGGCAGCATACAGGTAAGAGAATGCCAGGTTCCAAGACCCAGGATTGTGGGTATTGAGATTGACGAGAGCATCGAAGATCTCTATGCCCTCTTCAAAGAAAGCAGCCACAGTAAAATCATCGTGTATCGCGAAAGCATCGACCACGTAATCGGCTATGTGCATCATTTCGACCTGTTCAAAAAACCCGGAAGCATCCGTTCCATTCTCAAACCCATTCTCATCACCAACGAATCAAAACCCGTAAATGAACTGTTGAAGGAATTTACCACCAGCGGGAAAAGCATCGCCCTGGTGGTGGACGAATATGGCGGTACTTCAGGCATCATTACAGCTGAAGACATTATGGAAGAGATTTTTGGCGAAATAGAAGATGAACACGACGACGACGATGGCATCATTGAAGAACAAATCAATGACGACACATTCCGTTTCAGCGCTTCACTCGAAATCGACTATCTCAACGAACAATACAAGCTCCATCTGCCCATTGGAGATTATGAAACCCTGGGTGGATTTATCATCTCCAACCACGAAAGCATTCCCGAAGAAGGTGAAACCATTGTGATTGGCAATTTTGAAATTCACATACTCAAAGCAGACAATAAACGGATTGATCTGATACAGTTGGGAACCATCAACGAATAATCCGGGAAAGATTCAATCCGAAGTTGCTGAATGCCTAAATTTCACCGTTCTTTGCAGAAGCAATGGTTGGGCATTGCATTTTTTTTGACTCCGTAGTTCAATTGGATAGAATGTCAGATTCCGGTTCTGAAGGTTGGGGGTTCGAGTCCCTTCGGAGTCACTTTTAAATTCCCAGTTCCTTTTTTTGAGCCTCACTGATAGCAGAAGGCGCATCTATCATCATATCTCTGCCCATATTGTTCTTTGGGAAAGCTATATAATCCCGGATGGATTCAGATTTGCCAAACAACGCGCATAAGCGGTCAAAACCAAAGGCAATACCTCCATGTGGAGGCGCTCCATAGCGAAATGCGTTCATGAGGAAGCCAAATTGCGACTCTGCTTCTTCTGCCGTGAAACCAAGGATTTCGAACATTTTGGCCTGTAGTTCCTTGCGATGTATACGGATGCTTCCCCCGCCAATTTCGGTTCCATTGATGACCAAATCGTATGCATTTGCCCGGACTTTCCCGGGATCTGTGGACAGCCAGTTTTCATCTTCCGGTTTTGGAGAGGTAAAGGGGTGGTGCATGGCATGCCAGCGGCCTGATTCATCATCCCACTCCAGCAAAGGAAAATCGGTAACCCACAATGCGCTGAATTTCTCCGGATCTCGAAGGCCCAATTGCCGCCCCATTTCCAGACGCAATTCACTCATCTGTTTGCGACAGGCTTTTTCGTCGCCGGACAATACCAGGAGCAAATCTCCCACTTCCGCTCCGGATTGGTCTCCCCAGGTCTTCAAATCTTCGGCCGTGTAAAATTTGTCTACACTGCTCTTAGATCCATCCTCCCCAACCCGGCAATAAACCAGTCCCTTGGCTCCTATTTGCGGGCGTTTTACCCATTCTGTCAATTCGTCTAATTGTTTGCGGGTGTAGCTTGCTGCGCCTTTTGCACATATTGCCAGTACCGCTTCGGCCTGTTCAAAGACGGGAAACCCTTTTCCTTTCGTAAGGACCGTAATATCGCAGATTGGCATGTCGAAACGCAGATCGGGCTTGTCGTTTCCGTATTTCTGCATGGCTTCTGCATAGGTCATACGCGGCAATTCCGGTATGTCAATTCCTTTTACCTGTTTAAACAAATGTCTCACAAGACCTTCGAAAATCTGCAGGATATCTTCCTGTTCCACAAAGGATAATTCGCAGTCTATTTGGGTGAATTCAGGTTGGCGATCGGCCCTAAGGTCCTCATCGCGAAAGCACTTCACAATCTGGTAGTATTTGTCGAATCCGCTTACCATAAGCAGTTGCTTAAAGGTCTGGGGACTCTGAGGTAAGGCATAATACTGACCCTGATTCATCCGGCTCGGCACCACAAAATCCCGGGCGCCTTCCGGGGTTGACTTGATGAGCACGGGCGTTTCCACTTCAATAAATCCCTGTTCATCGAGATATGTTCTTGAAGCCCTGGCCATTTGATGACGCAATTGAAGTGCCTGCCGAACCACTTCTCGTCTCAAATCGAGATAACGGTATTTCAACCGGAGTTCATCGCCACCATCCGTGTCATTTTCAATGGTAAACGGCGGCAATTCCGATGCATTTAATACCTCAAACGATTGTGCGATAACTTCTATATCTCCGGTGGTCATGGCCGGATTCTTACTGCTTCTTTCCTGTACCACACCATGCACCTGTATCACATACTCCCTGCCCAGTGTTCCGGCCTTTTCCTGTAGGGCCTTATCCACCGATTCATTAAAAGTCAGCTGCGTGATCCCGTAACGGTCGCGTAAATCCACAAACGTCATACCTCCCAGCTCCCGAATACGCTGTACCCAGCCGCTGAGTGTTACTTTTTTACCCTGATCTGTTATGCGCAATTCTCCGCAGGTATGGGTTCTGAACATGATGTTAAATTTTCGGCAAATATACGGTTCCGATATTGTTCTGCCGACCATACAAGCCACTTGTTAGGGTTATATATTTGCATATGGCTCAACAAATAGAATGTCCGAATTGCGGTCATCATTTCGATATAGAAGAAGTGATACAACATCACGCCGAAGAGAAGATCCGCCGGGAGTTTGCGGCAAAGTTCCAGGAACAAGCTAAAAGCGTTCAGGAATTGAAGCAACAATTAGAGTTGGAGAAAAGCGAATTTGAACAAAAAAAGGTCAAGGAGAATGCACTTTTCGCCGAAAGGCTGGAGCAAAGGATGGGTGAAGAACGCGTGAAAATGGCAGCGCGATTGATGGAAGAGCAAGGTCAGAAAATGAAAATGCTCGAATCGGAAATGGCCGATAAGAAAAAGGAGAATCTTGAATTGAAGCAGAAAGAGGTGGATTTATTGCGCATGAAGCAGAATTTACAGGATGAGAAGGAGGCGCTAAAACTTCAGGTGGAAAAAGAAATGTTCGAAAAACGAAAGGCCATTGAGGAAGAAATAAAACTGAAGGAAGCCGAAAAATTCGACCTGGTACGTCGTGAATATGAGAAGAAACTCGAAGATCAAAAAAAGCTGGTAGATGAGATGCAGCGCAAGGCCAGTCAGGGATCCATGCAATTACAGGGCGAGATATTGGAATTGGCTTTGGAGGAAGAACTTCGCCATGCTTTTCCGCATGATATTATTGAAGAAATCGGCAAGGGAATCCGGGGAGCAGATGCCGTTCAAACCGTTGTGAACCCATGGAGACAGGTTTGTGGTAAAATTATATTCGAAAGCAAAAGGACCAAGGCATTTTCAGAGTCCTGGATAGAAAAACTGAAAGAAGATCAGCGAGAAATGGGCGCTTCCTTTGCCGTGCTGGTCACGGAAGTGATGCCCAGAGATATGGATCGTTTCGGAATGAAAGATGGTATTTGGATTTGCAGTTTTCATGAAATGCGTGCACTGGTATTTGTTTTAAGGGAAATGCTGTTGAGAGAGTTTTCACTTCGATCTGCCGAAGAAAACAAAGGAGATAAGATGTCCCTTTTATATCAGTATCTGACAGGCACGGAATTCAGGAGTCGAGTGGAAGCCATTGTAGAAGGATTTACCCTGTTAAAGTCAGATCTGGATCGGGAGAAAAGAGCTATGCAGAAAATCTGGAAAGAAAGGGAAAAACAATTAGAAAAAGTAATCGGCAATACCATAGACATGCATGCATCAATCCGTGGTATTGCCGGGAAAGCCATCGCTCCGGTTCGGGCATTGGAATTATTGCCCGGAGAAGGAGAGCCAGAGGATCAGGATTAATTTAATCCTTTACTTTACTGCCCACCCAGGCCACAACCGCACCAATACCGGCACCCCAAATAACATTGGTTAGTAAATCCGATCCAACGGCTTTTAAATCGAAAAGGGTCGTCATAGACATGTATCCCAGATCAACAGATCCTATCATCAGCACGGTAATGATGGCACCAGCCAAAGCTCCTTTCATAGCACTTTGGACATTACCTAAGCCATGAAAAACATAGGAAATTAAGAATGATAAGGCCAGATTACTGACAATCATAGCCGGAAAGTTCATTTCCTCTTCGGGAAGCATCACTGATTTCATTTCTTCCGTTGCCATGCTCTCCATGGTACCGGCCAAAATAATTCCGAATAAAAGCCAGCCGAAAAAAAAGGCAAATACGCCTCCGGCAATTCCACCATAAATGAGTCTTTTGTTCATAATAGTAAGTTTTAAATAATAATTGATTTGTTAGCTAATTCGAGTTTAATTAAAATATTGATATATTAAAAGTTGAAATAAGCAATATTCAGATTCTCAATGCTTTAATTTTTTAAATTTAAATATGTGTATATACATTATCACAGT
The DNA here is from genome assembly GCA_964613385.1 of uncultured Chitinophagaceae bacterium. GTDB lineage: Bacteria > Bacteroidota > Bacteroidia > NS11-12g > UBA9320 > CAZTGZ01. The sequence continues at coordinate 141,461 of CAZTGZ010000002.1, forward strand.
TGCAGGAGCCTGACTACCTCAAAAAGGACTCGGGAATTAAGTGGTATATTTGAACGCAAGCATTGAATTGCATCACAAAACCACATCATATTTCAACAAAAACATGATTAAATATATGTTTGTATTGATATTCTGGTTGGTAAGCTGCCGGCCCACAACAAAGGATTATTCTATTGCCGGGACTTACCAATTAATTGATTGGAAAATCATCCAACGTGATAGCCAGTATTATCCTTATGGCCAAGAGGCCGGGGGACAAATTCAGTATAGCAAAGACGGGTATATGAGTCTACAGCTCAGTAAAGGAAATCGCGCGAAATTCGGAACGTTGGACCGGTCTGATTTAGATTCCGGCGCTTCGGCTCAAGCCTACACTTCATACTTTGCCTATTGGGGTTCTTATGAGATTAAAAAAGACTCGGGAATGGTTGTTCACTATGTAGATGAATGCCTGCACCCTGACTGGAATCAAACTACCCAAATAAGGAACTATCGATTATCCAATGACACACTATTCCTTTCTACCGAAAAAGGAGACCTGCTCCGATTCAGAAAATGTGCTAAGGCAACATTTTGAACGAGGTAAAAAAGCGATATAAATCCTGATTTCTGACCATTTCTGAATCGCCGCTTAGTTCCAAAACCCAATATGCACCATTACTTTCCGGAATGGGAATTCTGGTTTCGATGCTGATATACCTGAATGCCCTGAGGGTTTCAAGTGTTAGGCTTCCTTCTGCGCCTTCTATAACCAAAGTATCTACTACCTTTTTGTTACCTCTGTACCACGATCCCAATAAAGAAGACCAATCCGGTATTTCCACCAACGTATCCGAACCTTCTGTAACTGTCTCAACCTCCTGATTACCCTGATATTCTTCCATGGGTATGTCCATGATCTTTTCTTCAACAGGTGCCTCTTCGGTGGTTATTGGCGGCATTTCCTCTGGTTCAGGAATTTCGTCGGTTTTGCCTTCAAAAATGGCCTCTCCTACATGATCATCTCCATATACCACTTCTTCATCGTCATTTGGATTCATGGTTTGATAGATTCGCAATTGATACATTCCACTTCTGGTGGTATCAGCGGTTGAGACACCTGAATTGTACCAATCTTCGGTCATCTCGAGGTGGGAAGGAATATCAACAGTATATTTCCGATCGCTTTCGTTTATCTGCTTCCAGATGAAAATTTCCTTACTTTTCGCGCCGAGTTTAATAGGGGTGAGTTTGCATCCCTTTTGTTTCAGCAGGGCTAATATGCCCTTTTCTCCGCACAAATGTGCAGCTCCTATAGCCATAAAAACACCTTGTTTTCCCATTTCGGAATACATTCGGTCTACCATAATCTCATTTCGCTTGTTAATCAAAAGATCTAGCCAATTGCTCTGCGCCAACCCGTTAACGGTTCCGCATATTTGATCCATCTGAATACCGGAGTACTGACTTTTCAACTCATTTGAGCCGGAAAGATATTGCATTAAGCTCTTCTCCCAGTCAGGTTTTTTCAAGAATGCAATGGCGTTTTCCGTCAATTGATTCCTATCGAAAGACATGAGATATTTCAACTGTTCTTCAATGGTTTCAATCCCGATGGTAGATTTTCCTTTTTTAAGGGCATACATTTCCAGAAAGGCGTCAACATGCAGGTTTCGAAAGGAATCCGGGTCGTGAAAATCTTTTAAAAACTGCTCCAACTCTTTGGAAATGAGCAAAATCTTGGTTTCAAGTTCTTTCATATCAATATCGGCTGCCTTCAACCGAACCATGAATGTGTCCCTTAAAAAATTCATCAGGTTTTTCGCTTCTTCTGATTCGATCAGGTTTTCCATTTGATCTTCATGGTCCGGCCTCAGCATTGAAATCTCAAACGCTACTATATCCGATGCATCAATCGCATCGAAAACCGGATCTCCGAAAGCAAAAGCTTTTTCATCATTCACATGCATGGTGCCGAAAACATAAGAGGCCTTTTTCCAGCCTTTATGTTCTACTTTATATAAGAGTGTCTCCTGGGCGAGTACATTCAGCCATGTGCTCAGGCTTAACACTAAAGACAGCAGTATTTTCTTCATAAAACAATATTAATGTTTGATATACTTACACCCATGCAGGTAAATCGCTGGATGATAATTTCCTTGCGGACAAGAGCCTTCTTTGTTCAATGTGCGCCCTGAATAAATTACCGGATAGTATTCTGGTTATTTCACTGTATTCTTTCTGAGGAATCAAATATTGCTGATAGCAGGATTCAACCTCATTTTCAAATTCCGTCGGAATGAATCCATATCCCCTGTAAATACCGTTTTCCACCAATACAAAGGCCTTTTCTGTTTCATTTCTGCCTTTGAGCAGATACAAACAGGCATCGTCCTGTAAATTATAATCTGCCAGGGCCTGTAATACCCTCGAATTGTAGTCTACATCTTCCGGGCTTCCAAAACAGGGCTCGTCCGTATCGCAATGGGGGCAGGTATGCAATTTCTGTAAACCGCATCGAAAGGGACATAACTGATACGTTTCGACCAGATGCTGCATAAATGCTCTTCCTTCCATGGCAGAACTAAAACTGCCGAATAGATTCAAATACCGCTGTTTTTTAACGATCCCCAGGTGAATTTGTCCGGATACAGATTCATATCTTATGAGGCCAAAGCTGTTTAAAGCATACTTGGCTGCCTTGTTAAAAACAGGGAAATGCTTTTTTATTTCCGCAGCTTCCATGATGAGGGCCAGGGCTTCAGTGCCGCTCAATTCATGGGTAATATGATGTATATTTTCTCTAAAAATGGCTTTAAAAGCGCTGTGTTCAAGAAAATGACCTTTTATTCTACTTTGTATATTATTCGCCTTGCCCACATATACGACCTTATTCCTGGCATCGTGAAACCGGTATATCCCGGCTTGAGTCGGCAATTCTTCAAGGTGCTTACGGTCAAAAGAGGTAGGAAGTTTCTCTTCTCCTTTCTGGCGATTCAGCGCATTTTTGATATGACCCAACTCGTCTTTGGCCAGGAGCATCTGGAAAAGTCGGGCAGTAGCATCCGCATCCCCCAAAGCGCGATGTCGGTTCATTAAGTCAATACCTAATTGATCGCAGAGTTTACCGAGACTATACGATTTCATACCGGGAATAATGCTTCGGCTCAATCGAACGGAGCAAAGTCTGCGGCGGTTGAACGGTTGATTTAAACGGGTAAAATGGCTTTTAATGATTCCATAGTCAAAATTGACACTATGAGCAACAAAAATGCGATCCGCCGTTTGCGCCTCCAATTCATCGGAAATCTCTTCAAATACAGGAGCATTTTCAACCATCTTCTGAGTGATCCCGGTTAACCAGACAATTTGTGAAGGAATGAGCTCCTGTGGATTTACCAAAGTACTCCATCTCCCGACGATCTCAGTGCCATCCATTTGTACGACGGCCACTTCGGTAATTTTTCCGCTGGCTCCGGTCGTTTCAATATCTACAATGGCATATTTCAGAGGCTCAAATTTCGACACTGGAGCTCAAAATAAAAAGGGGTTGACTTTATTCAGTCAACCCCCTTAGTATAAGATTACTATTGAATTACTCGATGGCCAACTTGCGAACCGCTGATCCTTCAGCAGTCACAACCTGTACAAAATAGATTCCTTTGTTCAGGGAACTCAGGTCCACATTGGCAGAAGTCTGACCTACCTGGGTCATGTTCAGTACCAAACGACCATTCATGTCCATAACATGTATTTGATCGATTACCTTGTTCTGTAGCGCAACAAAAACCTGATGATTGGCTGGATTTGGATAAACAGACAATACATTGTCCAAATTGTGATTGTTTACACTGGCAGGGTTATAATAACCCCACAATGTTGCAATACGGGGCGTCATATAACCGATCACCGTATCCATATAAGTCATACCTTTGGTTTTGCTCATATCCGGATTCGAAGCCAGAGAAGCCTGATGCGCCGTAACACCCGGTGCAACCTGAGTCATGGAAATCGCACTGCTTGGATCCCACCACTGCCAAGGACTGGCTTGATTTTGCATTCTGCTGGATGCAAGCGGCAATACTACTGCATACAGGTTTTCGCTGTTTGTCACAGTAATTTTATCGTTGGGAGAAGGGAGAATATAATCGTAAATCTTGCCGTAATGTACACGAGCAGCTACTGAATAGGCATCGTTGTGTTCGGCGCTTCTGAATCCTGCGTTATTGCCCAGATCGTTGGCCATTTCAATAAAGATATTACCACCCTGAACATCCACAACATCTTCCATGGTGGTTGGAACGATTACCGTACCTTCTCCGAATGGAGCAAATGGGTCACGCACACACTGAATGGCGATCATTGGGGCATCTCCGGCTTCTAACCAGGATGTATCTGCCAATGCACCACCAAAATTAACGGTAGCACTCACGGCCGTTGAAGTAGCTGAAGACGTGTATAAATTCAACAATCCTCCGGATCCGTCAATACGACCTACTGTAGTCGTATCTATATAAGATTTGGTTGTTAAAGGATTGATAAATTTCGGCAATTCCATTTCAGAATATTTGTTCAGGGTAGAATACGCAACAGCGATATAACCACCGGTTCCTTCACCTAACAAGGCAATTTTAGAAGCATCAATACCATAAGTATTATTTCCGGCCGCATCGTCGCGAAGATATCTCACGCACATTTTAACGTCATGAATCGCACGGTATACGGCGTTAAGCAAGGTTCCTCTTCTTTCCTGAACGGTGGTGGCAATTGGGTTCCAACCCAGACGATAATCGGCACTGATCACCACATATCCTCTGCGCGCCAACTTCATGCAAGCATCCACAGCACAACTGTCGGCACGAGAGCCATTCGGTGAACCGTTGATAGGTGGAGGCAAGAAATTACCAGTATGTAAATAGATGATAACCGGACGATTGGTCAGATTATCAACGGAGGATTTCACTTTATAGACATCCATTTTAATGGCTGTTACTTTCAACTTGGAGTTTGTATCAGCCGGGTTATAAAATTTAGCCGGGATGGCCTGTTGCATGGCCAAAGCGGTTTTAATTTCCGTTAAATCAGCTATCACTTTAGGCTGGTCATTTAACTTGGAAGTTAGAAAATCAATGTTGGTGGCATATGTAACGCCGCTGGTTACTTCAACATCGGCGTTGGTAAAAACCTCCGCAACATAACGTTGAGCAAAACCCTGAAAACTGATCAGAATCAGGGCGAGTAATAAGTACTGTTTTTTCATGATGGTCATTTTGATTAATTAGACAAATGTATTGGTTAAGAATGAAATATTATTTGTTTTCATCGATTTCCTTGGGTTCAGTTCCAAATTCAAACAGAACACTTATGTATGCGAGTCTGCCTATATAAGGGCCGCCATATACCTGAAAGTTGCGATTATTAAAAACTTTTTCCAATCGGTTCTCTACGTCTTTGGCAAATAATGGCCTGAATCCGAACAAATTAGAACCTCCGAATTTCAAGGTACAATGACTTTTGGGGATGTAATAGTTTATTTGACCGTCCACCATGTCATAACCCGGTACGAATCCGGTAAACTGGGGCGAACCTTCAAAGATGAATCCATCTACCCACTTATAATTGACACCAAATCCGGCATGTTTCCATTGGGTAAATGGGATGGTTAATTCCCTTCCATTGAGTCCGATATTAAATTTATGCTCCGGCGTATTGAAAGCCGGAATGATCGGGTCATCCGTTCCCTTTTTATTCAGAATATTCCAGGAATAATTGGCGGTATAGGCCATTTTCTTATGAAAATAGCTTATGGCGGCAGAAAAGCCCTGCGTCGTTACCCGACTTGTTGCGTTGGCGGCAACCCTGTAAACCTGAATATTCCTGGGGAAACGGGTGGCTACGTCAAAATCGGCATCCAGTCCAATTACATATCCGATAAAATTGTCATATACGCTATAATAATAACCTGCATCCACGAACATGCTGTTCTTCAACAAGAATCCTTTATACCCGACTTCTATGGTCTTTACTTCTTCTGGTTTGATGGGTCCAATATTGAAATAATTCAATTTACCCAGATCCAGTCCACTTCTATAATCTGTGAATGATGGAATGGAAATCAAGGAATCAAAGCCCTCCAGATTACCCAGCAAAAGCGCTCGGCCCACATTGTAATACAAGTACTGATCTGCCAGGGTCGGATTCCGGATGGCTGAAGAAAAACTCAGTCTGAATATATGCTCTTTGGAATAATTATAAACCAGGGACAATGCCGGAGAAAGGAGAAAATTGAAGTTTTGGTTTTTGTCGACTCTCATCGCAAAATTTGCTTTGAGCCTTTTTGCAAAAAAATATTTCTCTGCTCCCCCGTATGCACCAAATTCATAATTGGAAATGCTCATTCCTCCGGTATCTTTAAAAATGGTACCTTCAGAATTGGGCCTATATAATCTGCCGTTCCCTCCAAAGGTAAACGTACCATAGCTGCGTTTTTCCTTCCACTCCCCGTGTATGTGATACAATGCACTTTGATCGAAAAACAAGGTTCCGCCCTGATTAAATTTGGTGGAGGTCAGTAATCCGTAAATTGAATCAAATCGGGCTGTGCCTTCATCAAATCTCGGAGATTTTCCGGAACCCTTGGAAATATTCGTATAGTAGAAATTGCGCTGATGATATGCCTCAATGGAATCTTTGAACAACTCCAGAAATGGATCCAGATAGAGATTAACCCAGGCATCCAGTGTCGTGTCTCCGCGATATACAGGATAACCGGGCAAAGCCTCAACCTGCTTTCTATAAATCAATCTCCAATTGGTTTTATAGGCAATATTCCAGTCTTCATTGGTAGAAGATGCCCGATTCATGAACATGGCCGTACTTACAATATCATATGAATTACCGGCATCTTCATTGGTGCTGTAAGCCCTGATGAAAAATCTGTCCTTCTCTCTGAATTCCAGCCTGTTCTGCCAGAATTTAATATTCTTGAGGCTATAACGGTTGTCGCCCTGATAAACTGTTGATCCACCTCCAAGGTTGAATGCATAGATGAATTCGGCTTTCCCTTTGGTTTTGAAGTGCAATGAAGAATTAAACTTGTAATTATCCGTCCGATAATCCACCAAATCGGCTTCTTTATAGCCATTGCGGACAAATATCTTTAGTCCTGGCAGCTCATACTGGTTAACAGACTCTGTATAATCATTGTTTCTTTCCAAAGATTCATCACCATAAACATTGATGGCGTCATACCCTCCGGGTGCACCTTTCGGGTTTTCTGAGTCCTGGGTGGCATCATAGTTTGTTGCTTTCCAATCCAATGCCGAAAATGACAGGAATCCGATTTTATAAGCAAATACTTCTCTGCCATTTTTATTTTTAAATGCCTCTGCCTGACGAAAAGAGAACTCCTTTAAATTTCTTTCTCCTATTTTGGTTTGCAGGCTAAATCCCGGATGCACGAATGGGTCTTTGGTCTCCATGTAAATAACTCCATTAAAAGCATTCGGACCATAAAATGCCGAGCTGGCTCCTGCAATTACATCTACCTGCTTTACATCGAGATCAGACGCACCCAGAAAATTTCCTAAGGAAAAGTTTAGTCCGGGTGATTGGTTATCCACCCCGTCTATCAGTTGCAGACTTCTCACCGGACTCGTTGAATTAAATCCTCTGGTATTGATGACCCTGAACCCCAGACTGGCAGAGGTGATATCCACGCCTTTTAAATTCCCCAGACTCTCATAAAAAGTGGCTGCGGGAGCTTCCTTTATCGCTTTTAATCCAATGGATTCAACTGTGAGTGCAGATTCCTTTTGTTTCTCTGAAACCCTGATTTTCTTGACCACAACTTCTGATAAAGCCTTGCTGTCTTCTGCCAGTGAAATGGTTCTTACTTCGTTATTCCGAATGATGATCTCCTGTTCCGTGTATCCAACATAGGAAATCACCAACGTTACCGGCAATTTGTCTACTTTCAGCACGAAATTCCCATCCACATCTGTAATGGTTCCTATTTCTGTATTCTTTACCCGAATACCCGCACCAATTAAGGGTTCTCCATTCCCTTTATCCGTTACTTTCCCTTTGATGGTTTCCTGAGCCATTGCGTTTTGAAAAAGCAGGAAACCCAGGGCGAAGAGGATTATTCTTTTCATAACAATAGTCCAATCATAAAGCTAAAATATGTAAAAATGAAACAAGTAAGTACTATTATTCGATTACAAATGATTGTTGTCGCATATGTTCCGGAGAAATCGGGTTAAAATTATGGTAAATTTGCGGCCCTCAGAATGAATACCCGCGACCTGCTGATTCAGTACCGCAATCACCCGATAATCAAGGAGATACGTGTATATATAGAAAACCGCGGAAATTCAGCGATTCTACACGGATTAACAGGCTCTTCCTTTTCGCTGGCCATGGCTGCTATTTCAGATGTGCTGCCCTTGCTCATTATATGTTCGGATGAAGAAACTGCAGGATTGCTAAAGAATGACCTGGACACATGGTTGGGTGATAACCTTACAGGTTGGCTCGGAAGCAGTTATCGAAAAGCGTTGGATCCGGATTCCATTGATTCCAACCTGGTGCAGGAAAGAGCTGAACTCTTATTGGCATTGACCGAAAAAAAAGGTCCCGGCGTGATGGTTACCTGGCTGGAGGCATTGGCCGAAAAAGCCATCGACAAGGAAACACTTCAGAAGTCCCAATTTGAAATACGATCAGGCACAGCGCTCGATCTTGACTTTTTGCTCGAAATGCTGGATGCCTTTCATTTTGTTCGGGAGGACTTCGTTTATGAACCGGGTCAGTTTGCCATACGCGGAGGTATCATTGATATATTTTCATTTTCACATGAATATCCGTACCGCATTGAGTTAAATGGCAGTCTGATTGAGTCCATGCGATTTTTTGATCCTGTAAGTCAACTTTCAAGACAAGAAATTTTGCTCGCGGGCATTGTACCGGACATTACACTTCAAAATCAATCTTCAGAGAGAATTTCTCTTTTTGAGTATCTCGCGACCAACACCTGTTTCGTTCTTCCTCAGGCTCAAATTAGTTTTGGTCAGTATCAAAAATTATATGAGGAAGCCCAACAAAAAAGCTCAGATTTAGTTGTTCCCGGATTTGAATCCCCGGTGGAGCTCAGATCAAAACTATCCGGATCTACCTTACTCATGTCCCCATCCGGCGAATTTGAGGCGGAAAAGACATTTGAATTCAGAACCAAACCTCAGCCGGTATTTAATCGACAATTCCAATGGATTTCAACCCATTTGCAGGAATTGGCTGATCAAAAAACAGATTGTCTCATTTTTTCAGAAACCAGCCGGCAAATAGAGCGGCTATATGCCATTTTTGAGGATATGGGCAGCACCCCTCCTTTTGCCCCTGTATACAAAAGTTTAAGTGCCGGATTCATTGACCCTGATCTGAACATTGCGCTCTATACGGAGCATGAACTCTTCGGCAGAAATATCAGCTATCGCAACAAGTCCAGATATAGTAAAAATCAGGCGCTTACCTTAAAAGAACTGGCCAACCTGAGTCCGGGAGATATTGTGGTGCATGTTGACCACGGCATCGGGAAATTTCAAGGCTTACAGAAGCTTGAAAACAATGGCAAAATTCAGGAAGCGGTACGTATAATGTATAAAAATGGCGATTTGCTATACGTAAATATACAGTCATTACATAAAATTTCTAAATACACCGGTAAAGAAGGAACGGAACCGGTTTTAAATAAATTGGGCAGCGATGCCTGGCAAACGCTCAAAACCAAAACTAAAAAACAGGTTAAAGACATTGCTCGTGACCTTATAAAACTTTACGCCGCCAGGAAAGCTCAACCCGGATTCAGTTATGCTCCCGACAGTTATCTTCAATTAGAACTGGAAGCCAGTTTTATTTACGAAGACACACCCGACCAATCCAAAGCCACCGAAGACATTAAAAGGGATATGGAATCACCACATCCAATGGACCGCCTGGTTTGTGGTGATGTAGGATTTGGAAAAACCGAGGTGGCAATCAGGGCTGCTTTCAAAGCCGTTTGTGACAGCCGGCAAGTGGCAGTTTTGGTGCCTACCACCATTCTGGCACAACAACATTACCGAACATTTAAAAGTCGATTGGAGGGATTTCCGGTTCAGGTTGATTACCTAAACAGATTCAGGACAGCCAAACAACAAAAGGAGACTTTGGCAAAGCTCAAAGAAGGCAAGGTCGACATTGTAATAGGTACACACCGGTTATTGGGTAAGGATATTGACTTCAAAAATCTGGGACTGCTGATTATCGATGAAGAACAAAAATTTGGAGTTGGGGCCAAGGAAAAGCTCAAGCAGCTGCGCGTGAATGTGGATACACTGACATTAACGGCAACACCTATTCCACGAACCTTACATTTTAGTTTAATGGGTGCCCGTGACCTCAGCATCATCAACACACCGCCTCCTAACCGACAGCCCGTTCACACTTCAGTTCAGGTATTTAACAAGGAAATACTCTCAGAAGCTGTGAACCGGGAATTAGATCGCGGCGGTCAGGTATTTATTGTTCACAATCGTGTAAAAGACATCGAGGATTTGGCAAATCTCGTTCGTTCATGTAGCAAGGGCTCAAGGGTGGCGGTTGCCCATGGACAAATGCACGGCGATGATCTGGAAAATATCATGGTCAAATTTGTAGAAGGAGAATTTGATGTGTTGGTGGCCACAACCATTATTGAATCAGGTTTAGATATTCCGAATGCAAATACCATCATCATCAACAATGCGCATTTCTTTGGACTGAGCGACCTGCATCAGATGAGGGGAAGAGTTGGACGCAGCAATAGAAAAGCCTATTGTTATCTGTTTTGTCCCCCTTTGCATTCGCTAACCGATGAAGCCAGAAGAAGATTGGTGGCCATTGAGGAGTTTTCTGATCTGGGAAGTGGTTTCAATGTAGCCATGCGCGACCTTGACATTCGGGGTGCGGGTAATTTGTTGGGGGCCGAACAAAGCGGATTTATTGCCGAAATTGGATTTGATATGTATCATAAGATTCTTGACGAATCCATACAGGAGCTCAAACAGGAAGAATTCAGCGATGTGTTTGAGGATCAAGACCTTACTCCCGTTTCCGTAGATTGTCAGGTGGAAACGGATATTGAGGCCATGATTCCCGATGAATATGTGAGGAATATCTCGGAGCGGCTCAATTTATATACGGAGTTGAGCAGAATTCGCGAATCAGATGAACTCGAGGAATTTAAAAGGCGCTTGAAAGACAGATTTGGGATGCTTCCCCGCCAGGTAGAACGGTTGTTGGATTTGGTCAGGGTGAAATGGCTGGCAGAGTCCATTGGAGTCGAGAAACTCATTTTCAAAAAGGAGCAAATGCTGGCCCAATTCACCACCAAGGATTCCTTTTTTACCTCAGAGCTTTTTGGCCATCTGGTGGCAGTAATACAGAAAAATTCCCATGTTTTGAGGCTAAAGCAAGGTAGAACGCACCTGGTTTTAATGGCCGACAAAGTCAGCGACATTTCAGCCGTGCTAAACTTATTATATAGGTTAAAACCTGAGATGAACCTCAGTCAGGAAAGCGGGTCTTAGGCGGTTACACCTAATATTTCAGCCATTTTACGGCCAATTTCGGCAGGAGAATCTACGACGTGAATTCCACATTCCCGCATAATGGCCTTTTTGGCCTCAGCAGTATCATCCTTACCTCCAACAATGGCTCCGGCATGTCCCATTCTTCTTCCTTTAGGAGCTGTTACACCGGCGATGAAGCCAACAACAGGTTTGGTTCCGTTGTCTTTAATCCATCTGGCTGCTTCGGCTTCCATACTACCGCCAATCTCACCTATCATCACAATCCCATCCGTTTCCGGATCATTCATCAACAATTCAACGGCTTCTTTGGTGGTGGTTCCAATGATAGGATCCCCTCCTATTCCTATGGCAGTGCTCTGACCCATTCCCGCTTTGGAAATCTGATCTACAGCCTCGTACGTCAGCGTTCCTGATTTGCTCACGATGCCTATTCTTCCCGGCTTAAAAATAAATCCAGGCATAATACCAACTTTCGCTGCTCCGGCGGTAATGACTCCCGGACAATTTGGACCAATTAATCTGCAATCCCGGTTTTGGAGATATGATTTCACTTTGATCATATCGCTCACCGGAATTCCTTCTGTAATACAAATGATTACCTTAATTCCCGAGTCTGCTGCTTCCATGATGGCATCCGCAGCAAAGGCCGGTGGAACAAATATAATGGAGACATCGGCCCCTGTCTGTTTCACCGCATCCTGTACCGTATTAAAAACAGGTTTTTCCAGATGTGTGCTTCCACCTTTACCCGGAGTAACTCCGCCTACAACATCGGTTCCATAAGCTAACATTTGTCCGGCGTGAAATGTACCCTCACCTCCGGTGAACCCTTGAACTATGATTTTCGAATTTTTTCCGACTAATACTCCCATGCTATTATTCTCGTCGGCAAAAGTAAGTAAAGAGCGGCTCTTTAGGAATTAAACTGTGAATTTTACCTATCGGATACTGAGTTTGGATTGATAAATAATCGCTTGCTCGTTGTAAACGGTAACCGTGTACCATCCCGGCAGCAACCCATCCAACTCTATTCTTTCTAATTGCGATCCGGTCAGCGTTATTTCTTTGAGCATTCTACCACTAAAGTCACTGACGTTTACCTTGTTTGATACAGTTGATATGTCTTGTCTCAAGAATACATGTCCGTTTGCCGGATTCGGGAATAAAGCAATATTATGGTGGTCCAAATGTGAATTTTGTACGTAGATAACCGGGAAGATTTCACTTTTTCCGTTATAATCAATTTGTTTCAGGTAATATCTTGCCTCTGGAGTAGAAGTTAAATCGAGATAATTGTACGTATGAATGCTGTGCGTGTTGCCATTTCCTTCTATCCAGGCAATTCTTTCAAACGCTCCGTCTAAAGAAGCTCGGTACAACTCAAATCCCATATTATTTTCTTCTAATGCTGTGCTCCAGCTAATGAGGTTACCCTGTTCCAGAGCTTCGGCTTTCATGCTTAATAAACTTACAGGAAGCGGAGTCGCCTGAGGGTTTACCTGACATGTATGCAGATCAACTACCCAATCAGCGGAAATAAACACATCATCCAATACACCACGACCTGTTCCGCCTTGCCCATTAAATGCAAACTGAATTTTACGGACACCTGAATCCACCACTTGTATGCATGCCGTAAAAATGGCTGTCGATTTATTATAACTATGACAAAGTAAGGTATCTATGATATTCCCGTTTATATCCAGCGTGTATACGGTGAGATAGTAATAACCTGTATTGCTGCTGGCGCGATGTTTAAAAATCAGGGTATCATCGCCATCCAAATACATATAAGGAAAAATAACCCCGTGGTTCATGGTCAAGCTGGTTAATTGTCCTGTTCTGAAGCTCTTTCCATTGATGGCATTGGATGTAGTAAGTGAAGTACCCGGATGTCCAAAACAAGAATCGGTTAATTCTTGTCTGCTGGCATTTTCGAACGGTTGATAAATCTGCGCCTGACTAAATACGGCCATCCATAAAAAGCAAGTAGTAATAATAATGTTTTTCATAAGTGTTTGATCTGAATCGGCTTATTCCAAGCTCATGCCAAAACACTTATTATTTGATTTTCAATTATTTACACAAATTTCCAGTCTAACGAATTTCCATTATATAGACACGTTTCCATTTTTTAGATTTTGTCCAATAAAAAGGGGCCGCAAAACTGCAGCCCCTGCTTCTCATGATAATTTGATCCTTACCTTAATATATATCAGTGAGAAATCGTTACACGCTTGCTTGAAGTCGTGATTCCGTTGTTTACCTGTACGGTATATACTCCGTTAGCCACGTGGCTCAGGTCAATAGTATAATTGCCGGCTGAAACTTCGCTGATTTGAGCATTCACTTCAGCACCATAGATATTATACACTTTGATTTCATCCGCATTCTTTCCATTCTCCAGGCTTACTTGGATAAGTCCAACAGAAGGGTTAGGATAAACCTGAAGTCCGATGCTGTTTACATCGTTAATTCCAATCATATCAATGGTCACGTTGGTGCAAGATTCGCTCAGGCAACCTGCTGCATTGATGATACCCAAACAAGCCTGGAAAGTTCCTTTGTCAACGTTTGAA
>CAZTGZ010000003.1:0-4772 GCA_964613385.1 uncultured Chitinophagaceae bacterium
GGTTGGCCAACCCGAATTGAAGTCGGTTTGATCGGCAGTTGTACCAATAGCAGCTATGAAGATATTTCCAGAGCCGCCAGTTTGGCATCTCAGGCAGCATCAAAAAATTTGAAACCAAAATCGGAATTTACCATAACTCCCGGCAGTGAACAGGTGAGATATACCATTGAAAGAGATGGCCTTTTGGACGTATTTGAAAGCATCGGCGCCAAAGTATTTGCAAATGCTTGCGGGCCTTGTATCGGAATGTGGGCCAGAATGGGAGCTGAAAAGCAGGAGAGAAATACCATCGTGCACTCCTTTAACCGAAATTTTGCTAAAAGGGCGGATGGTAACCCAAATACCATGGCCTTTGTTGCCAGTCCTGAAATGGTCACCGCACTCGCCATAGCCGGAGATTTGAGTTTTAATCCACTCACCGATACCTTGTTAAATGAAAATGGAGAGCAGGTAAAACTTGATCCACCTGCAGGATATGAATTGCCACCAATGGGATTTGATGTTAAAGATGCCGGCTATCAGCAACCTTCGCCCAATGGTTCCGCAGTACAGGTTAAAGTAGACCCCAATAGCGACCGTCTGCAGCTATTGGAACCTTTTGCCGCCTGGGAAGGTCAGGATCTGAAGGGACTCCGACTGCTCATTAAAGCCAAGGGAAAGTGCACTACAGACCATATTTCCATGGCAGGTCCATGGTTAAAATACAGAGGTCACCTCGACAATATCAGCAACAACATGCTCATTGGTGCCATCAATTACTTTAATGATGAGGCCAATAAGGTGTACAATCAACTGAATGACACGTATGATGAGGTGCCCAAAGTTCAACGCATGTATAAAGGAGCCGGAGAATTCAGTATCGTTGTAGGCGAGGAGAATTATGGCGAAGGTTCTTCAAGAGAGCATGCAGCCATGGAACCGAGACACCTCGGCGTACGCGCAGTTTTGGTTAAGTCCTTTGCGCGTATTCATGAAACAAATCTGAAAAAGCAAGGTATGCTGGCTTTGACATTTGCTAACAAGGAAGACTACGATAAAATCCGGGAAAAAGACAAAATGGACATCCTTGGCCTAACAGATTTTACACCGGGTAAGTCGCTCAGTATTTCATTACATCACAGCGACGGAAGTACCGAAAATATTGAAGTATTGCATTCCTATAACGAGCAACAAATCGAATGGTTTAAAGCGGGTGGTGCATTGAATATCATTCGCAGAAATCTCGCCTGAGTTTATAAATACAACATTTTGATCAGGTGATTGATAATATCGATCTGGTCCTTTCCAATTTCTGAATGAACATGATGCATTTTATGGTCCTGCATCGTAATAACCTCCCAGTGATGGCTGTTAATTCCTTCATTTTCGACGATGGCTACTACCGTCCCACTGGCCAATGAAATGGTATAACGGGTAAGAATGTTGCCCTGACTATTGATTTGTGATTCTTTGATATTTCCAATAACCACAAAATCCTGTTTAATGGCATTTCCAAATACCTGCACCATGGCATTCCGATTTCTCTCAACCATTTTATAGGAAACACCTGATTTTCTGTCAGATCCCGGATCTCCAATGGCTTGTAAGGGTGCATTCATGGCAATGAATTTTCGCTCCATTTCCGGTTGAAAAATCCCCTGGACGAATAAGCCGTTTTTTACAATTTCTTTGGCTAAATTATTCCCTATTACATTGACATACAGGCTTTTACTTCCGGATTGGCTAAAGGTGATTTCATAGGCGGTTGTAATTTCCGGATGAAACAATTCCGTTCCGGTCTTTAATACACACCACATCTGATCATTTCCGGACAAATCTTTGACGGTAACATCCAAAACATTTCCGAGCATTTTTTTGCCTTCCACAAAAAGACAATAGGGTTCTCCTTTATAAAACAGCGTGTCTAAGCTTACTTCTACTCCTTGCTTTTCTCTGGATTTTTCCACTTTGGACAAGTGCTTTTTCCAATCTTTATCACTTATCTGAGAATAAGAAAAAGCAGGAATAACCAAGGTCAATAAAAAAACAAAAATCTTATGCATAATACAAAGTTACGTGATTCTTTCAACCGGTAATGCGATGGTTGTAAAGTGCGCTTGGACCCTGGAATTGCGAAGTGTGGGAGGTGCTGAGAAAGAGCCAAATATACTTCGAAGCGCAAAAAAAAAGCTGCCCCGGTTTCCTGAGGCAGCCTTGTTGAAAATTGAATAATTTATTGTTTGAATATTTTGCGCAAAATGACACCGTCCTTGCAATGAATTTTCATCAAATAATAGCCTGATGAAAGTCCGCTCAAGTCCATAGTGTGTTTAGAGTTTCCTGATTTCCAGACATCTTTCATCACGTTCTTGCTGTAACGATCAAAGATTTCAATCTTCAAGTCATAGTTCAAGGTGTCCTTCATCTCTAGGGTCAACTTATTCTTAACCGGATTCGGATATACTTTAATTTCCTTGCAAACTGAACCTTTGTGACTGTTCTTTTGACATGCACTATCTATTTTTACCGTTACTTCAGCGCGATAATTACAGCCATTGGCATCGGTAGCTTCTACCACTACTTTCTTGCCTTCTTTCATGACCAATTTCACGTAGTTGGTATTGTAATTGCTGCCTAAATTCCAGCTATAGGATTTCATGCCTTTGGTAGCTTCGAATACAACTGTATCTCCAGGGCAAATGATGGCCGGATTTGGCTTGGTTGTAAGACTAAAATTACTCTTCTTATTAACAGTTACTTTAACAGAGTCGATACAGGTTTTGCCTCCCGGAGTTTTTGCTTCCAATATCCAGGTTCCGGATTCTTTCACCCAGAAATAACGATCTGTTTTGCGGTTGCTCCAGTTATAACTGGACATTCCTTCTTTTCCTAATAATTTGATGGAATCTCCTTCACAAACCACATTCTTTGGATATACGGTAATCAGGCCTGCACAGGAATCCTTGGTTTGACTGCAGTCCTTCACGTTGATCTTCCAGATTTTAACTACTTTACAACCGTTGCTGTCAGTGGCAGTCAGCTTCATTTCAAAAGTTGATTTGGCAACCATTTTAAAGGCTCTCTTGGTTTCGCCTACACTCCAATAGTATGAAGCAAAACCGGCCGAAGCTTCCCAAACAAGGGTGTCACCGATACAATATTCGTTTTTGGCAGGATATACACCGGCCTGCAGACTCTTGGTAGTTTTGTTTTTAACCCATACGGTATCAACACAAATGTTGTTGGTAGAGTCTTTAACCATTAAAATGTACATGCCAGGTTCTTTGGCCCAGTATTTTCTCTCTTGACTAAATGTTTTTCGTCCGTCTCCCCAGAAATAATATTTGTATCCTGATGGACCTTCAAGCAACACAGAATCACCGGCACACTTTTCATAATCTTTAGATTTAATCAAATCCGGACAACTGGTATTTTGCGAGCAGGAGTCTACTTTTACTTCGATAGAATCATAACTATGACAGCCATTTGAATCAACCGCACCTAAATAGTATTTCGTGTCAGACATAGGAGTAACTGTAATACTTTGGGCAGTTTTAGTTTCATTTTTCCAAACCCATGTGTATGATTTAAAACCATTGTTTCCGCTGAGCGTAATGGAATGACCTTTACATATTTTGGCATTGGAAGGATTTGCCGTAATATCCGCTTTCCGCACATCAAAATAGGTAATTTTAATGCTATCGGTGCAGGTATTGTTAGCAGAATCAGTTACCGTAACATAATACCATCCATCTTCGGTAATTTTAATTACACGATCCGTTTTCTTATTGCTCCAGGTGTAAGTTTTAAATCCGTTTTTCGCCTCTAAATATATAAATCCTCCTTTACACATTTTGGTCGGATTACCGGCCAGAATTCCCTGACAAGGGTTGGAACTACATGACTTTACCTGTAGCGTATAAATTGCTTTTACCGGGCATCCATTTGAATCTGTACCATAAACCCAGTAAGTAGTTGTTGCCGTTGGCGCAACTTTGATCAATCTGGTGGTTTCATTGGTACTCCATTGATATGACTTAAACCCTGAAGTCGCCTCGAGCATTACTGAATCACCCTTGCAAATTGGATTATTTTTGGTAGAAATACTCAGACTCTTCGTCTTATAATAGAATATTTCAATGGTGTCCGATTGGGGTTTTCCCAGACTATCCCAAGCAGTTACCCAGTATTTGCCGGCTTTCTGAACTTTAATGGTCCTGTCCCGGCTGGAAGTGTTCCACAAATATTTGGCAAAGCCATTGGTAGCTTCCAATACAGCCGTTTCATCCGGACAATACCACTTTTTCTTAGTACTTATGCTCAATTTTTGAGCGTAAGCGGAAGTAAAGGACATCAAAACCATCAAAATGGCCGCCATCCCGATTCTAAAGGTAAGGTAAAGTTGTTTCATAAAATTTGATTCAAATGTAAGTTTTTTATAGCAATTTAACATAGCATATTGCTGCTTATCTGGTTAGTCTGAGCGCATCTAAAACGGTTGCATGAAAAAAATACTTTTTTTTTAGAAGGTCTCTAATAAGTAGATTTCAAGTGAATTGTTATATTTTTGTCAATTAAAGTAACGTTTAGATATTCAATGAAATCAGAAGAAAAAGATAAGCGAAGTAGAATTTATTTGTTCATTATCATTGTCGTTTTGGCTCTGATTAATGGCGCTTTAATTTACAACCTTATCAACAAAGCCAACAAAATTACGTTAACCGAAAATAAGCTGGAAGATACTACTGCTGAGAGGGATGAGTTGAAAAAAATGCTGGCAGAAACCGAAGCAG
>CAZTGZ010000003.1:4782-120666 GCA_964613385.1 uncultured Chitinophagaceae bacterium
TTAAAGGTCAAAACGCATCACTAGATTCAATTATTGATATTAAAGAAGCCGAATTGGCCAATAAGGTAAATCAGATTAAACAACTGCTTCAGAACAGAAACATTTCAAAGTCTGATTTGGAAAGAGCGAGGGCAGAAATTGCATCACTTAAATCCATCATTCAACGATATAGAACCGAAGTCGACTCACTTTCAAAACTAAATGAATTCCTGAGAGATGAAAATTATGCCATCAAGCAGGAAAACACAGAAGTTAAAGAGCACAGAGATGTACTGATTCAAGAGAATAAAAATTATGCGGAACAGGTGAGAATTGCTTCACAACTGAAAGCCTTGAATTTGAAAGCCGAGCCCATCAAGGTGAGATGGAACGAAAAGGAAAAAAGCACAACCCGATTGGCTTCCGTAGACAAAATCAACGTGTCTTTTACTCTCGATAAAAATGAAGTTGCCAAAAAAAGCAAACGCACCATCTATCTGAAGATCATCACTCCCTCCAAAGCCACGCTAAGCGATGAGGCCAAAGGGTCAGGTACATTTGAATACAAGGGAGAACAATCCCTTTATACGGCCAAAAAGGAAATTGAATTCACCAACAGCAACGAGAAAATTAATTTCTCATGGGACAAAACTCCTTCTTTAATTGCCGGTGAATACGAAGTCTATTTGTTCTGTGAAGATTTTATAATCGGAAGCACAAAGTTTTCGCTCAAGTAATTTTGTTGGAATGATTCCTTCCAGGGAAGAAGACCTTCTGAAGGCAGTCATTGAAAATGCCATCGATGGCGTGATTGTCATTAAAAATACAGGAGAAATCATTTTGATTAACGATGCAGCCTGCCATTTATTTGGTTATCAGATTTCTGAGGTCAGAGGTAAAAACGTGCGCATGCTCATGGATGACCCTGATCGAAGTGCCCACGATTCATATATACACCGTTATCAGCAATCTGGGAAACCCAGAGTAATTGGAATTGGTCGCGAGGTAGAAGGATTGAAGAAATCCGGGGATAAATTTCCCTTCAGGTTGGCGATATCAGAAATAAAAAGTGAAAAAGAAACGCTCTTTACCGGATTCATTCACGATTTAACCAGAGAGAAACAGGCAGAAGCACAATTGAAGAGACATGCAGATGAGTTGGAAGAACAGGTTGAGAAAAGGACCCGGGACCTGCAGAAATCCAATATACTGCTGCAAAAAGAGGTAGAAGAACGAACCACCATCGAACAAATGTTGCGCGAAAGTCAGCATTTGTATACTGAAATAGCGAAGAACTTTCCCAACGGAGTAATCAATGTTTTCGATCGGAATCTGCATTATATTTTCGCAAATGGTAAAGGTCTTTCTGACGCCGGTATTGACCCGGCTAAACTCATCGGGACCTCTTTTCTGGAAAGATTAAATCCGGAAGCCAGAGAAATAGCAGAATATCAATTAAATAAGGTTTTGGAGGGCGAATTGCGATCTTTTGAAATTAATCATCATCAGCAATACTATATCTTAAGAGGGGTGCCTCTCCGTGATAATCAACAACAGATAGACCGGATTTTGGTAGTGGAAACCAATATCACACCGCAGAAGCAGGCCGAAGTTGAAATATTCAGAAGCCTTCAAAAGGAAAAGGAACTCAATGAAATGAAATCCAGATTCGTTTCCATGGCTTCCCATGAATTCAGAACCCCGCTCAGTACGATTTTAAGCTCTGCCGCCCTCATTTCGAGATACACGGAAACCGGACAACAGGAGAACAGAATGAAGCATATTGACCGGATTAAATCGAATGTGCATAATCTCAATATGATCTTACAGGATTTCCTTTCACTGGAAAAACTGGACGAAGGCAAATTGGTTAGTCACGCCGAACCTTTCAATTTGTGCGAATTTTTAAATGAAGTGGCCGAAGATATTGAGGGGATTTTAAAACCGGGTCAAATGATGGAGGTGAGTTGCAAGGATGAAAGCCTTCAGGTAAATCAGGATAAACATCTTTTCCAAAATGTGCTGTACAACCTCCTTTCCAATGCTTCTAAATATTCAGATTCCGGGACAAAAATCAAACTGAGAGTTTTGTGCGACAATCATACACTTCATTTGGAAATTGAAGACCAGGGAATGGGGATTCCCGAAAGTGATCAAGCCTCAATATTTACCCGTTTCTTTCGAGCCGGTAATGCCGGAAATATTCAAGGTACCGGCCTCGGTCTCCATATTGTAAAAAACTATGTGGATTTAATGGGTGGACAAATAAATTTTAAAAGTTTTGCAGGAGTCGGAACTACTTTTACACTTATTTTTGATAAATCAATAGTATGAATGCGAGCATTTTAGTGATAGAGGATAATGCAGAAGTTCGGGATAATCTCCAGGAACTGTTGCGCTTATCCGGATATTTAGTCGAAGTGGCAGAAGATGGAAAACAAGGAGTCAGAATGGCCCGGGATATCAAACCTGATCTGATCATTTGTGATATCATGATGCCCGGTATGGATGGTTACGGAGTATTGCAGATTTTATCCGGACAGCCGGAAACATCTACCATCCCATTTATTTTCCTGACAGCCAAAACAGAGCAATCTGATATTCGGAAAGGGATGAACTTGGGAGCCGATGATTACATCACAAAACCTTTTGATGAAACCACCTTGTTGCAGGCCGTGCAGGTGAGACTTGAGAAAAATTCGCGCATCCGCTCAACCCTGGAATCGAAAACAAACAAGAGTTGGACCCATTTCCTCGAATCTATGCATGGAATGGATCGCTTAAAGGAAATTGCCGATCGCAGCATTACAAGGAAATACAATAAAAAAGAGCTTATTTTTCAGCAAGGCGACCGTCCTTTATACCTTTTTCAGATTGTTAGCGGCAAAGTAAAAATCTTCCAGATGAATAACGATGGTAAGGAAATCACTTCTTCCTTACTTGGTTGTAATGATTATTTTGGATATGACGCCATTCTGCGCGATACAGAATTTTCTGATTCTGCCGAGACACTGGATGATTCAGAAATTCGACTCATTCCAAGGGAGGATTTTCTCAACCTGATTTACAGCGAAAGAGATGTGGCAGCCTCCTTTATTCGAATGATGTCCGATTCTATCGAAAACAAAGAAAAGCAGCTGTTGGAGCTGGCCTATAACACGGTTAGAAAACGGGTGGCCGATGCCATGGTCAGACTGTATGACACTTATGCTGAAAAAGGCTCCGCAGCCTATAGCATCAGTATTTCGAGGGATGATTTGGCCAGTATTGTTGGCACTTCTACCGAATCGGCCATTCGAATGTTAAGTGAACTAAAGGCCTCCGGCTTCATCGATATCCATGGAAGTCAAATCACCATTCTTCAGGTTGAAAAACTTCGCAAAGTGCCCTACTGATAAATATCAGTTCCGGTTTTGACCCTCATCATGCCGATTTTGCAGATAAAATCGGAACTTCGCACTATATCGAAACATTGTCTGATTGAGGTATGTCCGGCAAGTTTCAAGCGAATATTGCCATTGGCCATGATTAGCTATATCGACAAAAAGGAGTGTTCTGAATTGCTGAAATCAAGAGAGGACGTGCAAATTATCGATCTGCGCGATGCCATTGATTTTGAATTGGGGCACATTCCGGGGGCGATGCACTTAGACGTTTTAAAGAATGGATCCTACCAAAAATTGGAAAATTTGAGCAGAGAAAAAGCCTATTTGTTTTATTGCAATTCAGGACTGAGAAGCAACTCAATTGCGAGAATTATAGATGGTCTGGGTTTTAAGAGTGTTTTTATGTTAAAGGAGGGAATTAATGACTGGGATTGGCAATTGGTGCCGGATTGAGCGATCAAACTGCATCGCTTGACACTAAATTCACAGTCTTTTTGTAATTTACCCTCGAATTTAAAATCATATGTTAAACAGAATACTATTCCCGACAGATTTCTCCGACAATGCAGGAAATGCCCTGCAATTCGCGGCCGGTGTGGCACAATTCACAGGAGCAGACCTGATTCTTATACACGCACAGCATGTACCTGCCATTGATGTGCAAGACGCAGCCATGGTTTTGGATAATGCCATGCAGGAACTGAAAGCAGCCACCGTTCTGGAACTTGAAGCACTGAAAAGACAAATTGAAGATAAATATTTTCTGAAAAACGTAAGTGTTGAAGTTGAGTTTGGCTTTGCCAGGGATTTAATCATCGACAAGGCAGATTCAATGCATGCAGATTTGGTTATCATGGGAACCAAAGGAAGCTCGGATGTTCTGGACAATTTGTTGGGAAGTGTTACTTCTCATGTGATGAAAGGAATTCACAAACCATTGATGGTTGTACCTTCCGGTGCCGAGTTCTCAGCCCTCAAGAAAATTGCATTTGCCTCTCAATTATGGCATGAAGATATAGATAAACTGGATTGGCTGGATGATTTCACCAAGGTTTTTAACCCCGAACTTCACGTAATCCATGTGATCAAAGAAAATCAGGAACTCAATGCCGCACAACGCGAAGTGCTCGACAAAATGGGCCATAAACATCCACAATTGTCCATGGAAGTCCTGACTGGAAACCATGTAGCCGAATCTATTGAAACATATATCTCCGGAAATCAGATAAACCTGCTGGCCATGAGAGCCGGAGAAAGAGGTTTCTTCGAAGATTTATTTCATAAAAGCGTTACCAGACATGTAGCCATGCATGCGCACACGCCAACCATTATTTTCCATTAAACGAACAGAATTAAAACAAAATATGAACAATCAAGCACATCTTACTACACTGCACAACGAACATCAGGAATGGTCAGGAAAACTGAGTTTTTATGCAGTCGAACTCGCATCATTCGAAAATCGCCTCGGAGAAATAGTACAACAGAACAATAAACAAGAAGTATTGGCACCCCTCGAGCATTTTCAGAATCAGTTCATCAGACAAAGAGAGGTAATTGACACCCTGAATCATGAAATCAATGTGTTTGAAGACCGCGTTGTTGAAAAAGCTAAGGAAAACAATGTAGCTACAGATCATAAAAGAATGGAAGATCACACTGAATTGAGGGAAAGAATGACTCAGTTTGAAAAGGTGTTTGCTGAACTTAAAGAAGAATTTTCCAAGTATTTGAGCAAAGTGCTTTAATCCATGAAAATTGATATTCAGGACAATAGAACCATCGAAGAAATTAAGGCGGATTTCTCTGCACATTTTCCCGGTTTGAAGATTGAATTCGTATCTCATAGTCACTCCGATGGCGAAGGGTCTGCAAAAGGTGACATAGTTAAAGGGAATCCAAAATTGTGGGAATTGCGAAAATTTCACACGGAAATGGCCATCCAAATTGACGAAAATTGGAAAGTTGCCGAATTGGAAGGATTATTCCGGGATAGATTCGGATTATTTATACAAGTTTTTCGAAAGTCAGGTAAGGTTTGGCTCGAAACAGTGAACACAGATTCATGGACCCTAAAACAGCAAATGGAAAGAAGCGCGGAATCTTTAGATTTGTCGTAATCTTACTAATTTGCCAACCAATATGTCATACAAAATCATTCTGACTACCGATTTTTCAGAAAATGCCAGAATAGCGGCTGATTATACTTATGCCCGCTTTCCGGATGCCCATATTTTTCTCATGCATGTTTTCGGAACTCCCCAGGTCGGACATTCCGTAATGATTTCCATTGATGATATTTTGGAAAAAGATGCGAGGGCGGAAATGGAAAATGAAATGAGTCGACTGTCCCGGGAATTTCCCTACCGCACAGGAATTACTGAAACGGTATTGATAAATGGAGAGTTTGCCAATGCCTTAAAGGAAGTGATCACCAATCGAGAGGCCAATCTGGTTATTATGGGTACCAAGGGCGCCGGTGCCATCAAAGGAAAATTGTTCGGAAGCAATGCATCAAAAATGATTGGCCGTTTGAATATTCCCCTTTTGCTGGTTCCTGATCTCGATCACTCCATTCCAAGTGAGGCCGGCAGCAAGGCGGTTTTGGCCAGTGACTTGAATGCCATCAGGAGTGTTCCGGCTCTCGTTCAGTTGGTGAAGCAATTACAACCCGGCGAATGTGAACTGGATGTTTTATATGTGAGCCAGGGCAATGAAACCATAAATCAAAGCCAAAAAGAACAACTCCTGAGTTCACTTCAGGTACTTAATCCTGAGTTTCATCGGGTTGCCGGTGAAAATGTATCTGATGTAATCGAAGAGTTCGTGCAACACCATGGCAATTATCTCCTCATTATGGTCCATCGCAAACATTCTATGCTCGATAAACTCTTCAAAAGCAGTGTGAGCAAGAATCTCGCCTTATCCATCAAAGTCCCCACACTTGTCCTGAACGAGGATGTCTGATGCCGCTTTGGATCGCATTTAGAATCATTCCAGACTAAATGAATTGATAAATATCATAACCACGTCTGACGCAGTTCAGTTCAGCCTTGTGAGTTTCATTACAAATTTGCTCACAAGAATTAATGAAAACGTCAGTCGGCCAACAGCTTCTGTGCTTCCATTGTGGGGATATCGTCCTAAGCGAAATTAAGCAAGGGGATAAATCCTTTTGTTGCGAAGGCTGCCTTACCGTACATAATATCCTTTCTGAAAGTGGAATGGGGCATTATTACGAGATGGGCCGTGGAAGTGGGAACAAGGTCCTCCATAAAGATGCAGAGGAATTTGCCTTTCTGGATAATCCTGAAATTGCCGGACTTCTTATAGATTTCAAAAACGAGGATCTGGTCAGGCTCAATCTTCAATTACCTGCCATTCATTGCAGCTCTTGTATTTGGTTGTTGGAACATCTCAACTTATTGCATCCGGGAATTTTGTTTGGCCGGGTCGATTTCTTAAAAAAAGAACTCACGGTTAGGGTTGATCCCAATAAGATTTCAGTTCGCCAACTCGTTGAATTACTGAGAGATATAGGATATAAACCCGATATTTCTCTCAAGCAGGAACAAAAGGAAAAACAAGATAAAAGTGAACGTGATTTATTGCTGAAACTGGCCGTTGCCGGATTTTGCTTCGGCAACATCATGCTCTTCAGTTTTCCGGAATATTTCGGACTTAAACTACGGGAAGACGAAGTTTTCGCGAGGTTCTTCTCGTACATAAATTTAGTACTTGCACTTCCGGTATTGTTCTATTCCGCCTATGATTATTTTGACTCAGCCATTAAGTCACTTAGAAAAAAGGTACTTCATATTAACGTACCCCTTGCTCTGGGCATGTTGGCGTTATTTCTGAGAAGTGCATATGAAATTATTTGGCAGGTTGGTCCGGGCTATCTCGATTCATTTGCCGGCTTATTGTTCTTTTTATTGAGTGGCAAATGGTTTCAGCAATATACCTGGAGCCATCTCAATTTCGAGAGAGATTATAAGAGTTATTTTCCTCTGGCAGTTACTGTAAAAGAAGGGGAACGATGGGTGAGCCGATTGCTGAGTGAAATACAAAAAGGAGATCGTCTCAGGATTCGCAACGGGGAGTTGATCCCAGCGGATTCCATTGTTCTGAAAGGAGATGCTCTGATCGACTACAGTTTTGTAACCGGTGAATCCATTCCTGTTTCCAAAGTGCTGGGAGAAATTGTTTACGGAGGCGGAAGACAAAGCGGTGCTGCCATTGAAATCGAAATTGTAAAGGAAGTAGCCCAAAGCCAACTTACCAGAATTTGGAATGGCCAGGAAAGCACGCAAAAGGAATCGTCTCTCGAATCCTTCTCATCTAAAGTGAGCAGATATTTCACCATTGCACTGCTCGCCATTGCATGCAGCACCTTTCTGATTTGGAGCTTTAGCAGTTGGTCTATCGCATTTTTTTCCTTTACATCTGTACTCATAGTTGCTTGCCCATGTGCATTGGCCCTGTCTTCTCCGCTTGCCCTGGGAAATACCCTGAGGTTGTTGGGAAGAAAGGGTTTGTATTTGAAAAATGCCGCAGTAGTCGAACAAATGGCTCAGATTAATCATATTGTTTTCGACAAAACCGGAACGTTAACCGAACCTGAACTATTAAAAGTTAAATGGCTGGGAGGTCCGCTGAGTGAGTCAGAGAGCGCTGCCATCAAAGAACTCACATCTCATAGCAATCATCCATATAGCAGAGCGGTCTATCAATCTCTTCAGGCAGAGAATGGTCAGCATCTGACACAGATTACAGAAATACCTGGAAGCGGATTGAGCGGAATACATACGGAATTTGGGCAGGTTAAAATTGGGAATGCAGCTTTTAATGGTATTTCCGGTATAATGAACAGCCCGGCAGTGTATGTCACTTTTAACGGCATCGAAAGAGGTAAGTTTCTTTTTGAAAACGCCTATCGTTCCAAAGTGGCTAATTTGTTGAACGAATTGGGCAAAACGTTTAAAATCAGCATATTAAGTGGAGATCACGCTTCAGAAGAATTACATCTGAAAGAAATGTTCTCAGGGTTCGATCAACTCAAATTCAATCAGACTCCTGAGCAAAAACAAAAATTTATTCAGGAATTGGAAGCCTCCGGAGATCGGGTGATGATGGTTGGAGATGGTCTAAATGATGCCGGAGCTCTCCGTATGAGCAATACCGGAATTGCCATTTCTGGTCAGGGCGGTCAGTTCACACCGGCGGCATCAGGTATTCTCATGGCCGCTGAATTGGAGAATTTTCCGTCCATGATGAAATTGGCCAAACGAACACTTGGTGCCATTCATTTTAGTTTCGCAATTTCTATCCTTTACAATATTGTGGGTTTGTGGTTTGCCGTACAGGGACAATTGTCACCTGTTTTGGCAGCAGTACTCATGCCGTTGAGTTCCATTTCTGTGGTGCTCATCAATACTTTTATCACCAATTATTATGCATATAAACTGAAACTGAAATGAGCGTAATATTCATACTCATAGGATGCAGCATTGCATTGGCGCTGATCTTTTTAGCTGCCTTTTTTTGGTCTGTTAAGTCAGGTCAAAACGACGATCTGCATACACCTTCCGTTCGAATTTTATTTGAAGATAAACCAAAATCCAATAATCCTTAATCTTTTAAAATGATGCAAAAAGAACAGTTTTTCTACGACAACCGGATTGTGAGAAACTTCGCAATTGCCACCGTCATATGGGGCATTGTGGGTATGCTGGTCGGGGTAATCATCGCCACCCAGCTATTTCATCCGCAACTGAATTTTACTCAGTATCTCACTTTTGGCAGAATCAGACCGCTGCATACCAATGCAGTAATCTTTGCCTTTGTGGGTAACGCAATTTTTATGGGTGTGTATTACTCACTCCAACGATTACTTAAAACCAGGATGTTCAGCGATGCGCTCAGCAATATCCATTTTTGGGGTTGGCAACTCATTATTGTAGCTGCAGCACTTACCCTTCCATTGGGTATTACAACCTCCAAAGAATACGCTGAACTCGAATGGCCCATCGATATCGCCATTGCGCTTATTTGGGTGGTTTTTGGTATCAACATGTTCGGCACAATTATCAAACGCCGCGAACGCCATTTATATGTAGCCATTTGGTTCTATATAGCAACGTTCGTAACGGTGGCAGTGCTGCACATTGTAAACTCATTTGAATTACCCATAGGTTTCTTAAAAAGCTACAGCTGGTATGCCGGAGTACAGGATGCATTGGTGCAATGGTGGTATGGGCACAATGCGGTGGCATTCTTCCTCACTACACCATTCCTGGGGCTCATGTACTATTATATGCCCAAAATGGCGGATAGACCGGTGTATTCTTATAAATTGTCCATTCTCCACTTTTGGTCATTGATTTTCTTGTATATATGGGCAGGTCCACACCACTTACTTTACAGCTCACTTCCTGATTGGGCTCAAACATTAGGTGTGATTTTCTCCATAATGCTCATCGCTCCATCCTGGGGTGGTATGCTCAATGGCCTGCTTACCTTGAGAGGTGCCTGGGATAAAGTACGCGACGATGTGTTGTTGAAATTCATGGTGGTAGGTATTACCTGCTACGGTATGGCCACTTTTGAAGGTCCCATGCTGTCACTAAAAAATGTGAATGCCATCGCCCACTTCACCGATTGGATCGTAAGCCACGTTCACGTTGGTGCTTTGGGATGGAATGGTTTCTTAACCTTCGCCATGCTCTATTGGCTGGTTCCACGAATTTTTAATACCACTCTGTATAGCGCTAAAGCAGCCAATACACATTTCTGGATCGCTACTTTGGGTATTATTTTATATGCCATCCCAATGTATTTCTCCGGATATACCCAAGGTTTAATGTGGAAAGAATTTACGGAAGAAGGGTTACTCCGTTATGGAAACTTCCTGGATACAACCATCCGTATTTTACCCATGCACATGCTCAGAGCCCTGGGTGGATTCCTGTATTGGTCAGGAGCCATTATTATGGCCTGGAACCTGCTAAAAACAGCGCGCAGCGGTAAACTCATCGCCAATGAAGCAGCTGAAGCCTATGCTCTAACAGCACAGGAAGATTCACATGCAACGAAAGATCATTGGCACAGATGGATTGAAAGAAGACCTATTCAAATGCTCGTGGCTTCATTGGTTATGATTTTGGTAGGTACCATTTTCGAATTTGTTCCGATGTTCCTGGTTAAGAGCAATGTTAAAACCATTGAAAGTATACAACCTTATACTCCATTAGAGTTGGAAGGCCGGGATATTTATATCAGAGAAGGATGTAACAGTTGTCACTCTCAATTGGTTCGTCCATTCAGAAGCGAGACTGAACGCTATGGCGATTACTCCAAATCCGGCGAATATGTTTATGATCACCCATTCTTATGGGGCTCAAAACGCACCGGGCCTGATTTGGCCAGGGAAGGTAATACCACCAGTCGTGCCTATAAAAGTGCTTCCTGGCACTTCCAGCATATGCGCGAACCGGGAAGTACCTCTCCAAAGTCTATCATGCCTCCTTATCCATGGTTGTATTCACAAAGCTTGAATACATCTTCAACGCAGAAAAAAATATCTGCGATGCGTACCCTCGGAGTTCCTTATGAAAAGGGTTATGAAAATGTGGCGCTGAGCGATTTAAAAGCGCAAGCCTCTAATCTGGCAGCAGAACTGAAAAAAGAAGGATTTGACCTGAATCCCGATGATGGCATCAAGCTCGAAGACAGCGAAATCGTTGCGCTAATTGCCTATCTGCAGAAACTTGGAAGAGATATTAAACCTGAATCGGTAGCCCTAAATAAATAAGCCATGCTCAGTCAAATGCTCAATAAAATAGAAGGAGCCGATATCTATGTGATATTGTCTCTGATGATTTTCCTTGGACTCTTTCTGTTCGCAACCGTATATGTATGGAAAGCAGATCGCGGTCACATCCGGAAAATGAGTGAATTACCTTTTAATGAATCCAATACCCAATCTGATTTATCATGAAAACAACGTATAAATTATTCCTTTCAGCCTGTATGGCAATGATTGGACACAGTGTTTTGGCTCAGGAATCAGCCAAAGCTGAAGTTTTCACCACTCCACTTCCATTAGGTGGAGAAGGACTCATGTACCTTATTGGTATCATCGTTTTTGTACTTCTTATTCTTGTTTTAGTGCTTTGGAGAATCAGCAGACACCTCAAAAGTTATTACAAGGGAGAGTTCAACAAAGAAGAAGTGGAATATAAGTATCCATGGGAGCGCCTGTTCCAGTTCAGATCTGTCTCAACCGATAAGGATGTTATGATGGATCACTCTTATGATGGAATCGTGGAATTAGACAATCCTCCTCCGCCATGGTTTATGTATTTATTCTATGGAACTATATTGTTTGCTGCCATCTATTTTGTGCGCTACAGCGTAACGGGTGATGGCCCAACACAGTTGCAGGAGTACACGGCTGAATTGAAATCTGCCGAAGAAGTACATGAGGCATATCTTTCCAAAGCGGCAGATCTGATCGATGAAACCAATGTGGTCGCACTATCAGAAAAGGCAGATATCGATGCCGGTGCTACCATTTACAAGGAGAAATGTCAGGTATGTCATAAGGACAAAGGTCAGGGTGAAGTTGGACCTAATCTTACAGATGAATACTGGATACATGGTGGAGATATCAAGGATGTTTTCAAAACCATTAAATACGGTGTTACTGAGAAGGGAATGCAAAGCTGGCAGAAAGATCTGAATCCCAAGATGATTCAACAGGTTGCCAGTTTCATTATGACCCTGCAGGGAACCAATCCTGAAGGTGCCAAGGCGCCTCAGGGCGAGAAATATGTGCCCGCAGGTAAAGAAGAAGCAGCACCCGCAGATTCAACCCTTAAGAGCTAATAACTGAATGTCGTCAGATCGCCAACGAACCGAGAATTTCAGAGAGCACCTGGGGAACGTAACCCAAAAGGGAAAACGTATTTGGCTATACCCTAAAATTATTGCAGGTAAATGGTACAAATACAGATCCTGGTTGAGTTACTTTCTCCTGGCGCTCATGTTTGCAGGCCCATTTCTGAGGATAAATGGAAAACCTGTTCTGATGCTCAATATCCTGGAAAGAAAGTTCGTCATTTTTGGCAGCCCTTTCTGGCCTCAGGATTTTTATATCTTCGCATTTGGGCTCGTTACCACGGTTTTGTTCGTGGTCCTTTTTACAGTAATCTTTGGTAGAATTTGGTGCGGTTGGGCTTGCCCCCAAACCATTTTCATGGAAATGCTCTTCCGGAAAATTGAAAATTGGATAGAAGGTAATTCCGCCAGTCAAAGGAAACTCGATGCCATGCCCTGGAATACCGAAAAGATTCTTAAAAAGGGCAGTAAACACCTCATTTTCTATTTCATTTCTTTTCTGATAGCCAATACATTTCTGGCCTATATCATCGGTTCCGATGATTTGATTAAAATTATCACCGAACCCGTCGGGCTGCACCTTATCGGTTTCATCTCCATCATAGTATTCTCTTTCGTGTTCTATCTGGTTTTTGCCAAATTGCGCGAATTGGTATGCATCATCATTTGCCCATATGGCAGATTGCAGGGTGTAATGCTCGATAGAAACTCGGTGGTGGTTGCCTACGATTACAATCGCGGAGAGCCCCGGGGTAAAATTAGAAAAAATGAAGAAGGCAATACCGGTGATTGTGTCGATTGTGGTATATGTGTAGATGTTTGTCCTACCGGAATTGATATCAGAAACGGAACACAACTGGAATGCATCAATTGCACGGCATGTATTGATGCCTGTAATCCGGTCATGGAAAAGTTGAATAGACCCAAGGGACTCATTCGATTCGATTCTGTTAACAATATTGAAAAAGGAGCGGGGTTCCGCTGGACTCCCCGTATGATTGGATATTCCGTCCTGCTTCTGATTTTAACCACGGCACTGATGTATATACTGGCTACCCGAAAAGACCTCGATGCTTCCGTGCTCAGGTCTCCGGGTTCTAATTTCACCAAAGACGAAGGCGGTTATATAACCAATGTCTATAACCTTGAGTTGGTGAATAAAACCTTTGAAGAAATGGACTTCAATCTGGTCGCCAACCGCAAGGATGTTCAGATTATCTTCATCGATACCCTGCTTAAAGTAAATGGAGGTGAACAGGTGAAAAAGGTTTTTCTGGTCAAAATTCCGGAAAAAGCCATCGATAGAAATAATACCAAATTGGAATTTTCACTCTATACTCATGGCGAATTCAACCGGGAATTAACCTCCTCATTCCTCGGACCTGTATATTCGAAGCCATGAAAATGAACTGGGGAAATATGCTCGCCCTAAGTATGGGTGCGTTTATCATCTTTATCGTATACCTGGGCATTCAAATGGGCACCCGTGATGATGGAGTGGTTGAAAAAGACTATTATGCCAAAGGACTTGCGCATGATCAACAAATGGAGCGAATCAAAAATGCTCAGGATTTATCCTATTTGCCTGAAATACAGCTTCATAATGGCAATGTCGTTTTAACTTTACCCGATTCCCTGTCCATCAAATCTGCCGATCTATGGTTGTTTCGGCCCAATGCTTCTGATGAAGATGTGAAACTGTCTTTCTCACATATTGACGCAAAACAAATTACCAAAGCTGTACAACTGAATACCGGCAGATATATTGCGAAACTCAATTGGACCGATGGTTCAAAAGAGTTCTATATCGAAAAGGAATTATTTTATCAGAAACCATGATCTGGCTTGCATTGACAACGGGTATTTTGGGCAGCCTGCATTGCGCGGGAATGTGCGGACCCATTGTACTGAATTTGCCCGGAAGTGATAAACTCAATATTAATCTCATTTTCAGCCGATTGATGTATCATTCAGGTCGAATTTTGTCCTATGCTGCCTTGGGTTTAATAGCGGGAATACCGGGCATATGGCTCAAATCACCTGAATGGCAACAGCGGTTGAGCATTTTTTCCGGTGCCATTCTTTTATTGGCCGTTTTGATAACATTGCTGGGACGGAAAGGACGAATTCCTTCCGCCTGGTCAAATTATATTTCTAAAGGCATGATGGTTTTACTGAATAAATCATCTTGGTGGAGATGGAGCGCATTAGGAGCTGTAAATGGCTTATTGCCTTGCGGTATGGTTTATGTTGCGTTGGCCGGTGCCTTGGCATCGGGTTCGTCCATGCAGGGAGCTGTCTATATGGCTGCCTTTGGATTGGGAACTTTACCGATGATGATGGTTTTGAGCATGGGACCAGTCTTTCTTCCATTAAAGTTTAAACTGAAGCTGCGCCATGTAATACCGTATACTACTTTTATTGTGGGCGTTTTACTCGTGGTGCGTGGACTAAATCTGGGTATACCTTACCTGAGCCCGGAACGGGTGGTTGAAAAAGATACTTGCACCATGGGTTGCTGCGGTGATACCGGAAATAAAGGGGGCACTGTATCCAATACCCCCTGATGGTAGAAATCAGCTCGCCTTTTTGCCCAACAACAGGATATCGCTGGCAACTATTTCTGTAATATACTTTTTGTTGCCGTCCTTGTCTTCATAGGTCCGGTTGGTGAGTTTGCCTTCAATGGCTACTTCCTTTCCTTTTTCCAGATACTTCTCAGCAACTTTTGCCACGGCGCCCCAGGCTACCACATTGTGCCATTGAGTGTCCTTAACGGTTTCACCCTGTGCATTGCGATACGAGTCGGTCGTTGCAACACTGAATTTGACCATTTGCTTTCCGTTTTCAAAATTTTTTAATTCCGGAGCGCTTCCCAGGTTCCCGATCAATTGAACCTTGTTTCTTAAAGTTTTCATACGATTGAAATTTTAGTTTGATAATTAATTAAATACACGCGCCAGTTAGGAGGGTTAATCCTTATGACATTACAATATTCATCATACAATTTAGAAGTATCCCGTTTTCAATTACTTGTAGTCCTTTGTAAACGTTTACACTTTAATTTTTAGCTATGCCACTTTGGGTTGATATTTGTAAAATTTGAAAAGGAAGGCCACTAAGACCAAAACTTGCGCACATTGCGGAACGAAAACCCACATGCCTATGAGGTGGCATTTGGCGTGGTTTTGCCCGGTATATGTGCCCGTTTGGCGTAAATGGATTCATCTTTCATTCAGAATTCTGAGCCACCTGCTCGCTTTCCCCATCTTCATTCTCATACACAATTATTTGCCCAATCCGGGTTGGAAATACCCCATAGACCGAATCATTCTTTTTTTGATCATCTTAGGGTTGGTGGAATGGATGTATCGGTCTTACAAAAAATGGTTGCTCTGGGCTTGTCTGCTCTATTTGGGTGTGCTCACCTTTGGAAGTCTTACCCACGGATACGGTTTTTCCCAACTTATCAGAGATTATCGTTACCTCATCTATCATTATAACCGCACGCCTGAAGTCCATCATTTGGTCTCAGCTCGATTGAAACCATTTCACCAAAAAGAAAAGGTGCTCAGAGCCATAGACTACCAAAAACCTTCCGTCCGACAGTTTGCCGTACTCGCTGCGACCAAACATTTCGCAGATTTAAGATATCCCCGGGAAAACAGGGTGTTGGTCCATAGCCTGGCTGTATTTAAGGAAATAAATACTCATTGGAAATACATACACGATCCAAAAAGTCGCGATTATTTTGCACCCGCCAGCGAGTCTGTCATGCTGCTCGCCGGAGATTGCGATGATCACAGCATTCTAATGGCCGCAGCCATCCATGCCATCGGTGGTTCTGCCCGATTGGTGCATACCAAAGGTCATATGTACCCCGAGTTGCGCCTTGGGCCTATCGCTGAACTGGATAATATTCATCAATTGATCAGAGAAAAACTGTTTCCCAAGGAAACCGAAGGTAAGGAACTGAATTATCATACAGACGAAAATGGTGATGTTTGGATCAATCTCGATTATACGGCCAATTACCCCGGAGGGCCTTATAAAGCGGATGAAATTCTCGGTATTTTACAGCCGGAATAATTATCGGACCAGCATCAATGTGCCCTTAATCAATTTGCGCTCTCCTTTGGCATTAATGGTGTCCAGAATGTAAACATACATACCCGTTTCAACCGGCTCATCAAGATAACGCCCATCCCAACTTTCATTGTTTTTCTCGCTCTCAAAAACTTTCTCGCCCCAGCGATTGAAAATTTGTAGTCGGTACAACTGACTGTATCTCACTCCTTTGGGAATAAATTGATCGTTCAATAGATCTGAATTCGGGGTGAAAATATTTGGAACCCATATTTCTTCATAAGGTATAATGGTGATCCAACTGCCAAATGAATCCTTACATCCGAAATTATTGTTTACGGCTAAATGAGCATAAAAAGTGGCACTGTCAGTTATTTCCAGTATCGGCTCATAATCAGAATATTGACCGAACCTCTCGAAATCCCACGAATATGTATTTCCATGCTGACTTATATTATGAAAGGATATGGCTGTTGTTAAAGATCCGCCAATCTCTGTATCGTAGGTAAAATGGGCAATTGGCTTCGGATGTACCAGGGCTATGCCGGTTTGTAGCAGGGTATCAGCACACCCGTTGGCCGCCAGCACCGCTAAGCTTACCGTGTGAGCTCCTGCAGTTTGATAAGTATGTACAGGGTTTTGCAAGGTTGAACTTTTTCCATCGCCAAAATCCCATACGACAGAACCCGCTGAGGATAAATTTATAAACCGGACTTCTTCTTCCAGGCAAATGGTATCAGCCCTGAATGAAACAATCGGATTCGGTAAAATCCGGATCAGGGATAGGCTGGAATCAGCACATGCATGAACATTGGATACAAGCATTTTTACATCGATGGTTCCTGTATCAGAAAATTGGAAAAAGCCACTGCCTGCCGGGATTTCTGAATGTGCTGAACTGAATTGATAGCTCCAGTTTTGAACATCAGCACTTAGTTTAGGTGTCAGGTGAAACAAATGACATTTCTGACATTGAATGTCATCATCAATTTGAAATACGGCCTTAGGGTGCCCTGAAACATATATCGATTTTTTAATACTGTCTGCACAACCAAGATTATGTAATATAACCATGCTGAGTGCAAATTTTCCGGTATCTGAATAACTATATGCAGCCGGACTAACCCCGAGATCAGTATGCCCATCCCCAAAATTCCAAATCATGTTTTGTAACGTTGTTCCACTTGGAAGCACGCTGCTGTTGCTCACTTGCAACGAATGATTGTTTAAACAGAAAATGGAATCGGACAGCGTCATTTGCGCCGTCGGATGGGCGATCACCTGCACCAATTTGGCAATGGTGTCTGAACATCCATCTGTTGAACTCACCTGCAATTCTGACAAATAAGTGCCGCTATTGGCATAAGTATGTTCAGATGTTTCGAGTGTATCTGTGAGCCCATCTCCAAATCGCCAGAAATACTTCAAGGTTCCAAATCCGAATATCGATATACTCCTGAAAGTAATGCGATGGTTGTTTAAACATATAATGCTGTCGGACAATTCGAAAGATGCAGTTGGCGATGGATGTAAATAAGTACCAATTGAGTCCTCGGCAGTACAATTTTTATCCGACTGAACCTTTAGCTTAATCATGAACAAACCGATATCCGTAAAAGCGTGGAATGGGTTCGTTAGCGATGAGAAGTGGCCGTCATCAAAGTCCCAGGCATAGGTCAAATGACCATGCAATATGCCCGCACCCGATTGAAATTGGAACTGATTGTTATTCAGGCATTGGGTATCATCATCTACCAGGAGATTCAAGGTGGGTTTTGGCCATACTGTCATCAAAAAAGCTGCTGAAGTATCGCTGCATCCCTGAAGTGTTTTAATTACCACGTAAGATCCACTATCTGCGTATTTGGAGGACCCCACACTCAGAATCGAATCTCCTGAGTTCGCAAAACTTACCCCGTTTTTGTACCAGTAATATGACGATGGCAAATTCGAGGCATCATGAGCCTTGAGGGCAAAGGGCTCTTGCTCACAGAGACTGTCATTTCCCGCGCTTAAATCCAAAGATAAATCAGGTGTTAACTTGATGTAAACCAAACTATCCCTCGTTAAATTGGCTTCTCCCTGATTCAGGGTAAGCTTGATTTTCTTGTATCCACTGCTGGTATATTGTACCTGATGAGGCCCTTTTCCTGTGCTGCTCGAAGGATTTGCACCATCCCCGAACTCCCAAAAATAATCCTGAATGTTTCCAAAGGAGCTGTCTGTAAATTGTACCGAAGTATGCAAACACAAGCTGTCAGCACTGGCTATAAACCAAGGTTCCGGAATGCGTTTCTCCAGAATCAGACCATAGTCCTGGGTCTGACCATATTTTAAAGTATCACAGGCATGTGGAATACTGTCATAGTCGCTGAGTATCCGCAAGCGCAACAGAGTATCTGAAACGGCTGTTTTGGGAATAAAGAGGGTGTCGTTATGAGCGGTCATCACACGCGGGGTCGTCATGAGCAACTCGGCTGCCGTCAATTGTCCGTCATTGTTCAAATCGGCATATATTTTCACATACTCACCATAAGAGGTGCCGGTAATAACGGAAGCCAGATAAAAGGTGTCTGTTTTTAGTCTGAAAATCTGATTGCACGCCAGATCCAAATACCCACCTTCTTCATAAGTTCCCTTGCTATGGTGCGTAAATGTATCCGTGGTAAAAGAAAAAATTCCCATCCCGTAATTGGTTCCTGTTATTTGAGTGTATCCGGGACAGGCCGCCGGTGTCACGCCCGGACCAACCTCTACTTTGAGCCCTTGAATCAGAGAATCTACGCCTTTGCAATTTTCCACATACAGGCTAATGGTATATGTGCCGGTTTGGGAAAATTCAATAACCGGATGTTGACTGTTGCTGTCTGTTTGTTCCGCGAAATTTCTGCCGTTAATCGGCTCAACTTTCCAATACCATGCAGTGGGTAAATACAGCGAAGTGTCCGTCAGCCGGACTTTTTGACCAACACATAATCTGCTTTCACTCCATTTGAATCCGGCTTCAGGAACTATCGGATCTTCATCATACAAAGGCGATTTCCAGTTGCCACGGCCATATGTTGAGGCCACAATATGACTTTGTGCACGGCCGCTCACATCATAGTAAATATCTAAATCAGTAGCTCTGGTATTAACCGGCATGCCCTGATTAAACCAGGTCCACGATGCCTGGACTGTATCGTAATAAAATACGCCCATATAGGTTCCAATATACATGGCATTCCGTCGGCTGCTGCTGTCACAAACCAAACTGAGCAAAGGAATGGCAGGCAAACCGCCGGAAATATCCGTCCAGTTTCCGCCCTTGTTATTGCTTTGATAGATTTTATTATTACGGATAATGAATAACCGATTGGCTATGCTTGGGTGACTCTCTATCCAAACGACCGTGCCTGATGAAGGCAATGAAGAAGTCAGATCTGTCCATGTAGGTGAAGCTGCATTCACATTGTCGGATCTGAACATTTTTTGGTCACCCCTCGACATATACAGGATGTTAGGGTCTGTAACGGTATTTTCGAGATAGACGATGTTCTGGCTATTGCTGCCTCCCAAATTGTCGCTGATTTTAGTCCAGGCAACAGCAGAAGCACTTGAGGCAGTAACATTCGTGCTTCGCCATACATTTTTGTATCCAATGAACATGGTTGTTGGCGTACCTTCCTGCAATACGAATGAAGTTACCCAGGCTCCGCTTTCGGTGATACCATTGCTGCCGCTGCCTGCAATCTTTCCGTTAAAGGACCCATTCTTATAACGCCGAACATCTCCGTAATATAAATCGCTGTAAGCCCAACTTGCATCCGACGGATTAATCTGGCAATCCATCCCATCTCCACCCATTACGGTGTACCATTTGCCGTTTTCCATCATACCGGTTCCATTGTCCTGGTAACCGTTAATGACGGTTTCTCGCTGGGTGGCGCTTTGTGCCAATCGATATATTTGCGCGATGCCCAATCCCTGGCTCAACTCCAACCATTGGGTGCCTCCGTTAAAAGTTTCGTATATACCCCCGTCATTTCCTGCGTATAAACCAAAACCGCTTGGACTGAATTCCAGTACATGCTGGTCTGCATGCATATTAGGTGCGCCGGTTCCCACCCAATGCGCATTGATTTTCCAGGTAGCCCCGCTGTCGGTTGATTTGAAAATATTCACCCCACCCACATAGATCACCCCGGCTTGATGTGGATCCGCCGCTATGTCCAAATCATACCAGGCCTGCCCGCCGGTGCCGGAACCCAGATGTGAATAATCCATAATGTTCGGACTGGTAGATCTCACGCTAAAGCTGCTACCGCCATTGGTCGACAGGCACAGAGAGTTAAAGGTGGATGAATTGGTCAAAACGAAATACACCAATTCCGGAGCGGATTTGCTCACAGCGATGGCGCCTCTGGATGTTCCTGAAGGCAATCCGCTGCTTATTTGTGTCCAATTGATGCCGTTATTTACCGATCTGAAAAACAATCCGTTACGGGTTGCATATAGGGTATCTGCACTGCCCGGCTTAAACACAATATCTTTAAAAAAACCGCCTCCCTGTACCAGCGTCCAACTGCTTCCGCCGTTGGTGGTTCGGTAGATGCCCCCGCTGGTAGCTGCCAGCAATGTGTCCGGCCGCTTTTCGTCTATCACCATCATACCCACAGTGGCGTTACCCATACCGGAATTCGCCCATTGCCAGGAATTGCCCCCATCCGTACTTTTCATCACGCCTCTGGAATATGCATCGCTGGCATCGCGGTCTCCCGTGCCGATATAAATGATATCGGGTTGATTCGGATGAATAACGATGGAAGAAACTCCAAGGGTAGGTAGCGTATCTGTATTACAGGTCCAGGTTTTGCCCTTATCGCTCGTTTTCCATAGACCTCCGGCCGGTGCACCTGCCCAAATAATGTTTGAATCTTTCGGATGAAATGCAATGGCATTTAATCGCCCCATTCCGTTCGGTTGTGAGGTGCGGTTACCGGGCATATCCCTCGGCCCGATTTCAACCCAGATTCCACTTTGATTGCAAGGTGCCCCACCCCATTGGGTCTGCAGGTTGCCGCTTAATGAATCATAATATCTGTATATGGCCGCATACAGTTCGCCATAAGAAGGAAGATTTCCCTGCGCATCTGCCTCTCTTTCCGCCACGTACGCCCATCGCTTAAAGGGCTTATAACCACTGGATTTATCAATGCTCCTGCCATCCCAGTACTTTTCAAATGCATGTTTGGTCTGATAAATATTGACCTTTCGGTCCTGCATCATGTCTATCCAGTACGGGAACTGGCTCGTATCCGGAGCGTGCTGGGCAAATAGAGATGTACTATAAATCCAAAAGAGAATATAGACGATAAATCTCATAGGTAGCAGAATCACAAATATATCGATTTTACCTGAATTGTACATAAATTCATAGAGTTTCAGGCCTACTGAACGGCATGTCTTCATCACTTTCCCTCCGAAATTCTGAAATCCGTCACTTCCGGTAATTTTACTTTCGGTTGATAAATCCCCGGAAGGGTTTTTCGGATTTCAGGTAAATTCGTTCCTCATTAAGTACTTGCGCCTATATCTCCTTTGGTTATGCCTGTTTCCGCTATGCGGATGGGCACAGGATTTCATATATCGGAGTAAAGTTTGGTACACTTCGGAAAGTTTGCAGTTAGATACGCTTCCCATTATCCATGGCAGCATTCAAACCATTCCGCCCATTCCCGACTCCTGTTGGTATGTTGATGAAGTCACCGGTGTCTTAATCAAAAACCCACTTGCGGCGCTTCCGGATACCGTCATCGTCAGGTATCGCTGCCTTACGGCTCCCGTAAATCAAACCTTCAAATTAGACAGACCCATTCCCCTGGAGCGATACGCGGATGAAATGGAGTCATACATTCCCGTGAAACCGGGAAATCCAATATCTACCTCCAGCGGACTGGTTACCGCCGGAAACTTATCCCGTGGCATCGGATTTGGCTCTGTTCAGGATGTCGTGCTCAATTCGAACCTGAACCTGAGAATGCACGGAACCCTGGCCGGAGATGTACAGGTATTGGCTGCAATTTCTGATGAAAACAACCCGGTTCAACCTGAAGGAAATACACGTCAGGTGCAGGATTTTGATCAGGTATTCATCCAACTCAAAAGAAAAAATGCCACCCTCATTGCAGGTGATTTCGAAATGAAAAATGCCGAAGATGACTATTTCCTGCGCTACTACAAGAAATCCAGAGGTTTGAGATGGGAAAATTCCTGGAAAATAAGTTACGGGATATTGAGTGCGGAAGCGGATTTGGCAGTGGCAAGAGGTCGCTTTCACCGTCAGATTATAACCGCCATCGAAGGGAATCGCGGGCCTTATCGCCTGGAAGGAGCAAACGGGGAGTTGTTTATTATAGTGATAGCTGCAACGGAGCGCATTTTTTTAGACGGTAAGTTGCTCGAAAGGGGCGAACAGGGTGATTATATCATCGACTACAACAGCGGGGAATTGATCTTTATGCCCCGTGTGGTAATTAGCAGATTCAGCCGGATAATTGCAGAATTTCAGTACAGTGACCGGAATTATGCCCGTTCAGTTTTGCATCAGCGTGTTGGCCTCCAAAGGGAAAAAACTAAGTTTTATCTCAGTACTTATCGCGAGGCAGACAATAAAAATCAACCCTTCCTGCAATCACTTTCGGGTTACGATTCTGTCGCGCAGATCAGTGCCGTTCAGAAGTTGCAGAACTCCGGAGATGCTGCCCTTATCAGCATTCCCAATGTGCGTAAATCCGAAAACCTGCCCGATCGTGTGCTATATCATCAGATAATGGATCCTTTGCTGGGCCTGATATATGTATATGCAGAAAACCGAAATGCAGACTCAGCCTTATATGAAGTGGTCTTCTCCTATGTAGGTAACGGCAATGGAAATTATCGGCCTGTTGTTTCTGCGGCCAACGGAAAAGTATATGAATTTGCTCCGCCAGTTTCCGGTCAGAAACAGGGAGCCTATGAGCCGGTAGAAGTATTGGTGCCGCCCAAAAGTCAGACCTTGACCTCCGGAGGCGTGCAATGGGAAATGGGTGCTTTGGGCAACTTGAAATTGGAATCCGCTTTAAGTCATCGTGACTTAAATACCTTTTCTGGTAGAGATGACGGAGACAATAGCGGGTTTGCCGGCAGAATACAGTGGAACAGAATACAACCCTTAGACACGACCGCTCGTTTCAAATTCTATCACAAGCTGGGTGTGGAATACGTGCATGAGGGATTTTCTTTTGTAGAGCGATTCAGGGATCCCGAATTCAACCGTACCTTTAATCCCTCCTTATTAAATCCGGATCAGGATACCTTATACCAAAAGCCCTCTGCAGAAAAATGGGTCGATGTATCCCTGGGATTGATGAATGGGAAAGGTAAGCATTTTTATAGTCGTCTGGGATATTTCGAAAAAGGCGAATGGCTCCATGCCTTGATGAATGAGCATGGATTTCAGTCGAAAGGGAAAAAGCTCTCCTGGAGCAGTCATGTTCAAATGACCCATGCCGATATTCTCGGTTTCAGGAATCGTCAGAAGAAAGGTCTTTCTGAGTTGAGCGGAAGGTTTAAAATGGGAGAACCAACCGTAATCGCAGAGGCCGGTCGCAATGAATCCGGTTTGAACAACCGCCTCAATGCCAACAGTTTCTCGTATTCGCAGTATTCCTTGCAGTACCGGACCCCGGCCACATTCAAATTCTGGACACATGCAGCTTCCTATACCCTTAGAAATGACCAATTTGTACGGGACAGCACATTTGTTCCTTTTACAAAAACCGAAAATATCAGTTTAAACAGCCAATTTGTGCGGGATCATCAGCGGATTCAGGTATTTGTAAATTATCGCACCTTGAAATACCTGAATGACACCCTGGATTTGGAAGAGAATTTACAGGCCCGATTGGAGGGAAATACGAGCTTTTTGAACCGAACCATACAATTGCAAACCTATCTCCAAACCGGTACTGCCCGGGAACAACGACGCGAATTCAGCTACCTGAAAGTGCAACCCGGTTTGGGCATTTATATCTGGAACGACTACGACAGCAATGGATTGGCCAGTCTGGCAGAATTTGAACCTGCCTCAGAACTGGACCGCAATCGCGCGGATTATGTGCGCATATTTACGCCGGTCGCCGATTTTGTGCAATCGGTTCAGAATCAGTGGAACCTCACCCTGAATGTAAATTTATCTAAATCGGCCGTCGGATTTTTAAGGAGAATATCAAGCGTTTGGTCTTATACCGGCGATCAGAAATATCAGGGCAATTTCCAGTGGTTTGGAAACGGGACAGTGCCCCTGCTTTTCCTGAACAAAAATTTGAGGGGCAGCTTGTTTTACAACAGATCTTCCCCGGTTTTCGGTATGGAAATGCACTTGTTTCAGTCAGAAAACAGGACCTTGAATGTTTATGGCATCGACAAACGCATGCGGGAGGAGCAATTGGGAAGGATACGCTGGAATTTGTCCTCGAGTCTTGCTTTTTATCAGGAGTTTAGATTGGGTAACCGGGAGAACAGCAGCGAATTCTTCCCGGAGCGCAATTATGCTTACCGTTATTACGCCATCGAGCCGCGATTGAATTACCAATGGCAGAGCAAGTGGAGGTCGGTATTGTTTTATCAGCATTTTAAGACCCAAAGCACCTTATTTCAAAAGAAGGAATTGGGTGCAGAGCTTCGGTGGATGCAGACCGGGGGAGGCATTATAACGGCCTCCTTGTCCGGAATCAGAACTCAGATCAGCGCAGAAGCGGGAGGCAATTTGGCCTATGATTTATTACAGGGCCTGGCTCCCGGCGACAACCTGAAATGGAATTTGATGATAGAGCGAAGAATTCGGGAAAGGGTACAAATCACCTTGCAATACGATGGCCGAAAAGGCGTTTCTGTGCCGGTGATTCACCAGGGCAGGGCAGTGGCGAGGTATTTGTTTTAGGAGGGGAGACAAATTGCTCAATTATTGTTATATTCTCCCGGAGTTAGCTCGCGAGTTGAAGGTTTGATCAAAGGGAATTTATTGATCAATTTTCAGTTTTACTTTTTGCAACATCACGCGATTGCCGCTGCACGGATAGATTTTTTTAATGTCT
Source organism: uncultured Chitinophagaceae bacterium (assembly GCA_964613385.1). GTDB lineage: Bacteria > Bacteroidota > Bacteroidia > NS11-12g > UBA9320 > CAZTGZ01. The sequence goes on from CAZTGZ010000003.1 coordinate 30,251, forward strand.
GTCCATTGTGTATTTTCTTCAATAAGAATGGTTGAATTTCCAATGTCAAACCAGATTTCAAATTCCGTGTATGTCAAGTGAGTGGGATTCACTGTTATTAAAAATTGATTTAGCTTTTCAGTTTCTTTAATTTTTACAAGGCTATCAAGTACAATAAGGTTAATATCATTATTTCTAACTGATTGATTCTCAAAGTCTGGAATTATCGTATACAGAATTTTGTTCTCTCCAACTTTGAGATTTGGAAATTCTTTGAATTCCGGATACCAACTCTTCAGAATGACTTCAGGCTTCCTTTCTAATAGCAATGTATCTTGTGCGTATGAATGGCTATTCCATAATATTATCAGGGCAATTGTTGAAATTAATTTCATGATTCACGGATTTTGAAATTTTTATTCAGGCGATCTCGATAGCTATTGGTGTCGGAACTCTTCATTTTGAACTAGGCAAGATCTTTGATAGAAGCACAATCCCGATTGCTATGAGGATTGTATAACCACCCAACCGCCACTTTTGGGTAGATGCTGTTAAATGGCGTTTTTCGCTCATTAATACCCAATCCAATAGTCCTCCTTTCCTTTTTTAGTTGGAATTAGGTCGTTACAGATTCTGAAGAGGCTGTCAAATGTCACGTTGTAGGTATTGTAATGATGAAATTTGTAAGTTTCCTTGTCCATTTGAATCTTGACATTATAATTATAGCCATCAATATTTGGTGTTACAAGTTCCTTTGGGGTCGTTTTCCAGTTTGTACTTTTGAGGAAAGACAAAATTCGATTCTTGTCAAATTCAGTAAAGGTTAATTGGTCGTGGTAGTCAAGTTTATTTTCTCCCGGGTTAAACAATGAATAGAACACAACCAAATTGTTGTTGTCAATTCGATATTCTGTTGTCTCGACATTAATCGCAGGAGTGTATGATATTTCGACCTTGAATTTCATTTCATTGTCCGATTTGTGGCTGTCGCTAACGATACCCGTAAGGGTCACAAAAGTCAAAATGGAAATTACTACTTTCATATATGATAGCCCGAAAAATGTCCAATAACGTATAAATAACCGAAATTAATTCTCCCCTCCTATGTTCAAATAATAACCAAAATCAACCCCCAAATTATACAAATAGCCTGTAACTGGCGTATCTATTATCTTCAACATTCCATACCTGAATACTGGTTGAATTCTCAGGCTGCTTTGATCGTTCATATGATAATTCATTCCAATACCTATTATTGGCGAGATATTCAATTTTTTAAATTCTTCTTTGCTCGGAATGGTTGCTTTTTCCCTCCCTTGCATGCGATAAACCACATTGGTGTTATTTCCTTTTAGAAGAATATTCGTCACCAACCCGATGCTAGAAATCAAACGCAAGCGCTGCTCACCAAGGCTAAAATTCGCCTGTATGGGAATGTCCAGATAATGAAAGTTGTAACGAACCCTCGTATGGGTAACCGGATTTGTGTTATCCAAAGAGTCTGTTAATGAATACCTGGCATCCACTTTCTTAGTTTGATAACCTTTGTTTGAATAAAATATGCCCGTTTCTAATCCTAATCGTTTATTGAATTGGTAACAAAAAGAAATGCCTTCGGTATAACTTAGTTTGCTGGTTTCCAGATCGTTATTTAGTTTAATCTGCACATCACTTGTGGGACTTCCGTCATTGTTTTTAAGGGTCCGGAAGCAATAATCCGCAGAAAAATTCACCCCGATTTGAAAATTAGGATAGGCACTGTTTACTGCACGTGCAGGGACTTGTCCGTAAACTACGGAATTCATGGTGAGCATTAAGCCAAAGACAAGGAATCGCATGATTTATAAATATTTTATATCCGCAAACCCATTTACGAAAGATTCACTGAGCTAATATAACAAATCCCTTGGTTTCTTTTCGAAATTAGTGCGAATTGTGACGCACCCACAACAACTTAGATATGTCAAATCCCAAAGAAGCGGCTTTCTCCAAATACGCCTTCCTGATTTCCTCCGGGATGGTCTTCTCCCTTGACAAAATCCATAAATAGTCCAAGCTGCTGCCACAAACAAGAGAATATTTATACTCCGGATCCAGGGCTATCACATTATATCCAGCATAAAATGGCCCGAAGAAAGAAACCTTCAGCATCGCTATATTATCAGCGCCCACAAATTTTGCTTTTCCCGTAGATTCTTTCCATTCGCGGGAGACAGTATTATACCCCCGATTCACAACCTTGATGCTGCCATCCGGATTCAGGGAGTAATTTGCAGTGGTATTGTCCAGATTCTTCTCAAATCGAAAATCAAAACGCGCAATCTCATACCATAATCCCAAATACTTACTGCGATCAAAGGATTTCACAGCCTGCACATTCGCCGGTATGGTATTGCAGCCGAATAAAGTTATCATGACCATGAATATGAAAGGAACAATTTTAAAGTGCATACCATTTTCCTTGAGATTTGCTGAATTTACCGATGTTTCTGTACTCGATGCGGTGCGATTCTTTTGCAACCCAATAACTATCTGTTTAAACATCTATAGTCCGAAAACTTCGCGTTTTACCCAATGTTTACCCCATTCTTCTAACTCCTCCGCTGTCCATAACCCGGGATAAAAAACACGTTTCTGAAAGCGGGGAGGTAAATATTTCTGCCAATTGGTTCCGCCTGTGGCTGCAATATCTTCGGGGTTCTTCTGCAAATAGGTAACGGCTGTTTTATAATGTACTAGTGGCCAATTTACGTTCACGTTCAAATCCAGTTTTTTCAACTCCTCTGTCAAAGCCTCATCCGCCTCACCCCGGCTTAGCAATTCCTGATATCTTACCCAAACATTTTTATCGGCATATACCATGGCCATTTTCAAAAGCGCCGGATTGTACTTGTGTTCAAATTGTTTCAGGGTCAGGGTCTTTTCTCCTGTCTCTAATATGGTGGCGCCCTCCTGCCAGTATATATACGGGTACATGTCTTCCACCTTGCTGTCCTGATTAAATTGATGCCGTTGGTCCTTGTGCACGAGTTGGCGGAAATCGGTGGAGGCAATCTCTACCATTCGGTACTGCGCACTTTGAAATCCGCTGGCCGGCATCAACGACATCCTGAATTTTAAAAACTGTTCCTTTTCCATTCCCTCACTCATTACCCCAAATGAAGCCGTGAGAATTTCGAAATAGCGGTTCACCCTGAACAGTTTCTCCCGCATATAAGTCGCTCCGGGATTTTCATGGAAACATATTTGTTCCAATTCGTGCAGAATCATTTTAAAATACAGTTCGGTCACCTGATGGTACATAATAAATATCAGCTCATCCGGAAAATCCGTTCTGGGTTTCTGCAGGGTTAATAAGGTGTCGAGATGTATATAATTCCAGTAGGGGATATAGTCTTCATACAGTCGCCCTTCGAGATATGCGGCTAAATCCTGATGATTCAACTGGTATTTTTCCTCCAATTGCTCAATCAATCGGATAATCTTTGGATCACTGGCTATGCTCATAAAAATGGTGTTTCAAATGATGAAAATGTAGGGTAATGTTTGTCTTTTTCAGAGAGAATGGGCTCATTTTCACCCCATTGTATGCCCAAATCCGGATCATTCCAGGGCAATCCTCCCTCTGATTCCGGAGCATAAAATCCCGTACATTTATAACTGAATATGGTCTGGTCTTCCAGGGTTATAAATCCATGGGCAAAACCCTCCGGTATCCAAAGCATGAGATTATTATCTCCGCTCAGTTCCACAGAAAAATGTGCTCCGTAAGTGTCTGAATTTTTGCGAATGTCAACAATCACATCCCGCACAGATCCCCGGATTACCCGAACCAGTTTGCCTTGTCCATCAGGAGGTCGTTGATAGTGTAGCCCGCGGAGTATGCCTTTGTTGGAGAGGCTTTGGTTGTCCTGAACAAATTCCTGTACAATTCCGTTTTGGTGAAATAGTTCCCGACTGTAACTCTCAAAAAAATATCCCCTGTGATCTCCAAATACCTTGGGCTGAATCAAAAGAGGACCTTTAATGTGTATGGATTCGAAAATCATTTGTCAGGTGCAAATTTGCTAAAACTTAGCTGTAAGTGTTGATATTTCCGAAATGATTTTGCTCAGAGCCTTTTGTAAATTCGTCCCATGGAATTAGCCGCGCACTTGCAGAGCCTCAATGAACCTCAGCGTCTGGCTGTTCAATGCACCGAAGGCCCGGTGATGGTCATAGCCGGCGCCGGTTCCGGCAAAACAAGGGTGCTCACCTATCGCATTGCGCATTTGTTGAATCAGGGTGTAGATGCCTTCAGCATACTGGCACTGACATTCACCAATAAAGCTGCCAAAGAAATGCGCAACCGGATTGAGAAAATAACCGGTCCGGAAGCCCGAAATCTATGGATGGGCACTTTTCACTCGGTTTTTGCCAAAATTCTGCGCTTTGAAGCGGATAAGATCGGTTATCCTCAAAACTTTACCATTTACGATACGGAAGACTCCAAAAGCCTCATCAAAACCATACTCAAAGAGATGAATCTCGATGATAAAATCTATAAGCCGGGTATGGTACTGGCCAGGATCTCCAGCGCGAAAAACAATCTCTATACAGCGGAAATGTATCGTCAAACCGACGACCTGACAGGCTATGACAGAAGCTCCGGAAGGCCACATATTGCCGAAATTTTTTCCCGTTATACCGATCGTTGTTTTCGGGCCGGGGCCATGGATTTTGACGATTTGCTGCTCAAAACCCACCAACTCTTTCAGGATCATCTGAATGTGCTCAACAAATACCAGCATAAGTTCAAATACATTATGGTGGATGAGTATCAGGATACCAATCATTGCCAGTATATGATCATCAAAAAACTGGCTTCCGTTCACCAAAATATTTGTGTAGTGGGCGATGATGCTCAGAGCATTTATTCATTCAGAGGCGCCAACATCCGCAATATTCTGTCTTTCGAAAAGGATTATCCGGATCTGCATGTATTTAAACTTGAGCAGAACTATCGCTCAACTCAGGTAATTGTTGATGCTTCCAGCGGAGTAATTGCCCGAAACAGGGAACAATTGGAGAAAAAGGTATGGACAGCCAATGATCCGGGTGATAAAATTAAAGTGATAAGGGCCATCAGCGATACAGAAGAATCATTGAATGTAGCGCGAAATATTTTCGAAACCCGCATGGTGAATCGCTCCATGCATAGGGAGTTCGCCATTTTATACAGAACCAATGCGCAAAGCCGTTCATTGGAAGAAGCGCTCCGAAGACAAAACATTCCCTATCGGGTTTATGGAGGGTTGTCGTTTTACCAGCGCAAAGAAATCAAGGACATGCTGGCCTACCTGCGTCTCACGGTGAATCACCGGGACGAGGAAGCATTGAAACGCATCATCAATTATCCGGTCAGGGGAATCGGAAAAACCACCATCGATCGCCTCATCTTTTTAGCGCAGGAAAATGCAGTATCGATTTGGGATATTTTGGTGGATGCTCCGCGTATTCCGGAATTGGGTGCTGCCCGATCTAAATTGGAACAATTCGCCATCATGATACGCAGTTTTGCTTCGATGCTGGCTACCCACAACGCCTATGATGTTGCCATGCATGCCGCGCGTCAGTCGGGATTGCTGAAAACCCTGCATGAGGACAAAACCGTTGAAGGCGTGAGCCGTTACGAAAACCTCGTTGAATTGCTGAATGGTATTCGTGAATTTGCAGAAGACGACACCAATGAATTGGAAAAAACCCTGGATGTTTATCTGCAGGATATCGCCCTGTTGACCGATGCCGATAAGGAAGTGGAAGACGATGACCGGGTTTCACTGATGACGCTGCACTCCGCCAAGGGGCTCGAATTTCCTTATGTTTTCATCACAGGATTGGAAGAAAATCTGTTTCCCTCGCAATTGTCACTCAACGACCGAAGTGAATTGGAAGAAGAACGCAGGTTGTTTTATGTAGGTGTAACCCGTGCTGAAAAGAAACTTTGGCTATGTTTTGCAACGTCAAGATTCAGGTTTGGTAGTTTATTGCCATGCGAACCCAGTCGCTTTATCGAAGAAATAGATCCGGAGTTTCTGGAATTTGATCAGAGTTTGCGCGCCGCGGCTCCCAGACCAGAACCCGGAAAAGGCATCTTCGGCAGAACTACAAGAGCCGCCCGTTCTCCCATTCCGACACATCGCCCCCCACTTTTGGAGAATTTTGTTCCCGACGATGTCTCGGGTCTGCGGGTTGGTATGCGCATCGAACATCAGAGATTCGGAACCGGAACGGTGAACTCGATGGAAGGGGAAGGAGACAATAAAAAGGCAACGGTACTATTCGATCAGTACGGAGAAAAGCAATTGGTACTTAAATTCGCGAAAATCAGACTATTGCCTGATTCCTGAGCCAAATCTGTAGGCTTTTAAGGTTTTAAAGTCCGCATTACAAGCATGCAACAGGAAAGTTTTTTGGGGGAATAAATCTCTGTGCAATAAATGCCCGAAATCCCGCAAAGTAGCCTGTGTGATTGAATCCTTGAGTGCCTCGGGTTTCACCACTATCCTGAAAATGTCTATTTCATTTCTCCGGTCTATCTGTATGCTGCCACTGCTATGAGAGAAATATCCGATAGACTGTAGATACTGCACGCTTTTTCTGACCGTACTGTCGGGAACTGCAGGGGTAAAAAACACTTCTCCCTGCTCTATTTGAACACTTTGGCCATGAGGATGACAAGCATCAAATAATAACAATCCGGTTATAGCCATCCACCATAAACCTGTTTTTTGAATCAATTGCACGGTCAAATTTAAGGACATCACTCCACAATGTCGGGAATAATTTGATGGTTGATGAAGGCACTTAGATCATAAATACAGCGCATCCGTTCCTACTTTCAAAAGTAACGGTAAAGTTATTTGACCCGGGAATTGTGGCCGAGGTTGGTATGTTTTCCCTATGACCGTTAACTATTTGTCATATATCTGCTTTAAACATTGCCAGAGCTTTGTTTTCAGATTTTTGTCATTTTCTATGGTCTGAAGCGGATCTACGCGAAGAAAAATTTCGTTGCCGACGGTTTTGGGATGGTAAGGTTCTAAATTTTCAACAGGTGAAATACCCCATCCGATATGGGCATGTTTGTCTTTGGATTCATAAACGGAAGCAACAGAATACTGGGCTTCCTTAAGTTCAACTGCAGCGAGAATTTTCTTAAAAAAAGCATGTAGGCCGGGGTTGGATTCCAGTTGAAAATCATCGGAGAAATAATGGAAGCTGTGCACAGGTATCCAGCGGCTCGTCGAGGGTTTGGAGGGTTTTTTCACCGACTTTTCTGTCGTTTCCTGATGAATATCGATGATATTGCTCATAAACATTACGAGCGCCTGATCAGATATTTGATTCATGAACGTTTTTATTTATATCGCAGATTACTTTACTTTGACCTCAAATGTAGTTATAAATCGTGTCTGAAATCCATATATATCCCACCGAAAAGTCCAGAATATCAGAAGTAGATTTTGGCAATATCGTATTTGGCAAAGAATTCGCCGACCATATGTTTATTGCCGATTTCGATGGAGAGAAATGGAGACAACCTCGTATTGTACCCTATGGCAATTTATCTCTGAGTCCTGCTTTGTCGTGCATGCATTATGGGCAGGCGATTTTTGAAGGAATGAAGGCGTATCGCGATGTACATGGAAAGGTAGTGCTCTTCAGACCAATAGAAAACTGGAAACGACTGAACGAGTCTGCACTTCGGATGTGTATGCCCGAATTGGATAGAGACATATTTATGGATGGTCTGGTGGAATGGTTGCGTTTAGATCAGTCATGGGTACCCGGAACCCCGGGCAGCTCTCTGTATATCCGTCCGTTTATGATTGCTACCGACGATTATTTAGGTGTCAAGCCAAGCCGTCAATATTCTTTCATGATTTATGGTTGTCCCGTAAACGCCTATTATAGTCATCCACTGCGCATTAAAGTAGAGCGGGAATTTGTAAGAGCGGTTAGGGGAGGAGTAGGTTATGCCAAAGCGGCAGGAAATTATGCTGCTGCCATGTTGCCCACTTCCATTGCCCAAAAGGAGGGATTTCATCAGCTTATCTGGACCGATGCCCTGGAACATGAGTATCTGGAGGAGTTAGGTACCAGTAATATTTTTCTGGTGACCGGTGACACCCTATTGACGCCCAGCACGAGCGATACCATACTCAAGGGAATTACAAGGGATTCTATTTTGAAATTGGCCAGATCCATGGGCTATAAGACGATAGAGCGCAGGGTGAGTGTTACGGAAATGGTAGAAATGTACCATAAAGGACAATTGGATGAGGCTTTCGCAACAGGCACTGCGGCAACCATAACGCCCATCGAATCGATCACCGTTGACGGCCAAACCTTGTCATTACAACCGGACACGTTTGAAGCCACGATGAAATTGGGAGATACACTGGAACAAATCAAACGGGGATATTTACCCGATGAATTTGATTGGGTTTACCAGGTATGATCCATAATTATGGTCCATTTCTCATCCTGAAAACGACAAATCAACGAAAAAGTTCCTCCAAGGGTATCCTTGTTTCTTTCCAGTTTCCACACACCTGTCACATTTGCTAAGTCGTTGGATATTAGAGTTTTATTCAATTCGCTAAAAGTGAGGTTGCCCATGCTTTCCAAATTTGGGAAGGATTTTTTATAAGATGCATGTAGGGAGTCCCAACCATTCATTCTTCTTTTGCTGCTCATAAAAATGAGCGAATCAGACTTGTGATAATAGGACATAAATCCGTCGATATCGCCTCGGTTCCAAGCCTGAACTTGCTTGTGTAGCATGGAGTCCAGCGTTTTCAGGTCTTCTGCGTCTGCCTGTGGTTTTGTGGAGCGGTTGCAGGCGACAAAGAAGCTGATTGACAATATTAATGCCGTGAAAAGAAAGGGTCGTTGAATTGATTTCATGGGGTAAATATATAGATTATAGCAATCACGATATCAAGAATGCCCATAATTCCCAAAAAGAGAACAAATATTCCCAAATATGGACAATTTTAACTATGATAAAATACTAAAACGTTGATTATCAAATTATTAACATTGTGGCACTATTCTTACTATATGGTGCATGTGCTTTTAGGTATTTAGTAGTTACCTTCTGAGCATGGTTAATAATTTTCATCATAAGTAGTAGTTTAGTATTTTATCTTTGATCTTAAGTCCCGGCAACGGGACTTTTTTTTTGCGGCCAATATACGAAAAATTTGCATCAAGGCGCGATTATTGCTAAGATAAATTCATATTGAAGCCGATAATTTCAACAATATGTTTGCTTGTATGGGTTTGGCTATCAGTCCAGGAAAGCCGGGCTCAGGTCTTTTTGCAATCTCGTGCAACCATATATTTTGATTCGGATAAGGATGAGTTGAAGCCGGAATTCAAAGATGCGCTAAGATCGCATATGATAAATATCGGTACAACCAGTATTCGCAAAATTGAGATTATCGGACATGCCGACAGCGATGCTTCCGAATCCTACAACCTCGAATTGTCTGAAAGAAGGGCCAAAGCGGCAGAGAATTTTCTGGTGACGCAGGGCGTGAAATCAAATATGATCGTCAAAAAATCGCTTGGCGAGTCAGAACCGGTCTCCGAAGACAAAAAATTTAACCGCCGGGTTGATCTGGTTTTTGAATATTACCGCGATATTCCTGTGGAGTTTCATACCAGGAAACGCATCATCAGGGGTTGGGTGTTTGATGCTGTCAGCAAAGAACGACTTCAGGCGGAAGTTATTTTGGAATTCAAGGAACGTCAGGATAACCTCAAAACCAATTCGAATGGATACTTCAGGGTTCCGGTTCAAGGGGTTCCGGATTTGTCGTTAACCATACTCAAACAGGGGTATTTAAATGCACATTATGTCTTGAATGAAAACGAGTGGATGAAAACGGAGAAAGATACGGTAGATCTGAAATTCTATCTGAACCCGGTTCAGATCATCGAGAAGATTACATTAAATCATATCTTTTTTCATACCGATACAGATGTCCTGAGACCGGAGTCTAATCAGGATCTTGAACGCTTATTGAAAGTAATGACCGATAATCCAAAGATGCTCATAGAAATTCAGGGACATATGAATTATGCCATCAACCGGAGATCGTCGCCTAAACAGGAACAATACAATTTATACCTTTCACATATCCGCGCCAAAGCCATTTATTCCTATTTGGTTTCACACGGGATCGAACGAAGCAGGCTCTCCTATCGGGGCATGAGCAATTTCAAAATGCTGTACCCCATTCCAAAAACTCCGTTACAGGAAGACATGAATAAGCGGGTTGAAATTTATAGTCTGAAACTCATTAATTCTTGAGTAACCAACGTATAGACAAGGAGAAATTTGTTGGTAGTATCGGATATCCGGGTGATAGCAGGAAAGAGCCGTTCATGAAATTTTGATTAAAATGCTGATACTTCAACATGAATTGCAGGGTTTTAATCTGACCATTCACATAGAAATCAAAAATGGGGTAGTTCCCGTATTTTCTGGAGGTTTGAAGCTGAAATTGTCGGGTAGCAGGATTGTAAACGGGAGCATAATATGCCGAAAAATACTGTAATTCGAAACCGGCTTCTGACCACAGATTTCCTTTGAACAAGCGGCCATTCAGCCCAAAGGAACTGCGCCCGGTCCATTTCGGTAATGGCAGAACAGATGAACTCACTTGCTGATAAATCCAATAATGAGAACTGTGAAAATGACCAATGTTGAGGTTGAATTTAGCCTGGGTTTTAAAAAAGCTGAAAGCCGTATTTTTCTGATCCGGCGTTCCATCTTCTTTGAAATAGACAAATTGATTCATTTGTCCGTACAATAAGGATACATTATTCTGACTTCCGGTATGGCTCACTTTCGCACTCAAAGCCCATAATTTGGTGTCATCAAAAGAATGGCTCCAGCGATAATGATTGCCGGTGTGAAACTGACTTTGAAATGATGGAGCCTGTTTTCTTGCGAAGAAAGTCAGTCTGGTCAATACTTTCTTCAAATATTTCATCAAGGAGAAATGTATCTGCATATCGTCGGAATTATAACCATTCCAACCCCATTCGGCCATTCCGCTGCCCCATAGGCGATCTCCCAATTTGCCATCAACCCCGGTCTGCAAAAAATAGGTGTGATATTGTCTGGAAGCACCATCAGAATGGGTAAATGAAATAGGTTGCCAAAGCGCGCTGTGACTGAATTTAAATGCGCCAACCTGATGATTGATCCCGATTCTTTGATTGGCCATCAGAAAAATTTGTTCATCCGAGGTGTTGGGTCCCCCGTAAAAATTTTGAAAATAAACACTGTCCGGGTTTACGGATTCAAATAAGTTACGGCTTCTGGTTAGTTCTCCTTCGTGAAAAATACTCCATTTGGCCGGTAGACTATCGGATTTTCCAATTTCATAAATCTGGTATATCCTGATGGAATGATCGTTAAATGTATTGGAAGCCGAAGGCAGAAAAGCCAATGAATTGAAAAATCTGGATCTTCCGCTCAGCGAATCAAATAAACCTTGATTTTGAACCCCGCCGGTTTCTGCCACACGAATTTGGTTGTTGGCTAAAATTACGATGGCGCTGTATTTGTTGTTGGGGTGATGAAAATGAAAATTAACGCTGGTTTGGTGATGGTTGGAAATCCTTGTGCGATCAAGATTGGGTAAATTGTTGAAATAGAGGTTGTTGGCTTTGATACGACGGTAATTGATTCCGAAACCGGCATATTTCCCCAGTCCCTGACTATGAAGAGCTTTCAGATAGATATACTCCGGTGGTCCTTGTGCGTAATGCAAGTCAGAAACAGGTTTTCCGCTAACCTGAACAAAGTAGGGATTCAAATCCCGAAGGTACTCGAATGATTCAAATCCAGGATTAAAATAAAATGGTTGGAAACGCAGACCTGTATACCTTCCCGGTGTTCCCGGAATGCCTTGATCCTGGTAAGGTTCCGCATTAAATCCGGGAGTATGCATGCGTTGAAACCCGCTAATGCCTGTATCTTGATCGAAAACATAAGTATCTCCGGATATAAAATTTTTAAGATACAAATGTTGTGCGATACCGTTGGTATCCGGTTTAATGCGTTGCGCGAAACTCAGCTTTGCGGTGCAGCCAAATAAGAGTAGGATGAATAAATAACGCACAATACTCAGCTTCATCCTTCGAAAACGATTATCCCTTTGATAAACCAAACGAACGAATACACAGAAATGGTTGATTTTATGCGAATGTGTCCTGATCTTTTCACGTAAGAATCAAATGATTGTCACTTGTTGACGCGAAGGTAAAAGAATTGCAATACATTTGGTCCCTCAAAAATGACAATGGCAGATTCAGCGAAGGTCATCATCGTAGGTCAAGGACTGGCAGGGTCCATTTTGGCGCAAAAGTTTCTGAATCACGATTGGGAGGTGAAATGCATATACCATCATGAAATGCTGCCTGCTGCCAGTCGGGTAGCCGGTGGGCTTTTCAATCCTATTACCGGCAGAAAATTACATCTCACCTGGAATGCTGAAACGCTTTTTCGAGAGCTGCATTCCTTTTATCCTGAGATGGAAAGGCAATTGGAAAAAAGGTTTTTTCATCCGTTTCCCATTTATAGGATTTTCGACAGTATTGCATCCCAAAATGATGGTTTGTCCCGGGCATCCATGCCTGAAATGAGTGAATTTACGAGTACAGAAAGCTATAGGGCATCCGGCACTTTTGCACACTTTAAAGACGATTTTGGAAGTATAGAAGTGCAAAAAGGAGGATTCCTCGATACCACAACTTTCTTAACCGGAATGAACCATCAATTTCAGGAAAGAGGAATACTTGAATCGGGAAGTCAGCTGACTTTTAAAGACTTGTCTGATTCAAAAGATATAATCATATGGTGCACCGGAACAGGTTTGTCCGGCACAGCAGCGTTCGATGGACTTCCCTTTAAACCGGTAAAAGGGGAAGTGTTAACGGTTCAGATACCGGACCTTGAAGTCAATGGAATTGTTATTGGCGGGGGGATTTTCCTCATTCCATTGGGTAAACATTTGTTTCGTTTGGGTGCCACCTATAATTGGGACCTTAGCCATACAGAACCTACTTTGGAAGCCCTGGAACATTTAACCGGCACCTTGCAATCGCTGTTGAAAAAGCCTTTGCCCATACAGGTTGTAGATCACAAAGTGGGTATCAGACCGGCTGTAAAAGATCGTAAACCATTGATAGGAAGATTCAAATCGCATCCAAATCACTGGATATTCAATGGATTCGGAAGTAAGGGGGTGTCCCTGATTCCGGCCCTCGCCGAAAGCCTGGTACAACATCTTTCCGGAAAATCGGAATTACCGATGGAAGTCTCTATAGAGCGGTATCAAAGCCTAGTGTAGCACAATGATGCGCTCTTTTTGCCTTCCGATTTCAATCCAATAAGAGCCATTTGGCAAGTTGGATACGTTCAGGTTAATCTCTTGATTTCCAGGAAATAAGCTGGAGTTCTGGACCAATCTTCCCAATTGGTCATAAACCCGAACCTCTGATGGATGTTGTAACATCTGATTCAGTCTTACATAGATACTTTGATTGGCCGGATTCGGAAAACAAACAAACTGTTGGATGTCCAAAGCAGTTGTATTGGCAGATTTTCCGCTAATGCCGACAGCTTTTGCAAAACTTCCCTGGCTGAGATTATAGAAAGAACCGGCAGGTGTTACCTCCAACTTGATGGCTCTCACCATATAGAAACAAGAGTCGGCATATGGGCTGTTGTCGATATAGGTTGTAGTTGTTACAGGCACTGTGTTAGCCAATTCAAAAGTGCCGTATTTACTGGCGGAGCGGTAAATATGATAACCCATAATTCCGGGTTCTGTACTTGCCGTCCAGCTTAAATGCACGGTCGTTTTATTTCCGGAAGGAATGGCCTCTACGTAGCCTGCCGGTTTCATGATATGGATTCTTAAGGTTGGATCACCCATCAGCGCGATGTGAATATTATTGACAAATGGAGTGGAGACATAGGTGGTTTTATTCGATTGTGAAACCCAGGTGCTGAATCCAATGGTTTCTCCAAGTGCCATATGATGTAAATTCCACCATGGCCTTCCGGACCAAACACTGACCAGACCATTTTCTTTGGCAGCCAATGGAGCCCTCAGGAAATTATTGGCAACATCCCAATCTCCGAAATAACTTCCGAACAACATATTGAAAAGTGCTCCTCTTTTGGTGACGAAATCATCGGTTGAACCTATTCCGCCGGCACTTGTGTATGAACCTCCGCCGGTTCCGTATGCAAACTGGTAATTCGAATCCTGGAGATTGGTGAAATAATCCACTCCATTTTCAACACGGTCTAAAATATTCTCTGATCCATAAAAAGCCGAGAAATTTCTCCATGCAGAGCTCGCAAATCCACCTACACTCACCGCAAAGTTCTCATCTATCAATCCTTTTTTGATAAATGGAGTATTGCCCATACGATAATCATGGGATTTCTGAATGTACTGTTTAAGCAGGGCAACTTCAGATTTTTGAAATTTGGTCATGGATCTCAGATCAACCCGACCAATGTGATAGGCGATGCTTCCGGGTATTTCAATCTGATCATATTTCCCATCGCTTTTCAGATTTTTGTTTTCAGCACGGCTGCCATTGTTATTCACGAGATTATCCGAGTAAAGCCCGGGGTTGGTTCCATAAAAAACATCTGCCGGCCAGGCGCCTCCGTGGTCGGGATGCCCATCAGGTGGAACACTGTAAAATGCATCCAAACCATAATTGCCTGAATAGGGTACCGGAACATGTCCCAAAATATAAATGGCCCTGAGCGGATTGGTGCACCACCTGGCTGCCTCGGCAATTACGCCCTGCACATGAACCGGACTCGAATCTTTGGAAACAAAGCGATGAATAACCTTCCAGCCATCACCCGCCATGTCCAGACTGGCCGTTTCAATTTCTGCAAGCATCGAATCCCTCAATGAACTTTCTATCAGAAACAGAACCGTTCCCCTGCTGTGCACAGGCGGCAGCTCAATGGCAGCCGACAAATATCCCGTAGCGGAATATCCGGAATGACTGCGATATACCGCATATTCGTATTCATTTCCGGCTTGCACGGTGGCATCTGTGTACGAAGTGGAAGAGCCGGATATGCCCGTTTTTAAATTGACAAATTCGGTTTCATATTTTGATTTTCTCGCAACCGTATAGCTCAATGCCGTAGCATTCATCGGCCATTTCAAGGTGATTTGAGCCGGTGATTTTTGAATTTCCGCGGTCAGCAAAACGCATAGTTCCACCGTTTTTGTTTGCGCCATAGTAACATGGCCAGCACAGATGCTCAATGTAAAAAGAATGAAGGATCGTAATAGTAATTTCATGACAATAATGATTCTTATAAGTTAGTATGTTTTTAGAATTTTATCCTTGTGAGTAATTCCCTGTTTGGTTTGGAACTGAATCCAGTAAACACCGGGAGACAGACCGCGAATATCGAATTGATGCGAATGGATGCGATCAAGTTCTAAAATCTGTCCATGAATATCGAACAATTGTACTTCATCCAGATCATCACGGACGTTCAGTATGGTAGCAGCTGGATTTGGCCAGAACTTCGCAGTTTCCTGGATCAAAGGGTTCATGCCAAGAGCTGAAACTTTGATATATCCCTGTTTAAACATGGAATCAACACCCTGCGTACCTATTACATTGAGTTTCACATCATAAACGCCTTCTTTTTCAAAAATCACAGCGGGATTCTGACTGTTGGCATTGGTGCCATTTGCATATCGAATATTGTTAGCGGGCTGAATGGTCCATTGGTGCACGTTGATAGCTCCGGTACTTGTGGATTGAAAATAAACGGTGTCGTTTTCGAATATATCTGTTTTCAAAGAAGTGAAATCTGCGTTCGGTCCGTTCATTCCAATGCTTCTGTAATTGTCCCGATAGCGAATATATCTGGGTATAAATCGCCCGGCTGCTTCGGTCCCTGAAATTTCCAATAATGGAATCTTTTCATCCTTGGATAGCCATTTGTACTCAATTCTTTTTACCGGAATCGCTAAATTCAAAGGTGGGGTGGTTATGGCTACCGAATCGGTTTCTTCTATCACCGAAACAATTCGGATACAGGGTTCATTTTGTATATAGGGTGTGCTAATGGTGCCCCATCCATCCACTTCATTGTGTCGTTTTCCGGTCATAAATACATTGCCCACCGGAACAATGGAGAGCATTACAGGAATGGTTACGCTGAAGGTCTCGTCGGCCGTATGGCCGTAAGTCAGCGGGAAACGATATACTTCGTCAGGATCGCTGTGTTTTCCGGACTGAGGCAAAGGGAAGCTTCCAAAAGTGAAGCCGGTACCAACGCCTTCATAGCGATTGCTGCTGATACGAAAGAAATTATAAACGTTCTGAAGTCTGAATTGGTCGGTTCCCAGTGTATCTGCAATTTTTAATCCAATGGCCGTAAACCCGAAGTTAAGGATATAAGGTGTTTTACCCGAAGCCAGATAGCTGTAAACATCCTGACTTTGCATGTCTAACGTTGAAAAGTCCCACTGATAATTGGTTCCGGTTTTTGACAAATCGGGCAAATTGATAATGGAAGCATTTGAATATCGAATGGTATCTCCGGAAACCGGCATATCAGAGCTCACGATGGTGATTTGCGCCTGAATGACTTGTGGAAAGAGGACGAGTAAAAATAGTATGATTCTAAACATTAGCGCTGCTTGTCGTATTTTTGATACACGAATATAGATATTCTTAACCATGATTTTCCGTTTACTATTAACCGTATCCAGCATACTATACATTATTTCAGGTCGGGTTGTCGCCAATGAAACATCAAACCTCGATGTGCAGCACTATCATATTTCGATAGAGAAGGTTGATTATGCTCAAAAAACCATCTTTGGAAAAACGGGTATTGCTTTTAACCTACAGCAGGCTGCCGATAGTTTGAGTTTGGATTTGTTGGGCATGTCGATCGATACGATTTACGGACAAAATTTTAAGCGATATGCATATGATGGACGCTATCTGAAAATTTATTTCAGTCAGGCGATACTGTCCGGAAATATTCAAATTCAATATCACGGGAAACCACAGCAAGATGCCACCTGGGGGGGATTCTACTTTAGCGGTGTTTATGCATTTAATCTGGGTGTCGGATTTACATCGGAACCCCATAATCTGGGAAGGGTCTGGTTTCCTTGCAATGATAACTTCAGCGATCGTGCCACATATACTTTTGCGATTCAGGTACCTGAAAATTATAAAGCTATGTGCAATGGTATTCTTGATAGTACAGCTGGGAATATCTGGTATTGGAATATGAAAGTTCCTATTCCAACATATTTGGCTTCTATGGCCGTGGCTCCGTACGAAATTGTACAATGGGAGCATAAGGGCATTCCTTTTACCTTAGCCTCACTTCCTGCTGACACGGCTAAAATGAGGGGCAGTTTTAAACAGCTCAATCTGGCATTCGATGTATTTGAATCCAGCTATGGACCACATTTTTTTCCCAGGGTTGGCTATAATGCCGTACCATTCAGCAGTGGGGCGATGGAACATGCCAGTAATATTGCCTATCCATTAAACACCATTACAGGATTTGAAGAGAATAAAACCTTGTATGCTCATGAGCTCGCACATCACTGGTTTGGGAATGCGGTAACATGTGCGGACGCCAGCCAAATGTGGTTGAATGAAGGTTGGGCCACGTATTCAGAGCATCTTTTCGTCGAAAAAGCGGATGGAATAGAAGCATACCGGCAAGAAGTGAGCAATGTTCACAAGAGCATTTTGCATTATGCCCACTTAAAAGATGAGGGATATTACCCGGTGAATGGGGTCGATCATGATCGTACATATGGAATGCATGTCTATCAAAAAGGAGCTGATATGATACATACCCTGAGGGGCTATATGGGAGATTCGGCATTTTTTAAGGCCTGTCAATCCTATATGACCAAATTTAAAGGTAAAAATGCCACAACCGATGATTTGAAATCAGAATTCCAAAAGTTTACGACGAGAAATCTGGACTTGTTTTTCAAATATTGGATTAACGCACCCGGATTTACAGCTTTTAACATCTTTAGCTGGAGCGCACAGCCTGTTGGCGATGGAACATATAACCTGAATATCCGAATCAAACAAAATCTTCGGAATGCTCCGGAGTTGTTCCGGGAGGTGCCAATGGAAATTTATGTATTTGATGATCGCCGGGAATTTGAAGTTCATGAATTGATTTTGAGTGGTTTAGACTCCTTATATTCATTGAAAGTAGATCGGCAACCTACATTTTTGGCGCTCGATTTTGCAGAAAAAATCAGCGATGCGATTACCGATGATAAATTCATCAGCGCTGACACTCTGTCACAAATTTTACCATCTGCTTTGTTCAGTTGCGATATCCTTAAAAACCCGGACAGTACCTTGTTGCGTGTGGAACATTTTTGGACCTCTCCCGATCATTATTATCTAAAAAAGTCAAATTTTTTGCTGAGTAGCAGACGATATTGGAAAGTAGATGGAATCTGGAATCAGGATTTTAAGGCCAGGGGTTACTTCGAATTCAACGCCCGCAAACCAGGTAGCAGCTATAATAATGGATATTTGGATGATGATTTGGATGTGCTTAATGAAGATAGTATAGTTCTGATGTATCGCATGAATCCGGAATCAGAGTGGGAATTGGCGCCCGGGGTGAAAAAACTGACCGGTACCAACCTGGACAAAAAGGCCACTTATACAGTGGAACCGCTATTAAAAGGTGAATATGCATTCGCGAAAACCGGGGTTCCGGTAGGCATTCCAAGCCTGGAATCCAATCTTGGATTGGTGGTATATCCGAATCCTTCAGATCACTGGGTTTATGTCCGATTTGATTCTGAAAGAGAACCATATTTATTGGAAATTACAGACCTACAGGGAAGAATAAGCCATCAGGCCCGATTGAATCAGGGTGAATCGGAGTATATATATAAGGAAAAGCTCGTTCCCGGAGTATATTGGGTCTCAGTTTACACACCAATTGGTTTAAGTCAAAGTACCAAATTGATCGTCAAATGAGAATTCTGCTTTTTGTTTTTTGGATGTGCAGCTCCATTTTGAGTACTGCCCAAACCTATACCCTGATTAAAAATGCCAGAATCGCTCTGGTAGATGAGATGCGATGGAGCAAGGAATTGGAAATCCTATTATTGGGTGACCGAATCGTGGCCATGGATAATCATGTTACCGTGCCCGGGAATGTTCCTGTTCACATTGTGGATGTAAAGGGAAAATACCTGGTTCCGGGAATGACCGATGCACATATACATTTTTTTCAAAGCGGAGGATTATTTGCGAGACCTGATGCCTGGAATCTGAAAGCGATACAACCATACGAAAAGGAAATAGCGTGGAATTTACAACATGCTGAAAGTCAATTGAGAAGATATCTGGCTTGTGGCGTTATCGGGGTGATGGATTGCGGAGGTCCATTTAGCAATTTTGACATAAGATCCAGATTCTCAGGGTCATCCTTACTTCCTCATATTTCTGTAACCGGACCTCTTATTTCAACCTGGCAACCACCGAATCTGGATACACTTGATCCACCCATCATACGCGCTGAACTCGAAGAACTGAGCAGTTTAATTCAGGCCCAGCGTTCCAGCAATCCTGATTTTATCAAAGTATGGTTCATCGTTAGACCGGGTGAAGATGCTGAAAATTACAGAATCTGGCTACGTACAGTAAAGAAAGAATGCGATCAATTAAAGTTGCCGTTGGCTGTTCATGCTACTGAATTTAAAACAGCTCAATTGGCGGTTGAAGAAGGCGCGAACATTCTGGTTCACAGTGTATTCGATACCTTGGTTGATGCAGAATTTGCGCGTTTGTTGAAGAAAAAGCAGGTCATTTATATACCCACTTTGTGTGTCAAGGAGGGTTATGAAGAGTCTTTTGGTAATAAGCACAATTTCAATGAGTTAGAATTTAAATATGGAGATCCTTATATAATTTCTACCTTGTTGAATGCGGTTGAAATTCCGGATAGTCTGGCAACTCCAAGGGTAAAAAGGATGAGATCAGCGGAGCATGAAGTTCATTTACCGGAAATTGCCTTGAAGAATTTGATTTTTTTGAATCGAGCAGGCGTAAAAATTGCCACAGGGACAGATGCCGGAAATATTGGCACCTTACATGGTCCGGCTATTTTCAGGGAGATGGAAATGATGAAGGCTTCCGGCATGACAGATTGGGAGATAATTCGCTCATCCACAGCGTATTCCGCAGACGTGGCCGGGTTTAAACAGAGCGGGCGTATCGAAAAGGGAAAGGAAGCTACATTTCTGATCCTCGATTCTGATCCATCTGCGGATTATCGAAATATGTTCCAATGGGAGTATGCTTTTGTTCGAGGAAATTATGTTCAACGCGACACCATTGTACATGTATCCGCTGCAGAAGTCGTTCAAAAACAACTGAATGCTTATAATGCCCGGAATACAGAGGCCTTTATGGATAATTTTGATCACGATTGCATTCTGTATGATCTGAAGACCGGCAATATTTTAATGCAGGGCCATGAAGCCATGGAAAAGCGATATGGTCATATGTTCAAAATCATGCCTCAGCTGCATTGCCGGCTGAATCACCGAATTGTGCATGGCAACATGATTATTGATGAAGAATTCGTGCAAGGATTAGGCCCTGATGAGGTTCACGCGACCGCCATCTATGAAGTTGAAGATGGCAAAATTATCAGATGCTGGTTTGTGCGCTGATTATTTCTTATCCGTTTTGGTTTTCGGACCTGAAATACTTTCACGCATATCGGTATCTGCTTTAATATTCTGCATGCGGTAGTAATCCATGATACCCAGATTTCCGGAATTGAAAGCTGCGGCAATAGCTTTTGGAATTTCTGATTCGGCTTGAATCACATTGGCTCTTGCCTCCTGTGCTTTGGCTTTCATCTCCTGTTCATGGGCAACAGCCATGGCTCTGCGTTCTTCGGCTTTTGCATTGGCCACTTTTAAGTCTGCTTCGGCCTGATCCGCTTGTAAGGTTGCACCTATATTCTTTCCAATATCCATATCGGCGATGTCAATAGAGAGGATTTCAAAGGCAGTACCGGCATCTAAGCCTTTGGTTAATACGGTTTTAGATATTTTATCAGGGTTTTCCAATACGGATTTATGCGCATCTGCCGAACCGATGGTGGTTACAATACCTTCACCAACCCTAGCCAAAATTGTCTCTTCTCCGGCACCCCCAACCAATTGATGGATATTGGCGCGAACGGTTACTCTGGCTTTGGCAATCAGTTGGATACCGTCCTTAGCCACGGCTGCTACAGGCGGGGTGTTGATTACCCTTGGATTTACCGAGAGCTGCACCGCATCAAAAACGTCCCTCCCAGCCAAATCAATGGCAGTAGCCATTTTAAAGTTCAGCGGAATGTTTGCCTTATCTGCGCTGATGAGGGCTTTAATTACATTATTTACGTTTCCACCGGCCAGATAGTGGGTTTCTATGTCGTTGATGGTGACCACAATACCTGCCTTTGTTGCCGTAATCATCGCATTGATCACCAATGCAGGCGGAACTTTACGAAAACGCATCAGGATTAACTGTAAAATACTTACCCGCACTCCGGAAACCACTGCGGTAAACCACAAGCGGATGGGCACGAAATAGGTAAAAATGATGAGGAAGGTAACAATACCGGCAATGATGGTGATGAGGAAAAATGGTTCCATATTATTTAGCTTTTACAATAATTTTATTCTGACTGATTTCTTTTACGATAATTTCTGTGTGTGCATCCAGTGACTCACCGATGGTGGTAACTTCAACACGACTGCCATGAATGATAGCGTTTCCGGATGGTCTGAGGGCAGATAGGGTTTTGCCTTCGTCACCGGGTTTGATCTTATCCAGATCGATCACATTTACTTTTCCATCGAGTGTATGCTCGAGGCTCATGCGTTTCCAGGCTTTGGATCTCAGCGCACCTACCACCACAGCAATGCTCAGCACGAACATTCCAAACAAGGTCCAGTTGCCGATGACCATGCCATAACCTACATAGGTTTGATAAATACCAAATCCCATGAACAATACACCGAGAGACCCAACGATGATACCCGGAGTAATTAATACTTCAACGACTATGAGAAATAGTCCAATGAGTAATAATATGGCAATCATGGTAACAGACATAATACAAATCTTGTGTTTGTCAAAAGTAAGGATTATCTGTGAATTGAAAGGGGATTTCAGGCAATATTGAATTTACTTCGACGAGGATTGAAGAACAGTCGCTCAATCAAGGTAAATTGACCAGTTTTAAAGATAGAGCAATGGCATATCAAGCTTAAAAATTGTTTCATATAGTTAAAGTGCGCTTTTTTGATAACTTTGTTCTGAATCGCACCGTTTAATTTCCATGATGTTTAAACGTATTTTACCTATATTTTTGCTGCTGATTTTTCTCTCTGAAATAGGACTGTCGAACAATGATTCCCTTCAAAACAGGAAGAATTTAATAACTTTAGGAACGACTGGATTTTATCACAATGAGACAGGAAAGTACTATATTCTTACCGGAAGAAATTTTCTAAATTTAAGCATCAATATTTATTCTTTTATCAGGCATATCTCTTACGAAAGAAAAATAAGTAAAAATCTCTCCTTAACATTATCCCATCAATTCTATGCCCAATCTTCGGATAATTTCGTTCTTCGGGAAGAAAAGCACAATAATTATTGGGAAGCCAGGGATAAATGTAATTGTTATTCAATCTTAAAAGGTTCCGAGGTTTATTCTCTTGGGATGAAAGGCATAGATGGCATTGATCTATCAAAGAATTGGACCCTTAATACAAGTTTAGGTGCCCATCTGCAGTATAATCATCAATCTATTATTGGTGTTTTTGAAAGGGAAGGACTTTTCTTTTTTTTCGACAATCCAGGTTATAAATTGGAGTTATCAGAAGATATGATTTTTCGGAATCGATTCGTTGCCGGTTTCAACGCCGGTTGGAATCAATTTCTGAAAACAAATAAAGAAAATTCCTACCCTGAGAATTATGGCTTTTTCTCTAATGCCTTTTATCTGGGTGTAAAATTCTAATGGCGTTCCATTATGACTAATATATTTAAACATGAAGGCGAATAACTTAATTTTTGCTATGTTTTTATCATGGATCACGAACAATGGCTATGCCAATGTTGATACTTTACGCGATCCAAAAAGGCAGATTAGTTTTGGTGTTTCAGGTGCATATTTCAATAAAACAAGGGATTGGAGTTTCTATGAAAACAATTTTCCAGGCAACAAAAGATCATTAAACTTTGCATTAGATTATCGTAAAAAGTTAAATGACGAATACTATTTAGGCTTCCATTATGATTATTTCAGAACTGGTCTGAAAAATGAGATGAATGATAAGTTTGGAAAAAGATTTCAAAGTTCGTTTTTCCATTCTGTTGGTCTTTCGTTGTATAGAGGTTTTCGAAAAGAATTTAATAATGATTTGTCTCTCGAATCCATGCTCGGTGCAGGCGTAGTTTCTCGAATTGGTAGCGAAAGGTATACAGTTGTGGATCTCGGTCAAAATGAAATCCTAAGCCCGGTGGGTTTGAATGCAGGAATAGGAGAGTACCTTTTATACAAGGACTTTATTTTCGTAGGAATAGATTTTGAATTGAATGCCTACTATCCAATAAAAGGAATCAATTTTTCCGAAAACTATAATTTTTTTATATCTAACACCATCTCCTTGGGCATGAGGTTCTAAAAGGATTT
The DNA here is from genome assembly GCA_964613385.1 of uncultured Chitinophagaceae bacterium. GTDB lineage: Bacteria > Bacteroidota > Bacteroidia > NS11-12g > UBA9320 > CAZTGZ01. The sequence continues at coordinate 54,084 of CAZTGZ010000003.1, forward strand.
TCCTACAAAGTACCTCTCCTTTCCTGCTCAGCCTCTATGCTTTCAAACAATGCCTGAAAATTACCCTTACCAAATGATTTGGCACCTTTGCGCTGAATGATTTCGAAGAACAAGGTCGGACGGTCTTCCACTGGCTTAGTGAATATCTGCAACAAATATCCTTCCTCATCCCGGTCGACCATGATGCCCCATTTTTTCAATTCTTCCAGATCTTCCTCAATTATGCCTACGCGTTCTTTTACGGTGTCATAATATGTTCCGGGAACATATAGAAACTCTACGCCCCTTTTGCGCATTTCGGAAATCGTGAATACAATATCATCCGTGGCCACCGCTATATGCTGACAGCCCGGACCTTTGTAGAAATCGAGATATTCTTCCACCTGAGATTTTTTCTTGCCAATGGCAGGTTCGTTGATCGGGAATTTAATATATCCGTTTCCGTTCGACATCACCTTGCTCATTAATGCCGTGTATTCTGTTGAAATGTCTTTATCATCAAAAGTGATCAGATTGGCAAAACCCATCACCTTGGCGTAAAATCCGGCCCAGGTATTCATGGCTCCCAATTCTACATTGCCTACCATATGGTCGATATACTTCAATCCGGTAGGAATGGGATGATATTCGGTGTTTAAGGCTTCGAACCCGGGAAGAAAAACACCTGTATAATCTTTGCGTTCGATGAAAATATGAACGGTATCACCATAGGTATGAATGCCGGATCTTCTTATTTTACCAAATTTATCTTCGATGGTTTCAGGTTGAAGATAAGGTTTAGCTCCGCGTGAAACGGTTTGTTCGAAAGCATCGTAGGCATCATCCACCCACAGCGCAATTACCTTAACTCCATCTCCGTGTTTGGCCAGATGTTTTCCCATTTCGCTTTGCTCATCGAATGGTGTGCTGAGCACCAAACGGATTTTTCCTTGTTGTAACACATAACTGGTATGGGTTCTTTGTCCTGTTTCTAAACCTGCATAGGCCAAGTCCTGGAATCCAAACGCCGTTTTATAAAAATGAGCCGCCTGTTTGGCATTACCTACATACAATTCCACATAATCGGTACCGTGGATGGGTAAGAAGTCATCTGCCTTGTCGAATAGTTTTCCGGTCTCGGAATATTCAAAATTTTGTACTTTGGTTAAATCTGCAATTTCCATATCAAGATTATTTTTATGCCAATTCATTTACCGGTTGGCTCAACCAGCTTTGATAATACTCAGGTAATTCAATATTGCATGCCTCGGTGGTAATGGCCACGGGTCTGAAAGGATCTATCATCACCGCCAATTCATGCGTTTCTTTTTTGCCAATGCTTCGCTCTATGGCACCGGGATGTGGACCATGTGGAATACCTCCCGGGTGCAAAGTGATTTGCCCTTTGCTGATATTGTTCCGGCTCATGAAATCTCCATCTACATAATACAGCAGTTCATCACTGTCAATATTGCTGTGGTGGTATGGAGCCGGAATTGCTTCCGGATGATAGTCATATAACCTCGGCACAAAACTGCAAATCACGAAATTGTGTCCCTGAAAATGTTGATGTATGGGTGGCGGCATATGAATTCGGCCCGTAATGGGTTCAAAATTGAATATGCTCATGGCGTACGGATAACTGCAGCCATCATAACCCACCACGTCAAAGGGATGCGTTTCATAGGTATAAGGATAAATCAGTCCTCTTTTTTTAATTTTAATCTCAAAATCACCTTTTTCGTCGATGGTTCTCAGATTGCCGGGAAGTTTGAAATCTCTTTCGCAAAACGGAGAATTCTCTAAAAATTGACCATATTGATTGCGATAGCGTGAAGGTGTTTCAATGGGACTGAACGATTCGACGAACAATATCAGGTTATCCTGATCTTTGAATTCCAATTGATAAACCGTACCCCTGGGAATCACCAGGTAGTCGCCATATTCGAATGGTATTTCGCCATACATGGTAAAGAGGGTCCCTTCTCCTTTGTGTATAAAGAGAAGCTCATCAGCATCGGCATTCTTGAAAAACCAATCGTTCATGCTCTTACGTGGCGCTGCCAACCCAATATGCATGTCATCATTCACAAAAAGTACCTTTCTGCTTTGAATGTAGTCGTCTTCGGGCATTACCTGCATTCCCTTAAAGCTTCTCGCCTGCAGGTTGTCAAGAATGGCAATTTCAGGTCTGACACTATAAGGTGTGCCATGCGCCTTAACCATGGTGGGCGGATATAAATGGTAAACCAGAGATGAGACTCCGTTGAATCCTTCAGTGCCGAACAATTCTTCATGATATAAGGAGCCGTTTGGCTGACGGAATACGATATGTCTTTTATGTGGGATAATCCCTTCCTGACGATAAATCGGCATAATGATTTTTGGGCAAATTAATCCCCGGAATCATAACTGACGATTGATATTCATCAGTTTTCAAATTGATTTATGCCCGTATTTATAACTTACGGGAAGTGGCTTTGGTTCTTTTCCTGTCGTCTTCAGCCTGAATACGGAACAACGTTATTTTTCGTATCAAATCCAATGGTAAGGGCAGATGATTCGGCATTTGTATGGTTCCTTTGGAAGTTGGAAAGTCGCCCAATTCATCTTTAAAAGGTTCAATGGCGGCAGGACCGGGATATAATCCAATATGTGCCTTGAATGCGGCAAAATGGATAAGATTACGTCCTTTATATTTAAAAGTAGGAATACCATAACCCAAAGTTTCTTCCGGCTCCGGCACCAAACTGCGGAGCAAATCTCGTATTTGAGTGAGCCGATCACGGATTTCACCTTCAAAGCCTGAAATATAAGAATCAATAACCGTTTGATTTTGAGGATCTTCCATTACAATTATTAATTGGCTGTCAAAACAATTTGTTTAAACATTCAATGAAATTCAGGCATTATCAGATGTCGCATACGCTTCAATTGGCAAACAAGCGCAAACCAGATTTCTGTCGCCATAAGTATTGTCAACTCTGGAAACGAAAGGCCAGAACTTGCGTTCGTGAATATATGGCAGCGGGAAAGCGGCTACTTCTCTGGAATATCCGTGCGACCACTCATTAGCGGTTACCGTTTCGGCCGTATGTGGCGCATTTTTTAACGGATTATCTTCCTTATCATAGGTGCCGTTTTCTATTTGTGCAATTTCATGTCTGATTTGGATCAGTGCATCACAGAAGCGGTCAAGTTCCGTTTTGCTTTCACTTTCAGTGGGTTCAATCATCAGCGTACCGGCAACTGGAAATGAAACGGTAGGTGCATGAAAGCCATAATCCATCAACCTTTTGGCTATGTCTTCAACCTGCACGCCGCTGCTGATTTTTAAAGGACGAGTATCCAATATCATCTCGTGGGCCACCGTTCCATTCTTACCTGAATATAAAGTCTCATAATGTCCCTTAAAACGGGCACGCATATAATTGGCGTTGAGAATTGCCGTTTCTGTTGCCTCTCGTAAACCTTTAGCGCCCATTAATCGGATATACGCATAGCTGATCACTAAAATACTGGCACTTCCGAAGGGTGCAGCGCTCACCGCGTGCATGGCGTTGTCACCTCCGGTTTTTACCTCAGCATGTCCCGGTAAAAAAGGAACCAAATGAGGTGCTACACCGATGGGTCCCATTCCAGGACCACCGCCTCCATGAGGAATACAAAAGGTCTTATGCAAGTTCAAATGGCAAACATCCGCTCCGATATTTCCGGGATTGGTCAGTCCAACCTGGGCGTTCATATTGGCACCATCCATATAAACCTGTCCGCCATACTGGTGGATTAAGGCCGTGATTTCGCGAATATTTTCTTCATATACGCCATGGGTAGACGGATAAGTAACCATCAATACAGCCAGGTCGTCCTTGTGTTGTTCTGCTTTGGTTTTAAGGTCATCAAATAAAACATAACCCTGATCATCGCAAGCAACCACCACCACTTTCATACCTGCCATAACAGCACTGGCCGGATTGGTACCATGAGCCGATGAAGGGATCAAAGCGACATTCCGGTGTGTTTCACCTCTGTGCTTAAAATACTCTCTGATGACCATAAGGCCGGCATATTCTCCCTGTGCTCCTGAATTTGGCTGTAAGCTCATGCCCGCGAATCCGGTGATTTCCATCAGGTCCTGACTTAATTCTTTCAGCATTCGGGTATAGCCTTTTGCCTGATCGACCGGAGCAAATGGGTGTAACTGATTCATTTCGGCCCAGGTAACGGGTACCATTTCCACCGTGGCATTGAGTTTCATGGTACAACTTCCCAGAGATATCATGCTATGCACCATCGATAAATCGCGGCTTTCCAGACGTTTGATATAGCGAAGCATCTCGTGTTCTGTGTGATAGCTGTTGAAAACAGGATGGGTCAGGTATTCGCTTTTTCTAACTAGGGCGTCAGGCCAGTTGATTTCGAGTTTGGCTGCGTGTGACAGACAATCGAAAGCTGTTTTGCCTACTGCTTCTGCGAACATGTCTGCCAGATGTTGAATATCTGAAGGCGTGGTGGTTTCATCTATGGAAATACCCACTGCATTTTCAAAATAGCGCAGATTGATTTGATGGCTGAGGGCTACGTTCCTGATTTTTTGGAGCGTATCCGCGTCCGTAGTCACATGTAATGTGTCGAAATAATGGGCATGGGCCAATTCGAATCCCATGTTTTTAAGTGCCATTTCTAACAGGCGAGTGAGTCCATGTGTTCTTTCCGCAATGGCTCGAATTCCCTTAGGACCATGATAAACTGCATACATACTGCTCATAATGGCCAAAAGGACCTGAGCTGTACAGATATTACTGGTGGCTTTATCTCTTCGGATATGTTGTTCGCGAGTTTGCAGCGCCATTCTTAAGGCATGTTTGCCTTTGGCATCTACCGATACACCGATAATTCTACCGGGTATATTTCTTTTGAAAACATCTTTGGTTGCGAAATATGCCGCATGTGGCCCTCCATAGCCCATAGGCACGCCAAATCTCTGCGTATTCCCCAATACTACATCGGCACCAAATTCTCCGGGTGGGCGCAACATGGCCAGACTGAGGATATCTGCCGCAAATGCTACCATTACATTTTGAGCATGAGCTTTTTGAACGAACTCGGTGTAGTTTTCTGCATTTCCTTGATTGTCAGGGTATTGCAGAATAGCTCCAAAATAACTGGAATCAAGCTCAACGGCATCTGCATTTCCTACGACCAATTCGATGTCGAGTGGTTCTGCTCTGGTGATCAGAACATCCAATGTTTGAGGGAATACCTGGTTTGAAACGAAAAAGCGGTTGCCCTGATCCTTGCCTTTCATGGCATGAAACATGTGCATGGCTTCTGCGGCTGCTGTTCCTTCATCGAGCAGGGAGGCATTGGCTACTTCCATTCCCGTTAAGTCCATAATCATGGTCTGAAAATTGAGCAGGGCTTCCAAACGACCTTGTGCAATTTCAGCCTGATATGGGGTGTATTGTGTATACCAGCCCGGATTTTCGAGGATATTTCTCAATACCACCAGCGGTGTAAAATTATTGTAATAGCCCTGACCAATATACGATTTGAAAACTTTGTTTTCGTTGGCCATGTCACGCATCATTCTCAGGAATTCCTGCTCGCTGATGCCATCCGCAATATTTAATTCCCGGTTGAGTCGGATATCTTCCGGAATGGTCTTACGAATAAGTTCATCCATAGAAGCGCATCCTATGGTTTTTAACATTTCCTGTTTTTCGTCTTCACGAATGCTGTTGTGCCTTTCATTGAAGGCTTCTCGGTATTGGATATTCAGTGACATGATAAAATTTAAAGGGGCAAAAATACAAACTGCAACGTATTCGCGACTGTTAAAAGTCATTTTTAGGCGATGCAACATAGAATCAATTACTTGCATCTATCGTTTATAAACGTTATCTTCTCTGAATCTTTTTGAATTGAGCAGTAAAACATCAAAATTCCGTGCTTATGAAATATGAATTGAAAAATTTCCGGCCCTATGAAAAGATGCTCACCTGTTTGAGGAATTGGATGTGTATTTCTGTAGTAATTTTCGTTGTACCATTCAGTGGATTGGCTCAAAAAAGGAAATACAACGGGAGGGTATCCGACATGGCATATGAGTTTGGTATGGGCAGCAGTGTTTTACTTGGCGATTTAGGCGGAGCAGATGCGGTGGGTTCACATGGGTTGAAAGACATAGACCCTGAGGCCATGAAATACAGCTTTGATCTGGGCGTGATTTTAAAATCTTCGGCCATGTTGTCGTACAGAATCAATGGGCAGTATGCACTTTTACATGGCAGTGATTCGTACACACAGGAGTATTTCCGGAAGAAGCGCAACCTTTCTGTAAATACACATATTTTCTCTTTCCGTCCCATGTTTGAATTGAAAATGCCATTGTCGAAGAGGAGCATGGGTCGGAGTAGATCTTTTATTTGCCTGAGTGCCGGGGCCGGGGTGGTTTTCTTTCAACCAACGGCCAGGGTAAACGGGAAAAACTACGCTTTACAACCTTTAGGTACGGAAGGTCAATTTGTACGTTCACCGGAAGATCCTTACAAAAGAATCGTATTAAATATTCCATTCGGTGTCAGTTATGGTTATAAACTGTCAAAGTCTATGAGTCTGTTCCTGGATTTGAGTGCCAACAGAACCTTTACGGATTATCTGGACGATGTAAGTCGCAAGTATGAGAGTAATGAAGCCATCCGGAACAGGAATGGAGAAATAGCAGCATTTCTGGCTGACCCAAATACGGCGGAAATCAAAAGAGTAGCAGGGGTTGAGAGAGGAAATGCCTCTCAGGCTGATAACTATTTTACTTTTGGACTTCGATTCAGATATCAGCGGCCTTCTAACAGATTGTTTTAATAAAAAAGAGGCCGACAAGCGACCTCTTGAGTGTAAAGTTTAAACCATAAACTGTTTTTAAGTAAAAAAAAGAAGTATTTGAAAGCAGTTCAAAACTTATACATTTTTTGGACTTTTCCAAATATTTAAACTATAAATATACTAATTGATTGATATTTAGTCGATTAAACAGAGGTGATTCGTGACATTCACATGACAAATTGGGTCTTTCGTGGTCAATTTTCTGTAACACTTCCCATAGATAACTTCATTGAATCTATAAAACATTAATTTTGGAGCAAATAATTAATAATCATGAAAAAGTTGATTTTTGCCCTGTTACTTACAGGTTCAGTGTATTTGTACTCTTGTAAAGAAAAAACAAACGACGATCCCAATCCAAATTCGAATTCTTCCAAAACAAAGCGGGAGTTGCTATTGGCCGGAAACTGGCAGTTGACCAGCGGTCTCATTCAACCTCCCATTACCATCGAAATATTCGGTCAGGTTGTAACCATTTCTGACATCCGTGAATATATGGGTTCTGAAGAGTGTAATCTTGACGATTTCCTTCTTTTTAACGGTGATGGAACCATTACCAACGATGCCGGAGCAGTAAAATGCGACCCAAGTGACCCACAACAGGAAAGTGGCGGAACCTGGGCATTGTTGGAAAATGATACAAAATTGAGAATTGTGGATGGTGGTGATACAACGCTATTGACGTTGACTGAATTAACTGCAACCTCGATGAAAGGTGTTTCAACCATGGAACTTGAAAACGACACGGCCACTGTGACGCACAACATTTCCATGAACTTTACCAATATTAAGAAATAAAAGAGATTTTCGAAGTTTTACCAGGCTTCAATTCAGTCTGTCGAGCAATTCGCCGATGCACTGAATTGGAGCCTTTTTTTCGTAAATTACTTCCCAGGCAAACTGCAACAATGGCATATCTATGCCATTAGCTTCATTGAGTTGATGAATGGCTTTGGTTGAGAAATATCCTTCAGCGATCATATTCATTTCGAGTTGTGCCGATTGAACTGAATAGCCTTTGCCGAGCATATTTCCGAATTGTCGGTTTCGACTGAACTGAGAATAACAGGTAACCAAGAGATCACCCAAATACGCAGAATCATTAATATCTCTTTTAATTGGATAGACCGATGCCAGAAATAGTTTCATTTCTCTGATGGCATTGCTGATAAGTACGGCTTGAAAATTATCGCCAAATCCCATTCCATGACATATACCGGATACAATGGAATAAACATTTTTTAGAACCGCCGCGTACTCGGTTCCATAAATGTCCTCACTTTTAACCGTGCGGATATACCTGTTTCTGAGTAAATCTGAAATGGTATTCCTCAACTCATCAGATTCACTGGCTATAGTTAAATAGGATAATCTCTCGAGCGCCACTTCTTCGGCATGACAAGGGCCCGTGATGACAGCAAAATCGTTGAAAGCCATGTCATACCTGTCTTTCATGAAAGTTCCCAGAATCTGCTGAGTGTCGGGATACAATCCTTTTACTGCAGAAACGAATTTCTTGCCCTTTAAATCAGCCGCTTTTATCTGACTGAATACATCGGGCAAAAAGGCAGAGGGGATAACCAAAATGATGATGTCCGCCGATTGAATCGTTTCGCCGATATGGGTATGAAGTTTCACTTTCCCCGGGTGTATTTCTACAGAAGATAGGTAATTGGGGTTGTGAAGGTGGGCGCTGATAAACTGAGCAGTTTCCGGTTTGCGGATATACCAGTGTATGCTTTTTGATTGCTCATTATCACTCAAAATTTTAACAATGGCTGTGGCCCAGCTTCCGCTACCTAAAACAGCAATATTTTGAGGTGATGAAGACATGTAAACGCAAAGAAGCGTTTTAATTACCTATGCTCAAAGGTTTTCCCAGATAAAAATCCAGAATCAACCTTCTGAATACATATTCGTATTGAGATCGGATGAGGTTAGATTGAGCCAAAGCCCTTACATTTCCAGCATTGATTAAGTCCGTGCTGTTCAGCATTCCGGATTCAAAACTCTCCTTACTGAATTCGTAATTTACATTTTGGGCCTCCAGGTTCTTGACTGCCGCATTCCATTGTGCCTTGGCATTTTCGAAATTGGCAAATGCGGTAATCACGTCATTTCTAATGGTTTGCTTCGTGTTTTCCATGGAAAGCCTGCTTTGTTCTGCCTGAATCTGACTCAATGCGATGTTATTGATTACTCTGTGGTTATTGTAAATTGGAATGGACAAATTGATGCCCAATCCCTGTCCGAAATTGTCGCTTAATTGATTGCCAAATGGCGTTGTTCTCAATTTATAAACGGATATCGGACTCAAAACGGCCTGATTGGTTCCTTCCACTACCCCAACCGGAATCCAACTACTCTGAACGTCGTATCTTTCTTTTCTGGATTGAGAATATACCGTATTCAAATTCGCGAAAAAGGTGAGGCGCGGATAAAGTGCACCTTTTGCAATTCTCTCGCTCATTTCAGCAGACTGAAACCTCAGCTTTTCGCGCTCAACTTCAGGTAATCCGGACAAAGCGCTCTGAAGAATATCTGTTAGTACATAATTGGATTCAGAAATGGTGATTTTACTCAGATCAGGTTGAATAATTTTTAAACTTCCATAATCTTCCCATTGCAACAAGGTCGCTAACTGAACATAGGCGGACCGTAGGTTGTTTTCTGCCAAAATTCGATTGGATCGATCAGATTCCAGTTGAGCTTCCAGATTTACCAGACTGCTTCTGCTGACCGTTCCATTTTCAAATAAAATTCGGGTTCTTTCCAGTTGGGCCTGAGTTTGTGCTAATTGGATGTCGGCGTTTTTTAGCAGGCTGTGGTTGAGCAGGGTTTGTAAATACAGCGACGACACCGATAGAAGTACATTATTATGAAGCACTTCAAGATCTTTTTCGGAAATTTTCAGGTTAATGCCTGATTGTATGATGGAATTTTTGAGTTGAAATCCGCTGAAAAGTACTACTCCCGTATTGAGAGAAAAACTATTGCTCTGTATGGTCTGGTTGTTATACTGGTTGGTAAAAGGGTCAATACTTCTCCCAAAATTATACGCATGCCCTGCTGAAGCATTCAAAGACGGCATTCTGTTCATCTTGCTCTGGGTCAATTGAATTTGCCCGTTATCAATGGCCAATTGACCTTGCAACAGTTGTATGTTTTTGCTCTTCGCCAGATCAATGCAGGCCTGAAGACTCATTTCTGTTTGTGCAAAGCCCGAAGTAACGCAGAGAAAGAACAGTCCGATTATTCCAAGAAAACTTTTCATAATAGGGACAAAACTAATTACAGATCATGTATTAGAAATGCAATTCTCGATTAATCACAGAAATAAGTGGTTCAGTTCCCGGGACGAAAGTGGAAGATATTTCAACGGAAATAGATAGGTTTGTCAGGTGATTCCCTTGTACTTTAATAGCGGTCTTTGGTTGAAATATGTATTTCCCGGAAGGGAATGGGTCATACCTACATCTGAAAAGAAGGTTTTCCTGACTTTTGATGATGGACCGCATCCTGAACATACCGCTTTTGTTTTGGATTTGTTAAAAGAGCACAATCAAAAGGCCACCTTTTTTTGCATTGGCGACAATGTGAGAAAGTTTCCGGAAACATTCGAAAGAATTTTAGCAGATGGACATAGAGTTGGGAATCACACCTTTCATCATTTAAAAGGAAATCAGACTAAAGTTGCTGATTATGAAAAAGATGTTGAAGAATGTGCTCTTTATGTAAAGAGTGATTTATTCAGGCCACCTTATGGAAGAATGACAAATGCTCAATTTAAAGTTTTGAGTCCGGCATACAGAATCGTGATGTGGAGCCTACTCAGTCTGGATTATTTAAAAAATCTGGATAACGATGCGATGTTGCCAAAGCTGTGTAAACATACCAAACCAGGAAGTATCGTCGTGTTTCATGACAGTGAAAAAGCACAGCGGAATTTGAGGACTTTGTTGCCCGCATATTTGAAATATTTAAAGCAAGAGGGGTTTTCTTCAGAAGTGCTCTGATGTTGGTACTGATCATCTCTTCCATTGCATTATTCATTTTTCTGCTCATTCAGATATTAAGTCTGTATTTTTTACAGAAAGGCAAAACTGAAACTTTCGATGGGTTAAAGAAATGGCCGAAGGTGAGCATATTACTTGCGGCCAGAAACGAAGAAGTTCTGATTCTCAGGAGCTTAGAGCATCTGGATTATCTTGATTATCCGGAAGAAAGCCTGGAAATATTAATTGGAGATGACCAAAGTGAGGATAGAACCTATGAGATATGCGCATCATTCATTCAGGATAAACCGAAATTCAAACTCTTTCAGATTTCCAGGACTTTGGGAAAGGGAAGAGGAAAGGCCAATGTACTGGCCCATTTAGCCCGGGAGGCAAAGGGTGAAATTTTTTTGATCACGGATGTTGATGTCGCGTTGCCCCAACTTTGGGTGAAATCGATGGTTTCTGCATTTGATGATGATACCGGAATTGTTTCAGGAACCACCACCTGCGAGCCGGAGAACAGCATGCAAGCCATTGACTGGTTGCACTTTATGGGATATATAAAGTCATTCGCCAATGTCGGTATAGCCTGTACATCGGTAGGTAATAATATGGCCGTTCGAGCATCTGCGTATTGGGAGACCGGAGGGTACGAAGCGATGGAGTTCTCGATAACGGAGGATTATCGATTATTTCAGGAAGTGACGCGACGGGGATGGGGTTGGAAGAATTTACTATCGTCAAATACATTGGGTAAGGCAACGGCAATTTCGAGCACTTCGGAGTTATTGCATCAACGCAAGAGATGGCTGATCGGCGCCAGAGACTTACCCTGGAATTGGAAAACGCTGATTCTAATTTATGGGATGTTTATCCCTGCCTGGCTTGGCCTGTTGTGGATTCATCCCTTGTTTGCCTGTATGGTTTTGATGATAAAATGGGGGTTGCAAATATTATACATCCGGAGTCTTTGTCGGTTGTCCGGATTAAAGAAGTGGAATCTGCCGCGGATGCTCCTGTATGAGGGTTATATATGGGTCATGACGATTGGAACAATCATATTTTATGTTATGCCGGTTGCGGCAATATGGAAAGGTCGTCGGTACAGCGGGAATGACCTGCGTTAAACGCATTTCATGAAAAAGTAATAACTTCGGAGGATGCATCCGATTTTATTTGAATTTGACGTTCCTTCCTGGCTTCAGGGTGTTTTGCCTGCACATCTCGCCGTTTACAGCTATGGATTTTTTATAGCACTCGGCATCATATTTTCATATTTATTTATGGTGCCTTATTTAAAACGCATAGGCCTGGATGCCGACAAAGTATCAACGTTGTATATTTGGTCAATTGCAGCTGCGTTTATCGGTGGTAAACTTTTCTTTTATTTTGAAGATCCGGCCCGCTATTTTCTGAATCCTTCCCAAATGCTCAAAAATCCGGGTGGGGGATTCGTTTTTTACGGCTCGTTGTTGTTTGTGGTTCCGGTGTTGTATTGGCAGCTCAGGCAGATGAAAGCCCCGGTATTGCCCTTCTTTGATGTGTTGTCATTCGGTGGGCCAATACTTCATTCCTTTGGTCGCATAGGTTGTTTTATGGCAGGTTGTTGTCACGGCAAAGTATGCAGTAATGCTTTAGGGGTAACATTTCATCATGTAAAAAGTGCAGCCAATCCACTAAACGTACCTTTATATCCAACGCAGTTGTTTGATATTTTAGTTAATATAATTATTTTTATTACTGTTTTTGTAGTCAGGAAGAAACAACAGTTTCAGGGACAATTGTTTTTGATTTATTTAATGATGTACGCTGTTGGCAGGTCTGTGGTAGAGGAGTTCCGCGGAGATGAAACGAGGGGATTTATTTTTAACGGTTGGTTAAGCCATAGTCAGTTAATTGCTATCTGTATTTTAGGGGTTTCCGCATTTCTCTGGAGATATTTATCCAGAAATCATCCCATAGAAATTAAATCGGATACTTCAGCGCCTTCGGAATGATGCTGATGTTAAATATGTGATTTTCAAAATATTCACCATCGGCATGAGCCGGTATATTTTGATAATTGGGTGTTTGAATATGAATGTTTTGTACTTTTTGGTGTGTCGTAAATCTTAATCCGAGGTGTTTGCCATTTTTTACTTTAGGAATATAAAAAGGACGAAGTAAAGGATGCACACGACCTATGTGTACCAGATCAAGCCAGCCGTCATTAACTTCGGCACCGGGAGCGATGTTGAAACCTCCTCCGTAACACGGACCGTTTGCCAATGCGAGCATAAAGGTTTGCCTATAATTTGATGCATCCAGTTTTAGGTTGATTTCGTTGTAAAAAAGAACATTTCTTGCAATGGCGAGATAGTATTTCCACATGGGAGGTAACCATTTTCTCTGTTGATTTTGAGTGTCACGGGAAATGGCACCATCAAAGCCAATTCCAATTCCATTAACAAAAATCATGTCATTGCATTTTCCCAGGTCTGCAAACGCATAATTTTCAGATAGAACCAATGGGAAAAGTTTTTCAGGCGAAACAGATCCGTAAAGGCGGGTGCTGAAGTCATTTCCTGTGCCGGCAGGTAAAATAAGCACCGGAATGGAATCATTTAGGTCAAGAGCATTCATTACATCATGGGCAGTGCCATCACCGCCGCAGGATATAATTAATGATGGTAATTCTTTAAGAATACTCTTTGTATTGGCTGAATTATCCCTGGTTTTTTTGCTTTCATAGATATTATAATCCAACCCTAACTTAGATAAATACTTTTCCAGGGCATCGCAAACTTTCGAGGACTTTCCATTTCCTGATATGGGGTTATAAAAGACTAAAATCATGGAAATCAAAAATACGCAACCAATTTGCAAATCTGCATCTAATGAAAAAAAGGGATTGGTCATGAAATATTTACTAGGATTTTTTTTAATTCTTTTTTGCTCCCAAATAACGCAAGCTTCACACAATTCCGGAGCATATATACAATATGGTCATATATCTGGAAGTAAGTATGAGATACAACTGTGGGTATACAGAGATTGCCGGGCAGTATCACTGGCTGATTCTATGAGCTACACCATCAGATCTCACAAAAAAAATCACATATATGCTGACAGGATAGCACGCATGAGTAAGATAGAAATAGCATCTACCCAATGCGCTGCTACAGGATGTTATCCCCCTAACAAATATGGAACAGGTGGCGGCATTGAAGCCATTTGTTATGTTGACACCATTGATTTCAAAAATGACGCAAGTATTGGCAATCTCACAAATGAAGAAGAAATCAGATTTGAATGTGTTAATTTCATTCGGAATGGAGCGGTAACCAATGGGGGTTCGGGCAATAATTTCTTTACTTACAGCTATTTGAATCGGAAAAATGGAGATGGAAATTCATCACCGGTATTAACCAAACATCCGGCATTTTTCAATTTAGTAGGTTCGAATCATTATAGATCCATTTCATTTCGGGATAAAAAAGACGATGATTCATTATCATATCAAGTGGTAGCTCCCTGGGCAGGTTATGGATCATCAATTAGTTATGTAGGCACATTTAGTCCATACAAACCTTTTAGTGTTTATTATGTAGGAAACTTACAATTTCCATATGCAAATCCCTCTGCTGACCCGGTTATTGGTTTTTATTTCGACAGTATTACAGGTATGATGTCATACAGGCCGGTAAAAGATGGTGAAATATATATGATGGCCATTGAAGTAAAGGATTGGAATAAAGACAGTTCAGGAAAATACAACTTGAGAGGAATTGTACGGATTGATTGGACAGGTATTAATCTTTCTACATCACCACAGTTAAATCTACCAAAACTTGAGAAATTGGTTTCTACGCATACAGCATGTCAGGGGGAAAAGATTTGCATAAATGTATCGGCTACTGATAAGGAATTTCAAAAGGGCGACTCCATTATACTGACATGGGATCAGGGTATACCCAAAGGCAGCTTTAAAATTAACAATCCGGGAAGTCGATTGGAACAAGCCCAATTTTGTTGGACTCCGGATTCTGAAGATGTAAGTGAAAGACCTCATCAATTCGTGGTTGAGGCTTTCGATAAATCATGTGCTTTTAATTTTAGCTCACAGGAATTATTTTTAATAAAAGTTTTGCCTCGATTAAAACCTGGTTTGTCACAGGAGAAGAAAAGCTGCAATCAGTTGCAATATCAAGTCTACCGGTCTAAACAGAACGATGAATCAGTATCCGTTATGGTTTTGGATTCAAAATTTCAAATGATATCGGATGAAAATATATTGTCCTTTTCAAATGGAAAGACCAGTTCAGTCCTTAATGAAGACACCTTAAGCATATATAGAAACGGAACATATTTTATCCAATTTGCCAAAAAGAAGAGCGGATATTGCGATGTCACCTGGTTCGATACCTTGGTGGTTACCCAAGCAGAAGCAGAATTAATCTCGGTTATTGATACCTTTCATTGCACAATGACAACACTGAATCTTTCAGCCGATTTGCACAAGGGAAAGGAGTTAATCACCTGGCATACGGGTATCAGTTCAGATACGGGTGTTCTGTTAAAATATGATATTGATTTACCCACTAACGTCATTCGCTTATCCTTTATTGATTCTGCAGGATGCGAACGTTCTGATTTTGTGGATATTGAATCATTCGGTATTCCGTTTGTGAACTTAGGCCCGGATACGCTCCTGTGCGGAAGTTATCAATTGAAGTTGGGAGGACCAGTGGCCGGAAACAGCCAATGGAATCACATTCAATATAAATGGCACAATGCTTCGACAGATGATTCTATGGTAATGACAACCCATGGATTAAAGACGTTAGAAGCAGGAAACGCATGTGGCAAAAGCAGTGATTCAGTTTTTATACAGGATAAGTTAAATATACTCCGACCTGTATCCGAAGTATATATATGTAATGATGTTCCGGTTCAAATCAAATCACAGTTAAATGGGAAATCGTACCGCTGGGAAAATTCCAATACCGATACATTTTCTTTTTATACGGTAAAAACGTCAGGAACCTATACCTGTGAAACGGAATTGATATGTGGAGATAAAGTTCAGGAAAATATATCGGTGGATGAAGTTCTTACCCCGGATTTGGGTTTACCCGAAGAGGCAGTTTTCTGTGAAGGGAGCTTTGTTGATGTAGTTTCCGGAATTTGGGATGAGCATAGCAGTTGGAAATGGACCGACCTGAATACAGACTCCGTCAGACGCTTCACAAAAGCAGGAAAATATACAATTGTGGTTGACAATTTATGTGGAACTTATTCAGATTCAATGACGATTAAGGAACTTAAGGCACCAATGGTAGATTTAGGAAATGACACGGTTTATTGTGGGAAATTCACCAGAACATATGCCCTGAAGGCAGGTGAAGCTGAGTACATCTGGCATGATCAGACGAGAGGACCGAATTATACCATCAACCAGCCTGGCAAATATTGGGTAGTAGCTGAAAATTATTGCGGAAAAGACACGTCTGAAATAGAAATTGGACTTTCTTTTTATCCGGAAGTTGATTTAGGTCGGGATACGATGCTAAAGACTCCTTTTAATTTGCTTTTGGATGCAGGGAATATGGGCGCTCAACGGACATGGAGCACTTCAGATACAGGACGAACCATTTTGGTTAATCAATTTGGTTGGTATTGGGTAAAAGTTCAAACTCCTTGTGGTCAGGTAGAGGATAGTATTCTCGTGAGTGAATTGGTTGGGATTACAGAAAAGGAAACAGGATACAGGATTTATCCCATTCCCGCGGCCAATTATCTTATAATTCCTGAAGAATTGGTTTTAACACAAATAACCGACATGACCGGAAGAAATCTGGGCACATTCAATCTGGAGTCTGACTCCAGGGTGGATATCAGCCCTTTAAAAAACGGCACATATATTCTTAAAGCGTATAAAAAAACGGAACCGGGAATGGAGCTAAGAATTGTTTTTCAGGTGATGAAGAATTGAACTTTTCTGTTAAAATCTTTAATCATTTGGCAAGAACAAATTTGTTTTTGAAACGCCAATAGGGGATAGATTCCGATTACTAAATTATATCATAACTGTTGAATTTTTTCAATGAATCATCCGGGATTTATAAGGATGACCATTCAAGCTTTATAGGAAATTTTCGCAGCCGTTGAGAGTCATAGAACTTGACGAGTAGCGCGATTTTTATGATTAAAGTCATATTGAATTTGCATACCGGGTCCTTCATTTTTGTATAATGATACATGAAAACACATTAGAAGCTCTTAGACTTCGTCCAAGATTTAAGTATGTGGTTCACAATTCTGCGGATGAATCCTTAAAAATACTGCGCAAACATTTCGATGAATCTGAATACAGGTTCAGGGGACAATTTGTGGATGAGTATATCAGCATCTTTGTGAAAAGGGAAGATGAGCATTTTTGGTCACCCACCGTTTCTATAACCATACTTCAGCATAATAAGGGTTCAGTAATCAAATGTCTTTTTGGTCCAAAGGCGAATGTATGGACCCTGTTTGCATTGTTGCGTTTGGGCATGTTGAGCAGTTCTTTTTTTCTGGCAATCATTGGTTTATCTCAGTACTTTTTAGACAAGGAACCTGTTGCCTTGTATGGATTGGCCGGAGTGATGGTTTTGGCTGTGGTTGTTTGGATAGCCGGCCGCATAGGCAGAGAAAGGGCAAAAGAACAAATGGGCTTGTTAAAAAATTATGTTTTCAAGGCATTACATGAACTGGATGAAAATCTGGAGGAGCAGGAATGGCATAAGTGAGTATTTCATCTTTGTAAGAATCCATCATTTAACATCTTCACAAATAATAAGTACTGGGGTATTTTTTTCATTTTAGACTGATATGGTTTATTTTTTTATTTATTTGAAAATCATTAAAAAAATATGCCAACAGACAATGTCTTTCATTTCAGTTTTCAGAATGTCTTGAATGGAATGCTGGGACTATTGGTCCTTCTGTTTATCGCCTGGTTATTGAGTACCAATCGGAGAGCTATCAATTGGAAACTGGTTGTTTCAGGCATTATCATACAAATAGTTTTTGCCTTATTGGTGTTTAGGGTGCCAATTGTGAAAGATGGTTTTGAGGCGGTTGCTTCTTTTTTTATAGCCGTTTTGAAATTTACGGATGCGGGAGCTTCATTTCTTTTAGGTTCATGGCCGGATGTTGTTAAGGTCGAAGATGGAATAAGCGGTCAGATGTTCACGGTAGGTTACATTTTTGCGTTCAAGGTTTTGCCAACTGTCATCTTCTTTTCGGCCCTTACTTCCATGTTGTATTATTTGAATATTTTACAAAAGGTGGTGTTTGGAATCGCCTGGATCATGAAGAGAACCATGGGACTGTCAGGTTCTGAAAGTTTGGCTGCCGCGGCAAATATTTTTATTGGACAAACAGAGGCACCCTTGTTGATTAAACCCTATATCGAAAAGATGAGCAGAAGCGAGATTCTTTGCTTAATGACGGGAGGGATGGCGACCATTGCGGGAGGAGTTTTGGCCGCGTATGTGGGTTTTTTGGGTGGAAGCGATCCGGTTCAACAGCATCTTTTTGCCATGCACTTATTAACAGCGTCAATCATGAGTGCACCTGCCGCCATTGTGATTGCAAAGATTATTTTACCTGAGACAGGAGAAATTAACCAGGATATGTCATTTCCAAAAGAGAAGTTGGGGACCAATGTACTGGAAGCCATTACCAATGGAACCACCGACGGGTTGAAACTTGCCGTGAATGTTGGTGCCATGTTGCTGGTTTTTACCGCTTTTATGGCCATGTTTAACTATATAACCGGAGACATTATCGGTGAGTGGACAGGGTTGAACAAATGGGTGAGTCAGGTTACCAATGGTCAGTTTAAACAAATGAATTTACAAGCTATTCTCGGTTTTATATTTTCACCTTTGAGTTGGTTAATCGGTGTGCGTTCGGAAGATATGTTAATGGCGGGGCAGCTTTTAGGGGAAAAGACCATTCTCAATGAATTCTATGCTTATGCCAGTTTAATGAAACTCAAGCAGAGCGGGGTATTGGCCGATCAACATACCATCATTGTTTTGACCTATGCGCTATGTGGTTTTTCTAATTTTGCTTCCATTGGTATACAAATTGGCGGGATAAGCGTTCTTGCACCCAATCAGAAATCAACACTTTCTCAATTGGGAATAAAAGCGTTAATTGCGGGAACCTTGGCTTGTATGGTTACGGCAGCTATAGCAGGCATGTTTTTTTAACAATGAACCGCGCATTTTTATATGGAGATGGTTTTTTTGAAACCATTTGGGTACATGATGGTCAGGTGCCATTGTTTGATTTACACTGGAAGAGAGCCCAGAACACGGCTTTAAAATTGGCCATGAATTGGCCGGAATCTCTGACAAAGGATTTATTGCTCAGTCAAATTTTAAGTTCATCTGAATTGTCGAAATTCAGATGCAGGATTACGTTTTTTAGAAAGGGTGAAGGCCATTATATTCCCAGTTCCAACGATCTGGATTATCAAATTCAATCCAGTAAATATGAGTTACCGGCCTTTGCGACCGGCATTGAGCCTGTGTTGGCCACACGCAATACCGATGAATTAAACAAACTATGTTATTATTTACCTTCAGCGAATGCCGTTTATTACGAAATGCACAAAAAAAATGCTGACCGATTCGCAAATCTGAAGGGAATCTCATCGCAGTATTATGTAATGGCAGGCATACATGCCGCGTCGCGCAATTCTGATGACGTAGTTTTGTTTAATAAAGATATGAAGGTGGCTGAACTGTTGTTGGGCAACATCATAGTTGTAAAAAATAATCAATGGTATACACCGGGGCTTGAAGAAGGAGGTGTGGATGGTGTGATGAGGGCGTGGCTATTGCAAAAATTCAATAATATTACATTGACTCCCCTGAATAAATCCCATCTTGAAAACGCTGATTTGTTGCTGGGGTGCAATGCGCTCCGCGGGTTGTACAGGTTGGGTATTAAATTTTGAGCATGGTCAAGTTAAGTGTTAATGTCAACAAAATTGCCACGCTTAGAAATGCCAGAGGGGGTAAATTGCCGGATCCGGTTCGTATGGCACTGGATTGTGAACGTTTTGGAGCAGATGGTATAACCGTACATCCAAGGCCGGATCAGAGGCATATTACCACAGAGGACGTTTATCATTTAAAAAAGTGCCTGACCAAAGAGTTCAATATTGAAGGATATCCGGATGAAACCTGGATGAAAATGGTGCTGGAAGTGAAGCCGGACCAGGCAACCCTGGTTCCGGACGCACCGGATGCCATAACATCTGACCACGGTTGGGATTGTCTTGCACATGCAGAATTTCTCAAATCGCGTATTTCATTGTTAAAAGCTGCGGGTATAAGGGTTTCTGTATTTTTGGATCCTAATCCTTTGATGATATCAGCGGCCAAAGCGGTTGGTGCAGATCGGATAGAACTTTATACCGAAAGCTATGCAGCCGGATATGCTGAAAGTCGGGAATCATGTATTATTCCGTATCAGGAAACGGCGCAAGCTGCCATAAAAATGGGCTTAGGTGTAAACGCCGGTCATGATCTGAGTCTGGAGAATCTGGCCTGGTTCGCGACTCAAATCCCTGAGTTACAAGAGGTTTCCATTGGGCATGCGCTCATTGCCGATGCGCTTTATTTTGGCATGCACAATACTGTACAGATGTATCTAAAAGCCTTAAAAAAGAATTAACGTTCCTGCAATTGGAGCATAACGCGATTTAGAACGTCATTCACATCCTGTATCAGGCCCGGAATGGTATCTAAATTCGTGCGATTTTTAGCATTGGATTCCAATTGTCGAATTGAATCGCGCAGTAAGGTAATTCCCATCATGTCGATGGTAGGTTTAATTTTATGGGCAGCAGCACCAACTTCATCCAAGTTGTTCTCTGCATAGCCGTTGTTGATGCGACCAACTATATCCGGAGTCATTTCGAGAAACATCTGAACCATTTTATTCACGAAATCTGAATTGCCGCCGGAAAGGGATATCAACTGACTCAAATCATATAGTTTATCCTGGCTCATATTGCTTATATTACTCTTTCCTGGATCATTCTATAAATAGTTGATTTGCCGATATCCAGTTTGTCGGCAACCAACAGAACATCATTGTTGAATTTGTCGAGATAATATTTGATAATCCGGTTTTTGTATTCTTCGAGGGTCATTTCATTTTGCAGCAATGCCTCTATAGAACCGGTTGTGTTGAATGTGATATGTTCATCATCAATAACCTGATCATCGCTCATTACGCT
This sequence comes from uncultured Chitinophagaceae bacterium, assembly GCA_964613385.1. Lineage (GTDB taxonomy): Bacteria > Bacteroidota > Bacteroidia > NS11-12g > UBA9320 > CAZTGZ01. The sequence continues at coordinate 75,231 of CAZTGZ010000003.1, forward strand.
GGCCAATTCAACCACCGCCTTGAGTTCGCGGATGTTACCCGGCCATGCATATTTAAGCAGCTTATTTTGGGCTTTTGATGATAGCTGCAATTTGGGCATTCCGTTTTCCTTCGCATAATTGGTAACGAAATGCTTGGCCAGCAACAAGATATCATTTCCTCTTTGACGAAGCGGGGGAAGGGAGATGGGCAAACCGAGCAGACGATAATATAAATCTTCACGGAAACTACCTTTCCTCACTTCCTGTACCAAATCTTTGTGCGTAGCTACCAGCACCCGGCAGTTTATTTTGACTACACCGGTGCCTCCAACACGTGTAAGTTCTTTTTCCTGGAGAACCCTCAGTAGCTTAGATTGCATATTGATGTCCATTTCTCCGATTTCATCCAGAAAAATGGTGCCTTCACCTGCTTCTTCAAATTTACCAATTCTTCGACCTATTGCTCCGGTAAAAGCGCCTTTTTCGTGTCCAAAGAGCTCACTCTCAATGAGTTCAGAAGGGATAGCCGTGATGTTCACTGCTACAAAGGGTTTGTTTTTGCGCGTCGAATTGTAGTGGATAGATTTGGCGACAACTTCTTTACCGGTTCCGGTTTCTCCGGTTATGGATACGGTGATGTTGGAAGATACTGCCTTTTGTATCAGGGTGAATACCCTCTTCATCGCCGGACTGGTGCCTATAATGGACTTCGAAAAATCATACTGTTGAGAAATTTGACTTTTCAGTTGAACGATTTCCTCCTGAAGTTCTACTTTCTCACGGATATTCTTTATCAGATTCCAGATCCGCTCTTTGGTGTCTTCGTCTTTAACAATATAATCGTAGGCTCCTTCTTTCAGTAATTTGATCGCCGTTCCGATATCCTCCTGACCAGAAATGATAACAACGGGAATATTCTTATTGAACGATTTAATCTTTTTCAGGACCTCGGCTCCGGACATATCGGGAAGAGAATAATCCAGGGTAATGAGGTTGGGTTCTTCATCCAGAGCGTTCAGAACATCTTTACCCGTCGTGAATTTCTTAATGATTAAATCCGGATTTAGCGATAAGTGATACTCGAGGATTTCGCCGTACCAAACATCGTCTTCAACTACGAATATTTTGAAAGTATTTTCCATTTAAATATTAAGTTTTTCAAAAATAATCCAATTTTCCATTTTTTGGAATATTTATTCATTCACATCAATTTCCAGAAGGAGGAAAAGAATTAATTTAGTCAGGTTGATTTGCATTTTATAACGATGAGATTTGTACTTTTGCGCCAAATTTTAAAATCCACATACACTCTATGGCAAATTATGGCAAAATAGCACAGGTAATCGGTCCTGTTGTTGACGTTAGTTTTGAAGGCGAAGGATCGTCACTTCCCAAAATCCTGAATTCTTTATTAATTGAGCGTGAAGGGGGTTCAAAACTGGTATTAGAAGTGCAACAGCATCTCGGTGAAAGCATGGTGCGCGCCATTGCGATGGACTCAACAGAAGGGTTGGTTCGCGGAATGTCGGTATTGGATACCGGTGATTCTATCAGAATGCCAATCGGCGATTCAATTAAAGGAAGATTGATGAATGTAGTAGGTGAATCTATTGATGGTTTGCCTTCTTTGGACGCAACAGGTGGCCGCGCGATTCACCAAAAAGCGCCTAAATATGAAGATTTGAGTACCTCTGCAGAGCCTTTGTTCACAGGGATTAAAGTTATTGACTTATTGGAGCCCTATGCAAAAGGTGGTAAAATCGGTTTGTTCGGGGGTGCAGGAGTAGGTAAAACGGTGTTAATTCAGGAGTTGATTAACAACATTGCAAAAGCATATGACGGTTTGTCGGTATTTGCCGGTGTTGGTGAAAGAACCCGTGAAGGAAATGACTTGTTGAGAGAAATGATTGAATCAGGGATCGTATCTTACGGTGAAGAATTCATGCACAGCATGGAAGCCGGAGGATGGGATTTGAATAAAGTTAATGTTGAAACCCTTAAAAACTCAAAGGCGACCTTTGTTTTTGGTCAGATGAATGAGCCTCCCGGGGCGCGTGCACGTGTGGCCTTGTCAGGTTTGACAGTTGCAGAGTATTTCAGAGATGGGGATGAGAAAAGCGGAGGAAGAGACATTCTGTTCTTTGTGGACAATATCTTCAGGTTTACCCAGGCAGGTTCAGAAGTTTCGGCTTTGTTGGGACGTATGCCTTCTGCGGTGGGATATCAGCCTACCCTGGCTTCAGAAATGGGAGCAATGCAGGAAAGAATTACTTCTACGAACCGAGGCTCAATTACTTCTGTACAAGCGGTGTATGTACCGGCAGATGACTTGACTGACCCTGCACCGGCAACCACATTTGCCCACTTGGATGCAACAACCGTATTGAGCCGTAAAATCGCGGAATTGGGAATTTATCCCGCTGTGGATCCATTGGATTCTACTTCCAGAATATTAACTCCCGCCATTTTGGGAGATGCTCATTACAACACAGCTCAACGTGTTAAAATGTTGCTTCAGAGATATAAGGAATTGCAAGATATCATCGCAATTTTGGGTATGGATGAATTATCCGAAGAAGATAAATTGGTGGTTCACAGAGCCAGAAGGGTACAGCGTTTCCTTAGCCAGCCATTCCACGTTGCAGAGCAGTTCACCGGATTAAAAGGCGTTTTGGTTGATATTAATGATACCATTAAAGGATTCAATATGATTATGGATGGTGAAGTGGATCAATATCCTGAAGCGGCATTCAACTTAGTGGGAACTATTGAAGATGCCATCGAGAAAGGTGAGAAAATGTTAAAAGAAACGAGAGCCTGATATGCAATTAGAAATTGTAACTCCTGATAAAACCCTGTTTAGTGGTGAAGTCGTGTCTGTGCTTTTTCCGGGGACTGCCGGAAAATTTGAGGCATTAAACAATCACGCCCCCATGATTAGCAGCTTAGAGGCAGGTACTATTACCCTAAAGACAGAATCCGGTCAAGTTGAAAAATTTGAAATCACCAGCGGTATAGTAGAAATTCTGCAAAACAAAATCATCGTGCTGGCATAATGGTCAGGCAATAAATCACAGAAAAGGCTGCTTGAGAAAGCGGCCTTTTTTATTCGGTTAAAAAATCTCTGAACCACAACGCGGAGTCCTTCACGATGCGTTTTTGGCTCTTATAATCAACATAAATCAGTCCGAATCGGGGTTTATAACCATGAGCCCATTCAAAATTATCTGTCGCTGACCAAATGAAGTATCCGTGTATGGGAAGTCCCCTTTTCCTGAGCAATAGGGTCTTGAACATATGGTCTTTCAAGTATTTTATTCTGGCTTCATCGGTCACCCGATCTCCGGATGGTTGATCATGTAAGGCAACGCCGTTTTCGGTGATGTAGATATTCGGGCATCCGGCAATGGAGTAGATATCTTCACAAGCTTTGGTGATACAATCGGGATAAACTTCCCAACCGGTGGCCGTTAATGCCGATTTGTCTTTTAAAGGGACAATGGAAGCTTTGATATAGGGGATCCAGACATTATGCTTTACTTTAAATCTTGTATAAACCTGTAATCCCCAGAAATCAAAAGGGAATGCCATTTTTTGATCGTCTCCATTTTGAACATGGGGCAATACTTTTTCGAGAAATGGCAAGGTTTCAAATGGATAACCATGACCGGCGGCAAGCGAAGGATACAGTTTATTAATGAGCGTGTTGGCTCTTAAGGCCGCCTGAGCATGCATTAATTGGGTGTCTTTTGGTTTAAACCATGTATATGAATGCGTGGTTCCAATAATAGCAGTGGCTGATTCTGCTCTCACGGCCCTGGCGCCTTCGCCCTGAGCCAATGCAATATGGTGTACAGAAGGTACAAAATTTTTGAGCCCTCGTTTTCCCGGAGCATGTAAACCCAAAAAATAGCCTGCACCGGCAAAAACCATGGGTTCATTGAGTACCATCCAATGTTGAATTTTATGTCCAAGTCCTTTTACAGACGCACTTACATACTCACAAAATTTTTCATAGGTGTCTCTTTGAGTCCATCCTCCATTGTCTTCAATAATTTGGGGCAGATCCCAATGATATAACGTAATCCAGGGGGTAATGCCCTTGGAAAGCATGTAATCGGTTAGTCTGTCGTAAAAGTCCATTCCGATCGAATTTACCATTCCGCTTCCGGCGGGCAGAATTCGGGACCAGGACATGGAAATCCTGAAGTTCTTTACACCTAAGGATGCCAGAAGGTCGATGTCGTGTTGAAATAACTCATAGAATTGGCTGGATTCTAGATTCTTGTTCCATTTTTTTCTGTGAAATTCATCCCAAATGGAAGCGGTTCTGCCACCATAAAAGGGCGAACCTTCTGTCTGCGGAGCTGAACTGCTTACTCCCCAGATAAAATCGTCACCGAAATCCGTTCGTTTAAACGTTGTCACTACCCGAAGGTGGTCTGCATTTCTTCCCTGGGTTGGGTAAGAAACATGGTTTTGTATAGGAGAAAATCTGACAGAAGGTTATCTATCCATTTTTGAGATTTGTCGGGATAGTATACTTCTTTAGCCTTGCCATGTACCAGCCATTGGCCCATATCTTTTAATGCCTCTTTCAGATTGGGGGCTGTATGAATTCCGTATTCTTTGTTCAAAAAAGCAGCATTGCAGATTTGTTCATATTGGCCTTTCATCGGAATTACGTACATCTTTTTACCCAGATAAAGGCATTCAGAAGTCAAACCGAATCCGGAATGCGTAATAACACCGCTGCAATAGCTCAAAGCCGAAATGAAGCTTTGGTTGCCAAGAGGATAATATTTTATATGATCAGTTGATTGGGCTTCATCTATATATCTGGTGAAAACCTTGAATCTGAATTCAGGAAATTCGTTCAATAAATTATTGATTTGATTCGGATGATAAGCAGAAAGATAAACCAGGTAATAACCGGTTTTTCGGGGTTCCAATTCCCGAATCTGATTTCGGATAATGGGTAACGAAGTCTTAGCATTTAACTCCTTATAGAAAATCGGATAATTTCTAAAGGTGGGTGTATATTTTTTAATGATGAATTTACTTACCGGAAATTTACCCGTAGGTTGCTGAAATTCAGGCGTATTAAGGGCATATTGATTTCCGATGCCTATGCAATGAACCCCTTTGATGAAAGAAGCCCAGGCAGATACAGGTTCGAAATCTGTGATGACCAGATCATAGTTTTTAACCGGCAACCTTGAAACTTCGCGCATGAATCGACCTATGCTGTTTTGTTTGAAAGTTTGTAGCCAGTCGATTCCTCCGTTCTTTCCAAAAATGAATCCGTAGCCTTTACATTGATATTTTACCTCAAAAGGCAAATTAAGTTCACCTTGCACACCACTCACCAACACGTCTGTTTCCATTCTCTTTCTCAAGCACGGAACGAGTTGTTCTGCTCTTGAGAGATGGCCGTTGCCGGTAGCTTGAATGGCATATAAAACCTTCATGCAGGCTGAGATATTTTAAATTCTAACAGCAATTCGTTGAACAAACTTTTAGTGTCAAGATCCATGTCTTCACCTTCGATATCTGTTTCAAACTCTTCAAAATCTTCATCAAACCTGAACAGTGACCAATTTCCATCCTGAAATTCAAGTGCAGTTAAGTTTTCGACCCAATCACCGGAATTCATATAAACAATGGAGCCATTTTCAGATTGGATTTTTCTGATTTCCGGTTGATGAATATGACCACAAACCACTCGGTCGTATCCATTTTCAATGGCCAGTGTTGCGGTTATCATTTCGAAGTTGTTGATGAATTTAACGGCTGACTTTACACTATTTTTGATGCGTTTGCTCAAAGAGATGCGCTCTCTTCCGAGCATTTCCAGTAAGTTATTTACAAATCGGTTGATGAGAATGAGCAAGTCATATCCGGTAGCTCCAAGTTTGGTCAGCCAGCGGGCATGCTGCATGGTAACATCGAAAATATCCCCATGAAAAAACCATACTTTTTCACCACCCACATTCATTTTTAGCTTATTTACTATTTCTATCTTACCCAATTTGGTCCCGGCGAACTTTCTGAGCATTTCGTCATGGTTGCCGGTGATATAGTAAACTTTAGTCCCCGAAATAGCTAAATCCATGATGTTTTTAATCACTTTGGTATGTGACTTAGGCCAATACCTTTTGCTGAATTGCCATATGTCAACAAAGTCACCATTCAGGATGAGTACCTTTGGCTGAATGGATTTAAGGTATTTTTTTAATTCTTTAGCGTGGCAGCCATAAGTTCCGAGATGAACATCTGAGATAACGGCTATTTCTAATTTTCTTTTAGTGGCTGACATAAGCATCAATGTGAAATAAGTAGCATAGTGTTTTCACAATGATGAGTTGAAACCAGAAACGTATTATTTTCTTCATCATGCGAGTAATTTGTATTCAAAGGAATGATTACAGCATGACCTGAGTATTGTCAGATATTAAATATTGTATTAATTATGAGAGGGTTAAGTTAATATTAAGTTAATGCTTGCGCGGAAATTTTCTGAACCAACTGCTTATTTTGAGCTGTAATACACCTAAAAAAGCTTCCTTCACAATTCCCTTGCTCATTTTAGATTCTCCTTTACTTCGATCTGTAAAGATTATGGGAATTTCTACCATGTTGAATCCACATTTGAGCGCAGTGAATTTCATTTCTATCTGAAAAGCATATCCTTTGAACTTGATTTTGTCGAGCTCCATGGTTTGGAGTACTTCACGTCGGTAACACACGAATCCGGCTGTAGTATCCATAATTTTCATGCCCGTGATGATGCGCACATACATGGAAGCAAAATAACTCAGCAGGACTCTCCCCATAGGCCAGTTCACCACATTTACCAGGTGATTCACATATCTGGAACCAACGGAAACATCTGCATGAACTTTGCAGGCATCCAACAATCTGGTCAAATCCTCCGGGTTATGCGAAAAATCACAATCCATTTCGAATATATACTGATATTCTTTTTCGAGGGCGTACTTAAATCCGGCGATATAAGCTGTACCCAGACCTTGTTTACCTTTTCTTTCTAAAAGATGAATTCTTTCCGGAAAACGGGATTGAAAATCTTTGACGATTTCAGCGGTTCCATCGGGAGAACCGTCATCCACGATCAGCACATCGAAAGGTATTGGTAAAGAAATCACTGCTTCCAGCATGGAGGCTATGTTCTCTTTCTCGTTATAGGTTGGAATTATAACCAGGTTTTCGTGCCTTTCCATGCGATTTTAACGAGCAATTTGTGATTATGTTGTCGGATGAGAAGCTTTCTTATGATCGGCCAGAAATTGTTCAAGTCCAATATCCGTCAAGGGGTGTTTGAGCAATCCGAGGATGGAAGATAGCGGACATGTGCAAACATCGGCACCGGCCTCAGCAGCTCTCACTATGTGAAGTGGGTTCCGTATGGAAGCTGCCAGTATCATGGTGTCGAATCCTTGAATTTGATAAATATGCGAAATTTGAGAAATTAATTCAATCCCATCCCAACTCATATCGTCTATTCTACCGATAAAAGGGGATAAATAAGTGGCTCCAGCTTTAGCAGCAAGAATGGCTTGACCTGCGCTAAAGACTAAGGTGCAATTTGTTCTGATGTCGTTGTCGTAAAACCACTTTAAGGCTTTCACCCCATCTTTAATCATGGGTACTTTAACCACAATTTTTTCATCAATTTCTGCAAGGGCTGCTCCTTCTTTAATCATGCCTTCGAAATCGGTACTGATCACTTCCGCACTCACATCACCATCAACCAAATTGCAGATGGCTTTGTAATGAGCTTTAACGGCCGCATCTCCGGAAATTTGTTCTTTGGCCATGAGGCTCGGGTTGGTAGTCACACCATCCAAAACACCTAATTCCTGTGCTTCTTTAATTTGTTGGAGGTTAGCAGTGTCGATAAAAAATTTCATGGGATTCTTTTTGGCAAAGCTAATAATTCCCTCCAAAGCGTGCGCACAGTATTTTGAAAATCGCCAGGGGCTTATGCGAAATTCAACATTTGTATATCAAATTCGGGTGGAGATATAGGGTCATAAAAATGAATTTATAATGTGCTGAAAAACAGCGCCTAGGAATTGGTACGAAATCAAATTTATATAAACATCCCGTATAGTTTGCATTTGTAAAAATTATAACATATTGATATACAGTGATATATGATGATATTTTGCAATTATTGACAAAATGTAACTACATGTTTATAAATCATCGTATATTTGCAGTGCTAAACTAACAAACTACTAATTCGTATGACATATTCAAGGATGGGGGCCCTATGGGCTTGTGTTCTGTTGTGCTCTGCTATGGCAGGAGCCCAGACTTCAGGGACAGTATTTCGTGATTTAAACGGGGACGGTACGCGACAATCAACCGTAGGGACCTTTCAGGAACCTGCCGTTCAAGGGGTGTATATTAACGTCTATAATTCATCCGATGTATGGGTGGCTTCATTTCTTTCAGGAGCAGACGGAACCTTCAGCATTCCAACGAGCGGAACCAGCTTTAATGGTATCGAAGGAAGCAATACAGGTTTCGTTGCATCTTCCCAATCCATCCGACTTGAATTCGTGATCCCTTCCAATTCAACCGATCGCGGGAAAATCAGCAATGTACTGGATTACGCTTCTTCAGGTGCTTCGGTTTATGGGTCTCAAATCAGATTCATAACCTCTGGAACATCCGGGAACAATTTTGCACTTAACAATCCGGCGGATTTCGTTTTTAATACGGCCAGTGCTTCCAATACCATTTATTTGGCGTTACAGCAGTTGGGAAATTCGACGGCATCATCCGGAACTTCTAAAGATGGTATCGCATTCTTAAAAACTACCTATAACAACAACGGTACACCAACATTTACTGCTGATGAAAAATTGGCTACTATGGGACAGATTGGTTCAGTTTATGGAGTTGCCTATAGTAAAAAGGCCAATAAAATATTTGTGGCCGCATATTTAAAAAGACATTCAGGTTTTGGTCCCGCCAATGGAAACACCAATCATGCACCGGGTGCCATCTATATCATAGATCCAACACTTTCCAGTTCAAGCACACCGGCAGCAGCTTCTTTTTTCATGAGTCTGGATCAATTGGGTTATCCTACACACAACAGCACGGGTTCTCCGGCTTATGGACTTAATAAATCGTTCACGTTGAGCAGTAACGGATTATCCGGTGATGAGTTGGAACACAGCATCAGTTATATCGAAAAGGGATGGGCCGTTATCGGAACCAACGCTCAAAGAGGCCTGCCGAATGATTTTACCACTGCCAGTCACGATACTGCAGCTTTTGGCCAAATAGGAAAATTAAGTCTGGGTGACCTGGATATCAGCGACGATGGTAAATACCTGTTTGTAACAAACTTGTATGATCGCCGGATCTACATGATCGAACTGAACAGCGATACAACACCTACTTCGGCCAGCATTGTGAATTCCTGGGAATTACCTAATCCTCCTTTGCGCTCTCAATCCGGAATTCCATTTGCAAGCTCGACCTATAAAGATGAATACGACAATACCGATTTTTACACCGGAGACCGGGGCTTGCAGCGCCCTTTTGCGCTGAAGTATCACCGCGGTAAATTGTTCATAGGATCTGTTACTACAGGAGAAGGTGCGAATGGAAGTTCAATCAAGGATAATAATGCCGGAGCACCTGAATACACCGATTTATGGGCATACGTGTGGAAATTGGATGTGAATCAGGGATTCGATCAGACTCCTGCCATTCAGTTTCCTTTAAATTTCGAACGAAGTACCAATACAGACGAAGTTAATGAAACCTGGAACATCTGGAATCAGACCCTGGTGGCACCTACCAACAAAGGCATAAACATTGTTGCCAATCAGCAACCTATTTTCAGCGATATTGAGTTTGACTCAGAAGGAGCCATGGTTCTTTCTTTTCGCGATAGAAATGGCGACCAGCTGGCATATAACAACTATATGCTTACCGGAACAGAAATGAGATCTGCCTGGGTTTATGGAGATTCCTACCGGGCCTATTACAACGCATCTACCGGAGCCTATGAAATTGAGAGAAACGGTAGAGAAGGATTAAACTCATCCAAACCACCTACTTTAGGGGCATTTGGTCTTGAGGGTCCCTTTGGTGGTGAATTTTATTTCGAAGACGGAATGGAGAAAGCCAATGGTGTTCCCAATACTCCCAGATATCACGTGAATTGCGGGCAGGGAAGTCTTGCCTTGTTACCGGGTAAAAACGAAGTACTCGTCACACAAATGGATCCGATTAATATTTGGAGTGGAGGGGTGAGCACTTTTGATAATACCAACGGTACCAATACGGTTGATCTTCAGGTGTACGAAGGCGACGCCACCGGTGATATCGGAAAAGCCAATGGATTGGGAGACCTTGAAATTTTCGCTGAGAATGCGGTGATTGAGATAGGGAACCGTGTTTGGTCCGATTCGGATGCGGATGGCATTCAGGATGCAGGAGAATCCGGAATACAAAATGTTTCAGTGTACCTTTACTCAAATGGTCCTGACGGAATTGCTGGAAATGCGGATGACGTTCAGGTAGGAAGCACAACCACCAATTCTACCGGAAATTATTATTTTACCACCGCAAGCGGAACGGATGGAAGCGGCGTGGATTATGGCGTGAACATTTTACCGTTAATGGGCTATAATGTCAGAATCGGGAATGGGGACTGGAATTCAGGAACCGGAGTGGGAAATGGAGACCTGGCCAATAAATATCTCACTACGCGAAATGTGTCCGGAAATGGACTCGCCGATCATAGTGACAACGACGCGTCATTAAATGGATATAATTATCCCATGATTTCTTTCGTGACGGGTGATTATGGTCAGAACAATCATTCATACGATTTTGGATTTTCACCTCCGTATGCCACGCTGGGTAACCGCGTCTGGTTCGATGAAAACAGCAATGGGGTGTTTGATGAAGATGCCTCCCAGGGAATCAATGGTGTAACGGTACAACTCTATAAGGAGACTTCTTCGGGAAGCGGTATTTATACGCTAAATAAATCAACCCTCACCACCAATGATGAATTTAACAATCCCGGTTACTATAGATTCATCATTACAGATACAGCCAATTTTAAAGTTAAATTTATTCATGCAAGCGGCGTGGCGATCATTCAAAACTCTGCGGCTGCTACCGACAATAATTCAGACCCTAACCCAGCGGATGGACTTACCTTAGCTGTGGCCATGAATCCCGGTTTGACCGGAATATATCGCGAAAACATGACCATTGATGCGGGATTCAAACTGGTTGAAATTTCAAATCTGGTTTGGATGGATGCTGATGGTGATGGAGTTCAGGATGCAGGTGAAGGAGGTATTAAGGGTGTAGTTTTAGAGCTTTATGATTCAATCGGAAATCCGGTATATGTGTGTAAATCAGAAACTGAAGCCACCGATTTCTATTCCGTTGAAGACAACGATGGGACCATCAATTTTGGCAGTTCCTGGGTTGTTAGTGGAACAGGCAGTTCAATTTTTGAAGGAGAATTGATCATCTCGGGTCAAACGGGAGTAGCGGTGCGTGACGTTTCCCGACCTTCTTTCTTTCAGGTTGACAGTGTTCAGTTTTCTTTTGAACTGAAGCAAATCGGATTAAGTAGTTCAGAGAATTTTCAGGTAGATTATTACAATGGTTCTTCCTGGGTAAGTTTGGATAATATTACCGCTGCAGAAATCACAGGGGATTACCAGACATTTTCCTATAATTCTGCGTCTGTTCCCGGATTATTGAATATCGACAGCATTCGATTTAGAGAAGGGAGCTTTGCCAACGCGGATTTGGTTTATGCAGATAATTTGAATATTACATTTGAAAAGGCTTGTGCTCCAGCCAGGGATACTACCGATGCAAATGGAAATTACAGTTTCAATTTGTTGAAGCACAATATTTTACCTACAACTACCTATCAGATCAGAATATCCGAAAGCCAGGATTCCATTTCACATTATATAACTACCCTCAAAGGAATGGGAACTTCCCTTACCGATAACAACGGGGCAGATTCCGGTTCTTACATTTCCAGTGTAAACATTGTATCGCCGTATACAGGAAGTGACCCTTCCTTTGATTTCGGATTGATCGGCTATTCTGTCGGCAATCTGATATGGTGGGATTCAGATAATGACGGCAATAAAGATGCAAGTGAATCGGGAATTTCAAATGTGGAACTGGCACTGCTCAATTCCGATGGCTCATTGAGAGAAACCACTACTACCGATGCAGAGGGTAAATATTTGTTCAGCGGGTTGCCTGCGGGTTCTTACCAGATAGCGGTAACTTCATCCTTATCGCAAGGCGTGTTAAAAGGGGCTACCATCCCAACTACAACCACCACTGCGGATACCGACAACAACAATAACGGAAACGCTGTAAACCCAAATTCTAACCCTGCTACCGTTACTTTCTCTTCGATTTCTGAAGTTTTTGTATTGGCATCCAAGGCTGAGCCAACCAACGAAAGCGACGAAGATCCAATGGCGTCTCAACCGGATAATCAATCGAATCTGACCATCGACTTTGGATTTTATATTCTGACCATAGGAGACAAAGTTTGGGTTGATGCAGACGCTGATGGGGTACAGGATAACAATGAAGAAGGTATTGCTGACATTTATGTGGAGCTTTGTGACAATTCCGGAAATCTGAAATACATTGGATGTTCTGATGACAATGTTGCTACTGATTTTTCGTCTACCTCACATAATTCAGGTAGTTTGAACTTCAATGGAAGCTGGTCCGTGAGCGGAGGAAGCACTGCAGTGACCAGTGGAGTATTAAGGGTTTATGGAAACGTTGGTACGGCTACCCGTGCGGTGAATCGTCCCGGTTCTTATGCCATCGATACGGTAACGGTATCATTCAATGCATTTCAGACAGGTTTAGATACCACAGAAACCATTTTGGTGGAGTATAATAACGGTACCGAATGGAAAACGCTAGAAACACTGTATGGTTATGCCGGTATTATCGGAATGCTCAATACCACAACCCGGAGTTTTTCATTTAGCTCTGTTGATTATCCGGGTTTGGTCAACATCACCTCTATACGTTTCCGGGAAAACCCTTCTAAAGGATTTGGAACATCCGATTATGTGACGATTGATGATTTAAATATCTCATTTGCTGAGTCTTGCGCTCCAGCCAGGGTCCAAACAGATGCAAACGGCAATTATTATTTCAACAGCGCTGTTCACGGATTAACCGCGAGTACCAACTATAAAATCAGAATAGCTAAAGATCAGGATGCACTTTTAAATTATTCCATAACCTCAACAGGTATGGGCACATCCACAACAGATAATAATGCCACTCTATCCGGCGATTATTTCATCACGGGAACGATCAGTTCTCCGGCTAATGGATCCGATTTCAGTTTCGATTTTGGTTTTTACCCGGTTCTAATTGGAAATTATGTATGGATTGATACCGATGCCGATGGAGTTCAGGATGTGAATGAGCGCGGTATCCGCGGTGTTGAGCTTCAGCTTTATCGAACCAATGGTGTTTTATATAAATATTCCTGTGGTCCGGATTCTGTGGCTACTAATTTCTATTATGACAACAACAATTCCGGTTCTTTAAATTTCACCGGAAAATGGACTTCTGCCACAGCCCCTTCAAGTTTGATTCAAAACGAACGTTTGGTGATGACAGACCTTAGAGATGCAAGCCGGTATTTTAACCCTCCGGCCTACGATTCAATTTCATTGGTTACCGTTACTTACGATGTTTTAGAAGGTGCGGGAATTGCGAATACAGATGGAATAAGGGTGCAATATTACAACGGTAGCTCCTGGCAAAATCTGGATACGGTTCTGGGTACCCAAATAAATACGAGCACCTTTACTACCATTTCAGTTTCCTCGGCTTCCATTAGTGGAGTGAAGGATATTCGCGGTATCAGATTCTATGAACATGCCGGTCTTGGCGCTTCTGAATATATCTATGTAGACAATTTGAAAATTGTTTTCGAAGGAAAATGTAACGCCGAAACGGAAACAGATGAAAGCGGTTTATATCTATTCGGAAAAGGAGATGGTATACAACCGGGAGGTCAATATCAGATCAGGATTACTGAGACTCAGGATTCTTTAAACGGATTTGTGATTACCACAACCGGCGGGGGTACAAGCTCAAACGATAACAATGGGACGGATGCAGGTTCTTATACTACTTCCGGCAATATTTCTGCTCCCGGTGTAGGTCAGGATCTTACCTTCGATTTTGGTTATATCGGTTATAGCATAGGAAATCTGGTGTGGTGGGATTTAGATGGAGATGGTCAGAAGGATGGAGGTGAGTCCGGAATCGAAGGGGTTGAGGTGAAATTGATTGACTCGAGAGGACAGCTTTTTGCGACAACCACCACGGATGTGAATGGCAAGTATTATTTCTATGGACTTCCTCAGGGATATTATCAAGTGGCCATTGGATCATCCCTGAATTCCGGGGTACTTCTGGGAGCTACAGCTTCCACTTCTAATCTGGTAGCTGATACAGACAATAACAGCAATGGAAGCACGGTAGATACTGCGGAAATTACCACAGAATTTTTCTCAGTAATTTCTGAACAAGTGTATTTGGGTGGAAGCGCTGAACCGACGAATGAAAGCGATGAAGACCCGAAATCCGGACAAGCGGATAATATGTCGAACCTGAGCATCGATTTTGGTTTCTATAAATTGAGAATTGGAAATCGGGTTTGGTTGGATGGAGATGCCGACGGGATTCAGGACAATGATGAAAGGGGCATCGGAGGAGTTACCCTCAAACTTTACGACGGAACAGGATCACAAATTTACAATTGCGAAGACCGAACCATCGAAACCAATATGTCCGCAGCAGGCCATAATGGAGGTGATTACAACTTCTCCGCAGACTGGATTTTCATGGGCGGTGGTTCCCTTGCATCCGGTGAGATGTTAATCAGTGACTTAGATAGCGCGCGGCGCCATTTTGTCCGGCCAACGGATTATTCATATGACTCTATTGTTATTAGATTTGATTTGAAGAAGAATGCATCTCTGGATGCCTCAGATGTACTTTCCGTGCAATACCACAATGGAAGTAGCTGGACAACACTGGATGATATTTCCGGTTCTGAAATCCTGAGTACTTCCTCATTCAATACATTCGTATATAACTCAATCTCTACGCCCGGTCTTACATCGGTCTCAGGGATTCGTTTTTCAGAAGGTAGCGGCATTTCCGGTACAGAAATTGTGTATGTCGACAACCTCATCATTGCCTTTAAAAAGGCTTGCACGGAGATAAGCACGGAAACAGATGCCGACGGGTATTATTATTTTTCTTCGGCTTCACATTATCTAACACCTTCAACTACCTATCAGATTCGCATTGCAGAAGCTCAGGATTCATTGGATGGATTCACCATTTCATTAACTGGACAAGGTAATTCTTCTACGGACAATAACGGAACGGACGCAGGTTCTTACATAACCAGTGGAAACATCAGTTCACTTGCTTCCGGTGACGATTTGAGTTTTGATTTTGGATTCACCGGATACAGTGTAGGGAACCTTATTTGGTGGGATACCGACAATGACGGCACCAAGGATGGGGATGAAATTGGTATTCCCGGCGTTCAAGTAGCACTCTTAGACGCGTCCGGAGTTCTCATGTATACCACTACTACCGATGCAAATGGAAAATACCATTTTCATGGTTTAATGTCAGGTGATTACCAGGTTGCGGTTACTTCAAACCTCAATTCTGGCATTCTTGCCGGAGCTGAAATACCGGCTACCACCACAACAGCCGATACAGACAACAACAACAATGGTAGCGCAACCAACCCCGAAGGTAGCTCAGCTACAGAAGTGTCGTTTTCTTCAATTTCAGAACAATTTACCCTGGGAAGTAAAAATGAACCTACCAATGAAACAGATGAGGATGTTAAAACAAATCAACCGGATAATCAGAGCAATCTGACCATTGATTTCGGATTTGTGCCTCCTCAAACGGCCATCGGAAATTTAGTGTTTGGTGACTTGAATAATAATGGAATATTTGACTTTGGAGACACGACGGTCATCAACATTAAAGTTTATCTGTACAAGGATATGAATGGAGATTTTAATCCGGAGAGCATAGTAGATTCTACCACGACTATTTCCGGCGGATTATATCAATTCATTAATCCAGGGCCGGGCACTTATCGCGTAGTAATTGCTCCATCTAATTTCAACAGCGGACAAATGTTGAACGGAGCTACTTCAACCACCCATGCCAATTCAGGTGACAGTTTGACGGATAATAACAGTGAAGGAACGCAAAGTGGTATTTTTAGATTGCAACCGAACAGTCAACCTACATTGGATTTGTCAGATGATGCCATTGCCGGAGATTTCGGGGTAATTATCGGTGACGATGATGCCAACTTCACTTTTGATTTCGGATTTATGGGCGGCGCTGTACCCGTAAGTTGGTTGTATTTTGAAGCGAACCTGGATGAAGCCAAACGAAATGGTCTTTTAACTTGGGCAACTGCCTCAGAAAAGAATAACCAATATTTCGAAATTCAGAGAAGTTTTGATGCAGAGAACTTTGAGATATTAGGTTATGTCAATTCCAAAGCAGAAGGCGGTAATTCTCAGGATGTATTGAAGTATGGTTTTGTGGATCAGGATATCCAAGCGCTGAATAAATCCATAATTTATTACAGAATTCGTCAGGTTGATTTTGACGGGAAGTATGAATATTCAGCAACCAGGGCGGTTTATCCGGGTATGTTGAATCAGATTCAGATTTATCCGAATCCTGTGATTGAAAATGTACATGTAAACATGACAAAATCAGCGAATTCCAGAGTTATTCGGGTATTGTCCGCAACAGGTCAGCTACTGTTTGAAAACAACATTGCCGTTGGAGTTGAAAAATATGAATTGGATATGTCATCATATTCAAAAGGAACCTATCTCATCCAGATTATAGATGGAAATCTGATGAGTCAACACAAAGTAATTCGCAGATAACCATGCTGCAAAGACCTTAAGTTAGCTTAAGATTCGTATCGATTAGTATGATTTGTTAGTTGCTAGGATGCGGGGTGTTTTGCGCCCCGCATCATTTTTTATACAATGTTTCAGCATAAAGCCATTGTTGCTTGCCCCTGTCATATTTGAATACATAATTATTTTCATGTATTTCGGTAGGAGCCGTTAAATTATACCGAAAAGTAACACCTTTAACCAGCAAGGTCCCATCCTCCCGAATCGACATTTTCTTTGCTCTGTCATCACCTTTTGGGCCCAACATAGAAAGACTAAATTCCCATTGTGGCTTTCCAATAAACTTGCCGTTTTGGGCTATTTCGATAGAGTAAATATCGGAACTCCTGGCATGCCCCATTAAAAGTCGCTTTTGTCCGCTTATTCCACTTAGTGTCAATCCTAAAATATCCCATCCTTCTATTTGATCGGTAATTTCTCCGTTATCGGATTGGAGAATGTAAACGGCGCCTTTTTCTGCTTTCTCATCTGATCCCCAAACGGAAGAGGCTATAAGAAACTTTCCATGACAATCGTAATGCAAACCTAAGATTCCATAGGGATTCTGATCCGGTACAGAAGAAGTTACGGGCAACGAAGCAAATTTTTTCATGATACCGGAATGTCCATCTACCCTGTAAATATTTTGTTGTTCATTCCCGTTTGTGTTCAAAACATTAATAACAGGAATAGGTGCTACCCAGGTATTTCCAAATTCATCTGTCGTCATGGCCCCCAAATCACCGGTCATTTTCCAACTCTCGTGCTGATAAGTGGCACCGGTTTGTAAATCAACCAATACAAGTCCCCGCTTTTTTTTAACGGAAGTGCTCAGTGCGGCGTACTTGGTTTGAATGTTTGTCCCCGCGACATAAGCAGGCAAAACAGCGCAAGATGATTTACCCATTTTTCTGGCTTCTTCTTTGGAAACTTTAGGATTGCAGGAATTCAAGATTACCGCAATCAGAATTAAAATAGCATTCGATCTCATGGAGTAGATATTGGTGTGAACATAGGACCGCTGATGCAAGGCCAGGTGCGGGTTTTGTAAATTCCGTCTTCGAGATATGATTCGGCCCAGCAATATTCATTTCCTTTCCGTCCATCGTTTTTCAGTTGTGAAACATACCATAGAACCAAAGGAGTATTTTCAATTTTTTCAGGTTTGGAGCCAATGAATTTTTCGGGACCTTGTTCAAAATTTGTGTTGCAACAGGGTCCAATTGTAGGTAGATCAGCGTCTCCTTCATCTAAATTGGGATGATATTGCGTGACATAGGTATAAGCGAAATCACCTCGGTTATGCTCGAACTGTCCATTTCCCGGGGCCATTAAATACATTCCGGAGGCAGAAGTTTTTATCCGGTAACAATACTGCTTTTGGTAGTACTCAGTAAAATCACCCTGCAATGCCCACTGCTCTTGTTTCCAGGGCATCCAGTCACCATTTTTATACTGTTCAAAATTCTGTTGTCCTCCTTCAAATACAATACGGGTTACCGGACGATAAGTTCCATCGCTTCCACAACCTCTGCCCAAGCTTCCGGTGCCAATTCTAAAGCTGCCATCATCATAAAATTCAAATCTTTGAATATAGCTGTAATTACAAGGCGTCGGCCATTGTTCACTTACAAAAATCTGTTCAAGTGCAAATCCTGTTCCCTGCGCATTTTTCATAGCTTTTATTTTAGCCTGATCCTGAGCCACTACTGCCGCAGCACTGAATGCCGGGCATCCGATGGCATCGCTGTATCCAAAACCATCGGTATTGCTGTATACCACATGGAAATCGACAAGTTTGGCACTTTTTAAAATGTGCTTACCCCTGAATTTCACCTGGCTTATTTCCAATCCATCACTTCCGGTTAATGCATAGTCCATTTCCCAGTCTCCTTTTTTCAGATGTATGGGCGTTCGGCAGTTACATTTCATTACTTGTTCAAGCCTCATTTGCCTTTCCGTTACTGGTTCAGAAGGCCCGGAATTTCCAACATGTGTCCAGCGAAGACCTACCAATCTCATTTCTGTCAAATCAACAATAGCCCATAAAGCCTTCTCTCCTTTAACAAAAGTGGGTGCCGCGCACAAATGCATACTTCTCTCGCATTTGGTTCGGTTTAAAGCGGTTTTAGTTGCCGACATAATGGCATCGGTTTCTCCGGGTTTAAAACCTAATGCTTTGGCTGTGGCAGGTGCATGAATGGCAATATCCGTGGCCAATGCACTCAAAGTTGCATTCAAATCTGGCTGCATCAGTTTATAGGAGTCAGCTTTGATGATTTTAGCTGCCTTAACATCAACAAAAAGAATCCAGGTGGTATTGAGTGCGTAATTGTACAATTCTACCCTGTAACAGCCTTCCATAGAGCTCCTTTGTCCCAACTCACCATAGGCGGCTGTCCGTATACTGAAGACCTCATTCAACATGGGTTTGCCGGAATTTTTATCCTTAAAAACGGATCGTAACGGGGCGAAATTCATGGCCATTTCCTGGGCTATATTTTTCTCATTATCAAGGGAATCCAACTTTATAACTGGCGTTTCAGTTTTCAATACTTCTTGAATCTTTTTTCTTCTTATGAGCGCCAAGGGAGATGTAGACGGATTCAGACTTTCCTCCAGATATATTGCCGAAGAATCCAACGGGTCAGATTTGCGTTCCGTTTCTTTTTTGCAGGAAACGAAAATGGAATGGATCAGAAGGAAAAACATCAAATACTTATGGAATGGCAACATAATTTGTATCGGTAAGGGTATGTAGAAAATGGATCAAATGAATTTTATCGGCTTGCTTTATATCTCTGGCAGTTCCCGGCATCCGCAAATCGTGTAATTCCAAAGCTTGCGTCAAATCCATAGCAGACCCATCGTGCAAATAAGGCGCTGTAATGGCAACATTTCGCAAGGATGGAATGCAAAACAGGAAAGTGTCAGTCATTTTGCCGGTTCTCAAATATGCGCCTGAATCTTTCTGATGTGAGTTGAGTCTCACAAATGCGATAGATTGGGTCGCACCTTTTGTATTTCGGGTAAAATGCGGTGGTGGATGACAGGAAATACAATTTAGTTGGTTAAATACGACCCAACCTTTTGATTCTTTGTCGTTTAGTGCTAATTTTTTTTGCAAATGCCTATCAAATTTTGATTGGCCACCCTGTATGGATTTTACGAAGGCAGACAGTGATTTTACCACTAAAGGGCCGTTGATATGCTTCACCCCAAGTTTTTGTAAAAGTTGAACGTAACCGGTATCAGAAGACAATTTTTGAAATATAGCCACACTGTCTAAATGCAGTCCTAATTCCAGTGGATTTTCATGGAACAAAGGACGGAGATGCTGTGATTCCAGGGTAGAGGTTAGTGGGTCCGCCCGATTGAAGAATTGTTGGTCTGCACAATTCAAAAGCCCCGGACTATTTCGGAGCAAAGGTGTCCCGTCGGGTGTAATGGATGTCCTGTAACCATCGGACCAGCCGAAGTCAGGATGATGGCAACCGGAACATGAGCGGCTTCCATTCCAGGAAAGACGAGAATCGAAAAATAACTTTTGGCCTAATTGAATGAATACTTCCTTTTCCGGAGCCTTATTTTGAGCATTCCAAATAATGAACACGGAGCAACAAACAGCCAAAACTAAAATGAACAAAGTAATCCGTCGGGACAGTCTTGACATGGCATCAGAATGCCTTCAAATTTATGGGCTATTTGGCCAAGTGCCTGTCTGAAAATAGAAAAAGCCGGAGAATATTTCCCCAGCTTTTCAACGTTCAAATGAAATGCTTAATTATTGTATGACTAATTTTTGATTGATGATTTCTTCGCCATTCACAATTTGTAGGAAATAATATCCATGCTTAAGGTGACTCAAATCAAGAGCTAAGGTTTGCAAAGGTGCTATCATTGCTTCATGTTCAACGGCTCCTTGAACATTAATCACTCTGATCTGAAGTTCATGTTCGGGTTGCTTGTTGAAGTTAACCGTGATTTGACCATTTCCGGGATTTGGATAAACCAACACGTTCAGCAGAGATGCGTTAAAATCGAGTTGACGTATGGGGCTAAATTCTGATTTTCCGTCAAAATCTACCTGACGCAGGCGGTAATAATTCATGCTTTCAGGATTCTCATCAACAAAAGAATATTTCAACACAGACTGACTATTGCCATTGCCGTCTACGATACCAATCACACCCCAGGATTTGCCATCTCTGCTTCTCAATACTTCAAAATAATCGTTGTTTGTTTCAGAGGCTGTGGCCCAGTTGATGATGGCTTTTTCCCCGGACGCAGTGGCTTCTATATAGATAAGCTTAACCGGAACCGGAGTAATCCAGGTAACCGTGTAATTAGCGGGTGTCAAATCTTCAAAACAAGCTGAATCAATGGTGGTATATTGAAAGCTGAAAGAAGTAGAATTCATGCCATTAAATTTAACTTTAAGCTTGGAAGCCTGATAATTGTTAAGGGTAGAGCCTGCACTCAGGGTTTCTCCGGCATCCACAACATTGTCATTGTCAGTATCATAAAACAAAGTGTTTCCATTCATCCCGGTTGTGCTGGTAACCTTAAAGCTATTGTTTTGTCCACGACGGCCATCTTCTAAATCAGAACCGCTGAGCGTGTCGAGACTGTTGGCGGAAGTCAGGGATTTTACCTGATTGTATATTGGGTTCGGAATAGAAAATGAATAATTATCTGATTCTGGTCTCTTGTTCAATCCGAAATTGATTTGAGTAACGTTAGAACCGGTACTTCTCGCGGCAATGACGCCGTTAGCCGTGCCGGATTCTATTCCATTTCCACTGTTGTTGTTGGTTCCGAATTGTTCTGCGGTATGTACCCAATCAGATGGCAATGAAGAAGATGATGGAGCTGTTGCTCCGGTAGCCAATATTTGAGTTGAAATCCGAACGGTGTAGTTTGTAGATGATGCTCCGGTTAAGACATAAGTTCCATCGGAGTTTACCTGCACTACATCTATAATAACTCCGGATCCATTTACCAAATAAGCATATAAGGCTGTTCCGGATGGAGCAGAAAGAGCTACACCATCGATTTTAGTGTCTACATTTCCATCGGCATCGTCGAATACTTTACCGGAAAATGTAACCATTTCGTACATGGAGATATCGTCTATGAGAAAGTCATTGCCAAAGCCGCCTTGTTGAAAGTTGTAGATTCCGACGCTATTCGAGGTTGAAGTAACCGGACTGGTAAATGATACAGAGAACATTTCCCAACCCATTTGATTCAAAATAGTATTGGAGGTATAAGTGCTTGGCTCAACCGCAACAGACAAATCAGAAAACTGGTAGATACGTCCATTAAGGGTTACTGCAATTCTGGGTACTATGGGCTGATAGGTAGGAGCACCAACAGTAGTAGCATTGTTTTTATTCTTTGGCATAAATGGTTGGAGGTTTTTAGCCCAAAAAGTGAGCCGGTAGATTTTGCCGGCAGTCAGGCTAAGACTGCTGATTTCTACAACGCGGTCGGTTTTGTAATTGGCATTAACCAACATCATATATCCATTGCTGGTGCCATCGGCACTTCCATTCGATCCGGTGTGGTCTTTTGAATTTTGAAAACAAGAATAAATATGTCTGGACTGTGTTGGATATGTCAGATTGCGCAAGCGATAGTTGTGCTCCGTAGTTACGTTGTATCCATTGTCCGTGTAATCGGTAGAGTTATCCAGTCTGTATTCTGAGTCGCCGGGTCTTCCGTAAATGGATGAAGTAAATGTGTAATCAGTAGTGCTATTTGAAGGCAAAGTACCTGAGCTACTTCCAAAATTTCCATTGGCAATCATATTGGTTCCGGTGGCTGTGCTCTGACTGTTTAGATAGCAGGGTGTTTCACTTTGGGTGTTTACCTGCATATTTACCTGACGGTAGCATGATTCTCCATTGCGACGAATTCTCACAGGATAATAGCCCGGCAACAAACCACTGAGGGTAATGACACCATTTGCACTGCTTGTATAGGTGCTGTAGCTTCCGTTAACCAGGGTGGCTACCTGGTAGCTGGTGTTTGTCTTTAGACCGTTAATGGTTATGCTTCCGTTGGAAGTCACACAATCGCTGGCCGAAGTTGCATCAACAGTCAGGGTTGTGAGTTTGTTGTTGTTTACTGGTAATATGATCACCCCAAAAACAGCGCAACGTTGTTGGTCTCCATCGGTTGAATTCCAGCCATCAATGGTGTAGTCATCAGAAGCGCCTGCGCCTGAATTGTTGGTGGTCAGATTGTCATCATATGGGTCGCGATACAGCCCAAAAGTATAGATTCCGGGTTCCAGATTTGTATACGTGTACGTGTAACTGTTTGATGAGGACAAGGTAGATCCTCCGCTACTGGAAATAATATTGTTGTCGTAATCTATTCCACCATGCATGTTAACCGAACGTATCACCGTACCGGAAATATTTTTGTTCCAGTTAACGGTAATGGTGGCTGTACCTGTGCAGGAAGACGGTGGAGTTACGGTGATGGTTGGAGCACTAATGCTTCCAAAATTGTAATTGGAGAAATAGTATGCTGTATTAGGAGTACGGTTTAAGTCGCCGCCCAAAGTTTGTGCACTTGTCAAGAAAGGCATTAAACAGCATGCAATCAAAGTTAAGTAGTAGTTTAATAATTTCATTTGAATCTCGTTTGGCATGTATAGCCAAAGGAAGTGCCAAAATGAAAAAAAATAACACAAACTACTGGTAATCAGCAGAATAAAACTTTTGGATTAAATGTCTATTTGTGGAACTATTCCAAAATATGGAAAATATCTCTAATAAAAAAGCCGGCATCGCACCGCTACAACTCCCTACCCTTGCTGTTTTCCAACCCTGGGGGATTCAGGAGGAGCTGGTCGTGCCGGCGGCGCAAAATTAACATTCGCATTACATGAATGAAATAATTATTCAAAAATTCTAAATCTACGTTAATGGAGTTTCCTATTTATTTTTGAACCCTATGAGCAAACAGGATTTGGCCTTTAATAAAAACGAGGATGAAATGAAGTTGATGGTCGGTAAAACCCGACGCCTTTTGGATGAAATTTCTGCCGGCGGAGGAAAGAAAGCCGCAGATAAACAAAAGGAAAAAGGCAAAATGCTCGCCAGAGAAAGAATTGACTTTCTAAAGGATGACGATGCTCCATTTTTTGAAATTGGGGCCTTTGCCGGATTTGAAATGTATGTGGACGAAGGCGGCTGTCCTGCCGGAGGGGTTGTCGGTGGAATAACCCGTGTAAGTGGCAGAATTTGTATCGTAGTTGCCAACGATGCCACCGTAAAAGCAGGTGCCTGGTTTCCGATTAGCGGAAAAAAGAATCTTAGATTGCAGGAGCTCGCCATGGAAAACAGGGTGCCCATAATCTATCTCGTTGACAGTGCGGGTGTTTACCTTCCAATGCAGGACGAAATATTCCCTGATAAAGAGCATTTCGGAAGAATATTCAGAAATAACGCGGTTATGAGCAGTATGGGTATCACCCAGATTTCTGCCGTCATGGGATCTTGTGTAGCCGGCGGTGCTTATTTGCCCATTATGAGCGATGAAGCCCTGATCGTGGAAGGAACAGGTTCGATATTCTTAGCAGGACCCTATCTCGTAAAAGCTGCCATTGGCGAAGATGTTGATCAGGAACTGCTGGGAGGAGCTATCACGCAAAGTGAAATCTCCGGCGTTATCGACGACAGATTCCCCGATGATGCTTCCTGTTTGTCCCACATTCGGCATATTATGGATAAACTGGGTCATTTTGAGAAGGCAGGATTTGATAGAACAACGCCAAAATCTCCGAATAAAGACCCAAAACTTGCATACGGAATATTACCCGCTGAAAGGTCTAAACCCTATCGTACTTTGGATATTCTGGATTGTATCGTCGATCAGGATAGTTTTGAACCTTATAAAGAAGGATATGGAAAATCCATATTATGTGGCTATGCCCGTATAGACGGATGGGCTGTGGGAATAGTCGCCAATAACCGCGAATTGGTCAAAAGCAAAAAGGGAGAAATGCAATTCGGAGGTGTTATTTATTCGGATTCTGCCGATAAGGCGGCCAGATTTATCATGAATTGCAATCAGAAGAAGATTCCATTGGTCTTTTTACAGGATGTTACCGGATTTATGGTGGGGAGTCGCAGTGAGCATGGGGGAATCATCAAGGACGGCGCAAAGATGGTAAGTGCCATGAGCAACAGCACAGTTCCCAAGTTTACCATTGTCATTGGAAATTCATATGGCGCCGGTAATTATGCCATGTGTGGCAAAGCATATGATCCTCGCCTGATTTTGGCATGGCCAAGTGCTAAAATTGCCGTCATGGGCGGCGAACAGGCAGCCAAAGTTTTATTGCAAATTGAAAAAGCCGCCCTGGAAAAAAGAGGAGAGAAAATAAGCCCGGAAGCAGAACAGGATTTATTGAAGAAAATTACGGAACGGTACGAAAAACAAACGACTCCATATTACGCAGCAGCCAGACTTTGGGTAGATGCCATCATAGATCCCGCAGAGACCAGAGACTGGATTTCGGCTGGAATTGCGATGGCAGAAAATGCGCCGGTTGCTAAGTACAATGTTGGCGTAATTCAAACATAGAATAATATGCTAAATCGGAATTTCTTTATCCTATTCTTGCCGGCCATGCTTGTAATGGCCGCATGCAAAAAGGAGCCTAAGATTGAAGTTGATCTCATTTTTTTTAATGGACATATTCATGCCGTTGATTCAGTATTCTCTGAATTTGAAGCACTTGCCATAAATAAAGGACTTATAATGTCGCTGGGCGAAAGCCGTGAAATCATGGAGAAATACACGGCAAAAAAGACCATAAATCTCGAAGGCAGCCACGTTTACCCCGGATTCATCGATGCGCATAGCCACTTGCAAGGGCTTGGGCAGATGTTGAGCAAAGTAGATTTAACAGGGTCCCGATCATTGGATGAAGTGTTGGAGCGGGTAAAAAAATATGCTTCAGCATCCCGACATGATTGGATTGTCGGAAGAGGTTACAATGAAACCCTTTGGGAACAGAGCTCCCCTCCGGACAAGTTTAAATTGGATGTCTTGTTTCCCGATATTCCTGTGTGTTTATCCAGGGTTGACGGACATGCGGTGCTGGTAAATCAAAAAGCATTGGATTTGGCAGGAATTCAGGTCAATTCCAAAATTGAAGGTGGCAAGATTGAAATCAGGGATGGACGCATGACGGGCATATTAATCGATGCGGCAGCTGAAAAAGTTAAAAATCTGATACCTAAACCGGATCAGCGTTCTATTCGGAAAGCCTTCTTATTGGCACAGGATGCCTGTATAGGTTATGGATTGACAGGAGTTACAGATGCCGGTCTGGAGAAATCAGAATTGGATGTTTTGCTTGATCTGGATAGAAAAGGAGAATTAAAAATCAGGGTTGACGCCATGTTGAGTCCGTCAGATGAAAATATGGAATGGGTCCGAAAAGTGGGTCCTTATAAAAGCAAATTTTTAAGGGTGCATTCTGTCAAATTATATGCAGATGGGTCTTTGGGGTCTAGAGGTGCGCTGTTGTACCAGCCCTATTGCGATGATTCTTCTCACCTTGGTTTGCAACAGCACCCCTGGGATTATTATAGAAAACTCTGCAAGGAGTTGTATAAAATCGGATGGCAGGTAAATACCCATTGTATCGGAGATTCTTCCAATGGGGCAATGTTAAAAATATATGCTGAAGTATTGGGAGGGCCCAATGACCGCAGGTGGAGAATTGAACACGCTCAGGTTGTGGATCCTGAAGACAGATCGTATTTCGGCAGGTATGACATTCTGCCAAGTGTTCAACCCACTCATGCCACCAGTGATATGTATATGGCCGAACACAGATTATGTTCTCATAGATTGAAAGGGGCTTATGCGTATCGGAGTCTGGAAAAGGAAAATGGATACCTGCCGCTGGGTACAGATTTTCCCGTTGAAAGTCCGGATCCATTGGGAACCTTGATCAGTGCCGTTTTCAGAACCAATTCGGAGCGGGAACCATCTGGAGGATTTTTACCGGAAGAAGCCCTTTCGTTCGAATCAGCCATTCGTGGAATGACGGTTTGGGCCGCCAAATCTATGTTTTGGGAAAAAGAAATCGGTAGTCTGGAAAAAGGAAAATCGGCAGATCTTGTGATTTTTAATCAAGATCTCAGCGAAATAAAAAGACCCGTAGAAGGCGAATTGCTTCAGGTTTGGACCGCCGGAGTGCGAAGAAAATGACTATGTTCTCTTCCTGCGATAAAATTCTCCTTTGATAAAAAGCGTATCACTACCGCTTTGGCCATAACCATCAAAGGTTCCTTCAATCAGGTCATTGTTGGATGAACTACTAATGATAACGTTTCCGGCGTTTATCTCGATGAATTGATCCGGCTTGGTATAGTCCTTAAAATAAAGAATTTTAGCCTGATCCGGGTTCGCAAGATCATACGAATTTGGGGCTGTATTCTTCAAACGAACCGATATTTTCTCCAAACTCAACTGACCTAATGTTGAGTTTTCCAACACTAACATGTAATTCACCCCATCAACAGTAGAATTATAATTAAGAAGGATATCATTGAATGCACCATAAATGATCTTGGTTTTATCCGTATTGTAATAACCCTCCCAGGAAATTTTTTCGAGATAATCATCATTTAATGCTTCTTCAAGTTCATCTTTACACGAAGAAGAAACCATAGATAAAATGGTGAAAATGAGCAGAATAGGTAGATTTTTCATATCTAGTGAAACCAATTGCTTTCCCGAATATACCTGTACCCACTTTTGCCATCAAAATAAATAAATAACATGCGTATTGTTTTTAGAACAGTTTGCTTTCCTTTATCTTCGTATAATATTGACTCCAAAAGTGAAAAATTATTTCTTTCCCATTGTGTTGTTATTTGTCCTTGTTGGTTCATCTCTGGCATTTTATTCTTGCAAGGAAATCGACCAATGGACACGGTATGATGTGTCATTCTTCAGTGATCATTTGATCGAAGAAAATGTACTTGCCGTTGCCGATTCAAATTATTTAGTTACCGGTGAGTTTTTTCTCAGCTTTGAAAGCGAGCTTAAAAAGAGAGCCATCAAGGAGAAGCAAATTGAACAAATCACCCTGGAAGGAATAGAATTAACCACCTTGCATCAATCCATTCAAACCGATTTTTCTTTTGTAGATTCTTTTGAATTCATATTAAGTGGACCGGGCGTTGGCGATAGAATACTCGTGAAGGGAGATAGTATCCGCAGCGCCAGTTCTTTGGTTAATTTTACCCTGAACGATAAAAACGGAATGGAAGAATTGTTGAAATCTAATAGTTATAAGGTGCTCTTCAGATTTAAACTCAATAAACCGGTGGCTAAAGAGTTGAAAATGAGAATCAGAACAATGTTCGAGATCGATGCCAAACAATTCTTTATTTGACAAAGGGATCACTGAACATCGGATCCGCAAGCATTTCTGTATCGGTAAGTGTTTTTAAGAAAGCGACCAATGCATCCTTCTGGTTCTGATTCAGATTCAATCTTCTGATACTACCATCCGGTTGACGCAATGGACCACTTAAGTTTGGATGGTCTTTTACCCCACTATTATAGTGCTCAATTACTTCTTCCAATGTCTTAAATCGTCCATCGTGCATATAAGGAGCGGTCAACTCAATATTTTTCAATGAAGTCGTTTTGAACAGTCCATCCTGGGCTGGATCATTAATTACACCGCCTACGCCGCGGTCTGTTGTAGTTGCATCCAGGCCGTTGTTTCGAGGTCCCGGGCCTACAAAGGCGTCAGTTCCGTGACAAGCGACACATCCAATATTAGGCCCAAAAAACAGCAATTTGCCATTGTTTTCCTGGGTTGTGAAATTTGGAAAATTGTCGGTTACGTTATTAACCTGAGCTCTTCCAATATCATATTTGCTTCTGTACGAAACCATACTCCTCACAAATTGAGCCAACGCCTTCGAAGTTCTGTCCGAAGTGATATTGGCATCTCCAAATGCCCTTTTGAACAACTCAGGATAATAGGCCAGGGCTTTAAGCCTTTCAGTCATTTCATCCAGTGTTAACCCCATTTCCACCTGATCTTGGATCGGTTTTAACACCTGCTCCTCCAAGGATGCAGCTCGCTCATCCCAAAAAAATCTGCCATTGTTATAATACCGAGCATTTGCCAGCGACATACTGTGTCTTCCGGTTTGTCCGCCTTCAAATCCCAGACTGAGCCGCTTGTTGTCTGAAAAACCATTCGCCGCTTTATGGCAACTTGCACACGAAATCAATCTGTTCTTACTCAGATTAACATCGTAAAACAATACACGACCCAACGTTGCCCCTGCATTGGTCACCGGGTTAATGGCCGGTGTATTATCAGCTCCTACAGTCGGCTGAATCGAATAAAATGCCGGCAGATCAGGTACGGCGTAATTGTAATACTCCGCAGGTAAATTCAATCCACTTAAAGGATCCGGGGTTTGAGCATCCGGATTTTCATCTTTTTTACATGCACTGATGATTAATAATGCAATGGCGAGGACTTGCAATCTGTTCATTTGATACTTTTTTTCTTAGACGTATATTTCTGTGAAAACCTTCACAGCTTTTTCATACTATTTATTTTGATAATTTAGAGCTTCAAATGCAAGCCAGGCCATGGTAGACATGCCCGTTCTCAAAGCGTCTTCGTCGATGTCAAAAGTTGGTGTGTGCAAAAGGGAGCTTATTCCCTTTTGTTCATTTCGAACACCGAGCCGATAAAAGCATCCGGGAATTTCTCTGGTGTAAAAAGCAAAATCTTCTCCTGCCGGCCATAAACTCAAAGCTTTTACTTTCTCTGATCCATTAAATTCCGCAGCTGCTTCACTCATTGCTGTGGTCAAACCAATATCATTTTCCAAATATGGATATCCGGTCCTGACTTCTATATCCAGACCAGCACCCAGCGACTCGCAAATTCCGATGGCAGTTTTGCGTATCAGATCATGGGCTTTAAACCGCCAATCTTCATTAAAAGTCCTGAAAGTACCTTCAATATACATTTGATCAGGAATAACATTTGTAGCACCTTTAGCTTCCACTTTACCAAATGAAAGTACAGATGGAATGGCAGGATTCGCATTTCTACTGACAATTTGTTGGAGCGCAATAATCATCTGTGCACCAATCGTTACCGGATCAATTAAGGTGTGAGGATGGGCTGCATGTCCACCTTTTCCTTTGATGGTGATGTAAATTTCATCTGCACTGGCCATATACATTCCCTCTCTGAAACCCAATTCTCCGGCATCCAGTAAGGGCATCACATGTTGACCCAATATGAGTTCTACCTTTGGATTTTCTAACACACCTGCAGCAATCATTAAACTTGCTCCACCGGGTATTCTTTCTTCACCGGGTTGAAAAATGCATTTGATGGTCCCTTGAAACTCAGATCGGAGTGTATGCAATATTTTAACAGTGCCTAATAAGGAAGCAGTATGTGCATCGTGTCCACAGGCATGCATCACACCCGGATTCGTTGAACAATACTCGGAACTGTTGACTTCCAGAATGGGAAGAGCATCTGTATCAGCCCGCAATGCAATACATCTGGTATGAGGATTTTGACCCTCAATGAGCGCCACAACCCCGGTTTCTGCCATCCTGACTGATTTAACACCCATTTTTTCTAAAGAAGATTCGATAAAGGCGGCGGTATTAAACTCATGAAATGACAATTCAGGATTGGCGTGCAAATGCCTGCGGAAGGATCGCACTTCTTCGAAAATTTCAATAGATATTTCCTTAATCCTTTGCTGGACGGACATATTGCAAATCAAGATAAAAAAAGTGATTTCTCCGCTCCATGACGGTAGATTGATGTTTACATTTTATTAATTTGCCGTGGGGAATGATATCTGCACATACCATACAGAAAATATTTGATGTTGCTTCTGTGGAAGATGTCATTGGTGAAGTAGTGCCTCTCAAAAAGGCCGGTGCCAATCTTAGGGGACCATGCCCATTTCATCAGGAGAAAACACCTTCTTTTACGGTCTCGCCTGCCAAGGGCATTTACAAATGTTTTGGATGTGGAAAGGCAGGAAATGTAGTGAATTTTGTGATGGAATTCGAACAGCTGAACTATGTGGAAGCCTTGAGACGACTGGCGGCGCGGTATAATATTGAAGTTGAGGAAGAAGGAAGAGATATACAGGGCAATCAGGAAGCGCGAGAGGAAAGAGAAAGTGTATCAGTAGCATTGGAATTTGCAGCCCGTTATTTTCAGGACCAGTTATCGACCCCGGAAGGAAAAGTTGCCGGATATGGTTATCTGCTCAATCGGGGTTTGCATGAAGATATCATCCATCGGTTTCAATTGGGGTATAGTCAGGATGCATACGACGGATTGCTGAAAGAGGCCGGAAAACAGGGATTTAAAAACGAGATTCTTCTAAAAGCTGGATTAATCAAGGAAAAAACAGGTGTAACGCCGGTATCATATTACGACGCATTCAGAGACCGGGTGATGTTTCCGGTTCACGGATTAACAGGCAAAGTGCTTGGATTTGGAGGGCGACGCCTGGGGGAAGGCAAAGGGCCTAAATATCTCAATTCGGCAGAAACGGAATTTTACCATAAATCTGAAATCTTGTATGGTATTTTTCAAGCGAAAAAGGCCATACGCGAAAAGGATACCTGCTGGCTTACAGAAGGATATCTCGATGTTATCATGCTGCATCAGCATGGAATAGAACATGTTGTAGCGAGTTCGGGTACCGCATTAACCGAGGGACAAGTTAAGGTAATCCGTCGATTTACCGAAAATGTGACCGTATTGTTTGATGCGGATCCTGCCGGTATCAAAGCAAGTACACGAAGCATCAATATCATTCTGGCCCTCGGTATGAATGTGAACATTGCGCTGCTGCCTGAAGGTGAAGATCCTGATAGCATGTGCCGTAAGGTTGGAGGTGAGGAGTTCAGGGAATATGTCAGGATACATTCGGTAAATTTTGTCATTTTTAAAGCACGGAGTTACTCAGAACAAGCGAGAAAGGATCCGATTTTAAAAACCAAAGCTATCAGGGAAATTCTGGAGAGCATTGTGCTCATACCCGATCCTTTAAAGAGAAGCGCTTTTATTAAGGAGTGTGCGGTTATACTGGATGCAGATGAAAAACTGCTGCAGTCAGAGGCCGGGAAAATGCGCAGACAAGTTCAGGACAAAGAAGTTCATGAAGTGGACATCCCTGAATTGGCAGAAATTCCTACCGGTCCTCAAGGGCCATCACAAATGGATCAGGAAATGAGTTTGTTGAAAAATCTGATACGATACGGAAAATATACCTATCGAAATAATGAAGAAGGTGTTCCGGAAAGTGTTGCGGAATTTGTTGTAAATGAGATTTATAGTGATGAAATTGAACTGGAATCCGAGCTGGTAAGCCGGGTATTTAGTCAATTGCAGGAGATGATCAATCATCGTGAAATCCCCGATGATGATTTTTTTATTCAGGATCCGGAATTGGCACCGTTGGCGGCTGAAGCTTTGAGTGAAAAATATATTCTCAGTCCGGTCTGGGCATCGAGCTATGAAATCATTACCCTGGAAGAAAGTGAGAATTTTAAGAAGGAAATTGATGAAAACCTGAATCATCTAAAATTGAGGCATTTGTCAAAACTCATAGATAATAATATCGAACAAATTAAAAATGCCAAGGAAGATGAACTGACCCAATTCCTTCAAATTCAACAACATCTGCTTTTTATCAGACAGAAATTTGCCCATCAAAGCGGCATCGTAGTTTTGAGGATGTGAATGAAAATATGTACATAATGTGAAAATCGAATGATACGAATTACCATCTGGAGTCGTTATCTTTGATATATGCACACGATACACCACATTCCACATACCCGGCCCGGACTCATTCCAAGTCTTGTTTTGGCTATCATTACCGCTCTTACCAGCCTTTGGGTGTATAGTTTTAAAATGAATGGAATCAACGCTACCAATGAGACATTCCTAAGCGGTTTCTATTTTATGCTTCCTACGGTCATTCTGAGTTTGTTTATATTTACGTTCCTCTTAAAACGATTTTCTACCTATACCAGCACCCTATTGTCATTCGCGTTGGGAATGCTATTGAGTTTCGCACTGAGATTTATATTTTGATTTTTTTGAATTAAGCGTCCGATAGACTGAACGTTGGCGGTAAATTTGCGCAGATGTATCTGCTGTACCGCTTTCTAAAAGTTACGCTCTTCCCCATTTGGCGCTTTTATTTGCGCAGGGTTTATTTCAGTAATGCACATCATTTGCCCCCTTCCAAACCGATTTTACTTGCCGGCAATCACCCCAATTCATTCCTCGACGGAGTTGCCGTTTCATATTTTCTTTGGCGAAAAACCTTTGTATTGGTCAGGGGAGATGTGTTTAAAAAGAAATGGGCGAATGCCCTATTGCGTTCCATGTGCCTGATGCCGATCTTTCGTGAATCAGATGGGGAAGGACTCCGTAAAAACAAAGAACAGAACGATAAAACATTTGACGATTGCTATCAGCTTTTTGGAAAAAATCAGGTGCTGCTCATTTTTCCTGAAGCCATTGCACGTCCGGAAAAAAGGCTGAGGCCGGTGCGCAAGGGAACAGCGAGAATGGCATTTGACATGGTGGTGAGAAGTGGATGGACCATGGATTTGCAAGTCGTTCCTACATCTTTGAATTACACGCATTTCAATGGGTTTCGAAAGGAATTAATGATAGATTTCGGAGAGGCAATTTCAGTATTGAGTTTTAAGGATTTATATGCTGAAAACTCTGCGAAAGCCATCAACCAACTCACGGCTTTACTGGAAGGACGAATGCGGGAGAATATGATTATCAGCGAGATGCCGGAGAATGATGATTTGTTCGAACAATACACACTCCTGCAAAGGAATAACATTAAAAAACCTTTTTTTGGATTTTGGTTCAACACCAAAAGTGCCCTGAATGCGGAACTTTTGGCTTCCAAACAATTTAATCGAATCATGGAAGGTCCATCCAAAGTTCAATTTCAATCTAATTTACAACACTATTTCAATGTATTGGGGCAGTTCAGCTTAAATGATATGGCCATCCGAGGCATTTCGGGTTTAATCTGGAAATTGCTGTTTTTGGTAAGTTCGTTTTTCCCGGCTTTACTTGGCGGATTGCTCACCTGGACACCTTTTGCCCTTGCATCCTTTTTGAGCAATAAATGGGTGAAACGACGGGAGTTTTATGATAGTGTTTTGTTGGGATTGTCCTTGGTGTTTGACTTGCTGTATTCAATTCTATTATTCACCATCCTCTATGTTTTGTTTGCTGAAAATGCATGGTGGCTGCTCCTCATGATCAAAATTTTTGGAGTATTATATTTTTTCATGTTCGAGGCATTAACCCAGTGTATTCAGTTTTTTAAGTCGAGATTATTCAGAAATTCTAACCCCGAAATTTGGGTGGAGTTGAATCAATTGCGCCGCGAAATAATTGCACATCGCTGACCTATGGCCATTGGATTATTGCGAGACCAGCGCATTCGAATTTTAGGACTGAGCAGCTTCTTTTTTTTCATCAGTTTTAATATGATTATTCCGGAATTGCCGGATTACCTGAGTAGAATCGGCGGAGCAGATTATAAGGGAATGATTATCGGACTCTTCGCCATTTCAGCGGGTTTGGCAAGACCATTCAGCGGTAAGTTAACAGATTCAGTTGGACGGGTTCCGGTCTTATTAATTGGATGTCTGGTTTGTCTGGTGATGGGATTTTTGTATCCGCTCACTAGTTCAGTGGCCGCTTTTCTAATGCTCAGATTTTTTCACGGGTTTTCGACCGGATTTAAACCAACGGCAGATGTTGCCTATTTGGCAGATATCGTTCCGGCAGAACGAAGGGGAGAAGCTATGGGTTTGTTGGGTATCATGAATAACCTCGGGATGAGTATGGGCCCTGCTTTGGGCAGTGAAATCGCCATGGCTTATGGCACAGATTGGTTGTTTTGGATTTCATCGCTTGTTGCCCTGGCTGCTTTAATTCCTGTTTTCTTTCTTCCGGAAACCTTAAAGAACCGGGAAAGGGTTCAAATCGATCATATAAAAATCAGGAAAAATGAAATTTGGGAGCCGGCAGTCAAACTACCCGCGCTCATCACCCTTCTCACCGTGTTTTCTTTTGGTGCTGTACTCACATTAATCCCGGACTACGCCAGAGAACTCGGTCTGAAAAAGCAGGGTTATTTTTATATGGTATTGACGTTAGTTTCTTTGAGCATCCGCATGTTTTCAGGCAAGCTTAGCGACCGAAAGGGTAGGGAATACGTTATGAAGCGAGGTACTTTTTTCCTTTGCGCAGGGTTATTGGTACTCGCATTTGCATCCAACAGTTTAATGTTATTGCTCGCAGCGGCCATCATTGGCATAAGCAGCGGATTAAACTCCCCTACTTTGTTCGCATGGGCCATTGATAAAAGTCATGATCGGTTTAAAGGAAGGGGGATTGCCACTTTATACATCGCTTTAGAGGCAGGAATTGCCCTGGGTTCTATTTTCTCGGCGGCTGTGTGGAACAATGAAAGTGCCGGATTCACCAGGGCTTTTTTGCTCTGTTTTGGGTTGGCTTTACTGGCATTGGTCATTTTGATTTCAGGCAAGAAAACACGCAATTCTTTAGAATAGAATCGTTCTAAATTAGTGGTTCCTTGAGCATAATATACTGAATTTTCACGGGAGTTTCAATTTTTCTCACAAAAAAGACCTTCAAACCTGCAAGGAATGCGAGAAATACTAATTTTGCAGCGATTTTAACAAATGGGTAAACTCATCAAACTCCGCAAGGGCAAAGACATTCTTCTGGAAGGAGAAGCATCCCTTGAAAAATTAAATGCAGCAGGCGTTAGAAATTACGCCATTAAGCCGGCCGATTTTAAGGGAATAGTTCCCAAAATGCTTGTGAAAGCAGGTGATGAAGTTAAGGCAGGTACGCCACTATTTCACTCCAAAACGAATGAAAACATCATCTTTTGTTCTCCGGTTAGCGGAGAAATTTCCGAAATTGTAAGAGGTGACAGGAGGGTGATTTTAGAGGTTCGTATACTGGCGGATCAGGAGAATCAATACCTTACGCATCCTGCTGAACAACCGTCAGTTATGAGCCGTGAAACGGTTTTAGAAAGAATGAAACTTTCCGGCGTATGGCCCATGGTCAGACAAAGACCCTTCAACACCATAGCCGATCCTTTGGATAAACCCAAAGCAATTTTTATATCCACTTTTGATTCAGCTCCATTGGCGCCGGATTTTGGCTGGATATTGAAAGATGAGATGCATAACTTGCAGGCAGGACTTGACGCACTGGCCAAAATTTCTGAAGCCAGAATCTATATGGGATTGAAGCATGGGGCTTCCTCCAATAGTACATTCACCGGACTCAAAGGGGTTGAATTTTATGAAGTTCAAGGACCACATCCAGCGGGGAATGTTGGTGTTCAGATACATCATGTGAATCCAGTGAATAAGGGTGAAGTGGTTTGGGTAGTCGATCCTCAGGACTTAGCCATCATCGGAAGGGTATTTAACGAAGGGAAATACCGCCATGAAAAAACAATTGCCATTACCGGATCTGAAATTCAAAAAACGGGATATGTAAGTGTGTTTGCAGGCGCTTGTGTTGAAAATATCCTGATGAATAATTGTAAGGAAGGAGATGTAAGAATTATAAGCGGAAATGTATTAACCGGAACTCAAATTCAAATGAATGGTTATTTGTCGTTTTATCATTCTCAAATAACCGCCATACCTGAAGGTCGCCACTATGAATTTATGGGTTGGTTGATTCCTACTTACGCCAGACCCAGTATCAGCAAAACCTTTTTATACTATCTGAGTCCCAAAAAGAAATTCAAGGTAAATACCAATTTACATGGCGAAGAGCGCGCATTTGTGGTAACCGGTGAATACGAAAAAGTTCTGCCTATGGATATTTATCCTGTTCCATTATTGAAGTCTATTTTAGCAAAGGACTTTGAAGCCATGGAAAATTTGGGTATTTACGAAGTAGTGGAGGAAGATATGGCGCTGTGTGAATTTGTTTGTACATCAAAAATTGATGTACAGGAGATATTGCGCGAAGGTTTGGAGTTAATGGAAGCCGAAGGATAATTATTATAAACAACTAGATAAGAATAGCATTCAATGAAATTTCTCAGAAAACAACTGGATCAGCTAAAACCCAATTTTCAGAAGGGAGGCAGATTCTACTTTCTGCATTCAACCTTTGATGCCATTGAAACGTTCATGTTTGTTCCCAATCATGTGACCAAAACAGGAACGCATATCAGAGATGGTATCGATTTGAAACGCACCATGTTCATGGTGATTATTGCGCTTATTCCTTGTACATTGTTTGGAATGTGGAACGTCGGGTTTCAGCATTTTCGTGCATATGGTGAAGAGGCGACTTTTATGCAGCAATTTTTATTTGGGCTCATTCAGGTTCTTCCAATTATCGCGGTTTCTTATATCGTAGGACTTGGAATTGAATTTGCGATGTGTCAGGTTAAAGGACACCCTGTTAACGAAGGGTTCCTTGTAAGCGGATTACTCATTCCTTTGACTTTACCACCTGATATTCCATTGTGGATGGTTGCGGTTGGAACGGCTTTCGCGGTAATTATAGGCAAAGAAGTTTTCGGCGGAACCGGAATGAACATCTTAAATCCGGCATTGACCGCAAGGGTGTTTTTATATTTTGCGTATCCGGGTGCCATGAGCGGTGATCAGGTTTGGGTTGCTGCCGATTTTAATGATAAATTGGCTGATGGATTCAGCGGTGCTACCAGTCTTGGTTTGGCAGCGGTTGGAAAACCACTCGAATTTTCTAATTGGGAACTCTTCATGGGTGCCATACCCGGTTCCATTGGTGAAACTTCGGTTTTAATGTGTTTAATTGGGGCAGTGTTCCTGATTATCACGGGAATAGGGAGTTGGCGCATCATGGGGTCCGTATTTGTGGGAGGTTTGGCGATGGCAGCGCTATTAAAGGCGTTGGGACAGGGCTCAGAGTCTTTATATCTATCCATGGATCCATGGACTCATCTGTTTATTGGTGGATTTGCTTTCGGGGCCATATTTATGGCAACCGATCCGGTTTCTGCATCACAAACAGAAAGAGGTAAATATATTTATGGGTTCTTAATCGGAGTGCTGACCATTCTGATTCGGGTATTTAACCCGGCTTATCCGGAGGGAATTATGATGGCCATCCTGCTGATGAACGTATTCGCTCCACTGATCGATTATTTTGTAATACAGTCTAACATTAAAAGAAGATTGAGTCGTGTCAAAGCTTAATATCAATTCAGACAGGTATATCCTGACCTTTGCCATAATTATGACCATCGTGCTGGGTACTTTGCTCAGTTTGGTTGCGCTGGCGCTCGCAGATCGTCAGAAGGCTGAAAAGGATTTCGAACAACAGAAGTACATTTTGACTTCTGTTTTAGGGAGTGAAAAAGTAGGCGGCATGTCTAAATCTGAGATTACTGAGATGTATGGCAAAAGCGTAACAGACCTCGCCGTTAATGAAAAGGGAATTCAGATCGATGCCAAAGTAAAGGACATCGTGATGATAAAAGAGTATAAAAAACTCAACAAGGACGGAACCCTGAAATCAGGTGAATCACTGCGTATGCCTGTGTATATGTTCAAAGGGGACGATGGCAAGGTAACTTCTTATATCCTCCCGGTTTTTGGTTTCGGTCTATGGGACAATATCTGGGGATTTATCGCCCTTGAAGCTGATTTAAACACCGTGAGAGGAGTTGTTTTTGACCACAAAGGAGAAACTCCTGGATTGGGTGCCCGTATAACCGAGGATAAAGTGCGTTCCAGATTCATTGGAAAGAAAATATACAATGAGGAATTTTTCGCAGTGCTGGAAATGATGAAAGGTGAGGGTAAGGATTATAAATCAGACATGCACAAGGTGGATGGAATGTCAGGGGCAACCTTAACCGCCATCGGATTGAACAATATGTTGAAGAATTATTTCAACTTGTACCAAAATTACTTTAAAACTATAAAATCTTAATTATGGCGGAAGTACTTGAACAAAAGGCGGCAAAAGCAAACGCAGAGCCGTTATTCTCTAAAAAGAATCGAAAACTGGTCAGCAATCCGCTTGACAATGACAACCCGATTACCGTGCAGGTTTTGGGTATCTGTTCAGCACTAGCTGTAACCGTTCAGATGAAGCCGACTATGGTAATGGCCATCGCTGTATTGGCGGTTGTAGCCATGTCGAATTTCATCATTTCCATTATGCGCAATATGATTCCTTCCAGAATCAGGATTATTGTTCAATTAGGGGTTGTTGCATCTTTGGTAGCTACAGTAGATCAGATATTGCAGGCATATGCATACGACGTAAGCAAACAATTGTCAGTATTTGTGGGTCTTATTATTACCAACTGTATCGTAATGGGCCGATTGGAAGCATTTGCGATGGCGAATAAACCCTGGCCTAGTTTGTTGGATGGAATTGGAAACTCTTTGGGTTATGGTATGATCATTTTATCTGTTGCCTTTGTAAGAGAACTCTTTGGATCGGGCAGTTTGTTTGGATTTGAAGTGTTTAAAGCAGCCGGCATTCCTTATGTAACCAATGGATTGCTCGTAACACCGGCCGGTGCATGTATTGTACTTGGCCTGATAATTTGGGCACAGCGCGCTCGCAATGGATATGTAGAAAATTAATAGTTGTAAGGATGGAACATTATTTAAATCTCTTAATCAAGTCGGTTTTTATCGACAATATGATTTTCGCATACTTTTTGGGTATGTGTTCATATCTGGCTGTATCCAAGAAGATCAAGACTTCGATCGGATTGGGTATTGCCGTGACTTTCGTATTGGGATTCACCATTCCCTTGAACTGGTTAGTTTATACTTATTTTCTGAAAGAAGGCGCCCTGAGTTGGGTCAACAATCTGGGTATTTCTAAATCGGTGGCTGATTTCTCGACCATAGATCTCGAGGTATTGAAATTTATTATTTTCATTGCCGTGATTGCTGCATTTACTCAATTGACTGAAATGGCAGTTGAGAAATTCTCTCCTGCCTTATACAGTGCATTGGGTATATTCCTGCCTTTGATCGCGGTGAATTGCTCTATTATGGGAGCGGCATTATTTATGCCCGGCCGGGAGTACAATCTCGGAGAAGCTACGGTTTTTGGCTTAGGTTCAGGTCTTGGCTGGTTTTTAGCGGTAGTTTCTTTGGCAGCAGTGAGAGAAAAAATGCAGTATTCAAATGTACCACCTGCTTTGAGAGGACTGGGAATAACATTTATTACTGTAGGTCTGATGGCCATGGCTTTTTTGAGTTTCATGGGTTTCAAATTACCTTTTTAACATAGAATAAAAGAACAATGATATTATTAGCAAGCAATACATTTCTGGTAATTTTAGCTGCCATCGTGTTTACGGTGGTTATCTTGTTCCTGGTGCTTATGCTGCAGGTTGCTGCCAAAAGATTGGTCCAGCAGGGAGATGTTGTTATTGAAATTAACGGAGAGCGAAAGGTTACGGTGCCCGCAGGTGGTACACTGCTCAATGCCCTGTCCAACGAAAAAATATTTCTGCCGTCGGCCTGTGGAGGTGGTGGTACTTGTGCCATGTGTAAATGTCAGGTTACCGAAGGAGGAGGGGACATATTGCCAACAGAAACGGGTCATATCAATCGCCGCGATCAAAAAGAGAACTGGAGACTTTCCTGTCAGGTAAAAGTGAAGAATGACATGAAAATCCAGGTTTCTGACGAGGTGTTTGGAATTAAAAAATGGGAATGTACGGTGGTAAGTAATTACAACGTTGCTTCCTTTATTAAAGAGTTTGTCGTTCAGTTGCCTCCCGGTGAACATCTCGAATTTGAAGCCGGTGGTTATATTCAGGTGGATGTTCCGGAATGTGAAGTGGATTTCAAAACCATGGATATTACCTCTCATCCCGACTTGAAAAGAGATCCGATGGATTTTAAACCGGAATGGGATAAATACAACCTGTGGGATTTGAAGATGAAGAATGACGAACCCATTTTTAGGGCGTATTCCATGGCCAACCACCCTGCAGAAGGGAATATTGTCATGTTGAACATTCGTATTGCAACCCCACCATGGGATCGTGCCAATAATCGCTGGATGGAGGTGAATCCCGGTATTTGTTCTTCCTATATTTTCTCCCGCAAACCGGGTGATAAGGTAACCATATCAGGCCCTTATGGAGAGTTTTTCATCAAAGATACCCGTTCTGAAATGATATATATCGGAGGGGGTGCCGGTATGGCGCCTATGCGTTCTCATTTGTTTCACTTGTTCCATACATTGAAAACAGGACGTAGAGTAACATATTGGTACGGAGGTCGTTCAAAGAGAGAATTGTTTTATCTGGAGCATTTTAAGAACATAGAAAAGGAGTTTCCAAATTTCAAATTCTTTGTGGTGCTGAGTGAGCCTTTGCCTGAAGATAACTGGAAGGTGAAACAAAGTGTGAATGACCCGGAAGGTGATGGATTCACCGGATTTGTGCATCAGGCAGTTATCGACCAATACTTGTCCAAGCACGAAGCTCCGGAAGATATAGAGTTTTATTTCTGCGGACCTCCAATGATGAATCAGGCCGTACTTAAAATGTGCGACGATTGGGGAGTACCACCGGAAAATGTATCATTCGACGACTTCGGAGGATGATAACCAATAAATTTAAAAGGTCTGCCATTTTAGCAGGCCTTTTTTTCTGTCTTTTGGGTATCTGGTCCTGTAGCTCCGAACAACGGGGAGATGTTTGCTTTATAGAAGGAAACACTATGGGCAGCAAATATCATCTCAAGATAGTTGGAAATGGGAATCCTCATCAGATTAAGCCGGCGGTAGATTCTTTGTTGTTGCTCTTTAATCAGGCATTCAGTACTTATGACACGAATTCACTGCTGAGTTTATTCAATCGAAATCAATACAATTTTGGAGGTCAGGATACCCGATACTCGGAAGATCAGCGCCGCTGGGTCTTGCATGTTATCTATCGCAGTTTCGATGTATTTACCGCCAGTGGAGGAGCATTCGACCCCGGGGCCGGTTCCATTTTTAGTGCCTGGGGCTTTTCAGATCATAAGCCCAAAAAGGTGCCCTCGGTCGCGTATATCGACTCCTGCCTGCAATTTGGTAGTATGAAATATCTGGAATTGGTCAATGGAATTCCCGTGAAAAAAGATGCGAGACTTACATTGAATTTCAATGCGATTGCTCCCGGGTATGCAGCGGATTTAGTGGCGGAACTTTTGGAAGGAATGGGTTTTGAACATTTTATGGTAGAGATATCCGGTGAGGTGCATACCAAAGGAAAAAATCAGAACCATGAACCCTGGAATATTGGCATCAATGTTCCGGATCCGAAAAGCGCCTCTGATGACGTGCAGCAAATGCTGACTTTATCGGATATGAGTCTGGCAACTTCGGGCAACTACCGGAACTTTTTTGTTGAAAATGGTCAAACCTATGCACATACTGTGGACCCCAGAACCGGCTATCCGGCTAAAAACCAATTGCTCAGTGCTACCATAGTCACCAGAAATTGTATCAGCGCTGATGCCTGGGCTACAGCTTGTATGGTGCTCGGAAAAGAAAAATGTATGGATTTGGTGAGAAAAGATACAAGCTTAAAAGTATTCCTGCTATTTAGTAAAGATGGTAAAATTGAATCTGAATATTCCCCCAACCTCAAAACCCATTTCTAATTTCTAATTTCTAATTTCTAATTTCTAATTTTTCTCGCAGGGCTCTCCCACCGTTTTACCGCAAACACCGCAGACAACACCTTCATCCATGAGCATGGGGTTCTTAGATGCACAACCGCCTCTTACTTCGGCCTGCTTGATGAACAAAAGTCTAACCGCCATGCCTAAGATGCCGATTCCTATCAGCGCAATTGCTACTATTATGGTTGCCATCATACTGCAAAGATAACATTCTGGTGTTGCTTTTGTTTTAAGTATATCGGTATTTGAACCATAGATTTAAATCATTCTATGATAGAAATATGACTTAACAGAATCCATTTTGGCAAAGTTATTGAGATACAAATGGTGTAAAAATCGATAAACGAATGTTTTTCGATGTGTTG
Organism: uncultured Chitinophagaceae bacterium; assembly: GCA_964613385.1. Lineage (GTDB taxonomy): Bacteria > Bacteroidota > Bacteroidia > NS11-12g > UBA9320 > CAZTGZ01. The sequence goes on from CAZTGZ010000003.1 coordinate 118,457, forward strand.
TGTAACCAATTAATATGTAATTTCGTATGGCAATTAAACAGAAACTCATGTTCAGCAGACTGAAAAAAGAGAAAAATTTGGCAGCTAAGGTAATCATAGCGGCTTTGTTGATTGCCAATATTCTTGCGTTTATTGCCGGAAACAACCATTTCGCCCGCCAGGCCGACAAGGAATTTACCGAAATACAGGAAAAGAAATTTGATGTATTGAAATCCGGCTGGCAACTGATGAATTGGAGCTATTCTCTGCTGCGACATTATCGCGGAACGCCGGCAGAGTAATATTCATGGAATTCGTCTCTTCCAATCTTTATCAAAATCTAAGCAGAACCAAAATTCACCACGTCCTATTTTGGCTCGTTTACGGGCTCTTTTGGATGTATCTTTATTCTTTTGATTCAACCCCATTCAATGCATTGGTTAATGCCTCTGTATTTATTCTTATACACGGCGTGGTCAGTTATTTCAACATGTATGTGTTGTTTTCAAAAATGCTTAAGCGCAAGCTGTATTTTTATTATGCGGTCAGTATTCTGATGTCTGTTACCCTGGCCTGTTTCGCGCTGGCGTTTGTGTTTAGCCACCTCAATACCATAGATGAACAAAGCAAAAGAACGATTTGGGAACTGAATTTCTTCATTACTAATGCCATTAGCGTATCTTACACGGTTGCCATTACCATGTCGTTGAAACTTGTGAAACAATGGTATGAAAGAGAGCAGATGACCCGAAATCTGGAACGGATTAATATTGAAACAGAACTCAAATATCTGAAGAGCCAGATCAATCCTCATTTTTTGTTTAACTGCTTAAATAGCTTATATGCTCTAACCTTGAAGAAAAGTGATCTCGCACCGGAGATGGTTTTGCGATTGTCGGATCTACTGAGATATGTATTATATGAAGCCGGGGAGAAATTTACAGATCTTGAAAAGGAGATCGATTATCTGAAGAATTATCTGGAACTTGAGAAAATCAGACATGGAGAACGTCTCCAATATGAATTGCTGGTAGAAGGAAATACGACAGGCCGAAAAATTGCTCCCATGCTTTTTCTCACTTTTTTAGAGAATAGTGTAAAACATGGTTTGACGCATGAATCGGTAGCCGGGTTTATCAGAATTCAGATTACGGTGGAAGAAGAAGAACTGCATTTTACCATTTCCAATAGTAAACCAAAGGAAAAACCCAAGCCTTCCGGTAAATTGGAAGGGGGCATTGGACTTGAAAATGTAAGAAACAGATTGCGTTTAATATACCCAGGACAGCATTCTATCGAATTGGCAGAAACAGAGAATGAATATTTGGTACATTTGAGCCTGACATTAACCGAAGAATTTCAACCCGAGACCTATGAAATGTTTAATAGTTGACGACGAAGCCCTGGCCAGAGATGTGATCAGCAGTCACATTGGCAAATTACCTGAACTCCAATTGGCCGGTTCATTTAAAAACGCTATGGAAGCCAAAGAATTCCTGGCATCTGAATCTGTAGACCTCATTTTTCTGGATATTCAAATGCCGGAAGTAACCGGATTGGATTTTCTCAAGTCCTTAGAAAACCCACCCCTGGTTATTTTTATTACAGCCTATCCGGAATACGCAGTTGAAGGCTTTGAATTAAATGCCATTGATTATTTATTGAAGCCGGTTTCATTTGACAGATTTGAAAAATCGATCGAAAAGGCCAAAGAATATTTCAAATTTAAAAAGGGAGAAGGCGTGGACAGCACGGAAATGGAAGATGATTTCATTTACGTAAAGGCCAATCAAAAGTTGATCAAACTCAGCTACGATGATATATTATGTGTGGAGGCTTTTGCGGATTACGTAAAGATTTACGTTCCGGATAAGCGCATCGTTACGCTGCAAACCATGAAGAACATGGAGAAAAAACTTCCATTGGATCGCTTTTGTCGCGTTCATCGATCATTTATCGTGGGACTCAGGCATATCAAGGCGTTTAGCCCCAGTGAAGTGGAAGTAGAAGGACATAAAATCCCAATCGGAAAGAATTACAAAGACGATTTCATGAATATCATGGGTCGCAAAAAAACACTCTAATTTATATGACAGATCCAAGAGCGGAGGCTTTTCTCCGTTTGCTCAAAATTATGGATGAGCTTCGCGCAGGTTGTCCCTGGGATCGCGAACAGACCCTGGAAAGTTTGAGGTATTTGACCATCGAGGAGACCTATGAGCTCTCAGATG
>CAZTGZ010000003.1:120690-139640 GCA_964613385.1 uncultured Chitinophagaceae bacterium
AACGAAATCAAAAAGGAATTGGGCGACCTAATGCTGCATATGGTATTTTACAGCAAAATTGGTGAAGAGAAATCTGCCTTTACCATTACAGAGGTTCTCCATTCAATTTGTGAGAAACTTATCGCGCGACATCCGCATATCTATGGAGAAATCAAGGTTGATGACGCGGATCAGGTCAAAAAGAACTGGGAGCAACTTAAGTTGAGAGAAGGCAATAAGTCCGTTTTGTCCGGCGTCCCCGTTTCACTGCCATCTTTAGTCAAAGCCATGCGCATGCAGGACAAAGCTGCTCAGGTGGGATTTGACTGGCCAGAAATACAGGATGTATGGGAAAAAGTACAGGAGGAAATGAACGAGTTTCTCACTGCGCCTGAAGAAGAGAAAACTGCAGAATTCGGGGATTTGATTTTTTCTTTGGTTAACTATGCCCGCTGGAAAGGAATCAATCCCGACGATGCTTTGGAGCAAACCAACCAAAAATTTAAAACCCGATTTGAGGCCATTGAACAACATGCCAGAGCCCAGGGAATTAAGTTAAATGACATGTCGCTCGAACAAATGGAAGCAGTTTGGCAGGCGGCTAAATCTAAATAAAGTCAAGAGATATCATTCAGGTATAATTGTTGCGTTGTCTGTATATATGCATCGCATTCTGATTATATCGGTTTTATTGTTGGGTTCCTGTGTAAGCAGCAACAAGTACAATAAGGTGGTGCAGACAAATCAGCGCCTGGCTAAAAAGAACCGGGAATTTACTCGCCGCATTGACAGTTTGGAGAATGTGATTGCCATGCAAAGAGACGAATTATCTCAATATGAATCGGATGAAACGGATCTTCCAATGGCGAATGCAGAAGCTGAACGTGAGCGTGAAATGGCCAGGGAATGGCTGAATGAATGGAGTGATCCTAAATATAAGGATGCAGATGTAGCTGCCAAATTGTCTTACCTGAAACCGGATGAAAAGGAGTTTTTCAGGTTGTGGAATCTGTGCCGTATGAATCCTCCGCTGTTTCTAAAAACCTATCTGGTAGACATTTACAAAAAGGACCCTAAATTGAGAACGACGTATGAGGCTTCATTGGTGAAGACGATGATGAATATGGAGCCTAAACCAATCATATTGCCGGATAAAACGCTGTTCGATGGGGCGAGATGTCATGCTTATAATAGCGGTAAAGTTGGCTATGTTGGTCACAATCGCGGTGGCTATGCACAGGCATGCCAGAAAAATTACAATGCAGAATGTTGTAGTTATGGCAATCTTGATCCTCGCGGCCACCTTGAAAATTTACTCGTAGATGAAGGTGTATCTTCCCTCGGACATCGGGAAGCTATGTTTGGAAGCTACAAGTATGCCGGTATTTCGTTTCAACCCCATACTTCGTTTGGAGAAAATGTGGTGATCGACATGTCATATGCTCCGCGAGTACCTTGATTACCATTTGTAACTCAATAGCAGGCTGATTCCCAGATTTCGATTCCCCTCTGTCATGTCCAGGCCGGAACCCAAGTTTTTTTCCTGAGGATACATTGTGTACTCGGCTCGCAACCACCCTTCAAAATGTCGGGTAAGGTTAGATTGCAACATCAGATAAGATCTGTATCCGCTTTTGCTCATGGAAAATACCGAGAATGAAAAAGGCACATCCTGCTCAAAAGCATAAATGCGGGCATCAAAATCTTCGATATGAAACACAGCCATTCTGGCACTTAGCGACCAGTTTTTGCGTTTGAGTTGTATGTCCTGAAAAATAACCGAACCGTAATATTTAGAGTTGATATTCTGAAATTTGCTCATTTCAACCCTGGTTTTGGCAGAAAGTTCCGGCCCCAGAGCATAATCCAGATGTAGTCTCAGATACCGTATTTTTTCAATTTGAATTTGTTGAGTGTTGGATTCCTCGGAAATGTTGGATTCTTTGGACTGATGGCGAATTCTGGCGTAAAAGAGTGTTTTCTTGTTTGGTTTGTATTGCAATTCAGCCAGGTACTCGTCTCCCGAACCCGGGGATGTTACCTGAAACCGAGCCCAGGGAAATCGGAAAATATCGTAATATCCTGAAATTAGCCAGCGAGCATCCAGTCTGAGGTTTAACCCTGTATACCAACCGGTCTCATTCCGGGTATCGGAGTTTTCGCCTATTCCATTGGTAAACAGGCTGTTATAGCCAATATCATACTTTCGAATAAAGCTCAAGACATCCAGGTTTTTTCCCAACCCAACCAACATTCCATGCACGTGCGCCCAATTTCCATTCAAATCGATCGCAGACTCTCCATAAAATAATCCCGGGCCTCTCGACAATTCGTAATGTAGTCCTTGCCGCCCAAAGTGCCGGCCATGCTCATAAAAGCGGTTGTAAATCTTATCATCAGGCGAAATTGTTACCCCACTGTTCATCAAAGCCCAGGTGTATCCAATTGAACCTCTTTTCAACTTGTATCTGACATTTCCAGCGCAAATGCTGAAAGGAATTTCTTTTTTCGCAGACAGCTCGCGAACTGTTCTGTGAAGTCCGTTTCCATTGAGCGAACTGATAACGGACTCCTCGGAATCTGAATCTATTGCATTGGATTCTATTCGTCCATCTTCTTTCCGATGGCTCAAGGTAACAAAAAATGACCAGCGCCTGATTCCCCATTCTGTAGCCAATCCTCTTAAAAACAAGCTTTCATTGACACCTCGATAGGCTCGCACCCCATGAAAGGAGCGGCGTGCATTTAAAGTAGCGGCTGATTTTCCAAAGGCCAGACCGCTTCCAAAAGTGAGCATTTGTCCAAAGGCAGCCTGATGATCACCAATATTCAGCTGTTTTAAAATTCCTTTGCCCTTATAAGTGAGATTGGCACTGTAAAAATCGAATCCGGAATTAAAAAGATTTCGCTCTCCTGCATCTTTTTCTGCGCTCAACGACGCCGTAATTTGGGAATTGAAATCGAATCGATAGCGGAGAACTTGTTTGTACCCATTTCCTAAAAAGCCACCGCTGTCTCCTTCGGCAAGGAGAAAACCTTTTTCTTTGGGAAATTCACGGGCAGTTTGCCAGATGATCTGTTGTTTGGATTTATGCAATTGCGCCCATTTCAAAGGAGTAAACATCGCAGCACGAATACTTATAAAAGGAAGAATATCAAGTATTTGTCTTGCCTCAAGTTCAGGGATTACCTGAAGTTCGTAAAGTTCGATGATGGGCCCGAATTGGGAAATATGGTTTCTGAGCGCTTGTAATTGTATGGGCGTTAACAGCATGGATTGGCTCCAGCGAATGTCATCCGGATCGTTCACATTCAGTGGTTGTTGCAAGGCAGAAGAAAGCAGGTCATACAAGTCCTGATAATCTGCGGATTGTTCATCTGTTTCTGTATATTTTTCTAACACCACCCGAATGGGATCCTGGGTTGTCTGGGCCCATACCCATAATGGGCTCATCCAGAAAAGGTAACATATCCAGAATTTAGAGCGGGGCATACATCAGGCTGATTTGGGGTAAAAAACCCAGTTGAGGATGCCATCCGCTGGCGAAATCATACCTCAGTTTCTTGTGCCGGAACCCGGTTCCGATGAACGCCTGACCGCCATCTGCCTGATCACTTATACCACTGCGGAATTGCCATTTTTTCTGATACTCATATTCCAATCCAATTCTGAAAATCGGGCGGCTTTCAAAATCTTGCAGAAATTCCATTTCAAGACCTGTTTGTCCGGACACTTTGTATTGCAATCCGGTTTTGAGCCAAATACGTTCCTGAAAAGGATTGTTGCCATGGATATCCCTTTCGAAATGAAGGAGTCCTGCCAGGGATATTTTCTTATCTACTTTCAGCTTCAGCCCAATCCTGCCATGCACATGCTGTTGATTCGAATAATATCGATCTCCCAAACTGAATTGACCATAACCCAGTTGTATGCCCAGGTCACATTTTTCATTGAGTTTACGGGCCGCGGCTAAGGCTGTGTTGAGGTTTCGGTAATGTGTAAATCCAAATTGGGAAAAGGATACACCTATGCCGGTTTTATGGATGCGTGAACTTCCAACCAGGGCTGTTTGATTTAATCCGGGCGTATATCGGAATCCATGATGCAGGGCGACAGATTTCCTTTGAGTTGCGAAAGAGGCGGGATTTGAGCCATATGCTTCATCAAAAAGGCTACAACCTGCTTTCCCTGCGGCCTGAGCCCCCACATAATCAGGGAGAACCTGGGCCGACAACGTCAATGGAAGCCACAGAACAAAAAGACTAAGAGCGATTTTCATAGAGATCGTCCCGAACTTTTTGAATGAAATCCCGAATCTGCGTGAGGGTTTCGAGCATATTTGCCGGTTCTTTTTTTTGGCGTTGCAACTCTTCCCTGGCACCGTTGAGGGTGAATCCTCTGGTTTTTACAAGATCATAAATCCGCGATATTTCCTCAATATCTGCCGAGGTATAGAACCTTTTGCCGCGCTTATTTCTTTTTGGCGCGATGGCCGGGAACTCTTTTTCCCAAAATCTGAGTAAAGACGGGGCGACCTTAAAATGTTCGGCTACTTCTGCAATTGAATAATACAATTTATCAGGCAGCATAAGACATTGTTTTAGTCGAAGGCCTGATTCGAAGAAGAGGCAATTTCAAGCATGGTTTCATATTGATCGGGGGTAAGATCGTTGTAATAATAATTGACCGGATTTACGGCATTGCCTCGGTATAATACTTCGTAATGCAAGTGCGGGGCAGTGGATTTTCCAGAACTTCCGACATAGCCGATCAATTCTCCACGTTTCACTTTTTGACCGGGTTTCACAACCAATTTGCTTAAATGCGCATATCTGGTCTGGTATCCAAAACCGTGATTCACCACGATACTCAACCCATAACCCCACTGTTTGCGCTCAATTTCCTTGATCGTTCCATCTCCGGTTGCATATATTTTTGTTCCGGTGGGAGCGGTGAAGTCCATACCTTTATGAAATTTCCGGGTTTTGTAAATCGGATCGATTCTGTATCCAAATCCGGAGGCAACCCTGCGCATGTCTTTGTTGCTTACGGGCTGAATAGCCGGAATCGAAGCCAGCATATCTGCTTTAGCTTTTGCGAGCTTGACCAAATCGTCATATGAGCGACTTTGAACCAGCATACGGCGGCTGAGGTCGTCCACTTTTTCCATTAGTTCGGATAAGCGTGCCGTATTTTCATAGCCGCTTAGCTCTTTGTAACGATCAGAACCTCCAATCCCACCGTTTCGAATGGATTTGGGCATGGGGGCCCCAAAAATTTCGCGGTATATTTTATCGTCGCGCTCTTCCAGGCTCACCAGCATATTGTTCATGGCTTCCAAACGGGCTTTCAGAATCTCCGTTTGTGTTTCGTATTGCCTGATTTCCCGCTTTAATTTCTTTTCTTTCGGCGAATCTAAAATGCTGTAGGAAATCCATAAAAAGAGAAAACCAAATACTACCGAGGCCGAAATGAATCCGAAAATTCTCGCCAATCGTATCCACAATGGGGTCTTTACCCTTTCATATTCAAGGCTTTCCGGATTGTAACGATATTTGATTTTTTTGGACATACCGTGAAATGCAAAATACCGGCCTGCGATTATCTTTGCACCGCGAATTTAAAATTATATGGCAAAGTCAGATAAAATTTCTGACATATCGTATAAATACCGCGTCATTACGACGAAAATCGGATTTTTCGCGTCAGGAATATCAAAAAAGTAACCCATGAATTCTGCAGAGATCAGAGCGCAGTTTTTAGATTTTTTTAAAGAGAAGGGACATCAGATTGTGCCTTCTGCACCTATGGTGGTGCAACATGACCCTACCCTCATGTTCACCAATGCCGGAATGAACCAGTTTAAAGACATCTTTCTCGGTCATAAGCCCATACAGGTTCCCAGAATTGCGAATACTCAGAAATGCTTGCGGGTTTCAGGAAAGCACAATGATTTGGAAGAAGTGGGCGTGGATACCTATCACCACACCATGTTTGAAATGCTGGGTAATTGGAGTTTTGGGGATTACTTTAAAAAAGAAGCCATTGCCTGGGCCTGGGAGTTGTTGACCACAGTTTACAAACTCGATCAGGATCGATTGTATGTAAGTGTTTTTGGTGGAGAGGCATCCGATGGGTTGGAGAAAGATGAAGAAGCCGCCGAAATCTGGAAAAATTATATCGCACCCGAGCGGATCTTATATTTTGGCAAAAAGGACAATTTTTGGGAAATGGGAGATACCGGTCCTTGTGGTCCATGCAGCGAAATTCACGTTGACCTCAGGTCAGAAGCGGAGAGATTGTTAAAACCCGGAAATGAATTGGTGAACAATGATCATCCGCAGGTTATAGAAATATGGAATTTGGTGTTTATGCAATACAACCGACTGGCTTCCGGTCAATTGGTTGAATTGCCGCATAAGCATGTAGACACAGGTATGGGTTTCGAGAGATTGGTTCGGGCTTTACAAACCAAAGCCTCCAATTACGATACCGATATTTTTCTGGATACCATCAGGTTTATTGAACAGGAAACTGGAATCACCTATCAGGGCAGCGACGCCGGTAAGGCTGACGTCGCCATGCGCGTAATGGCCGACCATATTCGTGCCATTTCGTTTGCCATATCCGATGGTCAATTGCCTTCGAATACCGGAGCGGGCTATGTAATCCGAAGAATCCTGAGAAGGGCGGTTCGCTATGCATATAGTTATTTGAATGCCGATCACCCATTGATGTATAAGCTGGTTTCGGTGATATCGGCTCAATTCGAGCATGTATTTCCGGAGTTATATGTGCAACGGGAATTTGTGTCACGGGTAATTTTTGAAGAAGAGAAAACCTTTCTGCATACCTTGGCCAAAGGCATTGAACGACTTTCACAGGCCATGGGAGGAGAAGATATGAAAACCATTGAAGGCAAACTGGCCTTTGAACTGTACGATACATATGGCTTTCCGGTAGACTTAACTTGTTTGATAGCCGCAGAAAAAGGAAAGCTTGTGGATATGGACGGATTTCAGGAGGAATTGGATAAACAAAAAAACAGGAGCCGCAAAGATGCGGAAAAGCAGAGCGGAGACTGGCAGAAATTTTCTGAAGATGAAAGTACTGTTTTTGTTGGATACGAAAACCTGGAATATCAGGTTAAGATAACCGCCTGGAAAGAAGAAAAGGTGAAAGATAAAGTTCACTTTCTTTTGGCGATGGACCAAACTCCGTTTTATGCAGAAAGCGGTGGGCAGGTTGGAGATACCGGTATATTGAGCGGGGTAGAAGACGGACAGATCATACACATATTAGATACCCGGAAAGAAAACGACAAAATTATTCATGTCGCGGATGCTGTACCCGTCAATCCGACGCAATATTTTAAGGCAGAGGTACAAACGGAAAAGCGTAAAAATACAGAAGCCAATCACAGCGCAACCCACTTATTGCACGCAGCTTTAAGGAAAGTTTTGGGGACCCATGTGGCGCAAAAAGGCTCATTGGTGAACGAGAAATACCTTCGCTTTGACTTTTCCCATTATGCTAAAATGACGGATGAAGAATTGCAAAAAGTAGAACTCATGGTGAATGAGAAGATTCGCAATTCCATTCCTAAAAAGGAAATGGGGAATGTGCCCATTGAGGAGGCGAAAAAGTGGGGAGCCATGGCGCTATTTGGTGAGAAATATGGAGATTTTGTTCGCGTTATACAGTTTGGTGAGGACTTTTCAACTGAATTATGTGGTGGAACACACGTGCAAAATACGGCTGAAATAGGATGGTTTAAGATTTTATCTGAATCTTCTGTAGCGGCCGGAGTACGAAGAATAGAGGCGGTTTCGGCCGGGCCGGCATTTGAATGGCTGGGAGAGAGGCTTCAGGAAATTGAGAAATCCAGACATTTGCTGGGAACTTCGGGCAGACTCGAAGATGGCATCAAAGGACTTTTGGATGAAAATGTTCAACTTAAAAAGCAGATAGAATCTTTTAAAAAGGAAAAAGTCGCTAATTTGAAGCAGCAGCTGTTCCATCAATCGGAGAAAGCGGGTAGTTTTAGCTCGGTAATGAGTGTAATCAGGGATACGGAAGCTTCGATCATTAAGGATGTTTTGTTTCAGTTGAGGCAAGAGGTTCCGGATTTATTTGCTGTGATTGCCAGCGAGTACGAGGGTAAACCTGCAGTTTCGGTGATGATTTGTGATGCCTTAATTGAGGGCCGTCAGATGAATGCTTCAGAAATGGTTCGAAGCCTGGCCGTTCATATCAAAGGAGGCGGCGGTGGTCAGGCATTTTTTGCTACTGCGGGAGGAAAGGATGCCGGAGGATTGGAAGAAGTTATTAAAGAAGCGCGGGAAAAATACAAATTATGAATTCCATTGCAGATAAATATCAGGCCGTAATCGGACTTGAAATACACGCTCAGTTGCTCACGCAATCAAAGGCATTTAGCGCTGACAAAGCAGAATACGGTGCAGCACCCAATACGAATATCAGCGAAATTAGTTTGGGTTATCCCGGCACTTTGCCCCGACACAACAAGGCAGCTGTGGAGATGGCCATTAAGGTTGGATTGGCTTGTGGCTGCGAAATCAGCGAATACAATATTTACGCGCGCAAGAACTATTTCTATGCCGACTTACCAAAGGGATACCAGATAACACAGGACAAAACTCCGCTGTGCAAAGGTGGTATGATTAGCATCCAATTGGGTAATGGTGAGCAGAAGGAAATAGCTCTCACCCGTATCCATATGGAAGAGGATTCCGGTAAAAGTATTCATGATATGGATTTACATTATTCATTGATTGACTACAACAGAGCGGGAACACCGCTGATAGAAATTGTTACTGAACCAGTTATTCAAAACGGGGAGGAAGCTTATTTATATGTCACAGAAGTCAGAAAGCTTTTGCGATATCTGGAGGTTTGTGATGGCAATATGGAGGAAGGCAGTTTGCGATGTGATGCAAATATTTCTATTATGCCGAAAGGGAGTACCACGTTTGGCACCAAGGTAGAAGTAAAGAATATGAACTCCATCTCCAACGTAAAGCGGGCCATAGAACATGAAATACTGCGGCAGGCAGAAATGTTGGATAAGGGAGAAAAAATTGTGGGTGAAACCAGAAGTTTTGATGCCTTGAAGAATCATACCTTCAGCATGCGGGCGAAGGAATTGGTGAACGATTACCGGTATTTTCCTGAACCTGATTTACCGCCTTTGAGGGTAAGTTCAGAAATGATCGCCAGGGCGAGGGCAGAAATGCCTATGTTACCGGAACAGTTGAAACATTTGTTGATTCAAACTTACGGTTTAAACACATATGATGCCCAGATACTGACCGATTCGAAAGAAGCGGCGGCCTATTTTCTGGAAATGGCAAAGCATACCCAAAACTACAAAGCAGCGGCCAACTGGATGATGGGCGACATCAAAAGTTATTTAAATACGCAGGGTTTGGAGTTACATGAATTTCCGGTTAGTCCTAATCGGATGGCCATGCTTATTGCCTTGGTGGATTCCGGGAAAGTGAGTCATAGTATGGCTGCACAACGCGTATTTCCGGAAATGTTGAAAGGAGAAGAAGCGCCGGAGGCCATTGCGCAGCGACTGAATATTCTTCAAAACAGCGATGAAAGTTATCTGGAAGAGCTGGTTGAGGCGGTATTGGCCGAATGGACAGAGAAAGTGGAGGAATACCGCAATGGTAAAAAAGGGTTATTGGGTTTGTTTATGGGGGAAGTGATGAAGCGCTCTCAAGGCAAGGCCGATCCGAAAGTGACGAATAAGCTACTTTTAGCCAAATTAGAAATTAGAAATTAGAAATTAGAAATTAGAAATTAGAGATTAGAAATTAGAAGTTAGGGTTGGGGAGCATTTTTCATGGGATGATCTGCGCGTGAAAAAGGTTTTTTGCATTTATTCTTATTGGAAAGTGGTAATGTGCGAATTGTCATATTCAGACACAAGCGAGATGTAAAAGGAAGCAATTAGTTGATTATCATTTCCACAAAATTCATGTGAGCAGTTCCAAAGAGCAGCTATAGAGGGTGCACACCGCCCGTCAGATATTATATTCCCGTGCAACATTCCAATTCGATATTATATCTAAGGGATAATGTTTCAACATTCCAGGTACTTTAATGATAAAGATTTCATAGCAGCAGCCTGAATTGGTTGAATCCAATCCTAAATCATCTGATGAGAATAAGTTTAAATCGTACATTTTGGATAGTTATGACGTTCATTGTATCCAACTGCAATTTGAATGCTCAATCCTGGGTAACCTGGGGAAATACGATTATCGGAGACAGTGTTTATTCGTTTCTTGGTAATTCTATAGATTTGAGCAAGGATGGCAAAGTGATGGCTATTCACGCCAAGGGACATTGGCTGAGCAGCCACGGTAAGGTATGTATGTATCATCGCGAAGGTTCGGGGTGGGTGCAAAAAGGGAATCCATTGTACGGTGACAGCATTGGTGATGAATTCGGTTATTCTATGAGTTTATCTGACGACGGAAGTATATTGGCAGTGGGTGCGTATCGCGGAGTGTTTGGATCAGGGCAGACAAAAGTTTTTAAATGGACCGATAGCATTTGGATACAAATGGGGGAGGATATTGTGGGTGATGAAGGATGGTCAGGATATTCTGTCTCACTTAGTGGAGATGGTTTAACATTGGCAATTGGGGCGCCTGGATTTATTAAAGATAGATGGAATTATGGCCAGGTGAAAGTTTTTGAATGGCGGGAAAATAAATGGCAATCCAAAGGGGAGGCCATCGTCGGAAACATTAAATCCGGCATGTTTGGTGATAAAGTAGCCTTGAGTCATGATGGCCAGACATTGGCCGTAGGCGCTTACCCGAGCAAAGAGGAAGAAAAGGGAAATTTCGGTCAGGTATTCGTATTCAAGTGGTTTGGAGTTTATTGGATTCCCAAAGGTTCTGTATTAAGTGGAAATTACCGCGATGAAGCTTTTGGCACTGATATAGGTATAGATTCAATAGGCGATGCACTTGTAATCGGTGCTCCAGCGTCTTTTAATTCAAGAGATTCTTTACAATATGTTTTGGTTTACAAATGGGATGGTTGGGATTGGAGTCAATTAGGTCAGAAAATATATGGAGAATTTAAAGGTGGGGGATTTGGAAATACAGTTGCAATCAGTTCAAATGGAGAAACCATTGCAGTCGGTGTGGCATACGATAAAAGCCAAAATTTTAGCAGGATTTATCACCTCATTAATGGAAAATGGGTTGAAATCGGGAAAGGAATCCCACGAAATTCGACTCCGGGAGCAAGAGACCAAAATATTGATATTTCGGGTGATGGCAGTTATGTGGTTATTGGCAGTCCATATGCGAATTATAATGGGCTATATTCAGGAGCGGTAAAATCGTATACCTTATGTACGTTTACTTATGCTGAAATTTATACAGAAGACACTTGTGATTTTATTTCTCCTTCGGGAAAGAGAATTGCCAACAATGGTACCTTTCGGGATACTCTGATGAACCATAAGGGTTGCGATAGCGTGATTACCATACACTTGAATTTGAAAAACAAGGAACTCATTGACTTGCAGCCTGAAAACAAAAGCGTACTTATTGGAGATACGGTTGTTTTTGTGACCAAAACTATGGAAGGAAATTATCAATGGCAAAAAGATACAGGTTCAGGATTTGAGAATATTGCCGACACCATGAATTATGCAGGTATGGACAGAGATACCTTGCGAGTCTTTGCGTATCAGAACTCTATAGAATCAGTCCGCTATCGATGTATCGTCAGAAAAGGGGCATGTGCGGATACAAGTCGGGAAGTTTCAATAACCTTACTGCCTTCTTCCGAGTATTTTTCTCAAGAATGGAGTGAAAGAATTATGCTTTTTCCAAACCCTGCGAATGAGAAATTGAATATAAAACTGGAAAAGACTGTTGACGATCCTATTAGCATTAAGGTTTTCAATAATATGGGTTCGGAATTATTGGATTTTACCTCAGGCCAATCATCAATTGATATAGCAACTTCCGGTTTTTCAAATGGAATGTATTTTATTCAGGTAGGGTTGAATAATGGGAAGTTATATAGGTTAAGATTTACTATCGCCCGTTAGTGATTAGAAATTAGAAATTAGACATTAGAAATTTGAATCAATTTCCTGAGTTGTTTCGGGGTGGGTTAGCAAACCGGATGGAAGCGATAGCCCGCAAAGGACAAAGGCCAGGGCGGTGTGCAGGCGCAAGGCTGACGGCAGGAAGCCCTTGTGACCGCGACCCCGACCGGGCTTGGGGCTGCGGACTTTAGCGGACAGCCGGAATTTTTTGCCCTATTGTTTACCGAAAAATGGAAAGGAAGTTTTTAGGGATGTATCGATGGGTTTAATCCCAGGGTTTTTTGCCTTCGGATTCGGGTTCTCCGCCCCATGAGCCGGGTTTTTGCAGTTGTAGTCCGCCGGGTTCTTTTTTCTCGCTGAGGTTGAAATATTTCATGAAATCTTCTTTTTTATATGTGTCTATATTCCATGATTTTACAACTTTTCCGTTTTTGATGTGTAGGATGCGCGGGAAGCTTTCGCCTTCGAGCATGCGCTTGAATAAGGGGAAGTCTTCGGTGCGCCAATGCGGGCTTTTGCAACCGGCTTTGTTGAAGAAATAGTCTTGTTCGAACTCTTTGCCAAAGTTGAGCAAATATATTTTTGGAAGAGTTTGGCCGCTGAAGCCACACAAATCGTGAAAGGTTTCCTGACAATGTCCGCAGGTCATGCTGAAAAGACAAACGAGTTTCTCGCCTTTTTCGGGTTGAAGGGTGGTTCCATCGGACATTTTGCCGGCCAATTTGAGGACACTGAAGGTCTTGAGGTCTTTGCTATCTGCAGGTTTGGTTTCGGGCTGTGCTTTTTGTTTGGTTGTATCTTGGGCTTCGGGCGCCTGATTAGCATCATTAATGAGCGGGGATTCGGATATTAGTGTATTGGTATCGGTTGATTCGGTGGTAGTGAGATTTTGCTCGATGGTGGGCATTTCGTACGTTTTTATGGTAAGCCACAGGGTCAATAAGGTGACGCCTCCGGTTATGATGGAGGTCCAAAGGCCGGGTAAAGGATCGTCTTCATACTTGGCCCAAACGAGGATGCATAAGAAAATGGCGACTACGTTTTTCAGGATGCTCTCGAGGTTGTTCATTGGCAGGATGTCGCCGAAACAGCCGCAATTTCCTTCGATGAAGCCTTTGGGACTGGTGATTCCTTCGTAAAACAGGTGAACGGTAAATAGGAGGAGCATTCCGAAAAGGGCGGGAATTATGATTTTTTTGAGCCACTTTTCCTGTAAAACGGCAACACCCAAAACCATTTCGGCAGAGATAAGGATTCGGCTCAGGATTTGGGTGAAATACATGCCACCGGGATTATCGTAATATTGGCTTCCCAGAAACAGTTCGGCCACCATGCTATCGAAAAAGGCCATGGACAGCAACTTGCTGATGGCGGAGAATATGAACATGATGGCGATTAAAATTCGGCTGGAACGGATTAAATTTTTCATATAGGAATGATAGTTTGCCTCAATTATTATTCCACAAATATGATGATTCCCACTCAACCCAAAAAGGCACAATATTTGTTATCTTTGCACAAATCGTATTTATGACATTATTTTCAAAATTGAGTACAGGTGCAGGAATTTTGGCTGCCGGGCTGGCCATGTTTATGTCTTGCGGGAATAAGCAAGTCTCTCACGATCAGGAGTTTGAATTGAAGGGTGAGGTTACCGGCGGGTCTAATGTACTGGTGGTACTTCATGAAGTTACTCCGAGCAAACTGGTATTTATTGATAGCGTTCGTACCGATGCACAGGGTAAGTTCAGCTTTAAGGGAAATGTACCGGAAGCGACAGTGGGTTATTTAACTTTCAATACGACTACCCCTCCTGGCGTGCCGGTTGTATTGGAAAACAAAGCGAAAATTAAAGGACAATTTAAGCTGGGCGAGTTCATTCAATCGACTATTAAAGGTGACAAGAATAATGAGCAGTTGTCAGAATTGTACCAGGTTTATATGGGTCACAATAAGGTGATGGTTGAATTTAACCAGGGCTTAAGTGGGTTAGATCCAAATACGGTGAGCGATTCGATGCGCCAGGTGATTTCGGGTCAGTATGAAGCCATGCAGAAGAAAATGTTTAATGATGTGCAGGCCTTTATACGCAGTCATGATGCGAGTTTGGCAACCTATTTTGCCGCTACCTATTTATTGCAGGAGCCTCCGGTGAGCATTTTGGAAGAGGCCGCCGAAAAAATGAAGGGCAGCATTCCAAACTCTAAATATACGGCTGAGCTGGAATCGAAAGTGGCAATGATTAAGCCGTTGGATATTGGCAGTCGAGCTCCGGATATCAATCTGACTGCTCCTGACGGGAAAACCGTAAAGTTGTCATCGTTGAAAGGCAAGGTGGTGATGATAGATTTCTGGGCAAGCTGGTGCAGACCGTGCAGAATGGAAAATCCTGCAGTGGTTGCTATATACAATAAATATAAAGCCAAAGGATTTGAGATATACGGCGTTTCGCTGGATACCGATAAAGCCAAGTGGCAGGCAGCCATTGCTCAGGACGGGCTCACCTGGTACCATGTGAGCGATTTGCAGGGATGGAGTTCATCTGCCGCTCAATTGTATAAGGTGAATTCAATACCTTTTACGGTTCTGCTCGACAAGGAAGGCCGTATTTTGGACAAGGGATTGAGATCGCATCAATTGGAAGCTAAACTTGCTGAAATACTGAATTAACTGAAACTTAATATAGGGATAACCTGTCCCATGATTATGATGCGTAGGTTGCGCAAAAATTAAGAAAAGATGAGTAGCAAGATTCTCATTGTAGATGACGAACCGGATATACTCGAGTTTATTCAATACAATCTGCAGAAGGAGGGTTTTGTTACCGAGACTGCCGCAGATGGACTGGAAGCCTTAAAAAAGGTTGACATATTTAAACCGGATCTGATCTTGCTGGATGTGATGATGCCCAAAATGGATGGCATCGAGGTATGCAGAATCCTAAAATCAGACCCTTCCAAAGAAATGTTTATTATGTTTCTGACCGCCCGCGATGAGGAATATTCGGAGTTGGCCGGATTTGAGGCGGGAGCTGATGATTATGTGGCCAAGCCTTTGAAACCGAGGGTTTTGCTGAGCAGAATCAAGGCTGTATTAAAACGCAAGAATCCCGGGGAACACAGTGGTACTGTAATCAATCTGAAAGATATTACCATAGATCGGTCTACCTATCAGGTATTTGTTGCCGAGCAGGAATTTGCTTTACCGAAAAAGGAGTTTGAATTGCTCTTTTTATTGGCCAGCAAACCCGGAAAGGTATTTACCCGTGAGAGCATTCTAAGTGAAGTTTGGGGCGACGATGTTTTGGTTGTTGACAGAACCATAGACGTTCATATTCGTAAGATTCGCGAAAAAATCGGCGAAGACCGCATCAAAACGATTAAAGGTGTAGGATACAGGTTTGAGGAAGCCTGAAATTCGTACCTTTATTCCCTGAATGAAAAAAAATCCGAAACCCGGGTATATCGCTTTCGTATCGGCCTTGTTGGTGGCTGTACTGGTTTATAGTACATCGTGGTTTTTATCCGTAGATTGGTGGGTGAGTGGCATACTGGCCATCCTTTCGTTTTCAGGGGCTTTTCTGATATTTTATTACTTGTTGGTTCGCTTCATTTATCGGAAGATCAAGCTGATTTATAAGACCATCCACAATCAAAAGCTGCATAAATACAGTTCTCCTCCGGGGGTTAGGCCCATGTCATCTGATCCCATTGGTGAAGTACAAGAGGAAGTGATGAGTTGGGCAAAAGACAATCTGGCCGAAATAGAACAGTTAAAAAAGCAAGAGACCTATCGAAGGGAGTTTTTGGGTAATGTATCCCATGAACTCAAGACACCAATTTTTAACATTCAAGGATATCTGCATACCTTATTGGATGGGGCATTACATGATGAGAGCGTAAGAGAAAAGTTTCTTGAAAAAGCGAGCAATAACGTAGACCGACTGGCGGAATTGGTAGAAGACCTAACGGCCATAGCCCATCTTGAAAGCGGTGAATTGACATTGCAATTCGAGCGTTTTGATATCCATGCGCTCACCCGTGAAGTTTTTGACAATCTGGAACTGAAAGCCAGAGGGCGTAAAATTTTCCTTGGATTTAAGGAAGGATGCAACCGCCCATTTTGGGTGAAAGCTGATAAGGCAAGGATTCGACAAGTACTGACCAATCTTGTGGTGAATGCCATTAAGTATGGAAGAGAAAACGGATCGGTAATGACAGGATTTTATGATATGGACAAGTTGCTGTTGATTGAAATCAGTGATGATGGCGAAGGCATTGAGGAAAAGCATCTTCCCAGGTTATTTGAAAGGTTTTACCGGGTTGACAAAAGCAGAAGTCGCGAAGCCGGGGGCACAGGATTGGGTTTGTCTATTGTAAAGCATATTATAGAAGCTCACGAGCAAGTGATCAATGTGAGATCAGCCGTTGGCATCGGTACTACCTTTGGATTTACCCTGAAGCAGGGTTGACGCTGACAAAACCGGTTTGTATTAGTCGATGAGTGCGTCTGTTTGGATGAATTTGAGCAGTTCTTCGCGACCCTCGCCTGTGTTGGCGGATGTAAGAAAAAAGTCGGGAATTTCTTCGTACCCACTGTTCCGGAATGCTTCAAAAAAAGCGTTGAGATTCTTTTCTCTTTCACCGGCTTTCATTTTTTCGCATTTGGTAAACGCCAGAAAGAAAGGAAGATCATGTTCGCCACACCAGAAAAGGAATTCCAGATCGATGGCTTGTGGTGGAATACGGCTATCTATCAACACACAAAGTGCTTTTAGGGTAGCGTGTCCGATCAGATAATCTTCAATAAGTTTTTTAAATACATCTCTTTCCTTTTTGCTGACCTTAGCGTATCCGTACCCCGGCAAATCGGTTAATACCCAATGCTCGTTGATTAAAAACCGATTGGCAACTCTGGTTTTTCCCGGAGTAGAACTGGTATGTGCCAGGGCTTTTTGCTGACAAAGCATATTGATCAGGGAACTTTTACCTACATTGCTTCGGCCGATGAAGGCAACTTCAGGCCTTGGGTCAGATTTTACCGACTCAGCAGAAGTATAGGAACCAATGAATTTTGCGCTTTTGATGAACAAGATGGATATTTGCAGAAAGTACAAAGGTAGGCATTACCTTTCTGATTACAATTTATGGCAGTACAGGTAGTTCCAGATCCATCGTCGAGCTTGGGCAAAAAAGAACAAGTCAGGGAGATGTTTGACGATATCTCCGGGAAATATGATTTTCTCAATCGTTTTTTGTCATTGGGCATTGACAGAAGCTGGAGGAAAAAGGCGATAGACAGTTTAAAGGCGCATGAGCCTAAGAAGATTCTCGATGTGGCCACCGGCACTGCCGATTTGGCCATAGAAGCCTTGCGACTGAATCCTGAACGTGTTACCGGGGTTGATATTTCATCGGGCATGTTGGATGTTGGGCGAAAAAAACTCCAACACAGAAACATCGAACGCATTGACCTTTTGGTGGCTGACAGTGAACATCTTCCCTTTGAAGATCAGAGCTATGATGCCGCTACTGTGGCATTTGGCGTGAGAAATTTTGAAAATCTGAACGCAGGACTCATGGAAATGCGCAGGGTGTTGAAACCGGGATCCCCACTGGCGGTACTGGAATTTTCCAAGCCATCCGTTTTTCCGGTGAAACAACTATTTCAATTGTATTTCAAATTCATTTTACCGGTTACAGGTAAAATCTTCAGCAAGCACCAAAGCGCCTATAGTTATCTTCCGGAGTCTGTAAAGCACTTTCCGGAAGGCAAGGATTTTGAGCGTGTTTTGGCAGAATGCGGATATCAAAACATTCAATCCAAACGTTTAACTTTCGGAATATGCACCCTCTACACCGCTTTGGCCTGATATTTTCTGTGATTTTGTTGCTCTCCGAAAATATTTCGGCTCAGGAGCGCACACCGTTGTACGATCTGCAGAAAATACACTTCGGATTTGCCATCATCGGCAACAATGCTCGGCTCAAATACAGCACCAGTGCAGATTATCTCAATATGGATACCATTCGAGGGGTTGAAGGGATTTCGTTCCCCGGCTTTGGAGTGGGCGGGATAATGAACATACGGGTAGCTGAATATTGGGATATGAGAACCCAACTGAACATTACTTTCGCTCAGAGAAATCTGAATTATACCTTTAAGAATGGGGATGAGAAGCTTGTAAAAATTGAATCCACCTATCTCGAAGTGCCGGTGGTGATGAAATACAAATCAAAACGTCACCGGAATACTCGTTTTTATGCGATCAGCGGATTGACGTATCGCTATGATTTTGCATCGGATATTGACACGGAAAGGAGCAATACCAAAGCCATAGTGGCAATAAAACCCAATACATTTAGCTATGATATCGGGTGCGGATTGGATTTTTACTTTGAGTATTTCAAGTTTTCACCTGAGGTTAAGGTGAGCAATGGTCTGACCAACGCCCTGGTAAAAGATCCATATTTTTATTCCTCGGCATTGCATCAGGTAAGACCTAATATGGTGCAATTCAGTTTGCTCTTCGAATAATGAAATTCACAATCCTGAATTATGATTCCGGGTCTGATGCCAGAACCGGCCTGCTCGCTACTTCACATGGAGAAATACGCACGCCCATATTTATGCCGGTTGGCACCCAGGCTACGGTAAAAGCGGTTGATCAGGAAGCACTTAGATCAGAAATTGATGCCCGGATTATTTTGGGCAATACCTATCATCTTTATTTAAGACCGGGTACAGCGATTTTAGAGAAGGCCGGGGGGCTGCATTCATTCATGAATTGGGATAGACCTATTCTTACTGACAGCGGCGGATTTCAGGTATTTTCTTTAAATGATTTAAGAAAGATCA
>CAZTGZ010000003.1:139650-144932 GCA_964613385.1 uncultured Chitinophagaceae bacterium
ACCGGAAAATAACCGAAGAAGGGGTAAAATTCAAAAGCCATATAGACGGCAGTACCCTGTGGTTTACGCCGGAAAATGTGATGGACATTCAGAGAAGCATTGGAGGAGATATCATCATGGCCTTTGACGAATGTACGCCTTATCCCTGTGAGCGATCATATGCCGTTAACAGCATGCATCAAACGCATAGATGGTTGAAGCGTTGTTGTGCTCGATTTGACGAAACGGAAGCATTATATGGTTATGACCAGACCTTATTCCCTATTGTGCAGGGTAGTGTGTATCCTGAATTGAGAAAGGAGAGTGCTCAGTTTATTGCATCATGCGAACGCGAGGGGAATGCCATCGGTGGATTGTCGGTGGGAGAACCCCATGAAATGATGTATGATATGACCGGGTTGGTATGTTCTATACTTCCCAAAGACAAGCCCAGATACCTGATGGGAGTGGGGACTCCGGTGAATTTACTGGAATCGGTGGCATTGGGTGTGGACATGTTTGATTGTGTGATGCCAACGCGCAACGCGAGAAATGGGATGTTATTTACACCAGAAGGTGTCATGAATATGCGCAATAAAAAGTGGGAAGATGATTTTTCACCGGTTCATTCTACACTTACACCGGATTATTCAAAGGCTTATCTTCGACATCTATTTATGGCAAAAGAGCATTTGGCGGCCAGAATTGCGAGCATACATAATCTCAAATTCTATCATTGGCTGATGGATCAAATCCGTATGCATATCGAAAAAGGTGATTTTATGGCCTGGAAGAACAGCATACGCACTAAATTAGTCGAAAGATTATGAACGTAAACGAACTAAAGAATCGCACGGTTACTTTGGCGGAAGCCTGTATTAAAGTGAGTATTTTGTTGCCGGCACAGACTCCGTTGCTGGTGCATGTAAAAGATGGTTTAATGAAAAATGCGACAGAATTGGGGGTTAAGTCGAGAATCCTGGGCAGACCGCAGCACTCCGAATTTTTCATTCAGCGCCTGAATCAAACGGTTGATGCTACCAATGCATGTGCATTCTGGCTGGAAATGGTGATGAAAGAGCAATGGATGGATGCCGTATTGATATCGCCTTTGATTGAAGAATGCGAAGAATTGCTCAGCATGTTTCTGCTGGCTGCGAGAAAATCGAAAGACAAACTGGAATAGCTGTGATTAAAAGGATAGACTGGTATATCATACGCTCATTCCTCGGTGCCTTTTCGTTGGCATTGGGACTGTTTACGGTAATCATTATCATTTTCGACGTATCGGAAAAAATCGATGATTTTGTAGAGAAGTCTATTCCTTTCAAAACCATATTAACCGGGTATTATCTGAATTTTGTCCCATTTTTATTGAATCAATTCAGCCCGATTTTTATCTTCATTTCGGTAATTTTTTTCACTTCACGATTGGCGAACCGAACAGAAATCATCGCCATATTGAGCAGCGGAGTCAGTTATCCCAGGTTTTTGAGGCCATATTTCATCACGGCGGTTTTTCTGGGTATTTTGAGCTTTATCCTCAATGCATGGATCATCCCAAGTGCCGACAAAGTCAGGGTCGATTTTGAAAACACATACATCAGAGATATTTCCAATGACTATAAAGAAAACATCAAAAGACAAATTCAGCCGGGTATTGTGATGTCATTACAAAGTTTCAATTACCTCGATAGTTTTGGATATCTGTTGAATCTGGAGCATATAGAGCAAAACCGGTTGGTGAGCCGCTTGTCAGCAGAGAAAATGCAATGGAACCGACAAGCCGGCAAATGGGGATTAACGAACTACAAGTACAGAAAATATAATAAAGACGGCACACAGAGCATAGAATTTGGAAAGCAGCTGGATACCGTCATACATTTTAATCCCATCGACTTTTTTCGCCGGGTTGAAGATGTACAGTCCTTTAATTTACAGGAATTGAATGAGTATATAGAGCTGGAAAGGATGCGGGGAACTGAAAACGTTTTCTTTTATCAAACGGAGAAATACCGGCGTTATGCGGCTCCGTTTTCTATTTTGGTCTTAACATTTATTGCCGTTTGCGTTTCTTCCATAAAAACCAGACAAGGTATTGGATTACATCTTGGCAAAGGTTTGCTCATCAGCTTTTTTTATTTATTTGTCATTCAATTTTTCAATTCCTATGGCTCCAGTGGTTCCATGCATCCATTATTGGCCGTGAGTATTCCAAACGTATTATTTTTCGGAATCGGGCTGTATTTCTATCGGCATACACAGAAATAAGCACAACATTCGAAGGTTTTTTTTAGGTTTGAATTATGAGAAGTATTTTCTTAATTCTTTGCCTGCTACCTATGGCCGGATGGGGCCAGTTCACCTATAAATCGTCGGAAACACATAAAATGCCCCGACTAATCCAAATCAACATGTCGGAAACGCAGCATCAATTTGCGGAATTGCTTTTTGAGCCCCCGGCACACCATCATCGTACATCGGAAGCCAAAGTATCGAGAAATGCCCTGCGTTTTGCGTCAGAACCGGGCAAAATGCATAAGAATGAATACATCAGCAACCCGGAGCGTATAAAGCCGACACAAACTGCGGGATTTAATGGCTTACCTATTGGTGGGGCCGGCATTCCAAACGACAACAATATGGCCATCTCCAACGATGGAACGGTGGTCAGTGTGATCAATAGCTCGGTAAGTATCTTTAAACGCGATGGAGGTCAGATACGATACAGAACATTGCGCACCATTGTCGGGAATGTGCTGCCAAATCTGGATAGAACCTATGATCCTAAAGTGATGTATGATCCGGCGGCTGATCGGTTTATACTCGTCTTTCTTCAGGGAAGCACAAGTGCTGATACCAGAATCATCACAGGGTTCAGCCAGACATCAGATCCGGACGGAGCATGGAACTTTTATGCTTTGGAGGGCAATCCTTTTCAAGGCAAGACCTGGAGTGATTATCCGATTATTGCCATGAACGATAAGGACTTGTTTATTACTGTGAACATATTATATGATGACATGAGCTGGCAGGAAGGATTTACCCAATCCGTTGTTTGGCAAGTAAAGAAACAAGATGGTTATGCAGGAGATAGTTTAACGAGGAAATTATATTATGACATTAAGTATCAGGGTGTTCCTGTTTGGAGTATTTGTCCGGTGAGCAGTACCCCTGAAACAACAGATCATGGAATATATATGTTGAGTGTACGCCCTTCAGAGTCGGAGAATGACACCTTGTTTCTCCATCGTATAGAGGGAAGCATTGGTTCCGGAGAACCGGTGTTGTCGATGAGAGTGCTCAGATCGGACAAGGTATATGGTGTTCCGGCGAGTGCCTTTCAGCCCGAAGCCGGTTTCAGGCTTCAGACCAACGACACTCGTGTTTTGAGCGGATTTTATCATCAGGGACATATACAATATGTGCAGAGTTCGCATATTCCTTCTAATGGAAAGCCGGGTTTATATCATGGGATCATTGATTTTTCGGGCGGTCAGCCGGATGTAACAGCCGATTATATAACGAATGATTCATTTGATATGTCTTATCCATCCATTACATCGGTAGCAAGCCAGGACGAACCCATGGCTTCTGTAATCACGGCTTCATACAGCGGAAAATGGCATTATCCGGGTACATTGGCGATTATGCATCGCAGGGGGCGAGGATTAGCCGGACTGTACAGCACACCGGTATCTATAAAGAAAGGAGAGGGCGTAATCAACACCTTTTTAGCCGACAGTATTGAGCGGTGGGGTGATTATACGGCGGTACAGGTAAAATATAATGAGCGGGACAGAGTATGGATGAGTGGAAGTTACGGAATGAGTGCGGACAGGAATGGAGTGTGGATAGGGGAGATAGTTTTAGGTTCGGGGTTAGAGTTGGCGATCAGAGATGCGGGCATAATTTTATATCCGGTTCCCGGGGATGGGTATTACCGATTAAAATTAAATTCCGAGAAGAGCGGAAATTTGGTTTTGCGGTGTACGGATATGAGAGGTAAGGTGGTATGGGAGGAGGAAAAGGGTTATGTGAGTAGGGGAGAGACGTTGTTGGGATTAGACTTCAGGGGTTTGAGGGTTGGGGTATATTGGGTAGAGGCTGAGGTTGGGGGGGAGGTGTATGGATGGAAGTTGATCCACGCCCAATAATTTTATCTATGTGATTTACAAGCAGTTAGAAAATATAAATACGACTATGCTTGTAGAATTAAAAACGGATTTTACTTTTGCACCCGCGTTCTGAAAAAGGGTTGTCTACTATGATTGACGGGAGATGTGGGGAGAGAAAAAAATATTTGAAAAATATTTTTGGTGATTGTAAAAAGTAGTTGTAGATTTGCAGCCCCATAAGGGAACAAAACAGAAGAAAGTTATACAAAGAGGCGCGAGCCTATATAGCTAAAGTTCTTTGAAGTAATGGTGAAATAGCGAGCCCTCAAATAACAATTTGAGAAAAATTTTGATTCTTGAGACACTCAAACTTTTTTACTACGAAGAGTTTGATCCTGGCTCAGGATGAACGCTAGCGGCAGGCCTAATACATGCAAGTCGAGGGAGAAGTCGTCTTCGGATGGCGGGAACCGGCGAACGGGTGCGTAACACGTATGCAATCTACCTTTGACTGGGGCATAGCCCGGGGAAACTCGGATTAATACCCCATAACATTATGAAGTGGCATCACTTTGTAATCAAAGCTCCGGCGGTCAAAGATGAGCATGCGGCCCATTAGCTAGTTGGTGAGGTAACGGCTCACCAAGGCGACGATGGGTAGGGGGTCTGAGAGGATGATCCCCCACACTGGTACTGAGACACGGACCAGACTCCTACGGGAGGCAGCAGTAGGGAATATTGGGCAATGGACGCAAGTCTGACCCAGCCATGCCGCGTGCAGGATGACGGCCCTATGGGTTGTAAACTGCTTTTCTACGGGAAGAAACACTCTGATTATTCGGAGCTTGACGGTACCGTAGGAATAAGGATCGGCTAACTCCGTGCCAGCAGCCGCGGTAATACGGAGGATCCAAGCGTTGTCCGGATTCATTGGGTTTAAAGGGTGCGTAGGCGGGCTATTAAGTCAGAGGTGAAATCTTGCGGCTCAACCGTAAAATTGCCTTTGAAACTGGTAGCCTTGAATTCGGTCGAGGTGGATGGAATGTGTCATGTAGCGGTGAAATGCTTAGATATGACCCAGAACACCAATTGCGAAGGCAGTTCACTAGACCGACATTGACGCTGAGGCACGAAAGCGTGGGTAGCGAACAGGATTAGATACCCTGGTAGTCCACGCCGTAAACG
>CAZTGZ010000004.1:0-41059 GCA_964613385.1 uncultured Chitinophagaceae bacterium
AAAAGACTTCGATCAGAAAATCCGGTCGATGGAAGAATTGATTAACCGGTCCCTTGCATGATTTTACTGCTGCGCTGATTTCAGTTTTAAGTAATTTAACGAACAGTAAACATGAACATTGTTTTAATTATTATTTCTCTTGTAGGCGGCCTGGCACTTGGGGCCGTTGTCGCATATTACTTTCTGAACAACAAGAATGAGGGCAAAGCTGCTCAAATTATAAAAGAAGCAGAAGAAAGAGCCCTTTCCATCAAAAAGGCTAAGGAACTCGAAGCCAAAGAACATTTTTTTCAGATTAAAAATGAGGTAGAACAGGAAACCAAAAGACTTCGACGTGATCTGGAAGACAAAGAGCACGACCTTAAGAAAAAAGAGCAAAGCCTGAACGACAAATACCAGAATGCCGACCGCAAAATAAAGGATCTGGAAAATCAGAAAATTGAGTTGAATAAGCAACTCGAGATTGTGGGTATCAAAAGGCAGGAATTAGAGAAATCCCACGAATCCCACGTAAAAAAATTGGAACAAGTAGCCGGATTAAGTGCCGAAGCAGCCAAAGCAGAATTGGTGGAGGCCTTGAAGCAGGATGCCCAAACGGAAGCTCTATCACAGGTGAAAAATATCGTTGAAGAGGCCAAACTCACCGCTACCAAAGAAGCCAAGCGAATGGTACTTCAAACCATTCAAAGAACAGCGGCAGAACAGGCCATTGAGAACTCAGTTTCCATTTTTCATATCGACAATGACGATATCAAGGGTAGAATCATTGGCAGAGATGGGCGAAATATCCGGGCATTGGAAGCTGCAACGGGCATTGAGATTATCGTTGATGACACGCCTGAAGCCATTATTCTTTCGGGATTTGACCCAATCCGCAGGGAAATCGCAAGGCTTTCATTACACCGTCTGGTTTCGGATGGACGTATTCACCCTGCCCGTATCGAAGAAGTGGTAGAGAAAACCCGTCGTGATTTGGAACAGGAAGTCATAGAAATTGGTGAACGTACCATCATTGACTTGGGAATCAATGGTTTGCACCCTGAACTCATCAGGATGGTCGGACGTATGAGATATCGCTCTTCATATGGTCAGAATTTACTACAACACTCAAGGGAAGTAGCCAACCTTTGTGCCACCATGGCTGCTGAATTTGGACTGGATGTTAAATTGGCCAAAAGAGCCGGATTGCTTCATGATATTGGAAAAGTGCCCGATGATGATGCCGAAACTCCACACGCATTATTGGGGATGAAATTGGCCCAGAAATATGGAGAACATCCCGATGTTGTGAATGCCATTGGTGCCCACCACGACGAAATTGAAATGACCTGCCTGATAGCTCCGATTGTTCAGGCTTGCGACGCCATTTCCGGATCACGCCCGGGGGCGAGAAGAGAAGACAGCGAAGCCTATATCAAGCGTTTACAGGATCTGGAAAAATTAGCCCTTTCGTTTGACGGGGTAGAAAAAGCCTTTGCCATACAAGCAGGACGTGAATTGCGCGTTATTGTAGATAGCGATACCCTTGATGATAAACAAAGTGACTTGCTTTCGTTTGACATCTCTCAGAAAATCATGAAGGAAATGATTTATCCGGGTCAGATTAAAATCACGGTTATCCGGGAAAGAAGAGCGGTCAATTTTGCTAAATAAAAAAGGGATGAAAGTCTGGATTTGGATAGCTTTTGTTTCCCTGGTTTGGATGGGATTTGTTTTGGATGCACCGATTCGAAAAATTCCGACTACCAAGGAAATAGAAAAAGATATGGTACGCATTGGTCCGAAATTATTCATGGCCAGATATGAGTGCACGAACGAATGGTATAAAAGGTTCTTAGAATACAAGTCTTCGAATGCAGAATATCGCTCCTTACTGCCGGATACGCAGAGTTTCAGGAAATATTTTCCATATTCAACTTTCTACAGCATCAATAAAACATATTTTGCCAATAAGGCGTACGATCAATACCCCGTAATGGCTGTATCTCATGATGCGGCGATGGAATTTTGCCGTTGGCTTACAATTTCCTATGCCGCCGGAAAAGGAAAATTAGGCAAAAAGGTGGTATTTAGTCTCCCCACCAAACAGGAATGGATGGCCGCAGCCATTTATGCCAAAGACACCATTTTCCCCTGGAAAGGTGCTGTATTAAGAGGTAAAAATGGAGTTTATAACGCCAATTTTCGTTGCGTTAACGAGGAAGAAGGTACCTTACAGGATCAAAACACGCATTATTCCACAAACTATGGAGCGGATGGATTTATCATCACAGCACCGGTGAAGTCTTATAACTCAAATGGAAGGGGCATGTATCAAATGTCGGGAAACGTGAGTGAAATGCTTGAATCTCCGGGACAACATGCCGGAGGAGGATGGGATAGTCCGGGCTTTATGCTCAAATTATCTGCTCAGGATCAATATTCAGGTATATCCGGTGCACATCCATGCATAGGTTTCAGAGTGGTCGCAAGGGTATTGGAGTGAAACCATAGTTCTAATTACTTAATGGACAATTTGAATTAGTCCAATTGGGATATCGTTATTTAGTATTTTCCAATAAGGTTCTTGCTGCAGAATTAACGTAACCTGTAAATCAATCCTAAGCTCAACCCATTTTCTTTAAGTTTGGATTCGCTTTGGAGGAATACAGATGAAGTAGCATTCCATTGTAAATATTCTCCCCTAAAATCAAGTCGGCTGCTCAATCGATAATTCAAGCCAATGGCGTATCCTACCTGAGGGAAATAGTTACGCATAAAACCATCCTTGCTCAGATCGGTTTCCTGCATTTTTTGCCACCCTTCTTCTTGTATAAAAACGTTCGGATTGGCGAGTCTTCCTTGTCCTTTTGAAAAGAAGTTCACCCGAACACCCAGGGAGGGATTGATTCGAACTCTGCGGTATGCCCACTCATATCCCAGGCGCAATGGAATGCTCACATATTGCAATTTGACTGTGCAATTAGGACAATCTGTGCGCGATGCATGCACCACGGTGCTGTCAATGGTATTTCCGACTAAGGCAACGCGAGATCCGCGAGGAGTTTGTGTGTATTGCTTGTTCAACAGTCTGAAAGTCGTATCGTAAGTCACCTGATGTAGAGTTGAGGAATAATTTGTTTCTAATGAATAGGTGCCAGTTTGAACCCCCGACATCAGGAACCATTTTTTTCGTTGAATCCGATAATCGATTCCCAGGTGCTGACCGTTGAATGAGCGTTCCTGAAGATTTCTGCCGGATAGCTCATATTGAACACGGTCATAATGAAAACCGATATATTGAGAAAAGAACGGAACTTTCCTGGTGGTTTTAGATACTGAGTGAAATGGATTCTGTTCTAAATCGTATGAAATAAAATCCAACACTTTCATTTTAAGCCGCATATAATCAACAGGTTTGCGAATTCCGGGTGTTTCAATTTCAACGTATACAGGAATGGTTTCATGGGTGTTGTCCTGCGCGGATGTTGATTTTTCTTCGGTATTAACGGGAAAGTGATTGTTTTTTTCAGGGTGACTTTCTCTGGTCAATTCTCCAGGGTCTTTATGCCTGATCTGTGTTTTTGATTCAGGATTTTCTACGCCAGGTGCAATGGAGTTTACAGCTTTTTGAGTTTCTGTAGTTCTGGCCACAGATTTTAAAGCAGCTAAATCGGATTTTTGGGAATTATTAGATGGAAAAAGGAAGTAAATCAACGTTGCCATTGTAGCCACAGATATTCCTAAAACGAACCATATCCATGGTTTTTTGCGACCCACGGGCATCTTTTCATTCAACAATTTTTCCATTTGTTGCCAATATGCTTCCTTGTATGGAAGTCCACCTGAATTCAGCCCTTCTTTAAATAAATCGTCTATCTTTTTCATGTTCCCGTTTCTAAATTAATGGGTCCTTTGGAATTTAATAGTTCAATTCCCTGTTTAAGGCGTTTTCTTGCCTCATTTACATGCCATTTGCTCGTACCCTCCTGTATCCCCAACAATTCGGCTATTTCCTGATGCTTAAATCCATCTATGGCAAAAAGGTTAAACACCTTGGCGGTTACCTGAGGCAGTGTCTTTATTAATGACAAAAGATCCTCTTCGAATAATTTTAGCTCTCCTGAATTAAGTGTCTGTTCTGTTTCAACAGGTAAATCCTCCTGGTGGGCAATCATTTCTCTGAAGTTCCTGTTCTTTCTGAATTCGCTGATGATGTGATTCACAAGAATGTTTCGCATCCAGGTAGCCAATGCATACTTAGGATTGTAGTTTGAGATACTCATCATCACCTTTAAATAGCCTTCGTTCACAAACTCAACCGCTTCCTGTTCATCGCGACAATAGCGCAAGGCAATACTGCTCATGAGAGGGAAATACCTCTTATAGAGTTCATTCTGACAACGACGGTCATTCTGAATGCAACCTTCTATGAGCTCTTGTTCGTTCATGCCTTTAAATACCGAAAGGGGGACAAGCCCCCTTAACGGTATAGCCGAAAAAAACGATTAATTTTTAATCAACTTTACAGAATGATTCTTGTTATCGTAGTTCATTCTAATATAATATATCCCCGCTTCCAATTCGGAGAGATCCAGGCTTATTTCGGATTGTTCCGGTTTTAGGTTGGATTTTTCTAATACTTGCTGACCAACATGATTGTAAACTGAAAGGGAAACCGGAGAATTCATGGAAGCATCAAACTTCACGGTAACCAAATCACGGGTTGGGTTCGGGTAAAGCTGAATGGTTCCGGGTTCATCCGTTTTTCCTGTGCTCAATTCCGATTCATCGATAACCTGTATGGTAAATCCACCCTTTTTCAAAAGTTTACCCATGGAATCTAAACCAATGGAATCGCAATAGGTGCTGTTGCAATTATTTGCTGAATCAAAAATGGTCAGACACAAATTAAAGAGACCGAACGAATTATAGGTATGAGAAGGATTCTTGAGATTTGAGCTGCCGCCGTCCCCAAAAGTCCAGGTGAATTGTGTGTTAGAGGTAATTCCGCTGCTTGAATTCACTATATACAAGTTAAAAGGACGAGTCGTGTCAACGGCAAGATAAAACTGAGCTAAACAGCCTGTATCTGTACTGATGTCTATCGTGTCACATTTACTGCCGCAATAAACGTTGTAAGCGGTATATACTTTCATGCAAACTTCATAGCTTCCGGCTTCGCGATACGTATGAGTCAGAAAACTCATAGAGTTGGTGTCTGTCTCTCCATCTCCAAAATCCCAGTGAATTTTGTAATTATTGCCTCCGGTTGAAGCATTAATAAACGATACTGTTTTCGCATTCGAAGAAAAATAGAAATCAATATTGTCGGGACAAGAAGTTGGAACTGTAAAGCAGGAGGTATCTCTGTGTTGCAGATAATTACTCCAATCTACATAGGCAAACAAACTCACGTCATCCTTGGCATCCTTTATATATGTATCGATAGAAGTGGTTCCACCCCAGAAATTCTCTTTGAAATTAAGTGTGTCCGGATTTTTCGGAGAATTGGTTCCATTGATCACGATTTTTTGAGTCGAATTGGTACAATGAAGGAAATTATTTCCTTTAGCCACAAAATTTCTGATTTTATAATCAGCCGAATATCTGGTCATTTTCAACATCGGGTAGTACAGGGTGGTTCCATTCTGTGTACCTCCTACGGTATCAAATGTGTTGTTCAATAAGCTGATATCAACCGGATTGTTATAACTGTTTATCATTAATTCCATGCCATTGATCATGTTTTTGAAAACATTGCATCCAAATTCCGTATTTTGATTCACATAAACCTGAATGGCTTTCAGGCGATTGGTTTGGTTTTCATGAAAATTGATGGTGCCATTTAAGTACAATGTATATGCATCGTGTATATAGTTATTATGGATGTCAAGGGAAATAATTCCGCCGGATGCATAAATCGGATATCCATTTCCATAGGCATCTCCGGCCATATCGCAATTGGAAACGATACTGTGAGATGGGGTACTATTCCCGCTAACATTCAAGCAGTAATAAGTATTGCGGAACGTGCAATAATCCAATCGAATAGAGGTACTGTTGGTTTTGATGGTATACTTTCCTGAACCCAAACCCTGAATGAAGCAATGTTTAAGAAATGCACCGGATTGTAAAGAATCGTTATAATCTTTACTTCCATTGTTGTAGTTTATTTCGAGGGAGTCAATAACAATGGGTGAAGAGCTGTTTCCAACGGCTTGAAATTCACCATTTACCATTAAGCGATGTCCGGTTGATTTGATGATGGTTCCGGGCATTACCTTAACCGAGGCGTTGGTGTCGATATAGGTAGTGCTGGAAATAATATAAGGATTACCGGAAGGCGACCAGGTCTGATTGGATTGAATCAGCGCCGGCACGTAGGTCTGTGCATAAAGAGAGGTAAAGGTAATTCCTGTGATCAGGAGGGTGAGAAGTAAGTGTTTATTTTTCATAAAATTTTTTGTTTTGCTACTATATACGCAAGATAGGTGGAAAGGGTTGGGTTTTTGAAATTAGAAATTAGAATGTAGAAATTAGAAATAGGGGAAGGGATGGAATTTCAGAGCAAAACAGCTTCTCCACTCTTAGGCGATCTCCCGCTTCTTGTAAGTATGAAGCATTGTTGGACGTTGATGAATACAGTATTTGGAAAAGAAGAGAAAATTCCAGTGCGATAAGCCGATCATTGACATCTTCATCTCTCTGTTGGAAGTCTGCAAGCAACCGGATTGTGATATGAGAAAGTATTAGAATCCCGGGGAATAAGCACTTATTCTCAGGTACAAGTCCGAATCTTTGAGTTAAAAAAAGGAGTAGCCTTTAATGATCAGAAAGCTAAGTTCAGAACGATATAGATAGCCAATAAAAGGATAGTAGTGATTCCTATTCCGGTGAAATAATCATAGCGGTCCTTATACTCCTGATCCGATGGTAAATAATAGGTGTGATGTTTTAATTGGAAACGAATGATAGCAGTATTGATTAGGCCAATGCAAATGATTCCTTCAAATGCGTACTGAAACCCCGTGTGATAAACCAAAAACAGAATGCCAATCAACTCGGGAATAACATGTAAGTCATTCTTGATCCTTGAAAATAAATGTTGGCGGTTCGTGTAGCTCACGGTGACTTCGAGTTCGGCTGGTGTAGGACGAAGATAGTCTGTTTCGCCTTGTTTTCAAAATTGTCGGGTAGAAAATGGCCTCATACCTGTATCCAATGTGGTAAAATAACGGATAAATAAAGGCATTGATTGGATGGTTTGCAGGTCTTACCAACGAAGTTTTTGGATGAGGTTACATCATTGATGCCATTTTCATCGAAAAATTATTTCCCCGTGCTCAAAATATTAGCAAAACAATTATATTAGCGTCAAAATTGACAACAATATGAGCATTTTGGGAGATAATATCCGTCGTTTGCGCAAAGAGAAGGGGTTGACACAGACGGAATTTGCGCTGCGTATCGGTGCCAAGCGTGCCGTGGTGGGGGCATATGAGGAGGGGAGAGCAGAGCCGAAGCTTCAGACCCTGCAGGCCATCAGCGCATTTTTTGGGGTGAGTATTGACGCCATGCTGGGGCGGGAGATGGGGGCTGAAAACACCCGTCATACAGACATCAAAGGGGGCAATCTCCGCATTTTGCCCATTGCCCTGCAACCCGATTCCGGGGAGGAGAGCATCCCACTGGTTCCGGTAAAGGCCTCGGCCGGGTATGCAGCCGGATATGGAGACATAGATTTCATCCGGCAGTTGCCGCAATTCCAAATGCCCTTTCCGGAATTGTCCAAAAGCCGGACCTCCCGCATATTTCAAATCAACGGCGACAGCATGCTTCCGGTTCCTTCCGGAGCCTATGTGCTGGCAGAATACGTACAGGACTGGTCATCTTTAAAGGATTACGCCTGCTGCATCGTAGTCACCCGCGACGAAGGGGTGGTGTACAAACGCATCATCAATCGCCTGGAGGAAGAGCAGCAACTCCTGCTGATTTCCGACAACAAATTATACGCTCCATACCCGGTTTCCGCCGATCAGATCGTAGAAATCTGGCAGGCCAGGGGCTATACCACCTTCGCAATTCCCGACGCCGCCGCTGCCGCCGCCCGGGACGTCCAAAGCCTCGCAGAAGTAGTCATGGAGCTAAAATCAGAAATTAGAAATTTGAAATTGGAAATTAGAAATGAGGAATGAGCAGAGAATTACAGGATAGAACCAAGAAATTTTCCTTGTCTATCATCAAATTGGTGGAAGAGCAGGTATATACAATAACACAAAAAATAGTGATTAACCAATTATTGAAGAGTGCCACTTCTGTTGGTGCCAATTTCAGATCAGCTTGTCGTTCTAGAAGCGACAGAGAATTTGTGGCGAAACTGAACATCGTTCTTGAAGAAGCAGACGAAAGCTGCTACTGGCTCGAAATCATCAAAGAAATGAACTGGTCACCCGTAGAGTCCCATCTAAAAGAAGCCAATGAATTAACCGCAATCTTTGTAACCATGCTAAAAAAAATGAATCAAAAAATATCTAACCCAAACCTTCACCCCACCCCCTAATTTCTACATTCTACATTCAACATTCTAATCTCTAATTTCTAATTTCTAATTTCAAAATGTGCGGACGTTACGTAACCATCTCTAGCCTCAAGGCCATCGAAAAACGCTTCAACGTGAAAGCAGAGGCCCCGGAACGCTATAACCCCAACGTGAATGTTTCCCTGGGACAAACGGCACCGGTCATCGCTTCCGACCAACCCGGGAAAGTGCAGTTCTTTGTCTTCGGAATGACTCCCGTTTGGGCACAGAAACCCATGTATTTGTTCAATGCCCGCTCCGAAGGCGACCACAACAAAGAAGACGACCCCCGCTATACCGGCGCCATGGGCATCATTCAAAAGCCCGCTTTCCGAAAACCCATACGCGAACGCCGATGTCTGGTAATAGCCGATGCCTTTATCGAAGGACCCAAAAAAGAAAAGCTCAGCAAACCCTATGTCGTATACATGCGCAATCCCGAATACAAACCCTTCGCTTTTGCCGGTATATGGGATGAATGGGTGAACCGCGAAACAGGAGAAATCCTCCGCTCCTTCGCCATTATTACCTCGGTGACCAATAGCCTGCTTCAGAAAATAGGACACCACCGTTCCCCGGTTATTCTTAGTCCCGGCGACGAGCATACCTGGCTCAATCCCCAAAGCCCTCTGACAGACATCACCGCCCTGCTGCGCCCCTTCGATCCGGTTACCATGAATGCATACCCCATCAATCCAGCCATTAAAACCCCCGGACTAAATGCCCCCGAATTGCTGCAACCCATCGGACAAAGGATAGAGAAGGAATATGATTACGAAATCTACAACGACCTCAAACTCGAAGGCATGGGCAGCACCAGCGCCAGAGTGAGGAGGAATAAGGAAAATTAGAAATTAGAATGTAGAAATTAGAAATGGCTTCGGTGATCACACATATGGACCTCGACACCTTTTTTGTGTCGGTAGAACGCCTGCTCGACAGTCGCCTGGAAGGAAAACCCATCCTCATCGGAGGTACCTCCGACCGCGGTGTGGTGGCCAGTTGCAGCTACGAAGCCCGGAGCTTCGGCGTGCACTCAGCCATGCCCATGAAAATGGCCAGACAACTTTGCCCGGAGGCCATCGTCATTCGCGGAAACTCCGCCAATTACTCCAAATACTCCCATATGGTCACCGAAATCGTGAAAGAATCGGTTCCGGTGGTAGAAAAAACCTCCATCGATGAGTTTTATATGGATCTCACCGGCATGGATCGCTTTTTCGGGTGTTACAAAGTAGCCTCGGAGCTGAGACAACGCATCATTCGCGAGACCGGATTGCCCATCAGTTTTGGACTCTCGGCTAATAAAACCGTCTCCAAGGTGGCCACCGGAGAAGCCAAGCCCAACAATCAGCTCCGCATCGACGAAGGCAGAGAAAAGGACTTCCTGGCGCCCCTTTCCGTAAAGAAAATACCCATGGTGGGCGATAAAACCTATCAGACCCTGTGCAACCTGGGCGTTAAGAAAATCGTTACCGTGCAGCAGATGCCGCCGGAAATGATGGAGTCGGTACTGGGCAAAAACGGGCGCGATATCTGGAAAAAAGCCAACGGCATCGACAACAGCCCGGTAGTGCCGTACAACGAACGGAAATCCATCAGCACGGAGCGCACCTTCGATAAAGACACCATTGACGTGGTGAAACTGGAAGGTATACTGATTGCCATGGCCGAGAATCTGGCTTTTCAGCTTCGACGAGGCAACAAACTATCCGCTTGTGTCACTGTAAAAGTGCGCTACAGCGATTTCGATACCCGCACCCTGCAAAAACATATTCCCTATACCTCCGCCGATCATATCCTCATCCCACTGGTGCGCGAAATGTTCACCAAGCTGTATAACCGACGCCAATTGGTTCGCCTCATCGGGGTGCGTTTCAGCGATCTGGTGGGTGGGCATTATCAGATCAACCTCTTCGACGACAGCGCCGAACAAATCAGCTTGTACCAGGCCATGGACCGCATCCGAACCCGCTTCGGCGACCGCAGTCTGATGCGCGCCATCGGCCTCGACGCCCGAACCATAGGCCGCAGCAACCCCTTTAACGGAGAACCACCACCCCTGCTGGCCAATAGAAGGAGTTGATTAAGATGACGAAAAAATGACGTATTTTTTTTTTTGTAAATCACAAATACGAAATATAAATTTGGTAAGCAAACAAATTTATAAATTATGAAAAAGATTAAATTAATCTTGGCAGTAGTAGCGACGTTAACGACAGTGTTTTCTCAAGCACAAGCTCCAAATGCTAGATACGTTGTATGCAAACGACCAGCTGGACAAGCTTGCAACGATGCCTCTGCACCAATTTCTTGCTCATTTGAATATGCACCTTCTGACCCTTGCGGATTATACACTTATTACACGGTTGATCCGCAGGGTAATCGTGTTGCGTTAAAATGTTGTTCCTACCCAGGGGGAACAATTCAAGGTGATCAACCATACATCTTAGAAGGACATCATTTCTTACCCGCTGATAGTGTATATTCAATTTTAGTTAATTGTAATGGAAATGAAGGTTATGAAGAGTTATATGATTTTTCGAACGTAGTGA
Source organism: uncultured Chitinophagaceae bacterium (assembly GCA_964613385.1). Classification (GTDB taxonomy): domain Bacteria; phylum Bacteroidota; class Bacteroidia; order NS11-12g; family UBA9320; genus CAZTGZ01. The sequence goes on from CAZTGZ010000004.1 coordinate 11,116, forward strand.
GCGGATACAGTAGACCTGGAGTTAGCTTTAGTAACGAAAATGATTCATTGGTTGTGTTTATTTATGATACTGATACGGTTATTCCGTTTATAAAAAATGGAACTTTAGTTGAGTTAAAATTTGCAATAGAGGATATTCATGATATATGTGAATTAGGAATGCCAGCGGCACTTTTTTTTAATGATCTACCGATATTTAAATACCCTAGTTTAGAATATAAATTGATTGAAAATCCTATACAAAATGAGAGACTTTCATTGTACTTTGATAATAAGGAAATTATTGAGCTAATAAACGTTATACAAGTAGTCGATATCAATGGCGTGGTTGTGTCCCAGCTTAACAAAGGGCAATTTAGATTAAACGCATTAGATGTCCTGGATTTAGATTTAAAGGGAATAGCCAATGGTCTTTATTTCGTTGTTGTTGCTACAGAAATAGGAGTTAAATCACAAAAATTTGTGATACAATAGGCGTCAGAGTTCAATAGTGCTCTATAGATTTAATATGTAAAGATTTTAATAAAACATATTAAAAGTGTCCTGAAAGTTGGAATTATTCAATAATACATGCATTAAACTTGGGGTTTGATTCCGAATATTTATTTATATAAAAAACCCTTGTTATAAAATTTGATTTGCGTTTGAGCAGATTTCTGTAAGCATTAACGGCCCTATCAAGCTATTCTTGTAGATCTATTAGTGTTGAAGTTGAGTCTAATATACGCGACCAAATTAATCAAATGCCATTTTTTTCCTCAATACACCTGTTTTTATAAGTATTGTTGTAATAAAGGCTGTCCAAATTTGAATCTTAACAGCGTTATGGCCACTTCCAATCGGGGAATTTATTTTGTGGACTCGCATAATCCCGGAAGAATATTTCCACTTTCAATCGACACCTGTATATCTCAACTATTGTTGTAGCAGACCAATTCATCCAGAAAGTGATTAATTCTACTTTCATCTGGTATATTTGATTCCACACAACATGTCGACTTAATCATTTTTTTTCAAAAGAGAAGATCTGACTCGGAGTTGCATTAGGACTTTTAGAAAATAACCCCTTTAACGGAGAACCACCACCCCTGTTGGCCAATAGAAGGAGTTGATAGGACAAAGCAGGCAAAATAATCGAATAACCAACAATCGTCCCGGATCAAGACTCTTCATAATATGGATATATTTGTTTGAATGAAGAGGACGCACAAATTCAGGCTCATAGCAGGTTTTGCCAATGGGTATCTCCTTGCAATTCACCTGGTGAATCTCCTGACATTGTGGTTTATTACACAATTCGGACGCTCGGCATTCAATCCAATGTTTCTGCTGCTCATCTTCGTTTCCATAATCATGTACGGGTGGTCTGAAGTTTTCAGAAAAGATGAATATTATTACTTTGCCAATCTGGGAGTAGGAAAGGCTGATCTTTGGGGATTTATAGCTTTGGTTGGTATTTCAATGAATATTCTGGCCTTGATCATAGGAGGAAAACTACATCAATTGATATGATCCTTGAAGCGGATGGCATACAATTGAGTTTCGGCCTGAACAAGGTGCTTCAGGATATTTATTTGAAATGCGAAAGTTCCGAAGTAGTAGGGATTTTGGGATTGAATGGCACAGGAAAGTCTTGTCTGCTTCAGATTATTTTTGGACAGCGTCGGGCGTACAGCGCCTCCATCAGAATAGATTCAAAACCCTTTTTTAATATTTGGAAGCATCCCGAATTGATCAGGTATCTGCCCCAAAACCACTTTGTCCCGTCGAATAAGTCCTTAGCAGGGATAATCAGGGATTTCTCTATAAATGAAGAATATTTTCGGTCAATCTATCCAAATTTATCCTCGGAATGGAATACCAAATTGAAGCATCTTTCCGGTGGGCAGCGCCGCTTCATCGAATGCGCCATTATCCTGGAATCAGGTTCACGTTTCATCATGCTGGATGAACCTTTTTCGTCGTTGAGTCCGCTGATAATTGACCAATTGAAGAAGCGGATGATAGATTTAAAAAGCAAAGCCGGCATTGTAATCACCGATCATTATTACCGGGATATTCTGGATGTTGCAGATCGTATATACCTGCTTAAAAACCATAAGTTAATTGAAATATCAGACCGGAACCAACTTCCTGAAATGGGATATTTGCCTCTACCGGAGAACCCCAAACCCGAATGAACCATTATTTACATCTCAACAAAATCCACCCTATTTCAGAAACGGAATTTGCCGCTATACAGGCGCGGTTAAAGCCACGAACCTGTGCCAAACTCGGGCATTTGCTGGTTCCTGGAGAAGTTCAAAAGGAACTGTACTTTGTAAAAAAAGGAATTCAAATGGCGCATTTCGAATCGGATACAAAATCTCATGTGATTGCGTTTACCTATTTTCCGGATTTATGTGCCATCCCGGATTCTTTTAGTCTGCAAAAACCTTCCGACTTTTTCCTGACCTGTCTTTCCGACAGTGAACTCGATGCCCTTTCATTTCAGGATTTGAATGCGCTTTTCGACCTTTATCCCAATATCGAGCGGCTCTTTAGGAAATTAACCGAATTATTCCTGTCCGGAATGATCCAACGTCATTTGCAGCGGCATGCCATGTCAATGGAAGAGCGATTTGTTGCGTTTAGCAAAAGAAGTCCGCATCTCCTGAATCTGGTCCCGCATAAATACCTGGCTTCTTATCTCGATATTGATCCCACCAATTTTAGCAAGCTATTCAATTCCGTTAAAATATAGAGTTGGTGTAAACCAAGAATGCGCTCGTTCGCACATCCGATTTTTGCTTTTACATTTTATCCGGCAATTGTATGAGGCAAACGTATAAACAACCAAAATGGCTCGACACCAAGGAGTACCCTTTTGAATCTAATTTTTTTGAGATCGGTACCCACAAAATGCATTATATAGACGAGGGCAAAGGCCCTATTTTGCTATTCGTACATGGCACGCCATCCTGGAGTTTCGATTTTCGCAAGGTTATACTGCAGTTGAGAGATTCCTTTCGCTGCATTGCCGTGGATCACCTGGGTTTCGGATTATCGGATAAACCTGCCGATTTTACCTATTCTACGGAGTTACATGCGCAGCATTTAAGTCGTTTTATAGCGGCTTTCGACCTTAAGGATATCACCCTGGTTCTGCATGACTTTGGTGGTCCAATCGGATTTCAATCGGCGCTTTCTGACCCGGATAGGGTGAAAAATTTCGTATTTCTGAATTCCTGGCTTTGGAGCAGTGCCAGTCATCCGGACTTTATCAAATTCAGCCGCATGTTGAGAAGTCCATTATTGCCATTTCTGTATCTCCGCTTAAATTTCTCTCCGCGTTTTCTGATGCCGGCAACGTTTGGAGCTAAAAAACTTTCGGGTAAAATCCGCAAGCAGTTCACGGCCCCGTTTTCTCGAGCCTCCGAACGGAAAGGCGCGCTGGCATTTGCCAGGTCTCTCTTAAATGATCAGAATTGGTTTCAGCAACTTTGGAATCGGCGCGATGGGCTGACTTCACGTCCTGTTTTACTTATCTGGGGGATGAAAGACCCTGTCATTAAACCTTCTTATTTAGCTAAATGGATAGAGGGATTTCCTGCGGCACAGGTTCATGAACTCCCTTCCTGCGGTCATTTTCCCCAGGAAGAAAATCCGGAGGATGTGGCTGAATGTATCCGCACTTTTTTGTTGGGCACCCGGTAGATGTTTTCGAACAATTCCCTTTTCTCAACCCGGGTTATCGGTACCGTTATTACCATGCCGGATATGGCTTTCAACTTTTCGACGAAAAAAGACAATAAAAATAGCAAGACAATAAAAATAGCATTATGTTTGAAAAGTGTTACTCAATTGCCACAGCTATTACAGTCTTTGTTACGGAAGTCTCACCGTTGAGGAGATTTTAACGGCTGCGTTGAGTGGTGGATTCAGGCAGGTGGCGCTGACAGACATCAACAATACTTCGGCGTGCATGGATTTTTTGCGTCTGGCACCGGAAAAGGGGATACACCCGGTGGTGGGCATTGATTTCAGAAACGGGGTAAAGCAACAGTATATTGGTTTGGCGCGGAATCAGGAGGGCTTTAGGGAGTTAAATGCCCACTTGAGCGCGCATTTACATGAGGGAGAAGACTTCTCATCAGAGGCTCCTGAGTTCGAAAATGTCTGGGTAATTTATCCGTTTGAAGCATGTCCGTCCCGTGCCCTCAGGCCTTATGAATTTATTGGGGTGGCCTTGCATCACCTGAATCGGCTTCCTTTTTCGGTATTGCGAAATTTGCAGCATAAATTGGTATTGCTGCACACCTGTACCTTCCGGCACCACGGGCATTACAATGCGCATCGTCTGTTGCGGGCCATAGACCGGAACACCCTTCTTTCCAAGCTCCCACCCGCGGAGCAGGCGGGTCCGGAGCAGCGCTGGTTGCCGGCATCCGAGTTGCTGCAACGCATAGCCTCCTTTCCATTTTTAGCCAACCAGGCCGACCGCTTGCTGAAAGAATGCCGGGTGCAATTCACGTTCAGTCCTGAGGCGGTCCCGCTCAACAAAAAGACCTATACCGGCAGCGTGCACAACGATGTGTTGTTGATACGGCGACTGTGCACAGATGGGTTGTCATACCGATATCCGCGGGTATCGGCGCAGATTAAGGAGCGCATAGAGAAAGAGTTGGAAATCATCATACAAAAGGACTTTCTTTCCTATTTTCTCATCAACTGGGACATTACCCGATATGCCCGCAGCAAGGGATATTTTTATGTAGGGCGGGGCAGCGGGGCCAACAGCGTGGTGGCATACCTGCTTCGCATAACAGATGTAGACCCGATTGAGTTGGATTTATACTTTGAGCGCTTCATCAATTTGTACCGACAAAACCCGCCCGATTTTGACATCGACTTTTCATGGACAGACCGCGACGATGTTACGCGCTATATTTTCGACCGCTTTCCGAATGCGGCCTTACTGGCCACCTACAATACCTTCCAGTTCAAAGCCGTGGTGCGCGAACTGGGAAAGGTCTTTGGCTTGCCTGCCCATGAAATCGACCGCATTGGCCAACGCGACCATTCGTGGGCGAATGCCGATGAAATTACCCGGCTGGTGTTGCGCTATAGCCAACTGATCCACGGATTTCCTTCTCACCTGAGTGTGCATGCCGGCGGAATTCTGATTTCCGAAAAAACGATGCATTCATATTCGGCAACGTGGATGCCCCCCAAGGGTTATGCCACCACGCAATTCGACATGGTCGTGGCAGAAGACATCGGCTTGTACAAGTTTGACATCCTGAGTCAGCGGGGTTTGGGCAAGATTAAGGATGCCGTGGAGATTGTGCGCCGCAATCATCCGGATCGCGAACGGATAGACATACACGACATTCCGGCGTTTAAACAGGATGAAGCCATTAGGGCTTTGTTGAGGGAAGGGAAGGCCATAGGCTGCTTTTATGTCGAGTCGCCGGCCATGCGTATGTTGCTCAGCAAGCTGAAGGTAGACAATTATCTGGCCCTGGTGGCAGCCAGCAGCATCATCCGTCCGGGGGTGGCCAAGAGTGGAATGATGAGGGAATACATACTCCGATACCGGCATCCGGAAAGGCGCAAGGACGCCCACCCGGTGCTGCTCGACATTATGCCGGATACTTTCGGCGTGATGGTGTATCAGGAAGATGTGATTAAAGTTGCGCACTTCTTTGCCGGATTATCGCTGGGAGAAGCCGATATGTTGCGTCGGGGCATGAGCGGGAAATTCAGAAGCCGGGAGGAATTTGCCCGGGTGCAGGAACAGTATTTTATCCGATGTCGCGAAAAGGGACACCCCGATGCCCTGGCTGCGGAGGTCTGGAGGCAAATCGAGAGTTTCGCCGGTTATGCGTTCGCTAAGGGACATTCGGCCTCCTATGCCGTTGAAAGCTACCAAAGCCTCTTTCTGAAAGCCCATTATCCACTTGAGTATATGGTGGCAACACTCAACAATGGGGGAGGGTTCTACAGCCCGCAACTGTATGTTCATGAAGCGCGGATGTGCGGTGCCATTATCCATGCGCCGTGCGTAAACCAAAGCGATAGTGAAACCACCATCAAAGGAAAGGACATCTATCTCGGTATGGGTATGCTTCAGAATTTTGAAACCTCCATCGCCCGGCGTATTGTGCATGACCGGAATATCCATGGAGCATTTCAGTCGCTCGACGATTTCATAGACCGGATTCACCTGGGAATTGAACAGGTGGCCATCCTCATCCGCATTGAGGCATTTCGATTTACCGGAAAAGACAAACGCACGCTTCTGTGGGAAGCCCACCACAAACTGGGAGGGCATAAGCCCCCGGAAGGGGTTATTCCTCTATTCAGAAGCCCAAGACGCAACTACGTTCTGCCCGAATTATTTACATCTGAGCAGGAACAGGCCTTTGACCAGATGGAACTTCTCGGTTTCCCTTTGTGCAGTCCATTTGAGCTCTTGCGCCATCCGGCAGATATTCCCACGCTGGCATCCGACCTTCCCGGTATGCAGAACCAACAGGTCAGTATTGCGCTGTATCTGGTCACGGTAAAAGACACCCGCACCAGCAAAGGCGACCGTATGCAGTTCGGAACCTTTATCGACCGGCAGGGACGCTTTGTGGATACCACCCATTTCCCGCCCATTGCTGCCAAATATCCGTTCCGGGGCAGGGGAGTGTATCTCGTTACGGGAAAGGTGGTTGAAGAATTTGGATTCTTCAGCATCGAAACAGAACATATGCAAAAACTGGATATGATGGAAGACCCCCGATACCTCGATCAAAATCGCACAGCCATATGAGAGCCAGCCTGAAACAAACCGGAAACCGTTACCACAAAACCAATGTGGTTATGTGCCCTGAAAATCAAGAAGATGCCGATGAATTAAACCAATTGGCCGAACGTACCGAGGCCATCGAAGTTAAACAGAAAACCATCGTAAATCCGGTGAAAAGCCCGGATGTTGGAATGGATTTTTCATTGAATCCGTATCAGGGTTGCGAACATGGATGTGCGTATTGTTATGCCAGACCCACCCATGAGTATTGGGGATATGAAGCAGGCCTTGACTTTGAAAAGAAAATTCTCGTCAAAACCAATGCTGCCGAGGTGTTGAGAAATACCCTTCAAACCAAAAAATGGATAGTCAAACCCATCAGCCTTTCCGGGAATACAGATTGTTATCAACCATTGGAAAGAAAGTATCAAATCACGCGGAAACTGCTGGAGGTGTTTCTGGAATTCAGGCATCCCGTTGGAATCATTACCAAGAATGCCTTGATTTTAAGAGATCTGGACATTCTAAAGGCACTTGCTTCTTTCGGTTTGGTGCATGTAGCCATTTCGCTCACAACGCTCAACGAAGAATTACGCCGAAAAATGGAACCCAGAACCGCAAGTGTCCACAAGAGATTGGAGACGATTCAAAATTTGTCTCATGCAAGAATCCCGGTAATGGTAATGATGGCGCCAATAATCCCTTCCCTGAACAGTCATGAAATTCTTCCATTAGCAAAAAAAGTGGCAGAAGCCGGAGCAAAAAGTATTGGGTATACCATGCTCAGGTTGAATGGGCCGGTTGCCGATGTTTTTGAGGATTGGCTGCTGACACATTTACCCGATCGCAAAGAGAGAATATTGAATCAAGTACGAAGTACGCATGGAGGTAATTTGTCAGATAGCCGCTTTGGGGCCCGCATGAAAGGCGAAGGAGAGGTTGCAGCGATGGTTAAAAGACAATTCAATTTGGCTCGCAAGAAATATGGATTGGACCAAAAACTGCCGCCTTTGAATACTGAAATGTTTTGTCCGCCAAAGATTCAAATGCAGCTTTTCTGATTATCCCGGATTTGTATGTCAGGAATTGGCAGGAAGACTTCCTATATAAAGTCCGGATTCTGGTATTCATGCATTTTACTTTTGAAGCAATGTATTTTGTTTTGAGTTTCGGCATGCTGTCAGGTGAAATAACCATTGTTTAATTCGGAAAAATGACAAATACTGATATTCTTTGATTATTGAAAAACACATATTTGTGCTATGAGAAAACTATCTGTTTTAGTAATTGGACTATTGAGTGCTGCTCAAATTTGGGCTCAGGGATGCTCTGATGCAGGCTTTTGTTCTGCCGGCGGTTTGAAAAGTCAGGGAGCAGATGGAAAATCAGGGCTCACCTTTCATTTGATTGCAGCAGGAGGGGAGCAAGGCACTGGGATTTATACATTTCAACCGGAGTGGAATTGGAAGATAGATAGTTTGCACCAGCTTCAGGTTAAATGGCCAATACACTATATATCCGGTGATTTGGGAAATGTGAATGGTTTGGGAGACCCCATAATATCGTGTAGCCGATTGTTATATGAGCCAACAGAATGGAAATGGACAGGCAGCCTGGGTGCCCGGATTCCGGTAAATCGCGCCGACAAATCACTGAATAATCGCCCGCTTCCAATGCCATACCAAACGAGTTTAGGTACCTATGATCTCATTGCAGGTCTAAGCCTCAAAAATGATCAATGGCTGTTTGCTATTGGATTTCAGCAACCACTGATTCAGAACAATGAAAATGGTTTTCTTCTCGATAGCGCTGTAGGTGCCAAGGAATTAGGGTATTTTAACAGTGCAGGCCTAATGCGCAGCGGCGATATTATGTTAAGGGCTGAGCGCACACATGAATGGAAGAACTGGCAGTTCACCGGAGGATTTTTGCCCATAGTGCATTTAACCCGAGATACATACCGTTCTTCATCTAAAACCATTAAAAGCATTGAGGGAAGTGAAGGGTTAACTTTTAATGTAAACCTGAATGCAAAGTACAACATGAAGAAAGGAGCGGCAGGCATGATGTTGGCAATGCCCTTAATTGTCAGAGAGAACAGACCGGATGGGTTAACACGCGCATTTGTTGTAGGACCGTATTATACAATCGCCTTTTAATAATCCGGCTCTCTTGTATTCAAAACTTTCGGAAGAAACCTTTGGTTGAGTATCCCGGTCGTACAGAATTTGGCAACTCTTGCTATAATTCTCTATCTTTCCGGAATGACTGTTTTACTTGACCAAATGCTCGGTATTAAGTATCCTGTAATTATGGCTCCAATGTTCCTGGTGTCAAATACAGCCATGGTTAAGTCAGCGATTGATGCGGGTATTACCGGAGCTATTCCTGCTTTGAATTACAGGACTCTGGCAGAATTGGAAGCTGCCATCGATGAATTGAAGCAACATGGGGGAGCCTTTGGCATTAATTTAATCGTGAATAAATCTAATCTTCATTTCAAGGAACAATTGGAAGTTTGTGTAAGGATGAAGGTCCCTTTCCTGATTACATCATTGGGGAGTCCCGAGTCAACAATACAAGCGGCGAAAGCAAACGGAATCAAAGTATTTTGCGATGTTACCGATCATAAATATGCCGCAAAGGTGGTTAATCTGGGTGCCGATGCATTGATTGCAGTAAACAATAGAGCCGGCGGCCATTTGGGAAATTTACCGCCGGAAGAACTCATACCCTCTTTGGTAAACAAATTTGATATTCCCGTGATAAGTGCAGGTGGGGTTGGTGACTTTCAAAGCTTCAGAAAAATTATGGATCTAGGGGCTTGCGGTGTATCCGTTGGCAGTATATTCATTGCTTCAGATGAGTGCAAAGTAAGTCAGGCATATAAAGAAGCTGTGGTTCAATACGGTAAAAATGATATTGTAGTGACCGAAAAGCTCAGCGGTACGCCTTGTACGGTCATCAATACACCCTATGTACTGGAGACCGGTACCCGACTCAACCTGCTGGAAAGGATGTTGTTGAAAAATCGGAGGTTGCGGAAATGGGTTAAAACATTGACTTTTATTAGGGGAATGAACTTGTTAAACAAAGCCGCATTCAGCAATACTTACCAAACCGTTTGGTGCGCGGGTGAAACCATAGAATATGTGCATTCCATTCGTCCTGTTGCCGCAATTGTAAAGGATCTGATGCATGAAAATGGAGCAATCAACTGACTTAAGAAAGGCAAATCGTGAATTGTGGTGGTTTGGGCTGCTGAAAATTCCGCTGATCTTCTTTTGCAGACCAAAACTCGTGCATTTGGATGCGGATAAATTGATTATGAAAATTCCTTTGAACAGGCGAACCAGAAATCATTTGGGTAGCATGTATTTTGGCACATTTGCGGTTGGTGCAGACATAGCCGGAGGCTTTCAGGCGTTTTCCATTGCACGAAATAACAGACTTAAAATGTCATTGGTATTTGGAAAATTCGAGGCTGAATTTCTAAAAAGAGCTGAATCTGACGTATTCTTCGAATGTTCCGAAGGCAAACAAATCAAAGAATTAATAGAAAGGGCCATGCGCTCAAGAGACAGAGAGAATCACGAGGTTCAGATAGAAGCCTATTCGCATACAAATGGACAAAAAGAGATGGTTGCTCTTTTCAGATTGGTATTGAGTATTCGGATCAGGGAATAGTTGCATGCGCAGAAAAAAATAGGGCCGCCTCATTGCTGAAACGACCCATGCACTATGAAAACAAAAACAAAATTTTTAGCCTTCCAATGCAGCTGCACCACCAACAATCTCTGAAATTTCGTTGGTAATGGCCGCTTGACGAGCTTTGTTATATTCTAATTTCAAATCATTCAGGAGCGAACCGGCATTGTCAGTTGCTTTATCCATGGCAACCATCCTGGCTCCGTGTTCTGAAGCGAATGAGTCAAGACAAGCTTTGTACAATTGGGTCTTTACCGCCCTTGGAATCAAATCAGACAAAATAGCTGATTTTCCGGGTTCAAATATATAATCTGCTTCAAATGGTTTTTGATTTTCATCAAAAATTTCCAATTCAACAGGAAGCATTTTTTCCACTTTCATAATTTGAGTGGCTGCATTCTTGAATTGGTTATAAACCACTCTTACTTCGCTGTAATTTCCGGCTACGAATTCTTCAATAATGGTTTCCGCTATAGAAAATACCTCAGAAGCCTCCAGTTGCTGGAATACCTTCATGAATCGGGTATCGCAGCTAATATCTGTCTTCTTGTATTGATCGTAAGCCTTTTTACCTAAGAACAACAAGGTAACTTCCCCTTTTTCGGCTTGTTTCTTATAGGTAGTTTCAAGAAGCGTACGTGTAGTTTTTACCACATTTGAGTTGAAAGCGCCGCACAATCCTCGATCAGATGAAACCAAAATCAATAAGATTTTGCCTTCCTCTTTCTTTGAAAAGTATGCCTGTAGCGTCGCATCATCTTCCACACTTCCACTCAGATTCACCAAAATATTTTGCAGTTTCTCCGCATAAGGTCTCATTTGTTGAATGGCTCCCTGAGCTCTGCGCAGTTTGGTGGCAGATACCAGCTTCATCGCTTTGGTAATCTGCTGGGTGGATTTGGTTGACGATATCCTCTTACGTACCTCTTTTAAATTGGCCATATTGTATCTTACTGGAAGTTTTTAGCTACTTCGGCACCGACAGATTCCAATACTGAAGTAACAGAATCCCCAATATCACCTTTGGCTAATGAATTTAGCACTTCAGTGTGGTTTTTCTCCAATACCTCTAGATATTCATTTTCGAATGCCTTTATCTTGTTTACCGGTATGCTGTTCAACAAACCTTTGGTTCCTAAGTAGATAATGGCAACCTGCTGTTCAACACGCAAAGGCGAAAACTCATTTTGTTTCAGGATTTCAACGTTTCTGCTACCTTTTTCAAGTACGGATTTAGTCGCGGCATCCAGGTCAGATCCGAATTTAGAAAATGCTTCCAATTCGCGGTATTGTGCCTGATCCAGTTTTAATGTACCGGATGTTTTCTTCATGGACTTGATTTGAGCATTACCTCCAACCCTCGATACGGATATACCTACGTTAATAGCTGGACGAACCCCTGAGTTAAACAAGTCGCTTTCCAGGAATATCTGACCATCTGTAATAGAAATTACGTTGGTAGGGATATAAGCGGAAACGTCACCGGCCTGTGTTTCAATAATTGGCAAGGCAGTCAGAGAACCTCCACCTTTAACCAAATGTCTGATGGATTCAGGCAAATCATTCATGTCCTTGGCAATTTCGTCGGATCCGGAAATTTTCGCCGCACGTTCCAATAAACGACTGTGCAGATAGAATACATCTCCCGGATATGCTTCCCTTCCAGGAGGACGACGCAGAAGAAGTGAAACCTCACGATAGGCTACGGCCTGCTTACTTAAATCATCATAAATGATCAAAGCCGGGCGTCCTGAGTCACGGAAATATTCTCCGATTGACGCTCCAGCCATCGGTGCATAAAACTGCATGGGCGAAGGGTCAGATGAGTTAGCTGCGACAACAACCGTATATGCCATAGCTCCATTCTTTTCCAAAGTGTTCACAACCTGCTTAACGGTTGATGCCTTTTGTCCGCAGGCCACATAAATACAATAAACGGGTTCACCTTTATCGTAAAATTCTTTCTGATTAATAATGGTATCAATCGCAATGGTCGACTTACCGGTTTGACGGTCACCAATGATCAATTCTCGCTGTCCGCGACCAATTGGAATCATCGCATCGATCGCTTTGATTCCTGTTTGCAATGGCTCCTTTACAGGCTCACGAAATACTACCCCCGGAGCTTTTCTTTCCAAAGGCATTTCGTATAATTCACCTTTGATTTCACCCTTTCCGTCGATGGGTTTTCCCAGGGTATCAACAACACGACCCAACATTCCTTCACCCACCTTGATGGATGCAATGCGATTGGTTCTCTTTACTGTATCCCCTTCTTTTATTTCTTCAGAACTACCCAACAATACCGCACCAACATTGTCCTCTTCGAGGTTCAGTACGATGGCTTGTGTTCCATTATTAAATTCGATGAGCTCACCAGATTTTACCTGTGTAAGTCCATAAATACGAGCAATACCGTCACCAACCTGCAATACGGTACCTACTTCCTCAATGCCGGCACTGCCGCTCACATGGGCTAGTTGTTCTCTGATTACGGATGAAACTTCATCTGGTCTTATTTGCGCCATAATGATTAATTATAGATAAGTTGTTTTTTGATTTCCTGAATTTCTTTTTTAACACTCATATCCAATCGGCGATCTTCATATTGAATGATCATTCCGCCAATAATGGAATTGTCTACTTTATTTTCTAAAATAATTTGATCCAAAGAAAAAGTGCCTGCCAAATATTCTTTCACAGACTTAATTGTAGCTCCATCAAGTGCAAATGCTGATGTAACCGTGGCTAGCGCTATTCCTTTGATTTCGTGATATTGTTGGATAAAGGCTTCGCAGATTTGCCCTGTATATTCCTCACGTTTTTTGTCGACCAGGTATGACATAAATTGCCTGGTAATCCCGTGCTGAGATTTGAGTATTGAATCGAGTATGTCTTTTTTCTTTTCTGATTTAACCACAGGGCTTTTAAGCAAAATGGCAAAATCTCTGGACTCATGGACGGCTTGACGTATGTCATTCATGTCTTGATAAACAGTATCAAGCACCCCGGCCTCACCCGCCATGGCTACCAATGATTTGGCATATCTACCGGCTATACGAGCTACTGACATGATTAATTCATTTGTGCAGCTTTCAATTGCTCATTGATGAGCGCCTGTTGCTGGTCTTTATTGTCAAATTCCTTGCGCAGAATCTTTTCTGCAATCTCTATAGATAAAACTGCTACTTGATTTTTCAAATCCGTCATGGCAGCTTGCTTTTCTTTTTGAATTTCTGAACGGGCAGATGAAACCAGTCTTTCGCCCTCTTCTGTGGCTGACTTTCTCGCATCAGAAATGATTTTCTCCTTCATTTCTCTTGCCTCCTTCAAAATTTTCTCCCTCTCTTGTCTGGCTTCTGCCAACATTTTTTCATTGTCGGCTTTGAGCAGGCTCATCTGCTTTTTCGCTTCTTCAGCAGATTCAAGCGACTTCTGAATAAAGTCATCTCTTTCCTTCAAAGAAGCTAAAATTGGCTTCCAGGCCATTTTTTTGAGCAAGAACAGAACCACCAAAAAAGCTATGGAGGTCCAAATTATGGTACCTAATCCGGCTGATAACATAGTATCTTTTTAAATTTTAAATGAAAAAAGAGCCCTGACCCAATTCAGACCAGGGCTTTATTTCTGTTAAAGAACAACAAGAAGGCAAACGATCACCGCGAAAAGCGCAACCCCTTCAACAAGGGCCGCTGCCACGATCATGTTAGCTCTGATGTCTCCGGTAGCCTCTGGCTGACGAGCGATAGACTCAAGTGCAGATCCACCGATTCTACCGATGCCGATACCGGCACCTACAGCGGCTACTCCTGCTCCCAAACCTGCCAATCCGGCAGCTGATGCGGCTTCTAACAAAATTGTAAGTAATTCCATGTTCATTAAATTTTGAGTTGTATGTGTTTTATAGGTGTTTGCTGATTAATGATGTGCCTCTTCTACTGCTGAACCGAAATATATGGCAGATAACAGGGTAAATACATATGCCTGTAAAAATGCCACCAATAGTTCGATGAAGTTCATAAATATCATAAAGATTAATGAACCCGCACCAACTCCGTATCCGGCCACTGCGCTATTCTGTCCAAAAATCATGATCAATGCCACAAAAGACAATATAATTATGTGTCCTGCAGTAATGTTCGCGGTAAGACGTATCATTAATACCGCAGGCTTTATAAAGATTCCAAGTATTTCTATGGGCACCAATATAAATTTAATCGGTGTCGGAACTCCTGCTGGCCATAATATATGAGACCAATAGTGCCCGTTTCCATTGATGGTTGTCAGAACAAATACCACAATAGCCAGAACCAGGGTAACACCCAATGTTCCCATGATGTTGAATCCACCTAAGAATGGAATCAGGCCCATGATATTGGCTATCCAGATAAAAAAGAATGTCGAAAGTAAAAATGGTAAAAACTTGTCAGCTTTGTGCTTTCCTATACTCGGAACAGCTATTTCATCACGTACGAATAATATTAATGGCTCAAATAAAGATTGTAAACCTCTCGGACGAGCAGGCTCACCTTTCTTGTATCCCTTGGCCACCATTCTAAATACCCAAACACAAATGAGTCCGGCAATAAATAATCCCAAAACACTTTTGGTTATAGAGAAGTCAAAAGGTGCAGCATTAATGATTGCGCCCTTTTCATCGAATTCTAACCCACCGGTTGCAGAAGCATAGTATATATGTTCATGCGACATTACATAATTACCGTGCTTGAAATAGGTGCCATGATGGGCATCCTGAACCGGGTTGTGGTAAAAATGCGATGAAGAAAATATTTCTAATCCATCTTTGGTCCACAAAATAACCGGCAATGGAATACTTAAATGGGAAGGATGCTCGCTTTCTTCATTCCAGGTGGCAAAGTGAATTTCATGCGCATCCGCTATATGGTGCATAATCATTTCACCAGCATTAAATCCCTTTTCAGTTTCGTGTTTTGTTTCCTCACCTGCTTCATTTACAGCAGGTTCAGAAGCATCACTTGCCTGATAAAAAAATAAAAAAGCGGAGAAAATGGCGATTTTAATGAAAAAATCCTTAAACCTAATATGCTTATTTTCAGCTACTTGTGGTGTCAAAGCCCCTTGATTTTTCGAGGCGCAATTTACGCACTAAATGTACAATTTCAAATATTGTGAATAATAAATACATGAAGAGAAAGGTGAGTATGAATGATAGGTTCTTTTCTTTGTTGATTATCAGATAGATAACGAGAAAAAAAATAGAAAAAAGAAAGCGAATTAACATCCCACCAAAAAGAGCAGTGGAAAAAGTGCTTTGCTTGGCATTGAGTGATCGATCAACCAGCTTATAAAGCACCAACGTTAAGAGAAAAAAGAAGATCAATCCTATCCATACCCAATTGCCTGGATTATAATCCGGAACCCAACTCAATAGAGCTGCAATAACAGCAGCGCAGCATGCAGTGAGTAAAAATAATCGAAAAATGATCAACTTCATTTACTTAAATCTTTTATCAGTTTGAACAACAGCCCAAATACGCCCAGCAAAGATAAGGATAGCGTAAACCACGGATGCTTTTGTCCGGATTTCTGATCCAATAAATGGCCAACATAAGCCAGAATTGTCAAAGTTGCTGCGAATTGAACGGCTAATCCGGAATATTTCAAATAATCTCCGGTATGGTTAGATTTGGCTGGCTTCCTGTGGGATTTTTTCAACAATGCTATCGCTGATTTTTGTAGAGTTTTTACCCATTACACATTTACCGTTGAACTCTCCACCTGACTCAATGATGAGTTTACTGGTTTCAATATCGCCATGTATCCTGGCCGTCGACTTTAAAAACAAAGTGTCGGATATTTTTACGTTTCCTCTGACTTCACCGCTGATATCTGCATTGCGCGCATGGATATCACCTTTAACCTTACCGGTATTTCCCAATACGAACTTGCTGGATGTGTGCACACTTCCTTCAATGCTGCCGTCAACACGAAGGTCGCCGGAGCTGTTCATATTGCCTGAAATTGAAGTGCCTTCACCAATTACATTGAATGCACTGATAGAAGCCTGTGGGTTTTCAGTTTTCTTTTTATTGTTTAACATGCCTAAAATTTTAAATAGTAACGGGGATCTACAGGAGAACCATTATACCATAACTCGAAATGTAAATGTGGCCCGCTCGTCAGCTCACCTGAATTTCCTACCAATGCTATTACTTCGCCGGCGTGCACAAAAGCTCCTGTTTTTTTCAATAATACTGAATTATGTTTATAAACAGAAATTAAATCGCTGTTATGCTGTAAAACGATGATGTGTCCGGTCTCAGGGGTCCAGGTACTGATGACAACGGTTCCGTCCAATGTGGCTTTGACCGGAGCATTTTTGGGTGCCACGATGTCCACCGCCCTGTGATCGTTTCTATGATTAAATGTGTCGACGATATAGCCTCGGATCGGAGTGAAAAATGCAAGGTTCTTTAGGGTATTGCCACTAATTTTGTCTGCTCCTGCCAATCCCTCATCTGCAAATTCCTCTTCCATCATTTTTCTGAATTTCTTCTCACTATCACTGATCGTTTCTAAATCAACCGGACCGGTTTCGGGTATCGAGTCTTTGAGTTCATTGCTTTCGGGAACCTCACCCTGTAAAATACTGATTAAGTTTTTGCGCTCACGTGTCAATGCCCCTGAAACGGATTCCAGGGAATCTATTTTTACCTGTAACTCCATCCGATCCAGGAAATCTGTACTTCCCGCTGTTCCCGGAACAAATTCTTTCAAGGGAGTGTAAAATATTAACGACAATATCAAAATAGTGAACAAAACAAATGCTCCGCTTACAAGTAAAATCAAATTTAAAGGTGAAAGCACCACCGATACTTTTTCCTCCAAATTGTCGTCGTTCCGCACAATTAGCCGGTAGTTTTCCCTGATTTTGTACTTAAAGAAATCTCTGATTCTGGTCAAGCTAAATCTCTTTTCAATAAATTATCGGTTCAAAAAAATAATTTTGCGGTTTCAAAGTTAGTATAGAAAGGATTAATCCGGATTGAAATCTACATTCATTAAGTTTTTATGGGTAGCCCTATTGCTGCCTCTGTGTATTGTTGCCCAAGCTCAAGGCCGTGATGAAGGGAAACTCAAACGCGCATGGAACAATATGTTGGCTAGGTTTAACACGTATTATAACGCCGAACAGATCCTTGACGATGCCATTTTTCAATTAGAGGAAGCGCATAAAGATGACTTTACCAAGGTCATTCCGGTTTTTCCCGAAGGAGACGAAAGCAATTCGAAAGCCATAGTAGCTTCTATGGATGGCATTATGGCCAAAACTTCTAAACTGATACAGGGGCGACCTAATAGCAAGTGGGTTGATGATGCATTTTTGTTAATCGCAAAGTCTCATTTTTACCGCTATGATATGTATGCGGCACTGGAAGCGTTCCAATATGTTTATACGCAATACAATAACAGGGAAATTAAATATGACGCCCAGGTTTGGATTTTCAGAACTTTTATCCGCCAGGGAAAATTATATGATGCAGAATCCATCCTGAACCTGATTCAACAAGAGAAGAATTTTCCAAAACGTTTGAACCGCATGCTTTACAAAAGCGCGGCTGAAATGTATATCATGGAGAAAAAATATAAGCAGGCGCTTGAAATGATGGTGAAAGCGGAACCATTGCTCAGAACAAGAACGGAAAAATATCGCAGTAATTTTATTTTGGGCCAATTGTACCAGCGGGAAGGAGAATATAAAAAATCGTATCAGTATTTTGAAAGAACCGTGAAGATGTTTCCCCCATATGATTATGCTTTTCAAGCAAATTTGGGGATGAGCAGAATGCTATCTCAATTAGGTGAAGGCGCGGGTAAAAACACGAGAAAGTATTTGAAGCGGATGCTCAAGGACGACAAAAATATCGACAATTATGACGAGATTTATTTCGAACTGGGTAACCTGGAACTCAATGAAGGCAAAACCAATGAAGCCATCGAATACTATAAGCAGTCGGCCTGGGTGTCACAAAAAAATAAAATCCAAAAAGCAAATTCATATTTGGCATTAGCCAATATTTATTTCACTGCCAGAAATTATTCTCTCGCGCAGGCTTATTTCGATTCAACCGCTTCTTTTATTACAAAAGAACATCCTCAGTATGAGCAGATCATCGCTCGTCAGAATGTGTTGAGCGATTTGATCAATAGCCTCGTTGTCATCGAAAACCAGGATAGTCTGCTCAGATTATCTGCAATGAGTAAAGAAGATTTAGACGAATTCATACAAAGACTGGTAGCTCAGGAAAAGCAGGCCAAAGAGAAAAAGGAAAAGGAAAAAATCCAGGAACCAACATCCAACAACGTCAATCCCTTTAATCAACCAAATCCGGGCACTCCTGTGACACCTTCGGGCTCACAGGGAGATTGGTATTTCTATAATCAGGCTGCCATTTCCAGGGGCTTCACAGAGTTTACCCGGCGATATGGAAATCGTAAACATACAGATTACTGGCGTATTGCTGCTAAAGCTAAGGAGTATGAAAATCAGATTATTAACGAGACTCCTGATAAAAAAGAAGACGAGAAAGTAGAAGAAATCAGCTATAACTCTGAACAAGACAAGGATCAACAGGAGAAAATTCAATCTGTATCTCAGGATTTACAGAAATATTATGTTCAGATTCCTTTTTCTGATAAAGCTAAAATTATTAGCCATATCAAAAGAGAAAAAGCCTTATTTAATGCCGGAAAAGTATATCATGAGAACTTGAAGGAATTCAATATGGCCATTCCATTTTATGAAGAGTTAATTAAAAGTTATCCGAAAAGCGATTTGGGTGCCGAGGCCATTTTCAATTTGATAAAGTGTTATGAAGGTCTCAACAACCCGGAAAGAGTTACTTATTATAGTAAATTATTAGATGAAAAATATCCGAATTCACCTTTCAATAAGGTTGTAAACCATAAAGATGTAAAGGAGCAAACCGGCGAGGACAAAAGAATTACGGAATCTTACAATAAAATGTATGCAGCATATATTGTCGGGGATTTTCAAAACGCTAAAAAGATTAAATTGGAAACGGATCGCGAATTTTCCGGAAACTCCCTTCAGGCTAAATTCGATTTCCTGTATGCCCTTTGTGTAGCCAGAACCGACTCATTACCCGTTTTTCTCGATCTGTTGAGAATCATTAAAGAAAGCTATCAGGGAACTGCTGTCGCTGCTTCTGCTGCAGATATGATTCAGTTTTATGAAAACCGCAATAAACCTAAAGAAGAAGCTAAATTGGGTGGTTATGTTTATGAACCTTCCACACCGCATTATTATATATTGACTTACCAGGGTGGTAATGCTGAACAAATAAAAAAGGCTTTTAGTGAATTTAACAATAAAGGATACAGCAAACAAGGGCTTCAAATCGTAAGTAGTCTGTTGGGAAATATGGAAATGCTCGTGGTAAAATCATTTTCTTCAAAACAGGAAGCTGAAAAGTATTTCGTTCAATTCATTAGCAATAGCACATTTTTTGAAAATTTGAACCTGAAGAAGTACGATAATCTGTATATTTCCGAGCAGAATTTTAAAACACTCCTCAATGAGAATAAAGCCGATAATTATTTCGACTTTTTCACCAGGTATTACATCGAAAATTAGCGTCCATTATGGCATCGTCAGGAAATTCTTTGCTCATTAAACGCGCCTGGCAATTATTCGGAATTGGCGTTTTTTGTGCCTTTTTATTGGTGTTTATGACGGCCATGGGCTGGCTGGGAAAATTGCCGGATATCGATGAATTGGAAAATCCTTCCATCAAACTCGCTTCTGAAATTTATGCCTCAGATGGTTCTATTTTAGGAAAAATATATGCCCAGGAGGATCGTACCAATATTACCAATCGCGATCTGCCGGAGCATATGGTACATGCACTTGTGGCTACTGAAGATGCCAGATTCTATCGCCACTCCGGCATTGACATCAAGAGCTTGTTCAGGGCAGTGCTGTTTTTAGGAAAAAGAGGGGGAGGATCAACCATTACCCAACAGCTCGCAAAAAATATGTTTCATCCTGAAAGGAGGAATTTCGTTTTGCGAATTTTACAAAAATTGAAAGAGTGGATCATCGCCGTAGAGTTGGAAAAAAGATACACGAAAAATGAAATATTATTGATGTATTTCAATACAGTTCCTTGGGAAAATTCATACGGTGTTAAATCAGCTGCCAAAAAATTCTTTAACAAAGATACCCGAAGCCTCAATATAGAAGAAGGGGCATTATTGGTGGGATTGCTTAAGGCAAGTGGGTATTATCACCCCATTAACCATCCCGACCGTGCCTTGAAACGCAGAAATACCGTCCTCAATCAGATGGAAAAATACGGGTTTCTCACTAAAGAAAATTGCGATTCATTGAAAGCCATTCCTGTAACTCTTGATTATCAGATTCAATCTCATAACAGGGGCATGGCCACTTATTTCAGAGAACAAGTGCGCGCATTTATGGATCAATGGTGTCGAAAACGCGGATTCAATATTTACAACGATGGGTTGAAGATTTATACCACCATCGATGTGCGTCTTCAGAAATATGCCGAGGAAGCTGTGAATGAGCATATGTCGGTTTTGCAAAAACAATTTTTTGATGAAACCAAACGGTTAAAGTCAGAACCCTGGAGGAGTGAAGTAGCCGGAGAACATTGGAAAACGGATAAAAATTATATCGCTAAACACATCAAGAGAACTGAGAGATACAAGCGCTTAACCGAACAATTCCCCAATAGCGAAGATTCTGTAATGAAATACATGAATCAAAAGGTTAAAATGACTTTGTTTAGCTGGAATGGAGATAGAGATACCATGTTGTCACCCATTGATTCGCTCAAATATTGCAAGCAAATTTTGCATACGGGTTTCATGAGCATGGATCCCTTATCGGGAGAAATTAAAGCTTGGGTAGGTGGTGTGAATATGCGCCACTTTCAATACGATCACGTGAACAAAACAGCCACACGCCAGGTTGGATCAACATTCAAGCCAATTGTTTACGCAAGAGCATTGGACGATGAAAAAATCGAACCTTGCGAAATGGTTCCAACGGGTCCGGTTACCCTGGAACTGGAAGATGGCAACACCTGGACGCCTGCAAACAGCGGCAAGGTTTCAGCACCGGAAGTTAATCTTTATACAGGACTTAAAATGTCGTACAATACCGTTACAGCGAGGGTAATGCAACGAATGGGACCCAGATCTCCGTTTGCTGTTAAAGAAATTTCTGACAGATTGGGCATTGATACAAGAAAATTTATGCCTTATCCTTCAATTTGTCTTGGAACCATGGATGTATCTGTCTTCGAAATGGTTGGAGCTTATAGTGCCTTTGCCAATCAGGGTGAATGGATAGAGCCAATTTTTATCACCAGAATCGAGGATAAGCACGGTAATTTATTAGAAGAATTTGTGCCTCGTCACCAGGAAGCCATGCGTCCCCAAACAGCTTATATCATGTTGCGCATGCTGGAAAAAGTAGTGGAAAGCGGGACAGGTGCCAGATTAAGAGGCAGATATGGAATCACGGCGCCCATCGCCGGAAAAACGGGAACTACTCAAAACAACTCGGATGGTTGGTTTATCTCGATTATGCCTGACCTGGTAAGTGGTTGCTGGGTAGGAGCAGAAGACCGACAAGTCCGATTCAGAAGCACCAATTTGGGGCAGGGAGCCAATATGGCTTTGCCTATCACAGGGTTGTTTCTCAAAAAGGTACAATCTGATGCCAAAATCAAGCTGAACAGAGATCCATTTTTAAAACCGGAGCAGGAATTAACCATCGAAGTTGATTGTGGCACCCCCGATACGGATGGAGACGATGGTTATATCGAGGGAATTGATTATTAGGGAGGTGAGAATTTTAATTATTCGATTCTTAATGAATAATTGAATTTTCGTTGACGCTAAAATTAATATTTTTGCTTACTCCTCTCATTTATGAGTAAATCTTTCAGAATTAGATTTGTCATTTATTTATTTCTGGTTTTGGCCTTTCCAATGTTACTATTTGCTCAAAGGCCAGCCAACGATAGTTGCAGTAAGCCTTTATCTGTTTCTCTGGGTGCTGGGAATTTTGGAATCGGGGTATTTGAAAGTGATTCTGTATTAATTGATAGTGCCGGTATTGAAGTAGGTGAGTGGTTTCATTCATCTTTGGTAACAGCCGGAAATGATAAAAAATCTGTTTGGTTCATGTTTTATATTCCTACCAGCAGGGCCGTAGATATTGAACTCAGGCAAACTTCCAATCAAATTGCAGTGCGAGATGCCGGTTTTACAACTTACTTTTCCGATCAGTGTTTACCGGGGTCTATTCAGGCAACCAATGCCAAAATAACAACATTGAATCAGTTTGGCAGTTCTTTTCACCCATGTCTTGATCCGGGTTGGTACATGGTTCAAGTAAGTGCAAAGGCAAGGGCAGATGGTAAGGTATATTTGAAAATTACTACGTCATTTCCCTATGAACATTACGGGATTACTAACGTTGTAAACGACCGATGTACTCAGGCTCTTGACTTTGGCAACACCGTTGTTGGCAGGAAAGGATATACTTCAGGCAGTAAAGACATCATACTGGGATGTTACACCATAGACGATTCTACAGAATTGGTACCCGCACTAGGTGCGAATTATCGTAAATATAATCAGAGCGCCTGGTATAAATTCACTGCATTCGGCAATAGTGATTTAACCAATATTAGAGTAGAGGACTATTGGGTATGGCCGGGAGGAGGTTTTAGAGATACATTGGCCATGCGAGTTTATGAAGGCACATGTGGAGGCATGAAATTATTGGATTCCGTGACACAATTGGGGAATCCAGCTTGCGAAAACTACGTGCGTTTGGAAAGGGAATTCGGCTGCAAATTCGACTCAGGAAAGGTGTATTATATTCAATTGATTTTTCATGAATCTTGGAATAGTACAATCCGTCTCAGTTTGTATAATACCACTTCACAATACAGCACATCGTCCAATCAACCGGTAATAGGGAAAGCACAGGATATTGGAGTGGTTAAAGGTGTTAAATCCATTCCATTTGGTTTCAATTGTTCAAGTCGAATTTTGAATAACTATTGCAGCAGCAGTGCCATGGATACGGCAGGTGTCAAACTATTACTAAAGCATAGATATAATCTGAATCAATGGGTAAATTTCGAGCTTTCTGAATTAAGCAATTTATATATTTCCGTGGGTACTTTAAACAACAATAGTTTTTACCCACACGATCTTGGATTCAGACTGTTCATGGATACCATTACAAACAATTGCAGTGATATAGATACATTTAATTTGCTGTATAAAGGACATGGAGCCGGATATAATCTGGAATGTCTCAGACCTGGGAAATATCTTATTCAACTGCTAGGTACCGACTCTCTGGCAAGAAAATGTGCAGGAGCTATGCATCTTGGAAAAGACTTTCAATTATATCTTGATCAAAAACGGCTTCCTGAAGCCAATCGGTTTTCTCTGATAGAAAAAGGTCGTGCAGATTCAATTAATGCAATCAAGGACACCATCAGACCTTTACCCAATTATCAAACCATCTCTGGTGGCAGGGACACTGTTACTTGTTTGAATACAATTTTACCATCAGAACGCTGTGATTCATCAATGAAAAAAGCGATGTATCGAACTTTTGTAATTGGAGATATAAACAATGATAAAATTGGAGATAGTGGATTGATTTTTATAGATCAATTACATAACAATGGAGTGAATTCAAATCATCGACTATACAAAGGCAATGCGCTCAAACTGAGAGATCAGCAATCCATAAAGAGCTATCCGGATACGCTAAAAGGACTTTTGCCCTTGAATGATTGTTTTGGCAAATCATCATATAACTCATCGTATTGCATAACACCCGGTGAATATACCCTCGTTTCTTATTTTGACGATAAAGTTATTTCGACAACCGAAAGTCCGAGATTCACATTTTTAAGTCCTCGAACAAAATTTAATTCATATACAAACGCAGAAAATTTAGATACTTTAAGAAAATGGCAATCATATTACGGAACCTACGACACTTTTAGTTGTCTTCAGAATCCGGATACCATCGATGGCGTTTATTGCGGCTTAAGAAACACCTATCATGTATTCTATCTCGATTCGGTTGCCGTTTCCACTATAGGTATAAATTATTACAATTCCTATTTGTACGCGGGAGCGAGATGGAGTTTGTTCTCCGGAGATATAAG
The DNA here is from genome assembly GCA_964613385.1 of uncultured Chitinophagaceae bacterium. Taxonomy (GTDB): domain Bacteria; phylum Bacteroidota; class Bacteroidia; order NS11-12g; family UBA9320; genus CAZTGZ01. The sequence continues at coordinate 35,841 of CAZTGZ010000004.1, forward strand.
AAAAGGAAAGGCAGGACTAAAAAAGTACAACAATGGAGGAGACTGGACCTGTAATAGTAATTATTATTATCGATCTACGACTCAATGTGCACCCCTGCAGCCCGGCTGGTATACGGTAATGGTTTCTAATAATCATAAAATAGGTTATGATACTTTACAAGCATCCTCCAATGATTATGGTCCGGCTTATTTTCACTCTTATCCCCATCGGATTGAAATCAATATTACAAAACCCAGTATCCCTACCCCAAGATTCGATAAACCCTGGAAAGCCGCTCAAGTGGATAGTTTAATAAATAACAATAATCCTCTTTCTTATGATAGCAATCACAGTGTGGTAAAGAAAATGCCTCAACATGTGAAGAAATATCAGCTTCCAACAGAAACACTGCTATGTGATCTGGATACCCCTTTTGCTCATTTCCCTAAAAGTGAATTGTGTAATACGTATACCACCAATCTGGTATACTATACATTTTCGCTTAAAAAGGCATCATGGGTAACTATTTACACAACAGCATCCTCAAGCAATTTTAAGACTAAATTATACCCTTTCAATTGCAGGAAGAATCCGACAGGATTTGATTCTGTGCAAGCTGTTCAGGAGTGTAATATTCGACCGGACTTCGTTCAGTTTTGCGAATTACCTGAAGGTGAGTATACGTTGGTTTACATGATAAATCGAAATGCCGGACAAGCTTACAGTCTCAATCCTTCAATTTATCTCGACAGCATTTTCCCTCAAGCTAGATTTGACCACGCTCTGAATGCATATGATTTTGGCAGAATACCCGGTGATGGGAATTGGTACAAGGGTAAACCGGGCGATGTCCATCCTAAAGATACCGCATTGCCGCCAAGTCATGATGTAATTAGCTGTAGAACCGGAAGTTGGGTTACAGATCCCGTTCAGGCTGTTTGCTATTCCCAGTTTAATCCATACATATATAATTTCACGGATAGCATCGGGGTGCTTTGGCCAAACGATTCAAGTTTCAGAATTATTAATTCTCAATATTATTGGTATAATAGTTATGCTCCCAGACGCAACATTTGGTACACCTTTACACATTCCGGGCCTGGTACTTTATCGGTACAATTAAGGAAAAACACTCAGAAATATACAGATATCAATGCCGAAATTAGATATGCAGTATATTATTCTGATGTCGATGCCAGTCTGTCTTTTGACAGTTTGAAAAAAATCGGGGGAGTTGATTCCACTGCGGCTTCAGGATTGGTTCATTGGTTTAATGGGAATAACTTTTATCACTGCGCCAGTGCTTTTTCCGGGACTGACACTAGAGAATTTTATGTATGCGATAACAATAAAATCAGAAGATATTATGTGCTGGTAGAAGTTAACAATTATTCAGAATACTCCTGGGCGAATAATAAACATGTCTGGCTTGAACTAAAGTATGATAGCAACACAACTGCTATTCCGGCAACACAATTTGATAAATTATCGAATGCCAATGTTATTGGAGAATACACCAATCGAAATCTATTGATAAACGGGGGTGCAGAGCAGGCATTTTCAGGCTGGTCATCAGTAACAAATGGTACATATTCAACGCTTGCGTCCATGGGCGCTTATTCTTTTCATGTATATGGTTCGGGTTGGGCCGAACAATTTACTTCAATATATCAGGATGTTAACCTTTCTTCCTACGCCGATTCCATTGATAAAGGCAATGCTCGTTTAAATTTCAGTTGTAAATTTTTAACCGAGAACAGAACTATTTTAGATGAGGGTCGGGTCAAACTGGTTTACTATAATTCGGGTTCATCTTCCATTGATACATTCATCTCTTCCTGGCTGGTGAATGCCACATCATGGAAAGCGTTTTCAACGAGTGAACTTATTCCTTCTGGTACGCGCCAGGTAAGAGTAATACTGGAATCTAAGAAAAACAATTGCGGAACCATCCCCTGGGGATGTGCTACAACACCTGGAATAGCTCGGGTTCATTTTGACGAAGTAGATCTGAGGATAGATATTAAAAATCCGCCAATGAACGCTCCGCTCAAATCCCGAAAATTGTATACAGGGGAGTTGACATACTGGCCTGGAGCAACACTGGATGCTTTTGAAAAACCGGTGAGTAATTATTCCTGTAATGATCCTTCAACAGCGGGAACGGTATGGTATAAGTTCAGGGTCGATACTACCGGATATCTATATTATAACTGGCGCAATCCTTCTTCAAAATACTCTAACTCTGCACAGGAACATATCTTTTACAGCAACAGCAGCTATACACCTTATATGAATCTTTACAGGCTAACAATTCCCGGAGATTCGGTGAATGGTTTGAGTCTGGTCCAGCCAGTTTCATATGTATCTAATCCTTACGGGTTGCCCATAGGGTATGCCAATTATGTATGTGTGCAGCCCGGAACATATTATATGCAATTCAATAAATGCAGCAATATTCGATGCGATGAATATGTGATCCCTCAAATCATATTGGATTATGTTTCGGGGGATTTTTGCATCAATGCAATGCCTCTTGTGTTGGATACAATGCAAAAAAAACTAGGGAAGTTATTGGTTAATTGCCACACTATAGGGGAAAGTTACGGAGAGGATGGGAGTGATATGGGATGTCTATATGGTCCTCAAGGTTACAAGAGTAGCTGGTACAGGGTGGAGTACAACGATACGACCAAGGCCGACATAGAATTTAAAATGTCGAACCTAACCAATAAGAGTGCGCAGCAAATACGTTATCGCGCCTATTATGGGAATTGTGCCTCTTTGACGGCAGCGCCATGCAATACAAATGCGCTAACTTCCTTTACACTGGATTGCGTAAGAAAAGGGACCTATTATGTGCAAGTGGTAACTCCAAACGATGCAACAGGAGAGATCGAACTTTCGGTAGAAACCAAACCGAATTATGATTCGACATGTCAGCCTGTAGATATATTCTCGCCGAATGCCGCTTTTTCTTATAACACAGGTTGTCCGGAAAATATTGTTGAACTTATCAATACGTCTTCAAAAGGAGATTCAATTAGTTATTTCTGGGACTTCGGATACAATAATTTAACTGACACAACCATAAATCCAAGAGTGGTTTATCCGGCATTAGCAGTGGAAAAGGACTACAATGTTAAATTAATTGTATACCACAAAACAAGAGGTAGCAAAGACAGCATTGAATTAAAAGTAACCGTCCCTTTTGCACCTGAAATTAAAGTTCTTACATCAGACACAATGATTTGTGACGGGGATAGTGTATTACTTGTTGGGTTTTTATCGAATGCAAAAGGTATTTGGAATACCGGCAAAGTTTCAGATACACTTAAAGTTGGTAGGACTGGAACCTATTATTTCCGACAACAACCTAAAAATAACTTGCTCCGAAATGGGAGTGCTGAAAGGAATTTGACCTCTGATGGTTGGAAAGTAAATTTAGGAACCTGGACACATGCAAATGGTTCCGTTTACGACAGCAGTAATTGTTTCTACGCCAACACGACGAATGCAGGTTTAGCAGAAATTGAACAATTGGTGAATATTAGCGCAGACTCCTTACTCATTGACTCAGGTCTGGCCAAAACATCGTTGATTTCTTACTTTATATCATGGAATGAGTCAGTTCTTGATGAGGCACAAATAGTTTTAGAGTACTTAAATGCGAATGACAATTTGCTCGCAGTTTACCAAAGCGGTTATGTCACTTCCAATATATGGCAACAACTTGTACACAGCCGCACGACACCAAAAGGAACTCGAAAGCTCAGGGTTCGCTTGCAGGCTTTTAACAAGGTTGCAGGTAGTTATAACTATGCTCTCTTCGATAAAATAACATTAAAAATGCAATCTGCATGTGATTATGAAGACAGCGTTTATGTGAAGGTAAATCCGATTCCATTGATTGACTTAGGCAAAGACACAATATTTTGCTATCATGATTCTCTGAAAATTGTTCCTAAATCGACCTATTCGAATCCTTTTCTGGTGAGTGATCCAATGATTGGAGATACCTTATCCGGTGAGTTGCTGCAATCTGCCAGATATATTCCTTTTTTCAAGTACACGTTATTGGCAGATGAAGTCAGTAATCAATTTGGAGGTGTGAATTATATTAAGAACAATTTGAAGATTATTGATACTTTGGATATCAATTTCGAAATAGCCTCGGTAGATAAAGATGGTTTTCAAGGTACTTGGACTGCTTTTTATTTGTTTCACAATTCAAAGCCTTCTAATAACAGCCTATCCAATTCTTCAGGATATACAGTAGTTTTCCAAGAATTTAGAGGATATAATGATATATCTATTTATTGGGGAGGTGCATTACTGTCCAAAGTTGTTACCAATTTGAATTTTGGAGATGGAAGGTGGAAAAAAATAAGAATTAAATACGCCAACAGAAAGTTTGAAATATTTGTTGATGGACGGATTTGGTTGACTTATTCAGATCCAAATGCTCGCTCATTACCCGGGGTGAATTTTGGAGTCGTGGGAAGCAATCATTCAAGTTATCAGAATCAAAGATTGCTGAGAAATTTTTATATCACGCGAAGTCTGACAGACGTTCAAATAGAGCCGGAATTCAGCCGCAATTATAGCTACACATGGAATGACAATAGCAAGGATACTGTTAAATGGACCAAACAAACGTTCAGATACTCAGTAGTTTCGAAAGATAAATATGGATGTATTAGTAATCCTGACACCATTCAGGTTACACGTATAAAATCCTATGACAGTCTGGTTAGTAGTTATTATCAGGTCTGTGCTGAACTTGATACTTTCAGATTGACTTCGTTGATTAAAGGAGGATATTTTTATGGAAGTCCATATGCAGATAGTGCAGGTATTTGGAATGTAAATTCATCTCCTTTCGGCAAAAACAACGTATTTTATTATAAAACGGATACAGTTGGTTGTATCTATCGCGATACTGCGGTGGTTGTTGTTGATTCCGTTCCGGATATTGTTATTTCTCCGATTTCGGCAATGTGCAGAAATGGGGATACCGTCCGTTTGACAGTAAACAACAGTACCGGATTTTTCTATGGAGGACCATTTATAGATTCAGCCGGTCTTTTCAATCCGACTGCAACAACACAAAGGCTGAACAAAGTTTATTATCGAACATATGGTAATTATTGTGTTGGTATTGATAGCATAATAGTAATTGTGGATAGCCTCCCAAATGCACAAATCACTCCTTCGGGACCTTTCTGTAAAAACAGTG
>CAZTGZ010000004.1:41159-69548 GCA_964613385.1 uncultured Chitinophagaceae bacterium
GTTTACAATAACATCTTTCCTGGATACAAGCGGTAAGTTTGATCCTTGGATTGCAGATGTAGGGGTTCATAAGATTTATTATACTTTTAAAGATGGTCAGGGTTGTAGCAATATTGATAGCATTCAAATTGACGTTCGACTTTCTCCAATATCGACAATGATTGCGGCAGGTCCTTTCTGCTCAAAGGATACCATGATACAATTGCGTACTATGGAATCCGGTGGCGTATTTACGGGGCCAGGAGTATCCTCTAACGGTTCATTTGATCCGGGTGCAGCAAATCTCGGGTTAAATAAAATCCTATATCAGATTACCTATCCCGGAGGATGCTTTAGCAAGGATTCAATGGACATTGAGGTTCGTCCGAGTCCGAATAATACATTCGTTTTAAATCCGGATAAAGGGTGTGATCCTCTGGAAGTTGTCTTTGAAACTGAACAGGAAACACAAATTGTATGGAGATTGAACAGTGTAACCTATAATACTCCGAAAGTGACAGCCCTTTTAAAAACTGGTAAGTACCTTTTAACACTCGAAGTTACCAATAGTGTCGGTTGCAAACAATCTCTCTCGGACAGCATTATTGTATATCGCCCACCAACAGCAGATTTCAGTTATACCCCATCGGTGGTATACATTAGCAATCCTGTTTACTTTTTCAAGGATAAAAGTCTGGGTAATGTTATCGGCTGGAAATGGTATTTTGGAGATGAAGATTCATCCGAAAACTTAGATCCAAATCATCGGTACTCAAAATCCGGGTCGTACGATGTGCAATTATATGTAGTAGATGGCAACGGATGTGTTGACAGCATCGCCCAAAAGGTTCAGGTTCTGGATGAAGTTTTATATTTTCTGCCGACGGCTATCACACCCAATTTTGACGGAAAAAACGATGAATTTAGAATTAGCGGAATTGGTTACGAAAAAGCTTCGATTCAGATTTTCAATCGTTGGGGCGAGAAAATATTTGAGTCAGACAACTTTACATCCTGGGACGCAACCTACAAGGGTGAAATTGTCCAAAATGAGGTCTATGTTTATATATTGACTATTCTAGATAATAAGAAACTGGAACACTACGAAAAAGGTACGATTAAAGTAATCCGGTAAATGAGGATCACTGATCAAACCAAAACGCCCTTCTGTTCAACTTTAAATCCTGCAACGTGGGCGATTTAACACGTATGGTGAAGTCAAAACTTTGACGGGGACCCGTCGGAATCCAACCCAGGCTAAATTCCCAGCAATGTAGATTACGGTAAAAATCAATTTTAGTTAATGCCAGTTCTTTTTGCGTAAAACTATATCCCGATGTCAAGGCAATTTTCCACCCTTCTGTTAAATTGATATCCCCACTAAAAGTGAAACTTTGGTCGAGGAGTGCGTCTTCCTTATAGGGCCGGTCATATGTAATATTGTAATTTAAACTCAAACTCCAGGGTATGCTAAAATCAATATATGCCTGCGGTCTGCTGTTAATCATTTCAAGTTCCGCCTCATTTCCGCCTTCCAGGGTCTTCTTTTTATTCGCATCAGGATTGAGATTGGTACTCAAAGATAATCTGCCATAGGTGAATCTGACAGGTCTTTTATGCGAATTCCAGTAGTATGTAGCATTCCTGAAATAAAACCCACCGGCGGTATCAAATGAATATGGGTCTAATGAACCATTAAAGTTTATATTGAATCTTTCAAAAAGGAAAGTGTTTCCATTTAATGAAATGATGGTGATGGGCATAGAATCTGCCAAAAAATTATAACCACCGTTTATGTTGAATGATTCTATGAGTTTTATTTTCTTAATGCCTCCATTGGCCGTGTCTTTGGTACTTCTGACCTTCATTTCAAGATTGTTGCCAATGCCGAAATTTAATGATGCAGAAGGTCCGCCCGAAGGTCCACCAAATAAAGTTTCTTCAAAAATTGAGTATAATTCCTTTTCGCCGGATGTATTAACCTGTACTTCTTTAAATCCGAATTTACCCGGCTTCCTGTAATCCGGATTCCAATTGGCTGAAATCTGGGGCCTTACCACATGCCGAATGGCGTATAGTTTTCCCTTTTTAAATGTCTTGGTACCATAAATAATCGTTGATAGGGAAATAGAAGCATCATATTGCATGACCCTTTCAAATCCGTTTCTTTCACTGTCTATAAGGGTGTCTTTTGATGAATCCCATTGTCTTTCCAAAGTTCTGAGATACCAATATTCATTTAAGTTGAAATTGGGATTCACTGAAAAATATTTAAATGCCTTAAAAGAAGTACTCACGGGTATGCTGTGCCTCATTCCATTCTCCATACTGTCAAAAACGACACTTTTAAATAAATTTTCTTCCTGAATCACAACCCGGTTTTCGACATTGCTTTGATATGAAATACCCAGATTTCGTAAAAATTGTCCACTACCCATAAGTCCGGCAAAGGGCATTTGCCTTCCCATACTTAAGGTAATAGCAGGTAAACTCACATTCACTTGTTTGGTCTGCACATTCTGATCCATTCGGCCGTTTGCGCTGAAGTTTATTAATCCGCCGGCCAATGTTTTGTTGTAAAAAATACTGCTGTTGATGTTGGAACGGGCGATATCATTTACTTGAAATGAATTGTTTCTGAGGTAGTTACTACTCACAAAATTCACATCTGCATTAAAGGACCTTCCCGGTTTGGCTTTCATGTCCTGCACAAAATGCCAGTTAAAGTTAATATCTCCTGATTTGTTATAAGAGGCTGATTCAGGTTCCCCGAATTCATTCAGATTATACGAGAACAACAGATTTCCATAGTATTTGTATCTCTTTTTATACGTGGTTTTGGCTGTAACCCCCCAGGATCCGCGGAAATAAAAAGTACCTAACAGAGCCAAATCCATATATGAATTTATGGGGGTATAATATCCGAAGTCGCGGAGAAAAAAGCCCCTATCCTGAGTTTCTCCATAAGTTGGGAACAAAATACCCTTGGTTTGTTTATTGCGGATAGGGAAGAAACCAAATGGAATAACCAAAGGAGTTCGAACATCTGCAATCACTAAATTCGCCGGTCCGGTCACGACCTGTTTTTTGGGGATAATTTTGAATTTCTCAGCTTGTATGTAAAAATGTGGATGCGGATCGTCGCAAGTAGTGTATCGGGCACCTTTAACATATATCTCTCCACTGCTGTCTCTTAAAACCTTATTTCCATAAACAAAACCGTCATCTTCAGTGGTTATCACTCCCTCTGAAACTCCTTTTTTAGATTGAAAATTATAACGCATGATATCTGCGTCGAAAGACTTATCTGCTTCTTTAAAATTTGGAATGCCATCTTTTTTTCCATTCGAATCCAACACATGTTTGGCCAGCACCTCTCTGGTATTCAGATCCAACTCAATATAAGCGGCTGTCAATACCATAGACTCGTAGTCTACACTGGCTTTCCCGTATAAATAAACAATTTTGTTTTTAACATCAAAGCGGATGGAATCACTGGCTTTGTATTTAACCGGAGATTCAAGAGAATTTTTGCCTCCTTTTATCTTTTTGCCGGTCAAAGTGTCTGCAACAATCTTCAAACTGTCCGTATTCTGTCCTGCACTTTGCACAATTCCGAACGAAATCCACAATAGTGTAAATAAAACCTTGACTGCTATGTGCAACTTACTCTTCAGAATGATTTTACCTTTGCTTAAGATGAAAACGGCTTCAAAACTAAAGAATTATCCCTGCTCATCAGGCATAATTTTTGAACGTATGTAGTCGTTTCAAATTGTATATATGAGTCATAAAAACCGTCTTTTGGGATTGCCGCATTTTCTTTGGGTATTCGCTCCATTGACTGTTATTCTTTTAATGTCGGCGTTTAAAACAGAAACCAGGCCAAACGCCAAGTTCACAGGGTACACCGTAGTTATTGATGCCGGTCATGGCGGAAAAGACCCCGGTTGTATTGGTCACGGTAAAATTTCTTACGAAAAAGATATTGCCCTAAGCATTGCATTGAAAATTGGTCAGTTGCTGAAGGATAGCGCAGACAATATTAAAGTGATATATACCAGATCCACCGACAAATTTGTGGAGTTATGGGAGAGGGCAGCCATTGCAAACAGAAACAATGCTGATTTATTTATTTCTGTTCACTGTAATGCCAGCAATTCTTCCTCAGCCAATGGTTCAGAAACATTTGTGATGGGTTTGCACAAAAGTGAAGGTAACCTGAACGTGAGCAAAAGGGAAAATTCTGCCATTTTGTTGGAAGAAAATTATGAAAGCAATCAGGAGTACGAAGGTTTTGACCCGAATTCACCCGAAGCACACATTCTTTTTTCGCTTTATCAAAATGCCTTTAGAAATCAAAGTCTTCAATTGGCCTCTTCCGTACAAGAGAATATCGAAGCGAAACAACTCCGAAGGAACTTAGGCGTGAAAGAAGCGGGCTTTTTGGTACTTTGGAAAACAGCCATGCCCAGCATCCTTGTAGAAACCGGCTTTCTTACAAATCCGGATGATCAAAATTTCTTGCGCTCTGAAACTGGGCAAAAGGAACTGGCGCGCTCCGTATATTTGGCCGTCCTGGATTATAAGGCGCAAATGGATAAGCAAAAACAGAACAAAGGCTGATTCTAACATTTTAGCCTACATTTGCCTCAACATATTTGTAAACATCAGAGATTATGAAATTATCCAATGAAACCAAGGTTGGAATTTTGTCGGCAGCAGCCATCACCATTCTGATTCTGGGCTTCAATTTTTTAAAAGGAGAAAATGTTTTTACCCGTGAAAACGAATACGTAGCAGTATATAAACAAGTAGATGGACTGTTTCCCTCCAATCCGGTCGTAATTAATGGATACAAGGTAGGACAAGTGAGCGAGGTGAAAATGGACAATAAATCCCTCAATCTGTACGTCATCATAAAAGTCCCGAACGACATAAAAGTCCCGAGAAATACCATAGCAAAAATCATCAACAACGATTTGTTGGGATCCAAAGCGGTTGAACTCATCATGGGCGATTCAGGTGTGTTGGCAAAAGATGGAGATACACTGGTCAGCACAAAAGATCCGGGTATGGCACAAGCCATAAGTAGCATTCTTGCACCCCTGAACGAAAAGGTCAATTCTATTTTAGGCGGATTGGAACCTGCTTTGGAAGGTGATAAACTCGGTAAAGCCATTCTCACACTTACACAAACCCTCGAAGAATATAAAAATACCGCCGGAAAACTGAATCAAATGCTTTCTGATAATGATGAAAAAGTGGCATCTGTGCTTGCGAATCTCGAAAATACCACCCGTGATTTAAAAAAGTCCAGCCCTAAAATCGATAGCATACTCAACGACTTGCAGCTGACAAGCCATCAGTTGGCAAAGGCCGAAATCAAACAAACGGTTGATAAAGTTAATGTTGCGGTAGCTGAGTTGTCAGCTCTTCTGCTTAAAGTGAATAGTGGAGAAGGAAGCTTAGGGAAATTGGTGAAGGATGATTCAGTCTACAAGAATATCAATCAGGCCGCCCTCCAGTTGGATCAACTATTGAAAGATATAGAAAAATACCCGCGCCGTTATACCGGTATCACGGAAAGACAGCGAAAGAAAGGGGATAAAGAAAAAACCAGGTAATGATTTAATATCTGATAAGCTGCTCCACCAATTTAGGACCTGAATAAATAAATCCCGTATAAATCTGTATTAGGTCAGCGCCGGCCTCCAACATGGCCTTACCATCTTCCGCAGTCATAATTCCCCCAACCCCTATTAACCAGGCCTCCGGAAGTTTTTCACGTAAATATTTAATTCTGCTTAAACTCAAAGCTTTCAATGGTTCTCCACTCAATCCACCCATACCAATTTTTTCTATATCTTCTTTTGGAGTTCGGAGGTTTTCCCTGCTGACTGTTGTATTCCCGGAAATAATTCCGTCAAATGCCAATTCCCCCTTCAATTCAACGATGTCATCCAATTGAAATTCCGAAAGATCCGGGGCAATCTTGAGTAAAATTGGCCGGTAAATTTGTCCTTCGGCAATTCTGCGGTCCCGAATTTCAATCAGTGCCATCAATATTTCCTTCAGGGCATTTTTATCCTGAAGTTCCCGCAACCCGGGGGTATTGGGCGAACTGACATTCACCGTGAAATAATCGACTACCTCATATAGTTTCTCAAAACAGATTTTATAATCATCAACGGCTTTTTCATTCGGTGTAATCTTATTCTTACCAATATTTCCGCCGATAATAATGCTACCATGATGTCTTTTCAAACGCAGCACCATTTCATCCACCCCCAGATTGTTAAAACCCATTCTGTTGATCAGTGCTTTGTCTTTCTGAAGTCTGAATAATCTCGGCTTGGGATTGCCGTCCTGAGGTAAAGGGGTCACCGTCCCGGTTTCCAGATGTCCAAATCCAAATTGTTCAATAATCTCTGTATAGTGTGCATTTTTATCAAATCCTGCCGCCAATCCAATCCGGTTTTTGAAGGTTAAATGCTTATAGGTAAACGGATTCGACGGATTCAGGCTTTGTTTATACCGTATCAACCCGCTCAATATGGGTATTCTTAACACAATACCGCTGAGGCGCATGGTAAATTGATGCGCTATTTCCGGTGGTAGTAGAAAGAGCAGATTTCTGATCAAAGCATACATGTCTGCAAATGTAATATTCCACTTTCAGTGCTGAAGAAATTAGGTCTGAATCATATATATCACATTATTTAGAACAATTCCATTCTAAATGGGAAATGCCCTTAGGGAGAACAGAATTTTATTTTTGCGGTTATTCTAAGAACCAATCAATTTATGCGTTCATTGTCAGGAATCTTTACTTCAAGTCTGGGCCAAAAATTAATCATGGCTTTAACCGGGCTTTTTCTTTGTTTGTTTTTGGTCGTGCATCTCATCGGCAACTTTCAGTTGTTAAAATCAGATGGAGGATTTGCGTTTAACAGCTACACGCATTTTATGACCAGCAACCCGCTCATTAAGGTGGTTTCAATTGTAACCTATCTGGCCATTTTATATCATGCTGTTAAGGGATTGTCCCTGGTTTTATCAAACCGATCAGCGCGCAAAAGCAGATATGCAGTAAACGCATCTGCTGAAAATAGTCATTGGACCTCCCGTAATATGGGGATTTTAGGAACCATAATTTTAGTGTTTATTGTTATTCACCTGGCAAATTTTTGGTATGAACTCAAATTTGGTCATGTACCTACCACTAAATATATCCATTATGAAGTAGATGGGATTGCGAAATCTCAGATTTATGCCGACGATTTCTTTAACAAACTGCAACCGGATGTAAAGGAAAGAATTAACTTCATTCGTGTGGAAGTATACCCTGACCTGTACAAGGTGGTTAAAACTACTTTCAGAGAATGGTGGTATGTACTGTTATACGTGGTATCCATGTTCGCCATCTCTTTCCATTTATGGCACGGATTCAAAAGTGCATTTCAGAGTTTAGGAATTAACCATCCTGCGTATAATCGGGCCATTCACCTTTTGGGCAATGCATTCGCAGTACTCATTCCCCTGGGTTTTGCCTTAATAACCATAATTATTTATATCTCCTGACATTTCCTATGAAATTGAATAATCATATACCGGCAGGTCCATTAAAGGATAAATGGACACATCACAAAGATCACGTGAAACTGGTAAATCCGGCCAATAAAAGGAATATCGACATTATTGTTGTTGGAACAGGGTTAGCAGGTTCTTCAGCCGCAGCTTCGTTAGGGGAGATGGGCTATAATGTCAAGGCCTTTTGTTTTCAGGATAGTCCCCGTAGGGCCCATTCGATTGCAGCTCAGGGTGGTATTAATGCCGCTAAAAATTACCAGAATGATGGTGACAGCGTGTTTAGATTATTTTACGATACCATTAAAGGTGGAGATTATCGTTCCAGGGAAGCCAATGTGCACCGGCTTGCTGAGGTAAGTGCCTCTATTATAGACCAATGCGTTGCACAAGGTGTACCATTTGCCAGGGAATACGGAGGAATGTTAGACAATCGTTCCTTCGGAGGTGTTCAGGTGAGCAGAACATTTTATGCCAAAGGCCAAACCGGTCAGCAATTGCTACTGGGTGCTTATTCTGCTTTGTCGAGACAAATATCTAAGGGGAAAGTGAAAATGTATAACCGGCACGAAATGATGGAGCTGGTTATTATAGACGGAAAAGCACGCGGAATTATTGCTAGAAATCTTGTAACCGGCGAGTTAGAGCGTCATTCAGCACATGCCGTTGTGCTTTGTACCGGAGGTTATGGAAATGTGTTCTTTCTTTCAACAAATGCGATGGGAAGCAATGTTTCTGCCGCCTGGAAAGCACATAAAAAAGGTGCCCTAATGGCGAATCCATGCTTTACGCAAATTCACCCGACCTGCATCCCGGTTTCCGGTCATTATCAGAGTAAACTGACTTTGATGAGTGAATCATTGCGAAACGATGGAAGAATATGGGTTCCGGCCAGATTAGAAGATGCTGAAGCTATTCGTTCTGGTAAATTGAAAGCAACAGATATTCCTGAAGAAAACCGGGACTATTACCTCGAACGCCGATATCCGTCATTTGGCAATCTTGTGCCTCGGGATGTCGCATCAAGAGCAGCCAAAGAACGCTGTGATGCCGGATTCGGTGTGAATGCCACCGGAGAAGCTGTATTTCTTGACTTTGCCGCTGCCATTGAACGCTATGGAAGAGCTGAAGCAGGTCGTAGAGGTGAAGAAAACCCAAGCCCTGAACGAATCAATGAAATAGGAACGGAGATTGTCGAAGCCAAATACGGCAACCTTTTTCAGATGTATGAAAAAATTACGGACGACAATCCATACCAAACCCCAATGATGATTTATCCGGCGGTTCATTATACCATGGGAGGCTTATGGGTTGATTACAACCTGATGACGAACGTTCCGGGCCTTTATGCTTGCGGTGAAGCCAATTTTAGTGATCATGGTGCCAACCGCTTGGGAGCATCCGCGCTTATGCAGGGTTTGGCAGATGGGTATTTCGTTTTGCCTTATACCATTGGAGATTATCTGGCAGATGACATTCGTACCGGAAAAATTAATACGGAATCACCTGAATTTGCCGAAGCGGAACAAAAAGTTAGGGATTTGGCGATGCAGCTGCTTCAAACTAATGGCACCCATTCGGTGGATTATTTCCATAAAAAACTGGGTAAAGTGATGTGGGACAAATGCGGCATGGCACGAAATGCTGACGGACTGAAGCAAGCCATAGAAGAAATCAAGCAAATCCGTGAAGAATTTTATAAGGAAGTGAGAATTCCCGGTAAGATAGATTCCCTGAATCCCGAATTGGACAAGGCGTGCCGGGTTGCGGATTTTCTGGAATTAGGTGAACTGATGTGCAAAGATGCACTGGAAAGAAATGAATCCTGTGGAGGCCATTTCAGAGAGGAATTTCAGACCGAAGAAGGAGAAGCGCTGAGAGATGACACGAACTATGCCTATGTAGCCGCCTGGGAATATAATGGGCGGCCGTCTGAATCGACGTTGCACAAGGAAGTGCTTGAATTTGAGAATGTTGAATTGAAACAAAGAAGTTACAAATAATTAAGGGTACGATGAATCTGACTTTAAAAATCTGGAGACAGGAAGGAAAAGACCAACAAGGTAAAATGGAAACTTATCCCGTATCCGATATTTCAGGAGACATGTCGTTTCTGGAAATGATGGATGTCTTAAACGATCAACTCGTTGAAAAAGGAGCAGATCCTGTAGCATTTGATCATGATTGCCGCGAAGGGATTTGTGGTATGTGTTCAATGGTAATAAACGGCCGTCCACATGGTCCGGACACGGGTATTACCACTTGTCAATTGCATATGCGTAACTTTAACCATGGAGATGTCATTCATATCGAACCATTCAGGGCGAATGCATTTCCGGTGCTTAAAGATCTGATGGTAGATAGGGGCGCATTTGACAGAATCATCCAGGCCGGTGGATTTGTCTCCGTGAATACAAGCGGAAACACCATTGACGCCAATGCCATTCCGGTGCCTAAAGAAGATGCTGATTTAGCTTTTGATGCTGCAACCTGTATCGGATGCGGTGCATGTGTAGCCGCGTGCAAAAACGCCTCAGCCATGCTTTTTGTTAGCGCCAAGGTGAGCCAACTGGCTTTACTGCCACAGGGAAAACCTGAGCGTACAGAGAGAGTATTGCGAATGGTAGAACAAATGGATAAGGAAGGATTTGGTGCCTGTTCCAATACAGGCGCATGCGCAGCAGAATGCCCTAAGGGAATTTCACTCGAAAATATAGCCAGAATGAATCGGGAGTATATCCGCGCCTCTCTGGTGAGTAAAGATTAATTCCACTTTTTTTCCCATAAACAGGTAACCAAGTCGGATAATTCTCCGCTAATTTTGCAATGTGTTCACCGGTATTATAGAATGTATGGGAGAAATTGTTCTGATCGAAAATGAATCAGGCAATCTCCATTTTACCATTCAATCTCCGATTTCTTCCGAACTAAAAATTGACCAAAGCTTGTCTCATGATGGGATTTGTCTCACCGTAACGGCTATTTCAGAAAATACCCATCGTGTAACAGCCATTGCCGAAACCATAAGAAGAACCAATATTCAAAATTGGAAAATAGGCGGATGCGTAAATCTCGAAAGATGCACTCCCTTAAATGGAAGACTTGACGGCCATATTGTACAGGGACATGTAGATATTGCGGCAACCTGCACGGATATCATTCAGGACCAGGGCAGCTGGCTTTTCCATTTCAGCCATTCAAGCGATCAATTGACGGTGGAAAAAGGATCGATTTGCATTAATGGGGTGAGTCTAACCGTTGTGAAAAGCGATACAAATTCATTGAGTGTTGCCATTATCCCATATACATACGAACATACCACTTTTCAATTTCTCAAACCCGGAGATCGGGTGAATCTCGAATTCGACATCGTCGGAAAATACTTGCAGAAATTATTCAATCAATACCAAAATTCTATACCCCAGTCAACATGAACATTGTTGTATTATCCGCTAATCGTAATCTCTATTCTACCCAAAGATTGGTGGAAGCAGGCGAAAAACGTGGTCATCACATGAAAGTAGTCGACCACACCAAGTGCGACCTGGTCATAGAAAAACACAAACCATCTATTATTTATAATGGAGAAGAACTCACCGGAGTGGATGCTGTGATTCCAAGAATCGGGGCATCCGTTACATTTTTTGGTACTGCGGTAGTTCGTCAGTTTGAAATGATGAAGGTATTCACTGCCGTTGAATCACAGGCACTCGTTAGATCCAGAGATAAATTGCGGAGTCTGCAGATTCTGGCCAGAGCCGGTCTCGGATTACCAAAAACAGCCTTCTCCAATTATTCGAAAGAAGTAGATAAGGTAATCAGTAAGGTAGGTGGTGCTCCTGTGATCATAAAGTTATTGGAAGGAACACAGGGATTAGGTGTAGTATTGGCGGAAACGAAAAAAGCCGCAGAGTCGGTTTTAGAAGCTTTCAACGGATTAAAAGCACGCGTCATTATCCAGGAATTCATCAAAGAATCCAAAGGTACAGATATCAGAGCATTCGTCGTTGATGGTCATGTGGTTGGTGCCATGCGCAGGACAGCAAAAGAAGGTGAGTTTCGCTCAAATTTGCACAGGGGCGGCAGTGCAGAATTAATCGAACTGACGCAGGAAGAGGAAATTACAGCTATAAAAGCCGCCAAAGCACTGGGTCTGGGCGTTGCAGGTGTAGATATGCTTCAATCTGACCGTGGGCCTCTGATTCTCGAAGTAAATTCTTCCCCGGGACTACAGGGAATTGAAGCGGCGACTCGAAAAAATATTGCCGGTGAAATCATACGCTATGTAGAAAAGAACGCCTAAATGAAGAGAGGTCTGATTTTTATTGGCTTGTTCCTTGTTTTCCTATTTGTAGGTGTATTGTTGGCTGCTGTTTTTGCCGGAAATCTTGAACTTAAAAAGAAGGCCAGGCTCAATGTTAACTCAAATGAAGCCATGAATTGGATGTTAGACACCGCTAACCTTAGAAAATGGCAGATTTCTTTGCAGGAAATCAAATCAACCGATGAGCAAGGAATTTATGACATCTGGATGAACACAGGAAAACCGGAAAAAGCCAAAATGAAGTTGCTCATGGAATCAGACACTTTGGCAAAATCAATCCATTATATATTTAGTAACAAGGGCTCCGAATTGGATGTCAGATATATTTTCAGTAAGGAGAGAAATGTAGAAGCAATGTACTCTGTTCAAGGAAAAGGCGTCGCCAATAAATTGGTTTTAGCCATGCTGAAAAAATCTTTTGAAGAACAATATACCTCCGAATTCAATCGGCTTATAGCTCAAATTGGCAAATAGTCCTAGCTCTTAACCGATACGACATGACCATTTGCAATTTTAAAAGTATTGTTTCCAATTTTAAAGGTTTCTCCTTCTTTGTATTGTGAAAGACGTAAAATGTCAGATTCTATCGTATGCACGGTGCCGCCATTCTTTCTGGCAAGTTCAAGATAGGCAGCGTTAATTCCACCGCCGGTCCCACAGAGTATAAAGTGGATGGGGCGGTCAATTTTGGAGATTAACGCCATATCTCTGGGCGTAGCATAATTATCTGCTATCATAATTACTTCTTTTAATTCAGGATGCTCCTCCAACCCTGAAATTACGGCTTCCAGATTGTTTTCAGGCAAATCTCCTCCACCACCTCTGGACTGAGCAGTTTGAACGGTTTGTTTCAAATTTTCGAATGAGGTTGTCTGGATAGAATAAATTCCACCGGTATGACCAACTCTTTTCAACCCATCTGATTTTAAATCCCCATCATTAAAAAAGACAAAATGTTGATGCCTAGGTTTATCGGCAAAATTCAGAAAATGCCAGGCCAGAAATTGCCCGAGGTATGGAGACATACTTCCCGTCACATCTGTAACCACCAAACAGTTTTTCCAATGACTGTTTCGGTCCAGTACTTCAGTAACTACCTTTTCATGTACAAAATTGCCGCTTAAATCTGAGTAGCTGCAATTTATTCTTCGTGTATAGCTGATGTCGGTTTTTTCAATCTCAATTCTGTTCCCATCTGCGTCCACCGGTTCTCCGATGATGGTATAACCTATGATTTTTCCTTTGGAATTCCTCTGCAAATTCATCAAAAAAGAAGTAGACACCAAACGGCCTTCAAATCTTGATTTCTTATAATAGCCGTGTCTTAACAATGCACTTACAAATAATGGTTGTTGCTTCTCAGAAATTCCTTCCAGCGAAGAAACATGCCTTCTGGGGTCCAATTCCCAGGATATACTTTGAACGGATTTTGAGGTGATTTTATTCAATGTTTTGAGAAAACTCTTATGGGCCCTTCCGGGAATTACGAATCGACCAATGGAGTTTGGGGAGTTGTAATCTTCTACATATGTGGTGTCGCAACGTTTGGAAATCCCAACAGATGTTGAACTTGCCATAGAATCAAGCGCCGTGGTCAACAAGGTTGAATCAGGATACAGTGATTGTAAAAAGTAAAAATCGAGTAAGCCGTTGCTCAATACACTCATTTCCTTGTCTTTCTCGGTTTTTATTTTGATTTCAAATCCATGGAAAAATCCCGAACATTCTTCCGGACTTTGACATCCCGTCTGAGCTACCCAATACCATTCAATATCTTTCTTAGACTTTAATCCGGGCATTTGCTCAAAAAGCTCCATGGTTCTCGATTGATTAAGCCCCAATTGATCAAAACGCTCTGATTGCCTATATTGAGAATAAATCAATGAAACAGAAATGATATCATCTAAAGGTATATCATTTAATATTTTCTTTGATTCTGCACTATTGAAATTCATAGGCAAATAGAAATACCCCTGCGCAGCACTTTGGATGGGGAATTGATGTGTTTCAATTCTCGTCAAAGTCTGGTGTGCATAGGTCTGAGCTTTGCTGCTTACGGCGGCAAGAATGGTGAGCCAGAATATCAGAAGCATTTTTGTTTTCATAATTAATTGAACATAGATAATATTGAAATTATTGTCCAACCCTTTAATTATGTTCAAACCCGGGCCAGAATGCATCTTTAAAATGTTTAATTCTATAACCGCCGGGCGTAAGAATCACCGAAACAATGTCAAATCTGATCTCATTTTCCAAAGCCATTTCTTCCAAATAAAGCTCTGCCCCTCGAATCATCATATTTTGTTTCTTGATTCCAACACTATCCTCCGGCTCAACTAATACTGAATCCTTTCGGGTTTTAACTTCTACAAAAACCAAAATATTCCCATCCTTGAATATCAAATCGATTTCACTTCTTCCACACCGAACATTCGCTCCCAGGAACTCATATCCCTGCATCTGCAAGTATTGAGAAGCATATTCCTCCCCTTGTATTCCGATGTCTCTTTTGTTGCTCATCCTATTTACCCCACAACTTAAACGATTTTAATTTCAATAGGGCACAATTACATCGGAAATATTGACGTTCAAGTCGCATATTTGCAGCCCGATGTCGTTTTTGTACCCATCATTCTTTTTTGCCCTGGCGGTTTTTGCGATTCCAATAGCCGTACATCTTTTCAATTTTAGAAGATATAAGCGTGTCGAATTTACGAATGTTCGATTTCTGAAATCTGTGACCGAAGAAACCCGATCTACCCAAAGACTCAAACATCTTCTTGTTTTGTTTTGCCGGTTGCTTGCACTCTTCTTTTTGGTGGCGGCATTCGCGCAACCGTATCTCCCGGGCAAACAGAAAGCAACTGCGGGCGATGCAACCGTAACGGGCTTTTATATCGACAATAGCTTCAGCATGCGCGCGGAATCTGAGGAAGGCGTTTTGTTCGAAGTTGCGAAAAATAAAATCAGAGAAGTCATTTCGTCCGGTAAAAGCAACGATCGTTACTTTTTATTATCAAATAATTCACTTTCCGGACAACATCTGGTCAATCGTCAAGAGCTGGAAAAACAGCTGGATGACCTCGATTTTACACCTCGATCTTTACAAATGTCTCAGGTTTTGGCCAAAGCAACAGCCACTTTCGAAAAAAATGGAGCGACCAACCGCGAATTTTTTATTGTAAGCGATATGCAACACGGCATGCTAAATTTTTCAGATGGTCAAAAAGCCGATACTACATACAACCTATATGTTTTGCCGCTTTCCCCGGAAACGAGGAGCAATATTTCCATTGACTCTGTTTGGCTCTCCAGCCCGGTCATTCAGCCGGATGTTCCCGCACAGGTTGTAGTTAAATTAAGAAATCACGGTAAAGATGATGTCAATTCGGTGAGCGTTACTTTTTTTCTGAACGGGGTTCAAAAAGCAGCTGGTGTGCTCGATATACAGGCAGGAGCTTCGGCAACCCTGCCCCTTGATTTGCTGGTTAAATCTACCGGTTGGCAGAGAGCAGAAGTGAGAATACAAGATCATCCTGTCGTTTTTGACGATCACTATTATTTCACATTTCCGGTGCGAAAAGAAGTTCCTGTTTATGGCATATTCGCCGAAAAACAAGAGCCTTTTATTCCGGGATTGTTTTCAACCGACCCATACTACAAATTTTCAGGCGCGCCTGTCAATCAAACCGACTATGCAGCGCTTAAAAAATCAGATTTTATCGTATTGCAGGGCTTGTCAAATCTGAGTTCAGGTCTAAATGCAGAAATTAATGCCGCTTTGTCCATAGGGGCATCCATTTTGTTTACACCTCCGACACAATCACAGGAACAAGGTTGGATGAGTTGGTTGGCACAATATGGTATAACCGGTGTTTCGAAAAGCGCTAAAGGCAATTATCCGGCTAATTCCATCAATGTTAAAGATCCGTTGTTTTCCAATGTTTTTGAGAAGATTCCATCAAATATGAACTTGCCTTTCGCCAGTGAATATTATCGTTTAGAACAAAACGGAAACGCCAGAGCCTTAATATCCTTCTCCAATGGAGACCCCATGGTTCTGGCAATGGAAAGTGGTAAAGGGAAATTATACATATCATCCGTTCCATTGGATGACGATTGGACCAATTTTCACAGGCACGCCATTTTTGTACCACTGGTATTGAGAATGACCTTTTATCACAGAAATGAGTACAATATATCTTCTGTCTTGGGGAATTCAGAACTGATCAAAATTGATTCCGAAATAAAATCAGATGAAGGTGGATTAAAGTTGAGAAAAGACAATTTTGAAATGGTACCTGAATTGTACACACGTGAAAATGAGAACTTTATTTCTGATCAGGGCTTAATTGAAATCGCAGGAATCTATGAGCTGGGAGCGGGCGAAAAGACCCAACCCATTGCCTTTAACTATAACCATAATGAGTCAGGTCAACAATTTGCAACTTCTGATGATTTGGATAAATATTTTGCAAAACACCGATTGACCATGTTGTCGGATTCTAAAAAACACCTCGGAGAATCTCTGAAGCAGTTGAGAAGAGGTACCATTTTGTGGAAATGGTGTGTAGTTGGTGTATTGATTTTTCTTTTATTTGAAATACTTTTGTTGAAACTATGGCCTAACAAACGCAAGCCTGCTGAAACTACATTTTCAACCTGATAATCATTGGCTTCCTCCCGATATCTCATAAAAAACGTAAGTCCGGCCATTTCCAAAGGCTCATCAACAACGGATTTCCTTATTGAAAACGGAATTATTCTGTCCAAAGGTTCGGATCTATCAGACGATAAAGCTGAAATATTAGACTTTAAAGGTGCATTTTATTCAGATGGCTGGGTCGATTTGAGATGTAGATTAGGTGATCCGGGTTATGAAGAAAGAGAAGATCTCGTTAGTGGAACCAATGCCGCAGCAGCAGGAGGGTTCTCCGATATAGTTTGCATGCCTGATACGAATCCTGTTATTCAAACCAAAGGTCAAATTGATTACTTGCTGGCCAGAAGCGCCAACGCTGCAACCAGGGTGCATCCTTGCGGGGCTGCAACCATAGATTTGGAAGGACGCGAACTTGCGGATATATATGATATGAAACAGGCAGGAGCTAAATGCTTCTCCAATGCAGATCATCCTTTCGAAAGCTCAGGTGCATTGTTGCGGACCCTGCTGTATGCCAAAACTTTTGGAGCTAAAATCTGGACGCATGCGGATGATTTAAGTCTGAGCGTCGGCGGTATGGTGAACGAAAGTAAAACAACTGTTTGGACAGGACTTAAAACTTCTCCGAGAATGGCAGAATCAACTTCGGTTCAAAGTCAGATTGAAGTGGCCGCTTATGCCAAATCACCTCTCCATTTTTCGCATATAAGTACCAGAGAATCAGTGCAATTAATAAGAGAAGCCAAGAAGAGAGGATTGCCGGTGACCTGTGATGTTTCCATCGCACATTTGGTGTTTACCGATGAAAAAGTCTCGACATTTGATTCAAATTATAAAGTCGTTCCCCCACTTAGAGCTGAAGAAGACAAAATCGCCCTGCTTCAGGGAATAAATGACGGCACCATTGATGCCATTGTTTCAGATCACCACCCCTTGAATAGAGAGCTGAAATTTTTGGAGTTTGATTATGCAACACCGGGTATCTCAGCTTTTGAAACATTTTATGCCCTCTATAATCAGTATTTACAAAGCACGATTCCCCTCGATCGGTTTATATCTTGCATCACCATTAACCCCAGAAATATTTTGGAATTGAAACAGCCTGAGAATTCGCCGGAAACGGAGGCTTGTATCACCATATTCCATCCGGATATTAACTGGGAATATAATCGCAACTCCTCCTGGTCGAAATCAGAAAACTCTCCGGCTTTCGGACAAACTTTAAAAGGCAGAGTATTGCTCATGATTTCAAACGGAAAAATCTTTCATCCCAACAAAAAATATTAACTTGCACTAAACAGATGAATAACTCAGTACATCATGCGTTGGAAGGCCTGCTTTACGGGTACGCCGAATTCAGCGGTAGCACAGGGTACAAAAAACATGTGAACGCACTTTCACTCATCATTTCAGACCCCAACCCCGGTTTCGATCAAAAAGTACAAAATCTGGACAACTGGGTTGATCAAAATCCTGAATTTCAGCCACTTAGAGAGTATCTCTTCGACATTCTCATGGCAGCCTTTATCCGAGACGAAGGTACTTCCGAAGATTTTTTTGATTCTCCTGAATGGGATAGAATTGAGGATGAGTTCGCTGAAAGAGGCTCTGAATTGCTCGATATAATCACTTATCTCGACGAATGTTCCGAAATCCAAATTGAGCCTTCTATCGAAGATTTTATTTATGATTATCTGCTTACAGATGATAATCCGGATAATGAAGCGCTCACCATTTATGAACCGCTCATTCGACATAAAGCACTGGTAGATGAAATTCTGGAGGATATCATCGAAGAAACAGCACATGACGATGAAAATACACTCGGACCTATGCTGCAGGCGTTATTGGTGTATTTTTCTGAACCCGCTGAACCGGAAGGCATTCCGGTAGCCTTATACGATATAGGTGGAAGCTCAGCTGAAGCATCAGCCGTGGCGTGTTGTCTGCTGTTTTATCATCGGGGTATCGAGGGAGGAAACAACGCATGAGCCAAACGCATTCGCCGGTTCAGGAATTCCCACAGATTTCGGTGATCATACCTTTATTGAATGAAGCAGAATCTCTTCCTGAATTACACGATTGGATATTCAGGGTGACCAACAATACTCAACTTACTTGTGAAATAATATTCATTGATGATGGCAGCACCGACAACAGTTGGGAAGTAATCAAACAATTGTCAACAGGAAACTCATCGGTTAAAGGCATTAGATTCAGAAGGAACTATGGGAAATCTGCTGCCTTAAACGAAGGCTTCATCGCTGCAAATGGGCAGGTAATTATAACTATGGATGCCGATTTGCAAGACTCCCCGGATGAAATTCCTGAACTTTTTAGATTGATAACTGCGGAAAACTTCGATTTAATTTCAGGTTGGAAAGAGAAACGATACGACCCTTTAAGCAAAACCATCCCCACCCGTCTCTTCAATTGGGCAACACGAAAAATGAGCGGTATCGAGCTTCACGATTTTAATTGTGGCCTGAAAGCTTATCGCAAAGAAGTAATCAAAAGTATTGAGGTATATGGTGAAATGCACCGATATATTCCGGTAATAGCCAAAAATGCGGGCTTTAAGAAAATAGGTGAAAAATCCGTGGAACATCGCCCCAGGAAATACGGAACAACCAAATTCGGACTGGAGCGCTTTATCAATGGATTTCTCGACCTCATGAGTATTTATTTCGTGGGCAAATTCGGAAAACGACCTATGCATTTTTTTGGATTGTTAGGAACCCTTTGTTTTCTCGGAGGTCTGTTGATAGCCGCTTATTTGACATTCGCAAAATTTGCATGGCAAGAATACAATATGACCAGCCGACCGCTATTCTTCATGGGTATATTGGCCATGATCATTGGGGTTCAATTGTTCCTTGCAGGATTTTTGGGTGAACTCATCTCCAGAAATTCGACAGAACGAAACCATTACCTCATCGGAGAAAAAGTAGGCTTGGATGCCTGAAAAAATTCTGATAGTTGGCTCGGCATGGCCTTTCAGGGGAGGCGGAATAAGCACGTTTAATCAAGTGATGGCCAGAGAGTTACAAAAGATGGGATACGAAGTGCGCATCCTTACCTTTACCTTGCAGTATCCATCATTCCTTTTTCCGGGGAAAACCCAGTATGCAGATGAACCTGCTCCATCAGATCTGACCATTGATGTAAAATTAAACAGCATCTCCCCATTTAATTGGCTGAGAACAGGATGGCATTATCGAAAGCAAAAACCGGATTTAGTGATCTTCAGGTTCTGGACACCATTTATGGGACCGGCTTTTGGAACACTTAGCCGCCTCATTAAAGGAAATAATCATAGCCGGGTTATCGCCATTACAGATAATGTAATTCCCCATGAAAAATCATGGATCGACAGGCCATTTACCCATTATTTCCTCAAGGCTTGCGATGCTTTTTTATGCATGAGCCGGGCTGTATTGCAGGATCTCGAGAACTTTGACCGCAATAAGCCAAAAATCTATCACCCACATCCGTTATATGACAATTTTGGTGATCGTGTTCCGCAGGAAAAAGCCCGTGAATATTTAGGGTTATCCGGAGATTTAAGGTATTTCTTATTCTTTGGATTCATCCGACCCTATAAAGGCTTGGACCTGCTTCTAGAGGCTTTTGCAAAAGTTCACACCCAAATACCGGACGCCAGACTCATGGTCGCAGGTGAATTTTATGAAGATCCCGAACCTTATCTGATACAAATAGAAAAGCTTGGAATTAAGGAAAAAGTCATTCTAAAAACTGAATTTATTCCGGATGATGAAGTGAAATACTACTTTTCTTCAGCCGATTTGGTTACTCAAACCTATCGACATGCCACCCAAAGTGGGGTCACGCAAATTGCTTATCATTTCGGCATTCCCATGCTGGTTACGGATGTGGGAGGGTTGGCAGAAACAGTTCCGCATCATCAGGCCGGTTATGTGGTAAATCCCAAGGATGACGAAATTGCCGGGGCCTTGCTGGATTTTTTCACTTCGCAGAGGTCAGTACACATGAAGAATCAAATTACAGCTTTGAAAGAAAGATTTGGTTGGCCCGCCTTTTTGAAGTCCCTGCTTTCTCTTTCTTCAGCTAATAATCAATAAGTCAGCGATTAACTGCCCTCTTTTATCTATTCGCATAGGTAAAATCTCATTAATTATGTAGGTTTGTACTAAGCGAAATCCAAAAACATGAATCGATTTATCTCATTTATTTTATTGACAATGTCCACTATGTTGCTAAGCTCTTGCGGATACAACAGCATGGTCGACAAAAGAGAAGAAGTTAACAGAGCCTGGGCGGATGTTCAAAGTCAGTATCAACGAAGATCAGACTTGATTCCCCGTTTGGCGAAAGTGGCCAAAAGTTATGCAAATTTTGAGCAGGAAACATTGAATAAGGTCATTGAAGCCAGGTCAAAAGCGACCAGTATAAACCTGAATGCAGAAAATCTCACCGAAGAGAACCTGACCAAATTCAGAAATGCACAAGCTGAATTATCAACCGGTCTGGGCCGTTTGTTTGCTGTAGTTGAAAATTACCCGGATCTGAAAAGCAATATTCAGTATCAGGACTTGATGCGCGAATTGGCAGGTACTGAGAATCGTATTGCCGTTGCCCGTAAGAACTATAATGAAGTGGTAAAGGCATACAATGCGTATATCAAAAAAATACCACGCGTTATCTATGCCGGATGGTTTGGCTTTAAAGAAAAACCATTCTATGAGGCAGATCCCGGTGCAGAAAAAGCCCCTTCTCTGGAAGAATTGGATAAATAAATCATGGAGCTGTTCTTTCGTCCATTTTCACAGGATGAAGAATCATCCCTGGTATCTGCTATTGCCGATGTCGAACTTAGAACTTCGGCAGAATTCAAATTGCATATTGACAAGTTTTGCAAAGGAGACCCCTTTCTAAAAGCACTCAACATCTTC
Organism: uncultured Chitinophagaceae bacterium; assembly: GCA_964613385.1. Classification (GTDB taxonomy): domain Bacteria; phylum Bacteroidota; class Bacteroidia; order NS11-12g; family UBA9320; genus CAZTGZ01. Next base: position 62,650 of record CAZTGZ010000004.1, read on the forward strand.
AAACATTTACAGATGGATCAAACCGAGGATAGAAACGGAGTGCTTATTTATGTGTCTGTCGAGGACAAGAAATTTGCCATCATTGGAGACATTGGGATTCATGAAAAAGTAATGCCTGAATTTTGGGAAGTGACCCGGGACAAGATGGTGAATGCAATACATGAAAATGGCTTGTGTGCTGGCATATTGACCGGAATTCATGAGGCCGGAAATCAACTGATGACCTATTTCCCAAGCAGGAATGACGATCGGAATGAACTCAATAACGATATAAGTTATGGTTCGTAATATATCTTGGTTACTGGTCTTTCTGTGGCTGTCTAACTTCGTTGCGGCCAAGGAAATCCCGGCCAAGCCGGAGGGAAATACACGCTTTGTCAACGATTTTGCTGAAATCCTTTCTCCCGATCAGGAGCGGGCTCTCAACGCCAAATTATATACCTATTACGATTCAACTTCCACCGAATTGGTGATCGTTACAGATAAATCACTCGAGGGGGATGATCTGTTCGAGTATTGCCAGAATCTTGCTCAATCCTGGGGTATCGGTCAAAAAGGAAAGAATAATGGACTCTTGCTGTATGTCTCCGTCGAAGATCGGGCCATAAGAATCCACACCGGATATGGGTTAGAAGGAGCGATTCCGGATTTTATGGCTGGTAGAGTAATTGATGATATCATTCGTCCTGCTTTCCGGGAAGGGAACTATGCGCTGGGAATAAATAATGGTGCCGATGCCTTGATTAAAATGGCAGAGGGAGAATTCGTATTCGAAGCCAAAGATAAAGCAGCCAAGAAAAATCATCTTCCGATTTGGGTCATTATTGTCATCATCATAATTATCATCATCATCGTGAGCAATCTTGGCGAAAGTGGTGGTAAAACGTACGGTGGACGCAGAGGTCCATTTTTCGGAGGACCCATGGGTGGATGGGGTGGCGGTGGTTGGTCAGGTGGGGGATTTGGTGGTTCCGGTGGTGGTTTTGGCGGAGGTTTTGGTGGCGGTAGTTTTGGCGGAGGGGGCGCCAGTGGCGGCTGGTAATGCTCGAACAGATAAAAATAGAGAATATTCTCATGCTCGATATTGAGACAATTCCTCAATATGAAAGCTATCAGGATTTGCCGGATCGTTGGAAAAAATTGTGGGATTTAAAATCTGAAAGATTGGCCAGGGATGGTGAAAGTCCGGAAGAATTATATCCGCGGGCAGGGATTTATGCTGAATTTGGTCAAATCGTTTGTATCAGTGTCGGTGTAGTAATACCCCGGGGTGATAAATACATATTCCGGACAAGATCCTATTACGGACATGATGAAAAGACCCTTTTGGCGGAATTCGGTGATATGCTGCAAGTAAGTTACTCAGGTCAGGGGAAATTTCTTTGTGGACATAATGCCAAGGAATTTGATTTCCCGTATATCTGCCGAAGGATGCTTATTCATGATTTAAAATTGCCTCAAATTCTCGATTTAGCCGGCAAGAAGCCGTGGGAAGTAAGTCATTTCGACACGATGGATCTCTGGAAATTCGGTGACTTCAAAAGCTATACCAGCCTCGATTTGCTGGCCGCAGTTTTTGATATTCCAACCCCAAAGGATACCATGGATGGAAGTCAGGTATATCCGGTATACTACCAGGAAAAGAATTTGGAAAAGATTAGAATTTATTGCGAAAAAGATATTCTTACTTTGGCCAATGTAATGATGAAATTCAAAGGACTTCCCTTAATTTCTGTTGATGACATTGAGCATTCCGGAATAAAATGATTCAATCTCTTACACCCGAGAATTGGAACGATTACGCGCTATTGGATTGCGGTAATTTTGAGAAACTGGAGCGTTTTGGTAAATATGTATTGCGCCGACCTGAACCCCAGGCAGTTTGGGCGCCTGTGTGGCCGGAATCTGATTGGAAAAAGAAAACATCTGCGTACTTTGTCCCAGGGTCTAGCCATAAAGGCGATTGGCAATTTAACAAGGAGTTCAAAGAACCCTGGCAGATTTCCTACCGATTTAATTCCATGAGTTTCTCATTTAAATTGGCGCTTACCTCATTTAAACACGTAGGAATTTTCCCGGAACAAGCCGTAAATTGGGATTACATCATGCAAACCATCGGACGCATGCCGGGCAAAAAGCCGAAGGTGTTGAATCTGTTCGCCTATACAGGAGGGGCAAGCCTCGCAGCCAGAGCCGCCGGAGCTGAGGTTGTGCATGTCGACAGCGTTAAGCAGGTAATCAGTTGGGCCAGAGAAAATATGGAGTTGAGTCGTTTAAGCGACATACGGTGGACAGTAGAAGATGCCGTTAAATTTGTGGAAAGAGAGGTGAAGCGAGGGCACCTTTATCAAGGTGTAATTCTCGACCCGCCTGCCTATGGAATAGGGGCTTCCGGAGAAAGATGGAAACTCGAAAATCAAATCAATGATCTCCTTATTTTGATAGAAAAATTGTTGGACCCTTCCCGACATTTTCTGGTACTTAATACCTATTCAATGGGATTTTCATCCATTATATCGGAGAATCTCATCATGCGCAACTTTAAGAATATACAAAACCTGAATTACGGGGAGCTTTATTTACAGGCACAAAGCGGCCCAAAACTTCCCTTAGGCGTTTTTGCGAGATTTCATCACTGGTAATTGATGCCAAAATTTGACAATTCTTTTGGTGCTTTATTTTCAATGACTTGTATCTTTGTAAAATGCGTTTTTGTCTGCCGACGCTTGTTTGGGTAATTCTTACCTTTTATTCAGAAGGATTAAAGGCACAAGCACCCACGCAGGCAGCTAAGAGTATCGTTTACAATACCGTCTTTTGCCAACAATTGACGATGTCCTGGACCAACGGAAATGGTTCACAGCGCTTGGTTATTGGTCGCCGTGCAAGCGCCATCAATAGTTTTCCGGTCGACAATGCCTATTACTCCGCAAATGATACATTCGGTCTCGGCTCAAAAATCGGAGCAGACGTATTTGTTGTCTATCGCGGTGGCGGAAGCAGTGCTACGGTTAAAAATCTTGAACCCAATACCACGTATTATTTTGCGATCATTGAATACAACAGCGGTGGATCGAATTATTATTACTTGACTTCACCTTACCCGGAAGCAAGTGTTACCACGGAAAATATTACTGCCGATTTTTCCATTGCGGACGACTATCAGTGCATTGATAATAATAACTTTTCATTCACAAATGCTTCCAGTAACTCGCTTACTTTTCCGATGACCTATAACTGGAATTTCGGTGACAATATTACGAGTTCCGCCAAGGACCCTTCTCATATCTATGCAAAAGGTGGTGTATTTAATGTAAAACTGGAGGTATTTACCACAGGCTGTTATGCCAGTCTTACGAAACAAGATACAGTGGTGCTTCCAACCATAACGGATTTTGTACTGGATCCAATTCCGGGAAATGATTCTATTCAATGCCTCCATGGCAATTTTTTTAAAATTAAGAATATCACCACTGTACCGCCGGTTGGGGGAACCAGTTTCGATGAATCTACCTATAATTGGAGCTATGGGGATAATACTTTTTCAAGTGGATACAACGCCCAGAAAAAGTATGCGAACGACGGTGTTTTTGAAGTTAAATTAGTCACCAAACGCAGAATTTCCCCCGATTCCCGCAGAGAATATTGTTTCGATTCGATTTCTAAAGTTTATGTCGTTCTGCCTCCGCCACTTAAGACCAGCAAAATCACCCTGAGCGATACTGCATTATGCCTTACCGGTAATATTTTCAACTTCTCTCATAATGCGCCAAATATATCCGCAAGTTGGTGGAAATTTGGGAATAACGACTCCTTGCAAGGTAACCCTGTGGATTATAGCTATCCTGATCCCGGTAAATATTATATTAGTCTGGATGTAGTAGATACCAAGGGATGCAAAGATTTCAGAATGGACAGCCTTCGGGTGTATGCTCAACCAAATAATTATTTTACCGGATTGCTCCCCCAATACTGTCAGGGTGAGCCCATCGTAACCCTAAAGCCAAACCTTTCCGGTGGCGTTTTTGCAGGTCCCGGGGTGAATTCGGCAGATTCGACATTTAACCCGGTAAATCTGGGCACCTACGAGATCTACTATATTTATAGACAAGGAGATTGTATTGATTCGAGCCGGCAAACGGTTACCGTGTATCCAAGGCCCGTATTTTCGTTGGGTAATGATACTATATTGTGCAACGGAGATGCAATTCCGTTAAACATTGAATATGGTAGCGCGGCTTATATATGGAGTACCGGGCAAAACACCCAAAGTATAAATGTATCCAATGGAGGTCAGATTTGGGGAGAGGCTTACGATGGAAAATGCCGCTATAGAGATTCAATTTATGTGAGACAAATCCGGGCGCCTCAGTTTGAATTGGGCAATGATACCAACTTATGCGGAGGTAATGTGGTCAATCTGAGCGTAATTTCCGATTTGGCCACTTATGTATGGAGTGATGGAAGCACAGAATCACAGCGTCAGATTGCACAAAGCGGATATTATAAGGTTACTGTAACCAATGCGTGCGCCACTTTTAGTGATTCTATCGACATAGAAATTCAGCCTTATGCGTGCACCATATTCATCCCGAATGTGTTTTCACCTAATGGAGATGGTCAAAATGAGAGATTTAGACCTTTGGGTGATTTTGATCTCATCAATATTCGGGTGTATGATCGTTGGGGCAGAAAAATGTACGATTCACCATCTCCCGAAGGTTGGGATGGCAAAGAAGATGGGGAAGTAGTTCCAATCGGAACATATTTCGCCACGATTGAATACATGATTGTTGAGGGAAATTCTTACGTGTATAAGCTGGCAGCTGTTTCACTGCACGTTGTGTATTAATTAGATTTTTCTGGCAATTCCAAACCATGTTGCAAATGAACCGTGTGCAACCTTTGGATCTGAAGTTGTACTGCCAAGCAATGGCAATTTAAATTCAGGCTGTATCACAACCCAAGTATCCTTTGACATGTTGAGTTCAAATCTGGCGCCCAAATTCAGCAATGCCTTATAATCTGCCGCTGTCCATCCTGATTCATCAACTTTAAAAATATTTTCCCCTTGCACCGTGAACCCTTTTAAATCAACCCGGAGTTGATGCGTGAGCAATATCTGATTCTGTATTCCCAGAACCACATAGGGCGTATAAACTGAAGCACCTTTGCTCACATTTATCCTGTATTGAAAGTTTAATGGAATTTCTAAATAATCAAAGTTGTATCGATAGATCGCACTTTTCGTTGCAGCCTGTGACAAATCGTCAATGCGTCCAATGGTCGGATGAATACTGTCGTGAAATTGTAAATTGGTGCGCTCAAATCGGGAACTGTTTCTTTGATAACCCATTCCGGTTTGTATCATCCAGTTTTTACCTGCTTTAATCTGAATACGTGCCCCTGCCTGTAAAGTCGCCCGGAATGCACTGAGATTTTTTAACGAATCCTCGGCCGATTGTACATCGGATTGTATGAAATGAAAATTAAAGATGGGACCTAAACCCAATTCTGCTTTTTGGGCAAAAACAAAATTCACCAGGCATGTCGAAATAATGAAAGCGACGAACTTATTTTTCATTTGACAAATTTACACTTCTGCCAATCAGATATCTGAATCTAAATGTTTGACTAATGGCAGATCCCATCAATCCTAAAGTTAATCCGGCCCATAATCCCTGCAATCCATAACCATATTTGAATGCGAGCAAATAGCCGGCGGGTATGGATATAACCCAGTAAGACAATAATGTCATAATCATCGGATATTTTACATCTCGCATTCCGCGCAAAATTCCAAGTGCAACGGCCTGAACGCCATCAAACAATTGGTATATCGCCACGATAAATAAAATCATGGCGGTATATTCAACAACAGACGCCTCTTTCGAAAATGACAGTGCCAGCGGATAACGAAATATCAGGAATAACAAACTGAATATTGCCATTAGGGAGGCGATTAATGTCAAGGAAGTATACCCGGCTATTTTTGTTTTGGATGAATTCTGCTTTCCATATGCATTTCCAATAATGATGGAGGCGGCAGTAGAAATACCTAAAGCGAACATATAAGTAAGCGCACTTAAGGTAATTCCAATTTGATGCGCCGCCAGTTCTTTGGCACCCAACCATCCGGCCATAATCGCCGCATAGGCAAAAGCAGCCACCTCAAAAAAATACTGCAAACCACTCGGCACCCCAAGCTTGAGAATTTCTTTTAAATGTATCCACTTTTTGAACGGCAAAATCGAAAGGCTTTTATATTGATTTCCGGGTATAGAGAAGTTATTGCGCATATACAAGGATATGGCTACTGCCATAAAAACCCGGCTGATCAAAGTTGCATATCCGGCTCCGGTTAATCCCATGGCCGGAACCCCATGACCGAATATAAATACCCAATTGAGCAACACATTCAGGGCAAGAGCGATGAAAGTAATTACCATGGGTGCCGTGGTTTTTTGGTATCCATCACATAGATTTTTTGCACCCATGAACCAGGTATTTGGGAATACAGAAATGGCAATAATCAAATAGTAGGGTTTCGCTTCCTTAACCACTTCCGGTGGTTGATCCAGCCAATCAAAGCGAAAATAAATGAGCATTAATATGATGAATGTGAATATGCCTAGTATCTGACTGAGCCATATGGTCTCTTGTTGAAGAGATTTGAGGGTATGCCTTTGGGAAGGAAGCGATTTTTCGGCCGCTATGGTCGGAATTACCATCAGAACACCCATCGAAAAAATAACCGTGAGAAAAAAAACACTATTGGTGATTCCGGCCGCAGCCAAAGACACATAGCTCACCTGTCCGACCATCAGATTGTCGAAAAATCCCATCAGAACCCAACCGATTTGACCGGTGATTATGGGAACGCTGATTTTTGCCAGCGT
>CAZTGZ010000004.1:69558-77979 GCA_964613385.1 uncultured Chitinophagaceae bacterium
AATATAGACGTTGGCTCACAAGGGCGGCAAAAATAGAGATAGTGTTTATTTTCGAAGGTATGAAAAGTAAACATGTTGTATTTTTTACAGGTGCCGGTATGAGTGCAGAAAGTGGAATTGCAACATTTCGAGGGGCTGGTGGGTTGTGGGAAGGCGAGCGTGTTGAAGATGTTGCTACCCCGGAAGCATGGTACAGAAATCCGGAAAAAGTAACGAGATTTTATAATCAAAGGAGAAACAATGTGGCCCGGGCCAAGCCAAATGAAGCACATCTGCTCATAGCCAAAATGGAAGAAATGGCGAAGGTTACAGTTATTACACAGAATATTGACGATTTGCACGAACGGGCGGGAAGTAGCCATATTGTCCACCTCCATGGTGAAATCATGAAATTGAGAAGTCAGATTTTAAAGGATTGTTTTCGGGTTGTGATGCCCCAAAACCAAAACTATGACGTTGTTTATGGCGAGTTATGCCCCGCAAATGCTCCGTGGCGACCACATGTTGTTTGGTTTGGTGAGCAGGTACCCGAGATGGAGACAGCCATTGAAATTGTTAGGAATGCGGATATGTTGGTGATCATAGGCTCTTCGTTACAGGTGTATCCGGCAGCCGGATTGATTTATGAAGTAAAAAAGGGCACCGAAATCTGGCTGATTGACCCCAATGCCAATCAGATTCAGATAAATACCAATATCAAAGCAGTATCTGCAACGGCAGTGGAAGGAATGAAAATTCTTTACGAACATCTGTCAGATATTTCAGGAACCTGAAAGAAGTTGGGAGAATCTGAATGGAAAAGGAAGGGAAGTTGGGTACTTCCCTTTCCAATTTCCGTCTACTAACCAATGGAATGATTGTCCGCCATTCTAGTGGACAATGTCTTTGTCAAAACAATAAATAAGCGAAATAAGCAGTGAAACGTTTAGTAGTAGCAATGAATATTTCCATGGGCTAGTAAAGTAGCATTTAATATTATGTCTCAAAATTAGACAAAAAATTCCTAAAAACGGAAATATGACAAAATATATTTTAATATAGAATTGTTCTAAATAAGAATTACTTTTTGGAAAGCCCAATTTCTCTGAGTCTTTCCATCAGATATTCTCCGGCACGGATAGGACTGTATCTTGCAGGATTTTGTTCATTCACACATTCGGGAAGACAATCCAGTCGAACTTCTGAACGGGGATGCAGAAAAAATGGAATGCTATATCTTGGGATATGCCATTTTTCCTGAGGAGGATTAACAACACGATGGGTGGTTGAACAAAACGTATGGTTCGTTAATCGTTGCAACATGTCGCCCACGTTTACAACCAAATGGTCGGGTAAAGCTGTAACCGAATGCCATTTGCCTTCTTTATCCAGAATTTCAAGTCCTTCGCTACTGGCTCCCATCAGTAAAGTAATTAAATTGATATCTTCATGCGCACCTGCCCGAACTGCAGATTGTGGATGTTCTTGAATGGGACCATAATGTATGGGCCTCAAAATGCTATTGCCATTGAATATTTTGGCATCGAAATAAAATTCGTCTAATCCCAGAAAAAGTGCCATGGCTCGCAACATATACTTTCCGGTTTCTTCCAGTTGACGGTAAGCTTGCATGGCCACAGTCCTGAATTCCGGTAATTCCTTAACATCAAGATTCTCAGGGTAGTCGAAATTACTCACGGATTCATCCCTGATTTCCTGCCCAAAATGAAAAAACTCTTTTAAATCTGCCATCGGGCTGTCTTTGGCATGTTCTGTTCCAAATGAAGTGTAGCCACGTTGTCCGGCCATCCCCTCAATTTCATACTGTTTTTTTACCTCTTCCGGTAAATCAAAAAAGGCCCGGGTCAAAGCATATAGCTTTTTTTCCACATCTTCTTCCAATAAATGATTCCGTATGGCCGCAAATCCAATTTGAGAATAAGCTGTTCCCAGGGAAGACACGAAACTATCGCGCTGATTTTCATCACCATGAATAAAATCAGCCAAATCTAAAGATGGAATATACATAGATTTCAAACCTACATATTTCATCTGATTTTTAAGACTTACGTCGCTTTGCTATGCAAAAAATATGGGGATAAACTATATTTGTAAAGATTTTAAGGTCCGCTATACTATACAACTACTAAAAAAGATATCAGTACCTTCCAAATTACGACTGACATTTCTTAGTGTCCTGGTGGCTCTGTGCTCTTTGCAAACCAAGTCGCAAGAAGTCTTTAGAGCCACATCTTCCATCGTTGAACTTCGTCAAAATCTGCTAAATCAGTCTTTTCTAAATGAACAAAATCAAGATAGACTGGCAGCAAACTATTATGAAATCGCATTGTTGTATTATTTCTCCAACGAATACGACAGTTCGGATCTGTATTGCCAATATGCATTGGATGCACAGCCCTCTGGTGTATGCTCTCAAAGCACGGTAATCGCCAAGTCTTTACTTGCATTGAATGCCTATAAGACAGGCAAAATTGAATCAGGAAAATCATTGATTCGGGCTGCAGAACTTTGTTCAAGAAAATTAAATCAACCGGAAGCTACCGCGGAATATCGCTTGATTAAAGCGGTCGTGAGCCAGATAAATGGTAAATACCGTGAAGCATTCCAGGAATTACATGAGGCTTCAGCCGTATTCTCTCAGAAGAAGAATGAAACCATGCTCCTTTTCTCAGAGCTGATTAAAGCCAGCCTCCTGATTGATTTGGAACAACCCATTGAAGCGAGATCTTTGATCGTAAATATCTCTTCACGAATTGAAGCAAACGGATCCATTTTGCTGAGGCAAAGGGCAAATAGTCTTATGGCAAGGGCTTTCGCCAAATCCGATTATAATCGTTCTAACATATTTGTGTCTAAATCCCTTTCTGATAATCAGTTGCTGGCCAATCGATTGGGCATGTTCAGAGATTACATGCAGTATACCAGCTTCTGCTTAAAGATCAGAGAGTATGACAATGCAGAAAGCTACCTCGTTAAGGCAGAAAAAATCGCGGGTAATTCCGTACTTCAAAAGGCTGAGATTACTTATTACCGAGCGAAAATTAAGGAACTAAATAATGAGTTCACGCAGGCTATTCAGGATTATCAGGAGGCTGAGAAGCTATTATCAGCATATGACGCGAATGCCGGTCTTTCCGATATATACAAGGGTCTGATCCATTGTTACAATGCAACCGGAGATTATCGGCAGGCTGTAATTGCAAATCAGAAATATGCAGAATTCCTGGATCGATTGGATTCAAAGGACGCATATGAGGCATACCAGGGCATGAAAAAAGCCATGGATGAAGCGCAGCGTCGCTTGCAAATTACGGAACAAAATGCCGAAGAAAAGATTGATCATCAAAAAGAGAAATATACCAATATCCTGTTTCTGGTATCTCTCTTTGTCATTGCATTATTGATCATTGTCATGTCTTTGCTCATTCGTCAGGTAGCCATAAAAAAAGGTGCTAACCGGGTATTAACCAAGAGCAATGAACTGATCAAGAGGCAAAATGATGAGTTGAGAAGAATGAATGCCGTGCTCGAAGACTCGAAACGTCAGGCGGAAGCGGCATCCGTAGCTAAATCCAACTTCCTGGCGGTAACCTCCCATGAAATTCGCACCCCCATGAACGGAATTATGGGTATGGCCACTCTTTTACTCGACACACAGCTGAGCGCGGAACAACACAAATATGTTGAGACCATACAAAAGAGTAGCGAAAACCTGTTGACGATTCTGAATGATATCCTTGATTTCTCTAAAATAGAGGCAGGTAAAATGAATCTTGAAGCCAAATTGATAGATTTGGACAACCTCATCGACGAAGTCAGAACAATATTCAGTAAGCAGGCACTGGAGAAGAATATTCAAATCACCAAAGAGGTCAGCAATGCGGCCATTAAGATATTCAGAGGTGATATCCTTAGAATTCGCCAGGTTTTGATCAATTTGGTCAGCAATGCCATTAAATTCACAGAGAACGGGCAAATTAATATCATCGTTGGACTTGAAAAACTGGGTGAAGTTGACAGCAAAGGTGAAAAAATAGCCACGCTAAAATTTTCAGTACAAGATACCGGAATCGGAATACCTGAAGACAAGCAATTAAAGATATTTGAAGCTTTCGAACAGGAAGATACTTCAACTTCCCGCAGATATGGAGGCATTGGATTAGGACTGTCAATTTCCAAAAAATTGGTAGAACTGATGGGAGGAAATATTGGATTGGTCTCCAGAAAAGGGGTTGGTACAACGTTCTATTTCGTTCTTGATGTAGTTATTCCGGTAAGCCATATTCCGGAAAGTGAAGTTCCGGTTAATCAGAAACAGGAAGCTAAAACGATACATTCCGGCAGCATAGCTGACCTATATCCGTTAAAAATAATGGTAGCCGAGGATAATCCTTTTAACAAACTGTTCATCGAGAAATTATTTGAAAAGTTCGGATACCACAGCTTCCTCCATGCACAAAATGGGTTGGAGGTACTCCAGATGCTGGAGCACAATAAGGTGGATATCATCTTAATGGATATTCAAATGCCGGAAAAGGACGGACTTCAAACCACCCACGACATCATCCATCGGTACGGCAATAACCGACCTTATATTATCGCCCTGACTGCTGATGCAAATGACTCCAGTAAAGAGAGATATCTAAAAGAAGGAATGGACGGATTTTTGAGCAAGCCATTCAAACCGGAAGAGTTACAGTATCTGTTAGAGGAATTCGGAAAAAAAGTGTTCAACGGTCCTGCAAAGGTGACCAGGCTGGACTAAGCAGTTTGAGCAGAGATTCAGCTTTCAATAAACTTTCCTCATATTCCTCAAAGGCATTCGAATCAATGGTTATGGCCCCACCGGCTGATACACTGATGTATCCTGATGCGGCATTATAGAGAAAACTTCGGATAACGACATTAAAATCAAAATCCCCTTTTGGGTCAATATATCCAAATGATCCGGAATACCATCCTCTCGCCTGGTCCTCAAATTTGTCGATGTGCTCGATAACAGAATATTTAGGGGCTCCGGTCATGCTGCCCATTGGGAAACAATCCAATAATACCTGAAGCCTTGGCAAACCGCTCCTTTCCCGGGCAGAAACTGTCGAAATCATCTGATGGACTTTTTGAAAACTATACACCCCAAACAACTCATCAACTTTGATTGTCCCGCTCATACAATTTTGTGCCAGATCATTTCTCACCAAATCAACGATCATCACATTCTCTGACCGATCTTTTTCAGAATTTCTAAGGCTGGAAATTGCCAATTGATCTTCCATATCATCTGGAGACCTGGCAATCGTTCCTTTCATGGGCTGACATAGAATCTTATCTCCATTTCTTTGCATAAACCGCTCCGGGCTTGAACTGATTAAATAATGCATATCCGACCTAAAATAGCACGAAAATGGAGACGGATTGATAACTGTTAATTTGCGGTATAAAGCCAAAGGATCGGCTAAATGAAATTCAAAGGAATAAAATTCCTGACAATAATTTAGTTCATAAATGTCCCCGCTCCTGATGGCTTCCTGAATTTGATCTATTCTCTCTAAATATTTACTTTTTGAAGTCCTGGCATTCCATGCAACATCTGGCATTATTGGATTAATTTCTTTCTCATGGTTTGCGGAAATCTTCAAATCTTCCAGGGAAATTGAATCTCCATACAGCGTTACAACTCCTTGAAAGTCAACAGTTAATACATGTTTAGGTATGAAAAATGATAAAGGCGGAAGCGCTGAAAAATTGGTGCCAGAGCCGGTTGGTTTGTCCAATTGATTTTTCAAATCATATCCCAAAATTCCAAACAACCATTTTCCCCCGGTTTCACAACGCTGCCTGAGGGTTTCCAAATCTGAAATCTGGCCATTTGGAGAATTACCCCAAGCCAGAACCAGTTCGTATTTTCCATTTTTACCGGCAGCCTGTATGCCGCATGAATCACAAATGGCCAGGTACTTCTCATCCGAAAGCGAGGGAATAAGAGTATTTCGAATAAACTCAATTTGAATATCTAAAAGCTGTGATTTCATTCCGAAGGAGTATGAAGGTACTTAAAGATAATTCCGGCTTTATGTTGACCCAAAACATTGGACAATTCCTGCTCAGAGGCCTGTTTGATTTTTGTGAGGCTTCTGAACTCTCCCAAAAGCATTTTAATTGTTTCAGGACCTATTCCTTCTATTTGTTCCAATTCGCTCGAAAGTCCTGTTTTCATTCTTTTTTTTCGGTGCCGTGTTATCCCAAATCTATGAGCTTCATCCCGCATTTGTTGGATAAGTTTTAAAGTACTCGATTTTTTATCGAGATAAATGGGAACCGGATCGTCCGGATAATAGATTTCCTCGAGTCTCTTGGCAATGCCAATGACGGCCACCTGATGATAAACTCCCAGATTTTTCAAAGAATCAACTGCCGATGACAACTGACCTTTACCTCCATCCACAATAATAAGTTGTGGCATAGGTTGATCTTCTTCACGTAAACGCTTGTATCTCCGATGAATAACCTCTCGCATGGTTGCAAAATCATCCGGACCGGATACGGTTTGAACATTAAATATCCGATAATCCTTCTTAGATGGCTTACCTTCCCTGAACACAACGCAAGCTGATACCGCGTCCTTTCCCAACATATTGGAATTGTCAAAACATTCAATATGATGAGGTAAGTCCTTGAGCCTCAAGTCATTTTTGGCCTGAGTTAACAATCGCTCACTTCTATATCCCGGATTTAGCTTTTCAAGGCTGCTGATTCGTTCTTTTCGGAACATCATGGCATTCTTGCGGCTCAGTTCCAATAATTTAAGCCTTGGTCCTGCTTTGGGAATACTAACCTGGAACCGCTCAGCTATATATTCAGGCTCATAGGGTAGCACTATTTCCCGATCTGCCACACCAAACCTATGATGAATCTCGGTAATGGCAAGAGCAAGTATTTCAGATGGCGATTCGTCCAGCATTTTTTTACATTCCATGGTATGTGTTTGTATCACAATTCCATCTACAACCCGTAAAAAGTTTACAAAAGCAAAACGGTCATCCATGTCGAGATTAAACACATCCATATTGCCTTTGAGTTGGCCGGCCACCGTGCTTTTACTCTGAAATTTTTCTAATAGAAGCAGTTTGTTTTTATATAATTCTGCTTGTTCAAATCGCAATTCCTGCGCGGCGGCATGCATTTCATTTTTCAGATGATTTCGCACTTCGCTCAATTTACCTCTTAAAATATGACGAATTTGCCTGATGCTTTCCAGGTAATCTGATTCTGACTCCAGGCCAACGCAAGGACCTTTGCAATTGCCTATCTGAAATTCCAGGCATACACTGAATTTTCCGGCTTCAATATTTTTAGCACTCAGCGGCAGATTACAATTTCGCGTGGGATAAAGCTGTCTCACAAATTCAAGTACCAAATGCATGGCCTTCACAGAAGCATAGGGACCAAAATATTCAGAGCCATCATCTACCGGATTTCTGGTTGGAAATATTCTGGGGAAGCGCTCTGAAGTAATCCGGATGAGTGGATAGGTTTTGTCATCCTTAAGATTGATATTGTAACGCGGTTGAAATTCTTTGATCAGGTTGTTCTCGAGCAGCAACGCTTCGGCTTCATTATCCACCACCGTGTACTCAATTTTGGCGGCTTTATTCAACATGGCCTTGGTTTTACCATGAATGGCCTGCTTGGTGAAATAACTGCTTACCCTCTTTTTTATATTTCGTGCCTTACCTATATATAAAATGGTATCTTCTTTGTCAATGTACTTATAGATTCCCGGAGCGTCAGGAAGGGTTGTTATATATTTCTTGAGATCATCCTTCATGATGTTAATTGCGTCAGCCAGTTATTTACTAATGGATTAATGTCATTCCAGCGATATAAAGTCATGTCATGTCTTCCGCCCTCTATTTCTAAGGCTTGTTCAATGTATCGGGTTGGGAACAGTTCATCTTTTGATCCATTGATGTGAATATAGGGATAATTTGCCTTTTGCATAAATTCCCAATGAATGACTTGTTGTACAGCCCAATCCCCGAATTTCTCTGATGAATGATCGAGCATACTTTTAAAGAGTTCAAAGTCACTCGAATTTCTGAAATAATTTTTACCTAAGGGCATCCATTTTTTGAAAAATTTAAACCCGGGTATTGGTAATTTCTTGCCTATTTTAAAAAATGGCGCTCTTTCCTTCGAATTTTTAATGGTTGATATAAATATGACTCCTTTCGGTTCAAATTCGGCGGCAATTTCAGCAGCCATAATTCCGCCCAATGAAATCCCGGCTAAAAAGAATGGTTTTGACAAATCGTATCCTGATACCAGACGAAGAGCGTATGCGCTGATATTTTCGTTCGGCAAGGGCTCAACATAGTCGATGCAGATTTTACGATAGAAATCGGGCGCGAATTCACTAAAAAG
>CAZTGZ010000004.1:78010-139661 GCA_964613385.1 uncultured Chitinophagaceae bacterium
CCTTTGCTATCCATTCATGATGGCTTCGATTTCTTCAATCTCAATGGGCATATTAATTTCATCCATCAGATCAAGTGGTCCCTCTTTGCGTATCAGTATGTTGTTTTCTATTCGTATGCCTATACCTTCTTCTTTGATATAGATGCCCGGTTCACACGTAAACAAGTGATTTTCTTGCATGGGTTCATACCGCATTCCACTGTCGTGAACATCTACACCCAGAAAATGTGATGTTCCGTGCATAAAGTATTTTTTGTAAGCGGGCCAATTCGGATCTTGGGTATGAATATCGTGCATGGAAATCAGCCCGAGATCAACCAGCTCTTTCTCCATCATGGCGCCAACAACTTTATGGTATTCCATTAAAAAGGTGCCGGGTACCAACAATTGAGTCGCTTGCCTCATCACCCTAAGAACCGCGCTATACACGGCCTTTTGACGGGTACTGAATTTTCCGTTTGCAGGCAAACATCGGGTCATATCACTCGCATAATTCGCATAATCAACCCCACAATCCACCAATACCAAATCGCCATCCTTTAATTGACTGGTGTTTTCAATATAATGCAGGGTGCATGCGTTAATACCGCTTCCGACTATAGGTTCAAAACTATGTCCATTGCCGCGATTAATAAGGAATTCATGGGTTAATTCCGCCTCAATCTCATATTCCCAAACACCAGGTTTGGTAAACTTCATGATACGCTCCCAACCCTTCTTACTGATAGAAATTGCCTTTCGATGCAGGTCTATTTCTCCGGAAGATTTTAAGGCGCGCAAACGCTGAAGAATTTTACCCGCTCTTCTATACTGATGTAAAGGAAACAACTTTTGAAGTTCAAGCGCAAAATCCAGAGCCTTGTATGGAGATTTGTGTGCATACCTGTCATTTTCGTTCAATGGCAGATAGATAAAATCAGCCATGTTAATGATGGGCCTGAGCGTGTTCAAATATTGATGATTCCAGTTGACATTGGCAATACCGGAAGCTGACTTGGCTTCCTCTTTGGTATATTTATGCCCATCCCAGGTGGCAATTTGTTCATTGGTCTCTGTAAGAAACAAGCATTCGCGATACTCCGGAATCGGGCAATCCGGGAATAATACCAACACAGAATCTTCCTGATCGATGCCGCTAAGCCAGAAAAAATCTGAGTTCTGTTTGAATTTGTAAAACATATCCCCATTCCAGACATATTGGTAGTTGGAATGAAAAATGGCGATACTGTTCGGTTCGAGGTTTTTGATAAATCTCTCCCGGTTATGAATAAATATTTGCGCGTCTGGTGCCGGATATTTCATGGCTTTAGATGATAAGTTATTTGGAAGTGGATGTTCGTCTCCAGTTGGCAGGGCATGATTCGCCGAATTCGTCAATATGCTGTATGGCATCAAGCGTACGAAGCGTGTCCTGTATGTCTCGACCCAGAGATAATTCATTTACAGTTTGATGGCGCACTTTGCCATTTTTATCCAGGATAAATAAGCCCCTATAGGCAATCATTGGACCCGTGGCGAGTAGTTCGCCCTCTTCGTTATAGTTGTACTCACCGAACAAAACACCATAATTTGTACTGATGGTTTTAGCACCATCCGCTACTATCGGGAAAGTTACACCTTTAATTCCACCTTCTGCTCTTTCAATTTTGGCCCAGGCTTTATGACTTAGTTCAGTATCAGTGCTGCATGCAACCACCGCACAACCGCGACTTTCAAACTCTTGCAATGCTTCCTGAAAAGCGTGCAATTCAGTAGGACATACGCCGCTGAAATCCTTGGGGTAAAAGAAGAAGACCACATATTTCTCCCCGACAAATTGCTCAAGGGAAAAGTTCTGAACGATTTCCGTTCCATTAACGAGTGCCGGCGCTTTAAAGACCGGAGCTTTTTTTCCTACTAACACAGTTTAAATGATTAATGTTCCAAAATTAAGTATGTCAGGGCAAATCTATTCCTGCACAACCGGAAATAGTGATGGCTTTAACGAAAATTCGAAAAAAATTTGGTGATTTCACCCAAACAACTATCTTTGTTAAGAAATTGTTAAGTAAAAGTAAATTTAAGATTATGAAAAAGGTGTTGTTCGTGGTAATGGTTTGTTTTTCAGCTCTTAATGTGATGTCACAAACCGCTGATTTAGTGTATTCTGATCACAAATTTGTAGATGGTAAGGGTATTCCTGTTACCGGTGAATACAGTTTTAAATTGCCTCAGGAGGAGTTTGATGCCAATATTCGAATTTCATATGGAATAATGAACGGACCGGCCACATTCTACTATCCGAATGGAGCCATTAAAGAAGTACTCAATTATTCCAATGGAAGGTTAGACGGAGAGGTTCGCTTGTATCGTGAAGATGGGGGCATATGGATGATTGGAAATTATAAAGATGGCAGTAAACACGGAGTTTGGAAGACCTTTGACCATAATGGTGTTCTCAGAAGTCGTATATCATTCACGGAAAACGAAAAAACAGGCCTGTGGAAATTATGGGATGAGAATGGAATTCTGTTGAAGAAAAAGTGGTTTTGATCAGGTTGGATTGTACCACCGGAGGTATTCCTTAGCCAATTCTACATAAACATCTGCATTTTTTTTAATCGCTTCTATGGCCCGATCGTCCAGTTGCTTCACTACTTTCCCGGGACTGCCGAGTACCATACTGTAAGGCGGAATTATACTGCCTGCTGTTATCAGTGCATTGGCACCTATGATACAGAAATCCCCGATCTGTGCATGATTGAGGATGGTTGAATGCATTCCGGCCAGAACATGGTCCCCCAGATGAGCCCCATGTATCAGCGCCAAATGTCCTACGATACAGTCATGACCGATATGAACGGGAGCCCCCGGATCAACATGAATCACAGCCTGGTCCTGAATATTACTCCGGTGTTTAATGTAAATCGAATCACTATCGGCGCGGAGCACGGCCCCAAACCAAACTGAACAATGATCTTCCAATGTAACATTTCCGATGAGGCTTGCATTTGGAGCGATAAATACTTCTTTGCCTTTCTCTATGGGTTTGGATAATATTGCACGTAGGTCCATGCTTCGAATTAAATGCAAAAAACATTAATCAACATATCTCTATTAGGTGGAATCCATAATTTGGGAAAGAAAGTCCTCCGTGGGGCCGAATTGTCTTTGTGGGAACAACTGGACCATGCATGGTTGAGCATCGAAAATGATACTATCATGGATTTCGGGCGCATGGTTGACTGGAAACCTGAAGCGGATCACCTTATAGAAGATATGCGCGGGGCTGCTATCATCCCTGCTTTTATCGATTCTCATACCCATCTGGTATTTGCAAATAGCCGGGAAGCTGAATTTGAAGACCGGTTGAATGGACTGTCCTATCAGGAAATTGCGGAAAGGGGGGGAGGGATTTTGAATTCAGTGAAGGCACTTCGATCTCTGAGCGAAGATGAATTGTTCAAAAGATCGGAAGAAAGATTAAAAAAGTTGATTGCCTTTGGAACTGCAGGAATTGAAATTAAAAGCGGCTATGGTTTGGATCTGGAATCCGAATTGAAAATGTTAAAGGTCATCCGAAGGATAAAGGAGTCTTTTCCCATCCCTGTGAAAGCCACGCTGCTGGCTGCACACGCCATCCCGACAGAATTTAAAAACCATCCGGACAGCTATGTCGACCTGGTTGTTCAGGAAATGATTCCTGAGGTCGGTCGCCAAGGTCTGGCGGACTATATTGACGTTTTTTGTGAGTCCGGTTATTTCAGCCCAGATCAAACCGATAAAATTCTTGAAACAGGTATGAATTATGGGTTGAAATCAAGGGTACATGTCAATCAATTTACCATTTCCGGAGGAGTGAAGGTCTGCTTAAAACACCGTTCCATTAGTGTGGATCACATGGAAGTTGTAAATGAGGAAGAAATAGCAGCATTGGCAACATCTCAGACCATGGTAACTGCCTTGCCCGGCTGTTCATTTTTTTTGGGGATACCTTACACGCCTTTACGAAAAATGATAAATGCAGGAATAGCAGTGAATCTCGCTTCTGACTATAATCCGGGAAGTTCACCCGGCGGTAATCTTAAATTTATCCTTAGTCTGGCTTGTATTCAGCAGAAATTGAGTGTGACAGAAGCCATAAATGCTCTGACATTAAATGCCGCAGCTGCATTGGAAATTTCTGATAATTACGGGTCCATCACCAAAGGGAAAAAGGCAAATGTCCTGGCACTGAAACCAATGCCTTCTCTGGCATATCTGGCCTATGCATATGACGAAGCACTGATTGACAGAGTGATGATTAATGGAAACTGGGTCTGATCATTTGAAGCTGTGGAAAGAAACTTCTCATAAAGATGTAAAAGGCGATGCAGGAATGCAGATGCTACTCTTTAATATAGCCACTTACCAAAATTGTCGATATGAATTACTTCATATGTGGCATTGGGATAGGCGCGTTTCCATTGTGTGGGGACTTTTACTTTGGATTCTTTCCATTTAAACTCATATCCGAATAAAGCTCCTTCCCTTTCTTCAACCCAGTCTATTTCTTGTTGTTCATAGGTTCTCCAGAAATAGTTATTGGACGATATCCTATTGTATTCCTGATATTTAAGTCTTTCACTGATCATGTAATTTTCCCATAAAATTCCAATGTCATTTCTTGACTCTAAGGGATTGAAATTGGCGACGACCGCATTCATAATTCCATTGTCGAGGAAATACCACCTGGAGTTTTTGGTGATTTCTTTTCTGAGATTTCGACTAAATCCCTCAACTTTATGCAGGATAAAAACCTGACTCAACAAATCCAGATATTTTTCGACGGTATTCTTGCTGATTCCTAAATGATTGCCCAGTTCTTGTAAAGAAACTTCAGCCCCTATCTGAAATGCAATCATGCGCAATAAGTTAAATATTTTATGCGAATTCTTAATGTTTTCGTAGGCCAGAATGTCTTTAAGCAGATAAGAACTGACCATTTCATTTAAGTAGTCAATTTTGTCCTTTTTATCAGGTAATTGCAGCAATTCGGGATAATTCCCAAAAATTAATCTTTCCCTTATTTTGTCAGCTTTTATTACATTGTTCTCTACCTGATTATATTCATTTTCAGAGAGTGTATAAAGGTTGAAAGTGTATTTCCTTCCCGTTAGTGGCTCTCCGGCATCTTTATGAATATCAAATGAGGATGATCCTGAAACAATAATTTTCAGACCCTTGATTTCATCAATCATTAACTTGAGTTTAAGACCTATTTCCGGAATTTTCTGAGCTTCGTCAATGTAGAGCAGCTTGTATGAACCCAATAACTGTCTGTAATTTTCGATGCTTCTGATAGCCAATTTGTCGTGAACCGTGATGTCCTCTCCATTTAGCATCAGCACCGGTTCTTTAATTTTTTCCAATATCTGTTTGACCAGGATGGTTTTTCCAACCCTTCTGGCGCCAAATACAATCACTACTTTGTTGGGTTGTAGTTTGTTTAGGATATGTTCTGAGATGTTTCTGTATAATTGGCTCATAGAGTGCCGTAAGATAAAAAACGTCAATTATTTGACGCAAATATATAAAATACAGTCAATAAAATGACGCAAATAGTCTAAATATAGTCGAACAAATGACGCAAAAATATAAAATACAGTCAGTAGAATGACGCAAATAGACTAAATATAGTCAAATAAAAGACGGAATTAGATAAAATATACTCTTGAAAGTGACGCAAATGAATTAAAATTAAAGCATGTGGAGTCGGAGAACTTATTGGAAATTTTATCTTACCTACAGGTAAATTTCAAATAATGATTGACTGAATATCTATACATATTTGATTTCAAATATTCTCTGATCTGACCGTCAGATCAAACAATGAAAAAAATGTTTGAATGACCTAATTGGAGCAGAATTGATTTTTTGTAAAAATAATTCGTAGCCTTCACCAAAGTGGAC
This sequence comes from uncultured Chitinophagaceae bacterium, assembly GCA_964613385.1. Taxonomy (GTDB): domain Bacteria; phylum Bacteroidota; class Bacteroidia; order NS11-12g; family UBA9320; genus CAZTGZ01. The sequence continues at coordinate 83,942 of CAZTGZ010000004.1, forward strand.
CTTCAGTCATATAATCAATGGAATAGAGATCAATTGTTTCAAGTTCCAATATTTCGTTCTTTGCATCTCATGGAATTCCGAAAATACTGAAGGCCGCCCAGAAATGGGGATCCCTATCAACGGAATCTCTAAACAGGAGCATAGCTTTGCGCATGGATTCATAAGGATTTTTGGCACCCGTTTGCGCATAGATTTTAAAAAAAATCTCCATTAATTGAGCGGTTTTCTGGTCGTCAATATTCCACAAGCTCATCATAACATCATTTGCCCCGGCGATTTGGAAAGCCCTTGCCAATCCGATTATTCCGGCATCGTGTGTTTTACCCAAGCCTGTCTGACAAGCGCTTAGTACGACCAGATTCGCACTCAAATCACACTTATGTCTCCACTCTTGTATTTCTCTTGCCGTTAGGAAGCAGCTGTCTCCGTTTTTACCTGACAGAACCAGAAAGCTCCCTTCCAATGGATTTTCAGGGTCTGAAATTCCATGTGTAGCAAAGTACAGCAGATCAAATTCACATATTTGGGCCAATACATTCTTTTTAGTCGCGGTACTTCCCTTGAATGCCACACTCTGGAATCCGGAGGAGTCGAGCAAGGCTTTAATTGCGGATACTTCACGCTGGGCCCCGGGCAAATCAGGAAATGTCCATTTGGTATTTTTTGGATAGGCGGGATTGCTCACAAATAATGCTTGCATCAAATCATTTGAATAAGGTTGATACTCGTTTTTTTCTTGATTTCTGATGTAATCCATGGCCATGAATTCAAATAGACTCGGTGCGATGGAAAAACTCATTTGGTCAATTAATGTGAGCGTATCATTTAGCGGGAAACATGCAAAAGGTAAGGTTGCAAAATTTAAAGCCGGCACCAAAATCAAATGTTTCAGACTATCAAAAAAATTCGGAAATGGGAATAGTAAGGCGTTCAGCTCATCAAATTGTGATTCGAATCGCTCATTTAAACCAATTTCCTTTTCATTTTCAATTTCTGCAGCCCTGTTCACAAGAGAAGCGGCAGGGTTACGAAATGAAAAATGGCGATTTATCATTTGTACCAGATAGCTCAACGAATCAGCCGAAATATGCGTAACTGAACGAAAAACCGGTGCATCCGCACGCAGACCTGTGACCCATAAAGTATCATGCTGATGTAAATACCAAAGCATCCCAACCGGTTTGCGATAGTGACCCAAAACCTCCTTGATGTCGTTCTCTGAAACCGCGCCACTATAAGGCCAGTCCTTTTCGTACATGCCCCGGCTACCATACAAATTCCTTAGTTTTTCCTGGTGAAGTTTGATTAAATCCTCGGTTGATTGAGCATTTGTTAAGAATGAAATCATTGACCCGGCAAATGCAAGAACTATATGCATCCATTTTTTTTGACGAATCCATCCATTTATAGTCGTTCCCATACTTCCTGTTTTAAATTTATGCCGATATCCCGAATAAGGTAAACTCTTTTGATCATGTGTCTCATATTCAAACGATTATGCATTTATTAAAAAAACGCAAGTCCGTCTTAAACAACCATGACTTTCTATTCGCGGATTTTTAAAATCACATTGCCGGTCTTTTGTCCGGTTTCAACGTATTTATACGCTTCTACAATCTGATCGAAATCGTAGTGTCTGTCAATTACCGGATTGAATTCTCCGTTTTCAAAAAGTTCTTTTAAAAACAAGACATCTTTCTTTCGGATTTTTGGAATGGGAAACAATAACCTTTTACCACCCATCCAGGGAGTTGTCAGAGCCAAAAGAATGTTCACTCCATTTTTTCCCAATTCCGTAGATATGTAAATTCCCTTTTTAGTCAATAGGGGTTTGCATTGACGAAAAGAACTTTTGCCGACTGCATCAAAAATGAAGGCATACTTTTCATCGGTATGCGTGAAATCTTCTGACTGATAGTCAATCACCAAATCAGCGCCCAATGATTTGACCAATTCCACATTTTTGGTATTGCATACAGCGGTAACTTTTGCTCCGAAATGTTTCAATAATTGAACAGCTGCAGATCCGATACTACCGGTAGCTCCATATACGAGGACATTCTGGCCTGCCTTAACATCTGCAGCCTGAATATCATTGAGGGCATAATGGGCTCCTTCTGTTAAAGCTGCGGCAGCATCAAAATGAATATTGTCCGGCATCGTAGCGATTCCATCCGTTTCTGCCATGCATAAAAACTCTCCATGACCTCCAAAATTCGCATCATTATAACCGAAAACTCTTTCCCCTTTTTTGAATAGTGTTACTTTTGGTCCGATGTCTTCAATCACGCCGGAAAACTCTGAACCTAATATCTGTAACTTTGGTCTGAATAATCCCGACCAGAATCGCGATATAAAATACTCGGCACTGCGGAAACCGGAGTCGGTTCTGTTAACGGTGGAGCAATAAACCCGAACCAGAACCTCATGGTCTTTAGGTAAGGGTTTTGGAACCTCTTGGATCCGGGCTACTTCAGGTGGACCATATTTCGTATAAATTACAGCTCTCATGTTCAGGACGTTGGGTGTTTCAAGGTATCAGAGCCATAGGATATGAGAACCCTGAATCTCTATTCAAATCAAATAGGAATGCTTTAGTGTTTAGGCCTGTTCATATGCTTTTTTAAGCCATCCCATTACCTCTTCTGAAGCAGGTCCTTCCGTCAGAGAAATTTTATGAGAACACATACTGTTCGGTGTATTTATCTTTTCCAGAATGCCTTCAGAATCGTAACCTTTCAGATTCAACTGTACTTCAAAACGACTTTTGGTAGCCGGTTGCAGGATGGCAAATTGTTTGTTTCTCCTCAAACTCATATAGGCCTTTTTTGGTGCCAATTCAACATCTTTACCCAATGACTTTGCAAATCCGATAAGTTGTTCATACAGTGGCTTAAAGTGTTCTTTTCCCTTATATTGACTTTCCAGCATATCGTCTCCTTCCAGGTGTATGCTTGAGTTTTCTTTGGCAAGGTGAACGACCATATTGGCGTAGCCGTGACCCAGTCCATGTTCACTTTTCAGGTATTCAACTGATTCTCCGTGCTTGGAGAAGTTTTTCTCATTGACCAATTGGGTGAAATATTCCAGTTTTTTTCCGGTCTTTTTTTCCAGACTGTCGATCATTTTTAAAACTGCGGGATCCATATGAATTTTTTTTAAGGGTGAATATCAAAACTTAAAACATAATCTCGGTTTGAAGCACCATGACAACCCGTACAACTGTTTCCTTTATCAGCCTTATCGTATTTGATGGAGCCATCCTTATTAAATCCATACCACAACCAATTTTGAGATGCGGAAACATGGTTTTGCGATTTCTTTAATGCTAAATAACCCACCACTATTCCGTTGTTCATTAACTCTTTCAGAATAATGGAGCCTTCCGGAAACTTCTGACCCACAGGAAGCTTGCCGGCAGTATCCAGGGCCTGGAACGCTATGTTGTTGAATTTGAGGCGAAATGGGCCATGTGGACTTCCTCCGGTTGGTTCTAAAACGGTATCCTTCTGGTGATAGAATTGAAAATTATTTTGACTCAGTTCTTCGAACAACAGGTCGTCTTCACTTTTGCTTTCTGCAGGCTTCTCAGAGCATGAAAGAATAATTAACAGGAATGTAAGGGATAATAACAGACGATTCATTGAGCAATTATAAAGCGAAGCCGCTTCAAAAAAAAGTAGGATTTTTAATGAAGGCTGTGCAGATGATCGAGCTATCCAATCAAGGAAATATTCGAATGTGGATGCCCGGCATTATCAATTCTCAGATATTTAAAAGTCAGTTTTTCAATTTGTTGGGTTGGGATTAAGATTCCACGGAATAAAATTATCTAAGAGAGTAAAAAAAAATTATTATTGTTGAGCATTGAAATTATGAAAAAAATAGTTCGAATAAGTTGCATCGGAATTTTCATGGTGTTTCTGTCGTTTGGAGCCTTGGGTCAAGATCTTCAAAATTTTCAGAGGCTAAAATCTGAGGGTGAAATTCCTTCATATTTCGTTAAGTATCTGAATGAGAAGATAGCTTCTGACAGAGAGGCCATGGAGGAAGACAAGCGGATTTCCAAGCAAAGTGCCAGAGATTTTTCGGCCATAACCAACTACAAAATGCAGCAATTGATCAGAGGTGGCAGGGTTTTGTACGGGGACCCATTGACTAAATATGCTGAAAAAGTTTTGGACAAGCTGAAAGCATCCAGTGATGAAGATTTAAGCGATGTGCAAATTTTTACCCTTAAGTCAAATGAAGTAAATGCCTTCGCCACAGCCCAAAGGGTAATTTTTATAACCGTTGGACTTTGGGGTCAAATCAGAAACGAGGCAGAGTTGGCTTTTATTCTTGCGCATGAATGCACACATTTGATTAAAAAGCACAATCAACTTCAATATGAGAAAACTAAAAATACTTTGAAATCAGGGAGTTTTGGGGAGGGTGCCATTTCCAGGTATTTTCAATATTCCAAACAACATGAAATGGAATCTGACCACATTGGAATGGAATGGGCGGCCAAAGCAGGGTATGATGTAAAAGAAATGAACAAAGTGTATGAAGTGCTGATGTATGCCTACTTGCCTATAGATGAGCTTCCCATAGATTATGCATGGTTCGAAAATGAAGGTTTTAAAATTCCGGCTCAATGGAAAAAAAAGGAAGTGAAAGCAATTGCAGCTGTTGAGGATATTGCCGATGAATATAGTACACACCCCAATATCCTGAGTAGAAAAGAAAATGTAGAGGATATCGTTGATGAATATGAAAAAAAAGGAGGTAAGATATACCAGGTGGAGGACGAAAAGAAGTTTAAATACATCCAGAATCTGGCTCGGTTTGAAATGTTAAATATCTTTCTGAGAAATTCCAATTATGTGAGTTCTCTGTATCATGGTCTGATTTTAAGCCACCAGTTTCCTGACAATAAATTCATCAATAGAACCATTGCGATGTCCTGGTATGGAATATCTGCATCTACTTCAAAAGACGTTCGTTTGAATTACGAAGACGTAAAGCTTGATGATCCGGAAGGTGAAATATCAAGATTGAATTATATGGTGGACAAAATGACCCCGAAAGAAGCCCAGGAATTTGTGGTAAAGCAGATTTGGGAACTGAGTTTTAAGAGTGACAAGGACACGTTCGTCAGAACACTGCGTGAAAAAGCGCTGGACTTCTGCCTTTCGAATGGATATGGTAAGTTAGAAGACTTTGCCACAACATATGATACACTGAAAACGGAAGAAAAAGACACAGCTCAGAGTAAATATGAGAAAATAAGTAAGAAGAGAAAAAAGAAGGAGGGAGACAATAAGTATTTCTGGCTATCGATTGTAAACCATGAAGAATTTCAATCTTATTACAAGAAATCGGAAGCTGTATATAAGAAGAAAAAATTGGAGAAATATGAGAATGACGATGATGAGGAAAATGAAGAGGAATGGAAAGAAGAGGAGGTTGAACCTCAGGAGATTGATTTAGCGATCGAAAGGGTAGCCATGATTATGCCAAGTTATTTCAGGCATTATTCCAGAAAAAATGTAAAAAAGAACATCACCAATTCAAATATGAGTGAAGTAGGAATCATTGAAATGCTGCATACCAATTCAAAGCAACTGGGTTTAGAGCTTCAGTATGTGAACAATTTTGTAGAACCGGGATATAATACGGAGAAATACAACAATTTCAGCTTGTTATTCGACTATCTCGGAGAAAGAGCTCTTGCTCCAATTCAGGAAATGATACCTTACAATGGGCAATACTCCCAACAATTGAAGGAAGCATACAACACCAATTATATTTCATACTTTGATATTCAAACGGAGATTCAAAACAGAGAATTTAACTCATTTGCTTTCTGGGTATCATTATTTACAGTTTATGGCTTTCCCGTGTACCTCGTTTGGCAATTCACACCTGAAACTGCCACGGAATACAACTTTTTAGTATACGACATTGAAAACCATGAGCCGGTATTTGCAAGCCAAAAATATTTCAATAACAAATTAAACAAACAGATGCAAAACGCTCATTTTTACCATTCGTTAAATCAAATTACACGAAAAAAATGATGAAAATTAGTGCATTCCTGATATTCTTATTTTCATCTCAAATGGCAATGCCGCAACTGGTGGAAGTTAAAGAAAAAGTTTCCGGTTATCTGGGTAAGAGATTAATTGTTGGCATGAATGGTTACTTTAGTCTGAGTAACAAACCTCAAAAATGGGATTCCGACAAGTATATTACATTGAACAAATCGTTTCACCTTTCTACTCAATATACACTCACAAATAGGGTATCTTCAGGTCTGGCGTTTGGAATGAGCCAAACTTCTGTTGATATCAGTCTTGCCTCAGAAGATTACCATCTTGTCGAATTACCTGAAACCCGATTTCCATACGAATATTGGAGTATGGGTGGACGACCATTGATACGGGATAGGGTAATAAGTCTGGAAATTCGCAGGTTTCGGCAAAGGAAAGGAGCAGTGTCCCCATTTGGGTCGTATCTATCGACCGGTTTAAATTTTCATAATGTCAATATTGACTTGAGTAAGGTTCAATTTCGTACACACAAGAATGGATATATTGCTGAAGAAATTCCCATTGAGGATCCGCAAATTACCAAAACCCTTGCTGAATTTCATGTAGGTTTCGGTGTTGCCAAGCCTATCTGGAATGGTATCTTTCTGGATCTTGGGATAAAATCCGGATTTATATTCAATTCAACATTACTTCAACAATATCTTGATGTATATGAGATTACTCCCTTAAGAGATAAGTTGTATGAATATTCCATACAAAGATTAGCGAAAAGGGAATTGATCAATTTTAAATTAGGACTTCAATTCCCAATAAAATAGACTATTCATTTATCAGTAAACAGTACTTTGATCCCCAATTGATTAAACCAAGTCAGAACATATATGTCATTCTTTAAAATAGCTTACAGGAAAAAATGAAAGTAATTTATGGCTTATGTATATGGTGCATGTGGTCGGCTGTTGCGCAGGCTCAAATGGTTGAGGTGAAAGAGAAAGTTTCCGGATTTTTAGGGAAAAGATTGGTCGTGGGAGCAAACGGGTACTTTAGTATAAGCAGCCATCCTCAGGTGGCCGATGACTATGAAAGTTTATTTTCATTGAATAAATCCTTTCAAATTTCTGCCCAATACACGATTTCAAATTCAAAGTCGTTGGGATTTTCAATAGGGACAAGTCACACTTCTTCATTGTTGTCAGAGTATGATTTTAATTCAGATGTTGATTACAAGCCAATTTTGGCAACCGATGGTAAGGAGTATTACTTTGAAGATATCAAAGGTCAGCCCGATATTAAAGACAGAAGCATTTGTATTGAATACCGTGGTTTTCTGAAAAAAAAAGGTGCCGTTAGCCCTTTTGGAGCATATATAGCAATGGGACTAAATTTTCACAACTATGAAATCGATGCCAGCGACATTTCGATTATTGCGGATCGTGATATTGATTACTATACAACTGAACGAAAGGAACTCATTGTAAATAATCCCATGTCTAAAAAAACCGTTCCGGAGTTTTATCTTGGCTATGGTATTGCAAGGCCAATCTGGAATAGTGTATTTCTGGATGTGGGTATAAAATCCGGATTGTTACTTACTTCTTGGTATACCATTGACGGCTATGATACAGCGTTTGATGAGACACTGGAAATGGTGATTTATAAAAGACTGGCCTCCAAAGAGATCATTAATTTTAAAATTGGAATTCAAATTCCCATACTATGAAAAACAGCGTTATACTGATTGTGTTGGTTTCTTTGATTCCGCTTTTCTATGGTTGCCAGGATGAGCCCATGAATTTGCAATTGGGACCAAGAGACGAACTTCCCGAGAATCAAGTAGTATCGCCATGTACTTATAACGATACGCTGAGTATGAAAGGCATTGATACAAGATATGCATCTATCGAAATGCATAAGTCATTCGATTATGAACAAGGTAAGATAACTTTCTATTTTGCTTCTGATATTTTGTATCTTGAGTACACTTCCAGATACGGTTTTGATGAAATAAAAAAGAACACGGTATTTGACTTGGCCACCAATGGAAAGCTTAAGCTTTATTTGGTGAGGTTTGGTTCCTTTGGTTACACATATAATGGGAATAGCGGAAAAATTTATATAACCGTGCTTCCCAACGGTAAACTTAGAGCAGATTGGTGCGATGTTAAAATGAAACTCTCCGGAGGCTCAGACATTAAGAATACCGCAGGTGGATTTATTCTGCAGTAGTTCGCGTATCTTTAAAAGTTAATGGGTTTAAATCTCATGAAGTGTAGCAATGCAGTAAAATTGAGCATCTGCGAGCCCATATATTTTCAGTAAATTTGCACCGTTTATGACTTCGGTGGCCTTTTATACCCTGGGATGTAAGTTGAATTTCGCAGAAACTTCTACAATCGGTCGTCAACTAACGGAACATGGTTTGAAAAAAGTTGATTTTGAACAGGGTGCAGATATATATGTGATCAATACTTGTTCAGTCACAGAAAACGCGGATCGAAAATGCCGGAAAATCGTTCGGGAAGCCTTAAAAATTAATCCGGTTGCCAAAGTCATTGTTATTGGATGTTATGCTCAGCTCAAACCCAAAGAAATATCTGAAATAGAAGGAGTTAGCATGGTGTTGGGCGCCGCAGAGAAGTTTAACTTACCTTCTTTTTTAGGAGAATTGAAGGAGCAGGATTCCACTGTGGTAAAAGCCACGAACATCAAAGAGACTTCTGTTTTTATTCCCGGTTTCTCGGCAGGCGACAGAACACGTTCATTTTTCAAAGTTCAGGATGGATGTGATTATTTCTGTACATTTTGTACCATACCTTTAGCCAGAGGACAGAGCAGAAGTGCAAGTGTTGCCGAAACCCTTTCTGCAGCCCGCGAAGTGGCAGCTTCAGGTGTAAGGGAAGTTGTTCTAACCGGCGTAAATATTGGTGATTTCGGTGTTCAAAACGGTGAATCCTTTTTAGAACTGATTCAAGGTCTGGATTGTATAGATGGAATCGAACGGTTCAGAATTTCATCCATAGAACCGAATTTATTAAGTAAGGACATCATTCAATTTGTTGCGCAATCGAAAAAATTCGTACCCCACTTTCATATACCATTGCAGAGCGGTTCTGATACTTTGTTAAAGGCTATGCGCAGAAAGTATGAAAGGAGCTTATATGAATCAAGGATATCGGATATAAGGAAATTTATTCCCGATGCAGCCATTGGTGTAGATGTTATCGTAGGATTCCCGGGTGAAGGTGAGGAAGAATTCATGGAAACACTCATGTTTCTGAAGGAACTGGATATAACCTATTTACATGTATTTCCATACTCAGAAAGAGCCAATACAACCGCTAAAAAACTCAGCGGCAAAGTGTCAGAAGTTGTTAAGAATGAGAGAGTTACTCAATTGAGAATTCTCAGTGAGAAAAAGAAAATTGCATTTTATCAGAAGTATCAGGGTACTTCAAGACCGGTTCTGTTTGAAGCTGAGGTAGATCAGGGAATGATGAGCGGGTTCACGGATAATTATATACGGGTGGAAATTCCATATGATCCGATGCTGGTAAATGAAATCGTTGAAACAGAAATATTGAGCGTTGGACTGAATGGAAGAATGAGTGGTGCGCCTCTTGTTCAGATTTATTAGATAATTAATCATTAAACCCCTTAATTCGCAAGAGTCAGAGTATGTATCCCAATTTGTTTGAAATGTTTTACGATTTGTTCGGTGTGCAATGGCTGCCGCTCAAATTTATACAGACCTTCGGCTTTTTTGTAGCCCTTTCTTTTCTTGGAGCCAATTGGCTGATGACATTGGAACTTAAAAGAAAAGAAAAATCAGGACTCATATTACCAACAGAAACCATTATTTGGAAGGGAAAAATGTCACCTGTAACAGATTATTTATCAACTGCTGTTACTGGCTTCCTTTTGGGATGGAAAATTCTATATGCCTTATTACATGCATCTAAAGTGGCATCAGATCCTCAAGGATTTATTCTGAGCAGCGATGGGGGTGTATTAGAAGGACTGTTGCTGGCGGCCGCACTCACCGGATACAAATATTATACAGAACGCAAGGCGGCATTGCCGGAACCCATATCTGAAACTGTGCAGGTCCATCCGTATGAACATATGGGTAATCTCACTTTGCTGGCTGCAGTTGCAGGTTTTATTGGAGCTAAGGTTTTTCATCATCTCGAATATTGGGATGATTTCATTCAGGATCCAATGGGTGCTTTGTTAAGTCCATTTAGCGGATTGACTTTTTATGGGGGCTTAATAACTGGCGGAATTGCAGTTTTATGGTATGCTTCCAAAAAGGGAATTCCCTGGAAAATTATGTTAGACGTTGGCGCACCTGCCATGATGTTTTCATATGCATTGGGAAGAGTTGGTTGCCACATGAGTGGTGATGGCGATTGGGGCATTGTGAATCTTGCACCCAAACCGGGATGGATGAGTTGGTTACCGGATTGGATGTGGGCGTATAATTACCCCAATAATGTAAATCAGGTTTGTAACCCTTATACCGGCAATGAAGCGTTACAGCACATGTGTAACTGGAACGAAACTCCGTATTTGATAGATCCCGTATTTCCGACTCCTTTTTATGAGACAGTAGTGTGCCTGCTGCTTACTGCCTTGATTTGGTCCCTGCGTAAAAGAATTTCCATTCCTGGTATTCTTTTCTTCTTTTATTTGATACTCAATGGAATAGAGCGTTTCTTTATTGAAAAAATCCGGGTAAATTCAGAATACAACCTTATTGGCTTGCACATTACTCAGGCAGAAATAATCTCATTTATTTTTATTCTCTCCGGTTCCGTCATGTGTTATTTATTATGGAAACAAAACCATTCCAACCTAAAAGCGCAGTCATGAAACATGCTTTTTTATGGATTATTTTCATCCAAAGTATATCCCTTTTCGCAAAACAGGGAGATACCTTAATTGTGCAATCCCATAAGGATGTGGATCAGGTTTGGAATGGCAATTATGACAAAACGGCCTATTTCCCTGAAGACAAATCATGGAATCGAATTATGATGAAATACACCCTTTCATGCCCGACTTCAGGTTGCAGTGATTGGGATTACGATGTAAACGTATGGCTCATGCACAATACCGGTGCCATCGATACGATAATTGCCCGGGTTGATACGCTCAGCCAGTCACCGTTGATTTTAGACACGATATTTAAGTATCAACCTCATTACCAGCCTTTTGAGTTGGGTCGTTATATTACGCCGTATGGTACTTATATGAATCATCGGAATCCTTCATATGGAACCGCTGGATATGATTCTTCGTGGAAACATATTTTTTGGTATGATGTGACTGATTTTGCTGGATTGCTTAAAGATTCAGTGCTCATCAGAAACCAATATCGCGGATGGAGTAGCGGATTCAGATGCAATATAGAGTTTATCATGGTGGAAGGTAAACCAATACGCCCCGTTTTAGCCATTCAATCTTTGTATGAATCCGGGGGTACCTATACCACTACTTCAGAATTCGAAACGAAGAGAATGCCGGCCAAATCTTTTAAGATCCCGGTCGGAACATCAGAAGCAAATCTTCGGGTAATTATAACGGGTCATGGAGCCGACAATGCCAATGGATGCGGTGAATTCTGTGATAAAAATTATTATTTAAAAGTAAATGGTCAACCTTTCGAAACCAAAAGGATGTGGCGTGATGATTGTGGTCTGGTCGCTGTAAAACCACAGGGAGGAACCTGGATTTTTGACAGAGGAAATTGGTGTCCTGGAGATTTGGTGCATCCATTTATCCATAGCATTGGTAGTCAGCAGCTTAAGGAAGACAGCCTTGTACTTGACATAGATTTGGATCCGAGTATAGCAACCGGAAATAATTCAGCGAGTTATAATGCTTCTGCAACTTTGTTTTTTTATGGGCAACCAACTTACCAATCCGATGCTGCCATCATTGACATTCTCAGTCCTTCGACACAGCCTGCTTATAAACATTGGAATCCAGTTTGCGGAGAAGTTAAGCTGGTGATTCGAAACGAAGGCAAGCAAAACTTAAGCCATTTAAAATTTCGTTATGGGCTGGAAAATGGAAAGTCATCTACCTATGATTGGAGCGGAAGCTTAAATTTTATGGAGATGGACACAATAGCCATTCCGGCACCTGATTTGAGCAGTGGGCAGGGGGTATTTCATGTTTACCTACAACAAATAAATCACGCATTGCAAGATGGGAATTCCTCAAATAATCAGGGTACCTCTTCTTACCAGCCAGTGCTGAGATTTGAGCCATTTACCCTGTTCTTAAAGACAAACGGAATGCCCAAGGAAAACAAATTAACGCTTTCCAATGAAAAAGGACAGAAAGTGTTCGAATGGAATAATCTGGATGCCAATAAAATATATCAACAAGATTTTGATTTGGCTCCGGGGTGTTATCAATTGGTACTTTCAGATTCAGGAAAAGATGGTCTACATTTCTGGTATTATGCACAAACCGGTCAAACAGCCCGTACCAACGGTTTTTTCCGAATTATGAAGAAATCAGGTGGTTTTTACCAAAATACCATCAATGATTTTGGAACGGAGTACCGGCTCAATTTTACGGTTGGAGATTGGCGCATGCCTGAAGCCCCGTTGGTTAAGGAACCTTTGAAGGTGTTTCCAAATCCTGCCAGAGAGGAAATTAATATTCAATTCGCCTCGGAAATGGCACCGGGAAAGGCGCATATCCGAATTTTTGATCATTTGGGCAAAATGGTTCAGGAGCAAAAAGATATTGAAGTGCCTGAGTCATTTTGGTACAATTATCCACTGAACGGAATAAGACCGGGACTATACAGCATTGAAGTGGAAACCATCGCTAATGGCAAATCGTCCTTTTACAAAGAGAAAATCATCATAAATCCATAATAGATATGACATTATTTGAAAATCATAAAGCCGTATTGGAGGCTGCCATCAGGGCATCACATGAGAGAGATTATTATACTCCATATCCTGAACATCCAAAAGCATATGGAGAAGATGCCGATGCACTGGGGAAACAGGCCTTTTTGACACAAATGAATGCAGATTTCAAGGAATTGGAAATTGAATCCAATCATTGGGTAGGTGAGGAGATCTCTCCATATCTTCAAACAGGCATTGGCACCCGCTATCCTGCGCTAACCGCCCGGGAATACATCAATAGAGCTTCTGAGGCAATGAATTTATGGGGTCAGACTTCGGCTCAAACAAGGGCCGGTATTTTAATTGAATCCCTGGAGCGTGTGAGCAAGAGATACTTTGAAATCGCTTATGCAACCATGCATACAACCGGACAGGGATTTATGATGGCATTTCAGGCTTCAGGGCCACATTCGAACGACCGGGCACTGGAGTCTATAGCCATGGGATACGAAGAGTTGAACCGTTTTCCTGAAGAAAAGGAGTGGAAGAAGCCCATGGGAAAATTTGACCTCAGCATTCGTAAAACCTGGACTCCGATGCCGAAGGGAATTGCATTGATCATCGGATGCTCCACTTTCCCCACATGGAATAGTACTCCGGGATTATACGCTGCTTTGATAACCGGAAATCCTGTTATTGTGAAACCACATCCAAAGGCCATACTTCCCATTGCCATAGTGGTTGCTGAGCTGCGTCATGTGTTAAAAGAATCCGGTTTCAATCCTGATGTCGTACAACTGGCACCGGATACGGTTTCAAAGCCCATCACGAAGGAATTGGCAGAAAATGAAGCAATTAAAACCATAGACTATACCGGAAGCAGTGAATTTGGCGCGTATATCGAAAGCCTCGGTAAAACATGTTTTACAGAGAAAGCCGGTGTAAATCCCGTCATTTTACATAGCGTTCAGGATTTAAATGCCGTTGTACAAAATCTCGCTTTCTCCATCAGTTTATACAGCGGACAAATGTGCACCGCACCTCAAAATATCTATGTACCTGAGTCAGGGGTCATCACGCCAGATGGCCTGGTCTCCGGCACTGATGTAGCTGCATTGCTGGCTGATGCTATCAAAGGAATCGCAACTCATCCAAAAATGGGCCCCGGAACATTAGGAGGTATTCAAAACGAACTCACCATTAAAAGGATTCAGGATTCCGGAAATTTTGGAGGAGAAGTTCTACTCGAATCTATGGAAGTGAAAGGAGAAGAGTTTCCCGATGCTCGGATGTTTGCACCAAAACTAATTCTTACGAATTCTGCCAATAAAAATGCCTTTGATCGGGAGTGCTTTGGTCCGGTTGCTTTTGTAGTGAAAACCTCGGGATTGGAAGAATCTTTAGATATGGCTGCAAATATGGCATCTCAAAAAGGAGCGATTACTTGTTTGGCCTATGCAGTAGAAAAAGATATTCAAGATAGGATTGCAGAGAGAATGAATCGCATTTATGTGCCGGTTTCTTTCAATTTCACGGGAGCTGCCATGGTTAATTCCCACGCAGCATTTTCTGATTTCCATGTCACAGGAGGCAATCCTGCCGGAAATGCGAGTTTTACGAATCCTGAATTTGTAAACCGCCGCTTTGTCTGGGTCGGAAACAGGTATGCCTGAATCGAATATTCATAGCTTCTTAACCTCTAATTTTAATGAAAGTCGTATAATTGCGAAAACTCAAAAAGAATGAATGCACTCATCAAAGCCGCTTTAGCCGTTATTATTGTTGTCCTGATTTATCTCGTCTATCAATCCATTTCGGAACCGATGAAGCAAATGGAAGAAACTGCAAAAAGAGAGAGAGCAGTTATTGAGAGGCTTGAAAAAATCAGAGATGCTCAATTGGCATATAAAGATCTCAAAGGAGAATTTACAAAAGATTGGGATCAATTAATCGAAACCATGAAAAATGGGAAGTTTAAGGTATTGATCAAAGAAGGAGATGAGGATGACTCCACTACTGTAGTGCGCTTGGATTCAGTTTTTGTCAGCATCAAAGACTCTTTATTCAAGAATTTCAATCTTGATTCATTGCCTTTTGTTCCATATGAAAATGTAATGTTTGAATTGGATGCGGGCAAAATCACAGAAAGAAATGTTACTGTGCCGGTTTTTGAAGTAAAAGATCCGAAACCTTACTCTAAAAAGAGACAAGAGGAAAAAAATCCTCTCAAAGTAGGCTCCATGTTCGAAGGCACTTATTCCGGGAATTGGTAATTCTAAATTTTGGATAAGGAAAGGGACTTTAATCATTCCATATCACACAGGATATATATAGTCCTGCATCACCATGATGTTTGTTGTCTGATTACGGATAAAAATAAAAAACCGTTACTCTTAGACCAATGGGAGTGGTTGGATGAAGGACTATTATTGGATATCTTAAAAAGTAAAAAGTACTTTCAGGAAATTTATAGTTCCAGTCGACTCATACTATCCGAATCTAAGTATAGTCTGATCCCGAGTTCTTTTCATCTGAGTGATGATGAAAATGAGATGATTTTCGCTATGAATCATCGTTTAAAGCCGGATGAACGTTTGCTTGAACTTGAAACAGATGAGAAGATCACGGTTCTCGCTGCTCCTTTTGAAGAACTTTATCGACCTTTAAGTACTGCATTTCCCGGAATCAGGGTGAGACATCACCTTCATTATTTTCTAAGAGACCCAAGAATTCTTCATCAGAAAGGGGAACAACTATTGGTTTCTTTAACCGGTGAGGATTTAACGGTAATTGCAAAACGAAACCAGGATTTAATTCTGGCGAATACATATTTGGTCAAAAATCAAGAGGAATTCCGATATTTTGTAATGCTCGTGACGGATCAATGTGAAATGGACACAGGTACTTGCAAATTGTATTTGTGGGGACAACTTGACAAGGAGTGGTTCAAAGATTATTTTACGGAAATACAGGTAATGGAAGGTGCTGATGGATTGTTATTCGGACTTACGAAGGAAGAATCAGATATTTTGAGAAATTTTCCGGTACTTCAATCCGCTTTGTTATGCGAATCATAGGAGGTACATTAAAAGGCTTAACCCTCAATTTGCCCCACTGGTTTAAAGCCAGGCCGACTACAGATCGCGCAAGAGAAGCACTTTTTAATATTCTTGTTCATTCCATTGGGATTGAAGGTAAGGAAGTTCTGGATTTGTTCGCAGGTTCGGGTGCCATTTCTATGGAGTATATCAGCAGAGGGGCATCCAGGATAACGGCCATAGAAAAAGACAAAAAAAGTGTTGAATATATCCGCGACATATTTACAAAATATACAGATGGAAAGGCGAAGGTGGTTCAAGATGATGTTCTGAAATTTTTGAAGAAAACACCGGATACATATGATGTCATTTTTGCAGATCCTCCTTATAGTTGGGAAGGATATCAACCAATGCTCGATACCATCATGGATCTAAAATTACTCCGTCCTCATGGTTTGCTCATTGTCGAACACCTGCAAGGATTGCCATTGAACCACCCCGGATTTGTAGAAAGAAGGGTCTATGGTCAATCTGTATTCAGTTTTTATAAGTACCAATAATCCGGGGCATCACATCTCTCAATTATATGTATTTTTGAATGATGAAGCGATTGGCTCTATTTCCAGGCACATTTGATCCATTTACAAACGGCCATGCGGATGTAGTAAACAAAGGCTTGTTGATGTTCGATGAAATTGCCATTGCGATTGGAGTGAATGCTTCAAAGAAGGAAATGTTTTCCTTGGCTCAACGGATGCGCTGGATTGAAGAGTTGTATAAAAATAATCCAAGAATCAGAGTCATTCAATATAGCGGACTGACCATTCAGGCATGTGAACAAATAGGTGCAGCATTTATATTGCGGGGATTGCGAACTGTGGGTGATTTTGAATATGAAAGGCAAATTGCTCTGGTAAACGAAAGCCTTAAGCCCGGAATTCAAAGTGTATTTGTTATGAGTGGGCAGGAACACAGTATTATTAGTTCAACCATCATCCGCGACCTGATCCGTCATGGAGGGGATTTTAAGAATTACCTGCCTTACGAGCTAATAATTCATGAAGCAAATTCCTGATGCCCGGATAGGTGTGCAGGTTATCAATATTTATCTGGGTCAATGGCATCCATCTGATCTCAGTTATTTCTTCTTCCAGTTGTGGTTTGGCCATTTGCCATTCCCGGCATTCCATAATAAACCAAATGGATTCTTTAACGGACCATTGCCCTCTGTAAAAATATAAATGATAGGTAGGAGTTAAGGTACCTCTAATGGTCAACCCGAAAACATTACATTCTTCTTCAACTTCTCGTATGGCACAGGTTTCAATAGATTCACCCTTTTGCCATTTACCCTTCGGAAGGTCCCAATATCCCATTCGTTGAATCAAAAGCAGATTACCATCCGGATTAAAAACGGCTCCACCACCTGCCTTAATGATTTTGAATAACTCTTGAAATTTTGCCCAAAGTTTCTCCGGGTCACCATTGAGCCATATTCGCCTGGGTTTGCGATTAAAGTTTTCAAGCATCAACACCAAATGTAGGATCATACGGCGTGAAGGACGGTTATAAACAATATGAAAATCTGCGGGATTTAGTGCTGAATTACTGAGCACAATTTCATGATCACCCTTATAAATTGTATACATTTGCCGTACAGTCGAATATGGATAATATCAGTTCCAAAGTAGCACAATATTTACTTGAAATAAAAGCAGTAAAATTAGAAACTGACCCTCATTTTACATGGTCTTCCGGCTGGTATTCACCTATCTATTGTGATAATAGAGTTTCCTTGTCATATCCGCACATCCGCACATTTATTAAGGATGCATTTGTAGTCCAAATTCGCCAACATTTTCCTGACTTGACTGCTCTTGTTGGTGTTGCCACAGCGGGTATTGCGTTGGGTGCGTTAGTCGCCGATGAAATGGCATTGCCGTATGCGTATTGTCGTCCGAAACCAAAGGAACATGGCATGAAAAATCAACTGGAAGGGAGATTAGACGAGAATGCCAAAGTTGTGGTTGTCGAGGATTTGATTTCTACCGGAGGAAGCTCGCTAAAAGTCGTTGAATATCTTAAGGATTTGGGCATTGAAGTTTTAGGCCTGGGTAGCATTTTTACTTATGGATTTGATGAAGCCAATCATAATTTTAGTCAGCATCATTGCAAGCATTTCTCTTTAAGCAATTATTCAGAACTGATACATCAAGCTCTGAAATCTGGATATATACGAGAGGAACAATTAACGGAATTGGAAGCGTGGCGAAAGGATCCCTCGTCGTGGCGTAAGGATGGATTTGGGTTTTAAGATTGGCAGGCTAAGCTAAATCCGGTAGTACACAGATTTTAAAAACTAATAAAAAAAAGGCCATCTGATTAAGATGGCCTTTTTTTTAATTAACAGAATATCTATTAGTATCTGTAGCTGTCAGATTTGAAAGGTCCATTGACTGGAACTCCAATATATTTAGCCTGATTTTCACTCAGGGTTTCCAATTCAACACCAATTTTGGCAAGGTGCAAACTGGCTACCATTTCATCCAGATGCTTAGGTAGCGTATACACAGCATTGTCATATTTGTCGTTGTGATTCCAAAGTTCCATTTGAGCAAGTGTTTGATTGGTAAACGAATTACTCATAACAAAACTTGGATGTCCGGTAGCGCATCCTAAATTCACAAGACGACCTTCGGCCAATAGGATAATTTCTTTACCGTTCACATTATAAACATCCACCTGAGGTTTTACTTCATAATGGGTATTCGCGTAGTTTGCTTTTAGCCAGGCTACATCGATTTCATTGTCAAAGTGACCGATATTACAAACGATGGTTTTGTCTTTCATCATTTTGAAATGATTTTCGGTAATGATATCCCGGTTACCTGTTGCGGTGATCACAATATCACTCATAGGAATGGCAT
Source organism: uncultured Chitinophagaceae bacterium (assembly GCA_964613385.1). Lineage (GTDB taxonomy): Bacteria > Bacteroidota > Bacteroidia > NS11-12g > UBA9320 > CAZTGZ01. The sequence goes on from CAZTGZ010000004.1 coordinate 102,820, forward strand.
TGGCCATGGTGCGTACTTCAAATCCATCCATGGCAGCCTGTAAAGCACAAATAGGATCAATTTCAGTTACAATAACTCTTGCACCTGCACCACGAAGTGATTGAGCCGTTCCTTTTCCAACATCACCATATCCTGCAACTACGGCAACTTTTCCGGCCATCATGATATCTGTAGCTCTGCGAATGGCGTCTACCGCGCTCTCGCGACATCCGTATTTGTTATCAAATTTGGACTTGGTTACAGAGTCGTTCACATTGATTGCGGGCATCGGAAGGGTTCCATTTTTCTGACGATCGTAGAGCCTTAACACCCCGGTAGTAGTTTCTTCGGAAATACCGCGAATTCCTGCTACCAATTCAGGATGTTTATCTAAAACCACATTGGTCAGGTCACCACCATCATCCAAAATCATATTTAAAGGCTGACCATCACTAAATGCGTACAAAGTCTGCTCGATACACCATTCGTATTCTTCTTCTGTCATACCTTTCCAGGCATAAACCGGAGTGCCGGCTGCAGCAATAGCGGCAGCTGCCTGGTCCTGAGTAGAAAAAATATTACATGACGACCATGAAACCTCAGCTCCTAATGCCTGAAGTGTTTCGATTAATACAGCAGTTTGAATAGTCATATGAAGGCAGCCCGCTATTCTGGCACCTGCCAAAGGCTTGCTTTCACCATATTTTTCCCTCAATGCCATCAAGCCCGGCATTTCTGCTTCGGCCAATCTGATTTCTTTCCTTCCCCAGTCAGCCAGGGAAATGTCTTTTACTTTGTAAGTGTGTTGTTGTGTTTGCACAGACATAAATGATTTGTTAATGAATTTTTTGCAAAGGTAATATAATTCGTTCTCTTCCTTAAAACACTTAAACAGAAGAATTGTTGTATTGAATCAGAGAAATTAAATTTGTTGCAAAATTATGCCATATCCAGAAATGATAGTTGCCCCAATGCGGGCAGAACTTAGCCTCAATGGTTTTACAGAGTTAAAGACTGAATCAGAAGTAGATGCTCACTTAGACAATATGCAGGGAACCAGTTTGCTTGTTGTGAACTCAGTATGTGGCTGTGCGGCCGGAAGTGCCCGGCCAGGTGTATTGCGCTCTTTATCAGGTGATAAAAAACCTTCTGCATTGCTGACAGTATTTGCCGGACAGGATTTGGAAGCAACTTCCAAAGCAAGGGAATATCTCCTCCCATATCCGCCATCATCTCCATCCATAGCTTTGTTTAAAGATGGAGAACTTGTTCATTTTATCGAGCGCCACCATATAGAAGGCAGATCCGCAGAAATGATCGCAGCAAATTTGCAAGCTGCGTATCAGCAATTTTGTTAATCTTATAGACGTAAAGAATTTTCTGAAATCTGACTGATTTTAGAAGACGGAGTATTGCCGCTCTTTTTCTATTTCTACAACTGAAGCATGCCCATCTTTGATTTGAAAGTTAATGTGGTATTACGAATGTTATTGGTTGCTTATGGCCACAGATATCCACTCAAAACATGAATAATTTTGCTATGTTGGTTATTCAATCTTGTCTATAGAATTGATAAGAGCAAAAAAAAAGGCTGCATTAAGCAGCCTTCTTCAAATTTATCTGATTTATTTCTTTCGTTTTTTATCGTTCGGTGCGCCGACGCGGTGCATGGCACAACGGAATCCAATCATGGCTGTGCTTTGTTCCTGATCAAGGAAGCGACGTGTTCCTGGAGATAACCAGTATGCCCGGTCATTCCATGAACCCCCTTTGTAAACTCTCGCCTGATTGTTTACCATAGATGTCACCCCATATTCATATTGCTGATCACCTTCATTGTAGAATTCCTCATCAATAAATCCTTTGTTGTCGGATTTCTTATAATTACGACGAGCGGCATTCTCTTCCTCCGTTACAGGAATGTATTGCAATCTGCCTAAAGAATCTTTGGTGTCAACGATACCATCAATATCTAATTTTTTCTTCATGAAAACGTTACCTCTAAATGAGTTGAAGTCTGTCATGTCTTCATACGAAAGTGGACGATAAACGTCCATAACCCATTCACTTACGTTTCCACTCATGTTGTATAAACCGTGATCATTTGGCCAATAGGCATATACTTCACGGGTAATAAAACCTGCATCATTCAAACGTCCGGAAATACCTCCCTGGTCACCTTTACCTCTTTTGAAGTTGGCATCAATATAACCGCGATCTTTTTCTTTTCCGTGGTTTCTCACAGTAAGACCAGACCAGCTGTAAATTTTCTTTTCATTGATGTTCTCATAAGTAGAAGAACCGACATTTGCCAAAGCAGCAAATTCCCATTCAGCTTCTGTTGGTAGTCTGTAATCAGGTAAGAAAATACCATCTTCCATTCTTACATTGCGGGTAGCTCCTTTGGTATTAATATCTTTAATCAGGTGCTTGCCTGGAGCAGAACTTTGATACTGGCCATTCAAATAGGCGCCGGTATTAAAGTTTTCTTCATTCATCTGCGCAATATCCGGTTTCAAAATTCCTTCGCGAATCAGAATCATCTCGTTTACCCTGTCAGTTCTCCATGCAGCGTATGCAGTAGCCTGCAACCAGTTTACACCAACAACCGGATAATCTTTATAAGCAGGATGTCTTAGGTAATAATCTACATATGGCTCGTTATAGGCCAATTTATCTCTCCAACACAATGTATCCGGCAAAGCCTCAATATAGACTTCAGGGAAATCAACAAACACACGACTCAGCCAATGCAAATATTCCAGATAATGCAAATTGCTGATTTCAGTCGCATCCATGTAAAAAGAAGGTACAGTTACCCGACGCTCGATATTGTTGTGATCGTAAAGTACATCCTGTTCTGAAGAACCCATGGTAAAAGTTCCGCCTTCAACCAAAACTAAACCAGGACCTGTTTCTTGTCCGGCGTAATCGTATGTTTCAAAACCTCCCCATTTGGCATCGTTATAATTCCATCCGGTTACGGCAGATTTTTCTTTTTTACATCCTACCGGAATCAAAAAAGCAAATGATAATGCAACAACAGCAAATTTCCTTTTCTTCATTTTAAAGTCTTTTAATAAGGTCAGGCATTCGATAAAACGCCCTAATTTAAACTTTTATTTTGCAATGATAGCGAAAAATAAGTGAATTAAAAATCAGGACAAGTCAACGGTTTGTAACGAAGTGGTCTCTGACGGGCGCACCACTCAATGGCCGCGCTAACTTCATGTGACCCTCTGGCGGCCGCACGAGCATCTGAAACGGTCAGGTCGTAACTATATCCGAATTTGAATTTGTCTTTTCTAAATCCAACCAAAACCATCAGCGCATCACTATTTTTAAATTCACCCAAAGTTTGTCTGTACCACAATCCGGTTACCAATGGGCCTCTGTTAACGTAAAAACCACCGTTGATCTGGGTGAATTTATTCTGTAACATGAACACGATGTTCGGAGAAATGGTTGCTTTGGGTTGCTTGCGCTTGTCTAAAGGAATGACTACCCCGGAATGAACCGTATATCTTCTGGGAACAATCGCTTTAGGATCTCCATAAAACGATTGATTAGGTTCAATCAAGTTATGAATTGCCACCCCTCCGTAAAATCTCTCTGTATAAGCCAACATTCCAGTTCCAAAATTTGCATATGAAACTGTTTGTCCAATGTATGGCTCGCTCGTTGGATTAATAAAACCTTTGGAAGGGTCAATCTGATCTTCAAATCTCAATCTTTGCCAATCAATACTCCTTTGCCCGAACTGAGCTTCCAGTCCAAAACGCATGGTGAACTTGCGGGTAACTCTTAATTGATAACTATACACTCCACTTACAGAAGTTGAAGTAAGTAAACCCTCACCGGCCACGTCTCTCACAGCTAACAATCCAATCCCACCGCCGATTTTGTCAAAGTGCTGGTCGAATGAAAATGCCGTCGTCACAAATGTTCCCGGCAAACTTGGCCATTGATTTCGATAATTAATCACAGCCCTTCCGCCTCCATCACATTGACCGGTTCCAGCCATCGCCGGATTGGTATAAATTGGGGTAGCGTAGAATTGTGTAAATTCAGGATCTTGAGCCTGTGCGTAGCCTGCAGCCAGCATAGCGCCCATTCCTAATACCATTCTTAATCCTAACTTCATGTTACTCTTCCTCTTTAAGTGATAACGATTTAATTTTCAAATATAACGATTGAGTCAAAATACTCCAATATTTTATAATCTAAGTTTATTTGACAGTCCATTAACAATAAATTTGAAGACATTATTGTTTAAACGTCGAACTTAAGACACCAACTATGCGCACTTTGTTGCACCGAATCATATTTATTTTAACATTTCTATGCATGTTCCAGGGGGCAACTCAGGCTGATACCCTCAATTGGAACAAGAGTTTTGATTGGGTTGTGAACGGAGAATCAGGAATGCCGGTCTGTAACGAGTGCTCAGGAGAGCAAGTCGACACCTCAGTTCTGCCCTTATTTGTTTTTCAGTTAGAAGGTAGTTGGGCGCTACTGGATCAGAAATATCAAACTGAAACTCATCCATTGGCCGCTGTTTCATCTCCTTGGTTTAGGAATACCAACGTAATTGAATTTCATCATTCTTTTGAAGCAGGTGCTGTGCGGACTATATTTTATATCCGCCCATACAAGCTGAACATTAATCAGCAATTAGAGCTGATAATGAATTTAAATCTGACTTTAGTGTCGGAAAAAGATCCCATCCCCACAAATCAACCATTAAATAAAAAGAAAATAAGCCATTCTGTCTTGGCGAGCGGAACCTGGCATAAGCTGTGGGTCTCGGGAAATGATTTGTACAAAATCGATTTTGATTTGGCTTCGAAGATGGGATTGACAGGAAACACACCCCTGAGTAAAGTAGGTGTATTTGCAAACGGAGGTGCCCTTCTTCCCGAACCTATCTCTGAATCAAGACCTGAAGACTTACTTCAATTGGCAGTTTACGTGAAAGATTTTAACCTAAATGACCGATGGGACAATGGTGATTACATGATATTTTATGCCCGGGGCACTCATAATTGGGTTTACAACGAAAGTATTGGTGATTATGAATTTATTTATCACCCGTATAGTGATGTTACGGCCTGTTATGTTACGGTTCTTGAGAATAATGGTAAAAGAATTCAGCAACTGGCACATCGAAATGATCAAAGTGCCTTAATTGAAATAGATCGTTACGACTATTTACTTCATCGGGAATTCAGTGACGAAAATGTGCTGAAATCAGGTAGAGACTGGTACCGCGAATTGTTTAGAAGTACCAATGAAATCCATTTTACAGAAGATTTACCCAATCCGGATCTAAGTCTTCCGGTTCAATTTCGAAGCAGAATGGCGGCGAGAAGCACCGGTAGTTCTTTTCTGTCGATCAAGATAAACGGACAGGATGCGCTTGGAAAGAGTTTTTACCAAATTTCCGGCGAATATGATAAAGATTACATGACTGCTCCTGCCATAGAAAAGGCATCCCTGAACCTGAATACACCCAATATTGACATACATTTCAATTATCAAAAACCGAATCAAAGCTCATATGTATATTTAGATTGGTATGAAATCAGGTCTGTTTCTTTGCTGAAATGGGAGGGGAGTACACGATTTTTTGGCAAATCGGGTACTGGATTAATGGGAAATATCCGATACAAAATAGATGCCCAACCTCCAATGATATGGGATATTACGGATATTTCTGAACCTAAATGGCACGAAAGCGCAGCATACCAGAGTGGATTTGCCTTTACGGCAGATGCAGGAGGCAAGGTGAGATCCTATGTTATGTTTAATCCGGATTTGGTGATTGCCAAACCTGGTTATATCGGGCAAATTGCCAACCAAGATCTGCACGGATTAAAAGATATTGAATACCTGATTGTTTCCCATCCTTCCCTGTTGGATCAGGCCGCCAGGTTGGCAGAATTTCATCAGAACAAGGAAGGCTTCACCTATAAAATTGTAACTCCCGAAGAAATCTACAATGAGTTTTCATCGGGAACCCCCGATATCACGGCAATCCGCGACTTTGTGGCCTATCTCTATGCTCAGAATAACACTGCATCCAGGAAATTGAAATACCTGTTGTTAATGGGCGATGCCAGTTTTGATTACCGGGACAAAACGAATGGTAATACCAACTTAATTCCGACATATCAGAGTGTGAACAGTTTTCAGCCGGCATATAGTTATTGTTCCGATGATTATTATGCCATTTTGGACCCAACCGAAGGGAATTGGGGCATTAAACTCGCGAAAGAAGGTCTTGATATTGGCATAGGGCGTATACCCGCGACCAATGACAATGAAGCCCGCATTATGGTCGACAAAATAGTTCGGTATCACGATTCCAGATCTTTGGGCGATTGGAGAAATCAAATTACCTTTTTAGGGGATGATGAAGACCAGAACACACATTTTGAAGATGTGGAATCGGTGACGAATTATATCTATAATCAGGCTCCGGTTTACAATATCAATAAAATCTACCTGGATGCATTTAAACAAGAGGTATTTGGAAGCGGACAGAAATATCCGGGAGTTAACGAGGCGATCAATCAATCGTTTGATCGCGGTCATTTGATCTTTAATTTTCTGGGTCATGGAGGGCAATCCGGAATGACGCATGAAAGAGTAGTAACCAGACCTCAGATTTTGAATTGGCAAAATACCTGGAAATTACCATTGGTTGTGACAGCAACGTGTGAATTGAGCCGATTTGATGATCCGGCACAGGCATCACCCGGGGAATTGGCACTTTTTAATGAGTATGGTGGCGGTATTGCGATGATTACAACATCAAGGCTGGTGTTTATAGGTTTGAATAAGGATTTGAACGTGGCCATTTTTAATCGGAATATCTTCGAAAAAATAGAAGGAAGATGGCCTACTTTGGGTGAAGTATATTCGTTATCCAAGAATAATTCTGCGAGGGCGGAAAATCAGAGAAATTTTATATTGATGGGCGACCCGGCCATGACCTTAGCCTATCCTGAATACGCTGCTAAAATTACCGAGGTAAATCAGCAACCTATTGAAATTGTGGAAGATACCTTACAAGCCCTGGCTTCTGTCTCCATTTCAGGCGAAGTGACTGACCTGAGCGGAAACAGACTTTCGAACTTCGAAGGGACTGCGTATCCGACAGTTTATGATAAATTCTTGAATTACACCACCTTAGGTAATGATGTGGCCAGTCAGGCTGCGGATTATTCACTGCAAAACAGTGTATTGTACCGGGGTAAAGTAAGCGTGAAAGAAGGTAAATTTAGCTTCAGTTTTGTTGTTCCCAAGGATATTGCCTATCAATATGGCAAGGGGAAGCTGTCCTTGTATGCGGAAAATGGAAAGCAGGATGCATCGGGTTATTACAGTGAGTTTTATGTAGGTGGATCGAGCGATCAAATTGTGCCTGATTCCAGCGGACCTTCTGTTGAACTTTATATGGATGATGTCAGTTTTCGATTTGGAGATATGGTAAGTCCGGCACCCCTGTTATTGGCACATGTATTTGATTTTAATGGAGTGAATACGGTTGGGAATGGCATTGGCAGAGACATAACGGCTATATTGGATAAAGGTACAGAAAATGAAAAACTGTATATTCTGAATGAGTATTACCAAAGTGAATTAGACAGTTATCAGAAAGGAGAAATTCGATTTCCATTTGAGCAGTTATCCGAGGGCAAACACAGTGTTCATTTGAAAATCTGGGATGTTTATAACAACTCCACCGGAGCTTATACGGAATTCGTGGTTGGAAATGCTGTGGAAGCGGAGATCCTACAACTACAGGGTTTCCCGAATCCATCGGACGGGAATTTTGAGATATTTATCAATCACAATCTTGCCGGAGAGCCGGTACAATTAAATTTATACATTTCAGATTTAAGCGGAAAAATTTTGTACGAAACCCGGAATCACTATGATGCGGCAGATGCACGTATATATGTGAAACCCGAATTTAGATTGGCTCTTAATGCGGGAATGTATTTTATAAGAGCAGAATTAGTAGGGAATGAAGGACAAGTTGCTCAAAAAGTGTCTAAAATAATTGTACGGTAAAAGGTTGCAGTTACAAAAAATGTATAATTTTGCTTCGAACCATAAAAACATATCCTTGAAAACCTTGAAAGTATCTTCCATAGTTTGTCTTACGATGACCTTGTTTGCGCAAGAAGTTGTTGCTCAGAATTCAACTGAAAATTTACTCGGACAGAGAAATGTGATTACCACCGCGGTTCCATTTTTAACAATTACCCCGGATGCCCGTTCGGCAGGAATGGGAGATGCGGGCGCAGCTTCTGATCCGGATGCCAATGCCATACACTGGAATCCTGGCAAAATGCCTTTCATTGAGAAACAGGCCGGTATTAGTTTGTCTGCCGCTCCGTGGTTACGCCAATTGGTTCCGGATGTTTGGTTCTATTACTTAAGCGGATACACCCGATTCGGCACAGACGGAAGAAGTGCATTAGGGGCTTCATTGAGATATTTTACCCTTGGTGAAATACAATTTACCGATGAAAAAGGTGATCCAATGGGCAGCGACCAACCGCAAGAATTTGCCTTTGATGTATCGTATGCGCAAAAATTGTCTGAGAAATTTGGGGTGGGGGTGTCCATGAGATTTGTGAATTCGAGATTGGTATCCAGAGGTGTTTACAATGGTGTTGAAATTAAACCCGGATTGGCAGGTGCAGGTGATATAGGAGCCTATTACACCGACAAGACTAAAATGAATGGAAAGGAAGTGAATTATGCCTTTGGTGCAAGCATCAGCAATATGGGTTCAAAAATTACCTATACAACCGATGCAAACAGAGATTTTATCCCGGCGAATTTTCGTTTGGGTACCCAATGGAAGTTTGATTTAGATGATTACAATCAATTGTCAGTTCTGCTTGATTTTAATAAATTATTGGTTCCTACTCCGCAATATGTTTATCTGCAAACATTTGATGGTTCAGGGGATTCTTTAGACGATAGCGGGAACAGAATCATTACCGGCAGAAAAATCGACGACAGTCCGGTAATCAGCGGAATGTTTAGTTCATTTGGAGATGCCCCGGGAGGATTCAGAGAAGAGTTGAAGGAATTTACTACATCTATTGGATTGGAATATTGGTATGATAAACAATTTGCAGTTCGTGCCGGATATTTTCATGAGGCTGATACAAAAGGAGGCAGGAAATATCTGACTTTCGGTGTTGGACTTAAATATAATGTATTCGGTATCGATGCAGCCTATTTGCAGCCATTTGCACAAAGACATCCATTGCAAAATACCATTCGCTTCAGCTTGTTGTTTGATATTGATGCCTTTAAAAAACAGGCTGACAGCAAACCTGCAAAACCTTAATCTAAGAAATATTAAAGAAATGGGCCCGGTGATTCCGGGCTTTTTTTTGCTATTTACTAAAATATATTTCAGAATATTTTGAAAATACAAAAAGTGTCATTATCTTTGAATCATGAAATTGACCGAAGCACAGCAGAAGTTTATTCATATTTGGGGGTCTCTCGGGACAAGTTGGGGAATTAACAAAACGATGGCCCAAATACACGCTTTACTTTTGGCAAGTCAGGAACCTCTGAGCACCGAGCAAATCATGGATGTTTTGAATATTTCCAGAGGAAATGCGAACATGAATGTGCGAACCTTGGCAGACTGGGGATTGGTGATGAAGGAAATCGTGAGTGGAGATCGAAAGGATTACTATGCTGCAAAAAAGGATATCCAAACCATAGCCAGACAGATCGTAAAACAACGCAGAAAAAAGGAGTTGGAACCAATGTTGGGAGCTATCAGAGATGTGCGTTTGTCGCTGGATAAATCAAACGAAAAAAATCCGGAATCATTTGCCAAACAGGTTTCTGAAATTGAAGATTTCGCGATAAAGATTGACCAACTTCTCGAGAAATTTGAACGCAGCGATGAAAGTTGGTTTTTTAAGATTTTAATGAAAGTGATTTGATTTTTTTTAATACAATGTTTCAAAAATAATTGAAAATACTGAATGATATGATTACATCTGAAAGCTATCCGGTTTTATATTTATGTTGCAATGCTCCGGTAATCATTTGGCTGGGCCTTCATTTTTATAAGCATGGAGTGATGCTGACCGATATGTGGTTTCCGCTTCAGAAAACAGTATATCGCTCAGTAAACAAGTTATTGTTGATGGGATATTATCTGCTGAATTTGGGATATATTATTTTAACGCTATTCAGAAATCCCATTCAGCCCGGAGATGATTGGCTGGGGAAATTAGCCATTGAAACAGGGCTTATTTATATGGTATTAGCCTCCATTCATTTTATAAATATTGGAGTACTTTTTTATCTGAATCAAAAAAATCTGAGAGTTAATTCATTGTCTAACCTAAATAAATTTCAATCATGAAAGATTTCATTGTTCAAACGTATTTGTACTATTTACCATTAGCTGTTTTGATAACGCTGACGGTGGTTTTCATTTTTTTTCGAAATGCGCGTCCTATGATACTGGAGATGTATCCGGACAGACCTGCTTTGGCTGAGGGTATTAAGAATATGCTGAGAACAGGTTTTTTACTGCTTAGCATGGGGTATGCTTTTTTTATCATGAAAATCAGTTGGTATAAAGAAAACTTATATGATCAAAGGGATATGATCGAACAACTCAGTTATAAAGTTGGTACATTGTCTGTGTTTTTGGGCGTATTGGTTTTCGGGATGCTTTATCTTCTGTTCAGGGGAAAAAGAGCAATTTCTAAGAACCGCCAATTTCAAACGTCATGAAAATCTGGTATCAAATTCAGTTGATAGGGATGGTGATGGGCACTTTGCTCATCGCCTCCCTTTTTTTTGAACTCTTTATGATCATTTACTTGTTGCTTTGGCTTTTTGTTATGGGTATAATACAATACCCGGCATCCTTGATTATGATTTTTAAATCCGGTAAGAAAAGCATGTTCAAATTGCATGGTATAGCTTCAACAGTTTATTTGATTTTAATCATTTCCGCCGGGTTGGTTTTTGGAATCGGCGAGTCGTTCTATCTGGTTTTGATTCCGGCATATTTTCTGGCCATATATTATACCTATCGCTGTCAGAAAATAGTCACCGTAATGAAAACAAGAAAAGCAAGCCGGCTTTATCGTTTCCCGATATCTAATGACTTCAATATGACGGGGGAAAAAGACGCCTGAGACTAAGTTAAAAAAGGATTGTATTTCCTTTCAATTCCGATGGTTGTTGAATCACCATGACCGGGATAAACGAGATAATCATCATCTAATGTAAGGAGCTGATGATGAATGGATTGTATAAGGGTTTGGTAATCACCGCCGGGTAAGTCGGTCCTTCCGATGCTACCCTGGAAAAGAACATCACCGGCGAGAATATTTTTACTTTCATGGTGAATAAAACAAACACTTCCGGGAGAATGGCCAGGTGTAAATCGAATTTCAAGTTGTAAATCTCCCAAGTTCAGATATTCAGAATCTCTCAAGGTGCATTTTGGCTCAGGCAAAACTGAAATAGGAATTCCATAGTTCAATCCGACTGCAGGAGCCATTTGATAGACGGGCAGTTCCAATTCTTGTATATGCGTGGAAATCTGCCACTGATTTGAAGTGAATGTCAAACCTAACACGTGATCTATATGTGCATGCGTCAGCCAAATTGCTATTGGAGTTAATTGATTCTTATGAATATAATCTACCAGGGCTTTTTCTTCGGAATGATCTCTGCATCCGGGATCTATGATGGCACATTGACCGTTTTTATCGGAAATTACGTAAGTGTTTTCCTGAAACGGGTTGAAGGTAAACGCTTTAATGCGCATTGCAGATGGTGGCGTCCCGATTAAAGATGAATCACTTCCCCGTAAGCAGCGGCAGCGGCTTCCATGATAGCTTCGCTCATGGTAGGGTGAGGATGAACCGATTTGATGATTTCCATTCCGGTTGTTTCCAGTTTTCTGGCTACGACAACTTCTGCGATCATCTCGGTCACATTTGCGCCAATCATGTGTGCTCCCAGAAACTCACCATATTTTGCATCAAAAATTACCTTAATAAATCCATCTTTTGAACCTGAAGCGCTTGCTTTTCCGGAAGCGGAAAATGGGAATTTACCAACTTTTATTTCATAACCAGCCTCTTTTGCAGCTTTTTCTGTATAACCCACAGAAGCTACTTCCGGCCAACAATAAGTACATCCGGGAATATTCTGATAATTCAACGGTTCAGGATGGTGTCCGGCTATTTTCTCAACACAAATAATCCCTTCTGCAGAAGCTACGTGGGCCAAGGCCTGACCAGGAACTATATCTCCTATGGCATAAATACCATCAACATTTGTTTTGTAATAATCATCAACTAAAACTTTGCCTTTATCAGTTTTTATTCCCACTGTTTCGAGTCCTATGTTTTCTATATTGGTTTGAATTCCAACTGCGGATAAAACAATATCACAAGTAATATTTTCTATCCCTTTAGCCGTTTTAATTTCGACAACACAGCCATTTCCACTGGTATCGACCCGCTCAACGGAAGCTCCGGTCATAATGTTCATGCCATTTTTCTTAAATACCTTCTCAAGCGTTTTAGAGACCTCTTCGTCCTCAACAGGAAGGATATTTGGCATATATTCAACCAATGTCACTTTGGTGCCCATGGTTTGATAAAAATAAGCGAATTCACATCCAATGGCACCACTTCCAACCACCACCATTGATTCAGGTTGGGAAGGCAAAACCATTGCCTCGTGATAGCCAATTATTTTTTTACCGTCAATAGGAAGGGATGGAAGCTGTCGCTCGCGAGCACCTGTAGCAAGTATGATATGAGCTGCTTCATGAGTTTCTTTTTTATCTCCGCTGGTTACCTCAACTTTTCCTTTCGCCACAAGTTTGCCAAATCCCTGAATGACGGTTATGTTATTTTTCTTCATCAGAAACTGAACTCCTTTGCTCATTCCACCTGCTACTTCTCTGCTTCTTTTGATAACCGCGCTAAAGTCATGAGAAGCCCCACTAACTTGTATTCCGTAGTCAGAGGCATGTTTGATATAATCGAACACCTGGGCTGATTTTAATAGAGCCTTGGTTGGAATACATCCCCAATTTAAACAAACCCCCCCGAGTTCAGATTTTTCAATGATGGCAGTTTTCAATCCAAGTTGTGAAGCGCGAATGGCTGCAACATAACCACCTGGTCCGCTGCCGATTACGATGAGATCAAATGTCATATTATTGTTTGGTGAAGAATATTTTGTGCAATATTAGCTACTTTTGAACAAACTACGACAATCATTGAAACTGAGAAGTATTCTGCCGTTTTTGCTTATTTGTATGGGCATACGGCCGACATTGTTAGCTCAAACGCTATTTCTTAAGACCGGCAATACAGATATTGCTCCCTTTTCGACCCCTACCCATCAAATGAATGCGGATATGCAAGTGGGAGGGTGGTTTGAAGGCACTTTTTACGGAATAATTTCTTTTCAAGACATCCCGAATATTGAAACTCAGGAAAAATTGAAGCAAAAAATCAGATTAAGTCATTATCTGCATCAGAACAGCTATTATGCCGCAATTTCGGGGGATGTGGACTGGAGACAGTTGGAAAATTTGGGCATAAAAAGTATGGTGAGCATATCGTCGGAGTGGAAGTATGCCAGCGCGGAAATGAAGGAGTCATTTGAGTCTTTCAAAAATGCTAACCAATCTGAATTGATCGTGCATTATTTGCCAGGAATAAGCGTTGAAAGAATGCGAGATGTTTTTTTCAATTTGGGTATAGTGATTCTTTCAGATTATTATCTCAATAATGCCTGGAGGGTAAGAGCGAACGCATACAATTGGAAGAAACTTGCCGAGTTACCCTGGATTTACTGGATTGAACCGGTTTCACCTGAGCCGGAAACCAATAATTGGGATGAGCGAACCAATCATCGCGTACCTTTTGTTGAACCGGGCGCATCTCATTTGTCGCTTACCGGAAAAAATGTGGTTATGGGTGAATGGGATGGAACCGGTGTGGGTACCCACATTGATTACGACTACCGCCATGTGCGCATGGAAGCTCACTCCAACAATAGCAATGGTGCTCATGCGACACATGTCGCCGGTACTATGTTGGGAGCCGGTATTCTGAACCCTTTAGCAAAAGGTATGGCACCTGAGGCACTCTTGTATAGTTGGGACTTTTCGGGTAATATTCCGGTTGAAATGGACTCTGGTGCGGCCAAACAAGGCATTGAAATTACCCAGAACTCCTATTCTTATTCTTCAGATCCATGTACCTTAAGAGGAACCTATGATGCCACGAGTCAGGCTTTAGACAATCTGGTGGTAAAGTATCCATATTTACTCCATGTTTATGCCGCCGGAAACTCCAGAAGCAGCAACTGTATGTCAGGCGGATACAGAACCGTGCACAGTGGATTTCAAGCTTCGAAGAATGCTCTGGTAGCAGCAGCCGTCTCACATCTGGATGCCAACAGCAGCTTTCATTCTTATGGTCCACTCATGGATGGCCGGCTCAAACCCGATGTAAGTGCAGTTGGGGTAAATGTTTATAGCACAGCACATAATCATACCTATCTAGGTGGCTATAATGGCACTTCCATGGCTTGTCCCGGAACATCAGGTACTTCCGCACTCATATACGAGCTGTACGAAAGAACTTATGGAACTCAACCGGCCGCACATGTTATCAAAGGATTTATGTGTAACGGAGCAGATGAATTAGGAAGAACAGGTCCGGATTACGAATTTGGTTATGGTAGAATTAATGCCCGTAAATCTGCTGATATTCTGGAAAAGAAACAATTTGTTGTGGCTCAGGTATCTCAGGGTGCGAGTTATTCAGATACCATATTCACCAAAAAGGGATTGAATGAACTAAAAGTATTCCTGTGCTATGATGATTTGCCTGCGGCTTCATCATCCGGAAGGGCGTTGGTTAATGATCTGGATCTGGAATTGAGGGATGCTTCAGGAGTAGTAACGTATCCCTGGATTTTAAACCCTTCAAGCCCCACAAGCAACGCGACTAAAGGTGTTGATACGCTGAATAATACGGAACAAATAACCATTACGGCACCCAATTCATCCTACTATATCTTTAAGGTGAAAGGAAGCAAAATACCAAACGGTTCACAGTTGTTTTCAGTTAACTGGTCTTATGTAGATACCGGAATAACTGTTACATATCCAAATGGAGCAGAGCATTGGTATCCGCCTTCAAGCACTACATACCAACAAATTATACGTTGGGATAATTACGGCATCAGTGGAAATGCCAAAATTGAGTATTCTACAGATCAGGGTAAAACCTGGAAACTGATCGTGGCTTCCACACCGGTCGTGAATAAATATTATGTTTGGTCGAATTGTCCGGATACCGTAAAAACGTCTCTGGCATTAATCCGTATTAGTGGTTCCGGTTACATGGATGTCAGTGATTCTGTTTTTCATATCATGAAACCTCCCGCATTGCCATCAGCAATTTTATGCGATAAACAGGTGCACTTGTACTGGTCTGCATTGTCAGGCGCTGTTTCCTATGAAGTATATATGCACGATCAGGGCAAAATGAAGAAAATAGGAACTACGAATAATCCAGAATTTACCGTACGTGGTTTACAAAATGGTGTGGAATATTGGTTCTCAACGGCAGCGGTATCGGCCAACGGGGCCATAAGTGAAAGAGGTACTGCGGTGCGCTTTATTCCCAATGCCACCAATCGACCTCCGGTGTTCACTGCTCAGCCCTCTGATCAAAGGATATGTTCCGGCAATAATGCAAACTTTAGTGTCACGCTGAATGGCACATCTGTCATAACCTCTTACTGGCAATATAGTGATGATCAGGGTAAAACCTGGATTAAAACCGGCATTGATAATCTGTTGAATTTGGGAGTCATCAAACCACCTGCTTATCTCAATGACAGATGGTACCGGCATTATGCTACCAATATTTGCCAAAGCAAAGAATACAGTTCCATAGCGGTACTCAAAGTGGATACCACTATTACCATTAGTGTACCTCATTCAGAAGTAAAAGCCTGCATTGGGCAGGATACTTTGCTGAAGGCATTGTACAAGGGAAATATACCCATGTCTTATGTCTGGTATCAAAAATCTCAGCCAACTTCTTCTGAAATTCCGGTAATTGGTTACCCGGACCGTAAGACGTTTTCCAATGTTCAAAAGTCAAATGAAGGATATTACCTTTTGAAAATTCAAAATGCATGTGGACAATACCAATCTCCTTTGACTTATTTCCGTGTAAGAGACCCCTTGGTACTCCGTGTAAATTCTGACACACTATTATGTCAGGGCCAATCCCTCAACTTATTGGCTACAGCCGATGGTGGAGATACTATAAGCCGAAAATTATGGTGGAGTTCTTCAGATACTACTGTTTACAGACCTGATTGGCAAATTCAACCCAATAAATCCACAACTTGGACTGCAGGAGTATTTGACAATTGTTCATCAGATACCGTTTTTGCTTCCGTATTCGTTAAGCTTAGACCGGATCTCAAGCTTACCTTAAGCAACGATACCATCATTTGTTTAGGAACTCAGGTCAGATTGAATGCAATTGCGGAAGGAGGAAATCCCAATGGATATAAGTACGATTGGAAACCTGCACTTCCGGATCGATCCTGGCAGGATGTTGGTCCTGAAAATGCAACCTGGTATTACGTGCAATTAACTGATGGTTGCACAGTGGGATCAAAGTCAGATTCAGTATTGGTCAAAGTACTTGCACCTGTAAATGTTGAAATCATACTTCCTTCGGATACCCTTTGTTATGGTGAAAGCGCGGTATTAAAAGCGCGCGCAACCGGTGGGAAATCGAATTCTTATGCCTGGAGATGGCATGATAACTCAAGAGATTCTATTTTGAATGTCAAATTTTACAATCCCAACACGGTATCGGTTATATTAAGTGATGGCTGCACTCCGAAATGGGACACTGCTTCGAGATTGGTACCGGTTTTTGGACCTCTTCAAACAAAAATAAAGGGTTCAGATTCAGTTTGCCATCAGGTTGAGTACACGTATAGAGCCGATATGAGCGGAGGGAAGGCCCCTGCATATCGCTACTTTTGGAATAATATTGAAAATGGCTCTGAAATCCATAGAAAAGAACAAAAATCCTATGTGCTAAAATTGCGGGTGGATGACGGCTGTTCCGAGACGCCGGCCATTGATTCAATCCGAATTCATGTATTTGAGCCACTCGAGATTTATCCGGTATTTACGGACAGTTTGGTTTGTTCAGGTCAATCTGTTTATTATCCGGTTTCCATAATGGGTGGAAGGGTCCAGAACAGATTGGTGACATGGCCGGATGGAACAAAGAACAATCATGGCGTGAATGTTTCGTTGAGCAATAACACAAAAATTTTGGCTGTCGTATCTGATGGATGTTCATTTAATGATACCGCAATTTTTGATATTAAGGTTAGACCGAAATTAAGTTTAACCGTTCCATCGGATTATAGGATTTGTGAAGGCATGGAAACTTCTGCCGCTGTTTCAGCCCAGGGAGGATTAGAAAATGCGCATCAGTTTTTTATAAATGCGCAACTGAAGAATATAGGTGACAAAATTATTTATCGGGGTAAAATGGGAGATACGGCACGCTACATATTCAGACTAAGCGACGGATGCAGTGTCCCTGATGCACTGGATTCACTTGTGATCAGTGTGGACGATGTTAATTCCCAATTTGTTATGTCAAGATATGACAAAACGCTGGATTTTCGTTTTGCATCTTTCCAATACACGAACGAGTTGTATTTTGGAGACAACAGGTTTTATAACGGGAATGATGAAGAATACAGTTACACCTATCAAAACTATGGGGAGTACCAGGTTTGTAGAATGGTACGCTCTGAAACAGGATGTGTTGATACAACGTGTATGATGGCAAATATTTATGATGTCTTCACGACATCGGGATTTAATTTCAAAGTCTATCCCACTCCTTCGCTGGATCAAGTGTATATAGAATTTGACAAAATTGCCGGTGACCTCAGTTATGAACTTTACGAAACCCATGGCAAAAGATTATTTGAAAAGAGTTTGACAAACTATACGGAATCAAAAATTCCGGTAGATTTAAGACCATATGCTTCCGGGGTATATTGGGTGCGATTGAACGCCAATGGGGAAACATATAGTTTCAAATTGATCAAACAGTAATTTTTGCCTCGATGGGCATTACTTTCTTTTGAATTCCGCTTTTTTCGAGGCTAATTTGCAGTGCGATTTAAGCTATGTTGCATATTCAAACAATTAGGGAGAATTCTGAACTAATCATTCAGAAATTGGGTAAAAAGGGTTTTGATGCCCGGGAAATCATCATTCAATTATTGGAGAAGGACGAGTCGAGAAGATCAATTAAGCAGGAGACGGAACAATATCTGGCCGAAGCAAACCAAATCGCAAAATCGATAGGTCAATTATTCAAAGAAGGGAAACAACAGGAAGCTGAATCTTTAAAATCAAGAACAGCCGATTTAAAGAATTTGATCAAACAGGGTGAAGAGCATCTGAGTGTTCTGGAAACCGAAGTTTTTGAACTCCAGGTTCAGTTGCCGAACATCCCTTCAGATATGGTGCCGGCCGGAAGAACTCCCGAAGATAATGAGATTGTTGGTTCTTTTGGCGTCATACCGGAATTGGATGAAAATGCACTACCGCATTGGGAACTGGCAAAGAAATATGACTTAATTGACTTTGAACTCGGCGTAAAGATTACCGGAGCCGGATTCCCGGTATATAAAGGCAAAGGTGCAAGACTACAGCGCGCCTTGATTAATTTCTTTCTGGATCAGGGATTGGAAGCCGGCTATTTTGAAATAATGCCACCCGTGGTAGTGAATGAGGCCAGTGGGTTTGGGACCGGACAATTGCCTGACAAAGAAGGCCAGATGTACTTTGTTGGTGAAGATAAATTGTATTTGATTCCGACTGCAGAAGTGCCCATTACGAACATTTACCGGGATGTAATCTTAAAGGTAGATGAATTACCGATTAAAAATATTGGATATACACCTTGTTTTAGAAGAGAAGCCGGAAGCTATGGCAAAGATGTCAGAGGTCTCAATCGGTTGCATCAGTTTGAGAAAATTGAAATAGTCCAGATTACTGAACCCTCAAACTCCTATAATACCCTCGAAGAAATGCAACTTTATGTTCAGGGTTTATTGAAGAAACTGGGTCTGCCATACCGGGTACTTAAGTTGTGTGGAGGAGATATGAGCTTTGCTTCAGCCCTTACCTATGATATGGAAGTTTTTTCAGCCGCGCAAAAGCGTTGGTTAGAAGTGAGTTCTGTCTCCAATTTTGAATCCTTTCAAAGCAATAGACTCAAATTGAGATACAAAGATGCTTCCGGTAATATTCAAGCGGCTCACACGTTAAACGGCAGTGCATTAGCTTTGCCCAGAATTGTTGCCGCTCTGTTGGAGAACAACCAATTCGAGAACGGAATCCGCATGCCTGAGGTCCTCCATTCTTACTTAGGATTTGAAAATATAACTTGAAAAAGTACAAATTTATACTGTTGTTACTTATACTGTCCGCAGCCTCAGATTCACGGGCTCAATGGGGGCAGCTATGTGTAGACAGCGGTAGAATTCAACCGTATTATTCTTGTGTTAGACCCGAGTTTACACCCGTATGTGGTTGTAATTCAGTCACATATAGGAACGACTGTGTGGCTTTCAATCAATATGGTGTGAATAATTGGACGGATGGCGTTTGTTTGAATGAGTTGTTATTCTTTGATTTTTGGCCGAACATCGTTCGAGATCAAATGACCTTATATGTAAAGACATCATCCAAAACTGCGGCAACGATTGAAATTGCAGATGCCTTTGGTAAAATCATGCATTACCGGATCATGAATTCCGTTCCGGAACCGTATTATTTTGAAACGCTGAATGTTCTTGGATACAGACCGGGTATTTATTTTCTATATGTTAGAGCAGGAAAAGCCATGTGGGTAAAGAAATTCATCAAAACATAATGAGATTAGCCTCTATACATACCGGAACCTTTAAATTAGATGGAGGTGCTATGTTTGGCGTAGTTCCCAAATCTATCTGGCAGACCAAAAATGCTCCGGATGAGCAAAATCTTTGTACCTGGGCCATGCGTTGTTTGTTGGTGGAAGATGGTAACCGCCTGATTTTAATTGACAATGGGCTGGGTGATAAGCAATCTGAAAAATTCTTTAGTTATTATCAACCTCAGGGACCCGGTATTACAGGCGCATTGCAGCAAGCCGGAGTTTCACCGGATGATATAACAGATGTGGTTCTCACGCATCTGCATTTCGACCATTGTGGTGGTTCGTTGAAATGGAACAGTGGTAAAACATTTCTGGAACCAAATTTTCCAAAGGCTTTATATTGGTCGCATCAAGCCCATTGGCAGCATGCTATGGAGCCTAATCCAAGAGAAAAACCTTCATTTTTAAAAGAGAATTTTGAACCTCTCGTAGCATTAGATCAATTGAAATTTATTGGAGATGACCTGGAAATTTCGAACAATATTTCTGTTTTATTGGTAGATGGCCATACCGAAAAGATGATGTGCCCGATGATAAATTATCAGGGTCGTAAAGTGTATTACGTGGCGGATCTGATTCCTTCTTCGGCCCATGTTCCGCTCAATTATGTAATGGCCTATGATATCAGACCCTTGCAAACCATGGAAGAAAAGAGCAGATTATTGGAGCAGATATCTGCAGAGAATTCCGTGTTGTTTTTTGAACATGATCTCAACGTTGAGTGTGCAACTGTGACAAAAAATGAAAGAGGATTTACACTAAATGAAGTGTTTGAATTGAAAGAATTGTAACCATATGGATATTTCCGTTTTTGCTACTTCCGCCGCATGGGTTAGCCTATTCACCCTATCGTTCCTCGAAATTGTTCTAGGCATCGATAACATCATTTTTATCAGCATTATTACAGGTAAATTGCCGAAAGAAGACCAGCGTAAAGGCAGATTAATCGGCTTGGCCCTGGCCTTGATAATGCGCATTGGTTTGCTCATGGGTATTGCCTGGATTGCATCTATGACCACTCCAATTATCAGTGTTTGGAAAGCACACTTTTCCGGAAGAGACCTCATATTATTGGCAGGCGGCTTGTTTTTAATGTATAAGAGTACCATCGAAATACACGAAAAGATAGCACCGAAAGATGAAGAGCATCCGGATAAGCAAAGAAAAAGATCCTTGAATGCGGCTATTTTTCAAATCGTTTTAATAGACCTTATATTTTCTTTTGATTCCATATTGACTGCCGTAGGATTGGTAAAAGAGGTAATCATTATGATTTTCGCCGTAGTAATATCCATGCTGGTCATGATGGCATTCAGCAAGTCTATTGCCGATTTCATTAATGAAAGACCAACACTCAAAGTTTTGGCATTAAGTTTCCTGATTATGATCGGGTTTATGTTAATTTTTGAGTCCATGCATAGCATACACCAACAGGAAATACCTAAAGGCTATGCATATTTTGCAATGGCTTTTGCCTTTTTGGTCGAGTTGTTAAACCTAAGGGTCCGCAGGAATTATATTCCCAAGTCGTAAGGTTCAAAATGACAGGTAAAATGCCGGAGGAATTTGGGCTCCCGTGTTATGCGATAACCTGATTTTCTATCCCTGTCTGTCATGAGTTTTTCAAAGACTTCCAGCACATATTCGATATGGCTTTGGGTATAAACCCTTCTGGGTATTGCCAATCTGACCAAATCCATATTGGAAGGAATCAGGTTCCCTTCCTGATCATATTTTCCGAACATTACAGATCCGACCTCAACGCTTCGAATTCCACCTTTAAGATATAATTCACAGACTAAAACCTGCCCCGGATACTGATTTACAGGAATATCCGGATAAAAGCGACGGGCATCTATATACACTGCATGTCCTCCTATGGGCAATAATAAGGGTACACCCATTTTATCCAAATTTTCACCGAGGTATGCGGTACTGCGAATTCTATAGTCGAGATAAGACGGTTCAAAAACTTCTTTTAATCCTATGGCAATGGCTTCCATATCACGACCGCTGAGACCACCGTAGGTCGCAAAACCTTCAGTTATGATGAGTAAATTCCGGCATGCCTCGTTTAAGGATTCATCTTTCAATGCCAAAAAACCACCCATATTTACCAATGCATCCTTTTTTGCACTCATAACTGCACCATCCGCCAGTCTGAACATTTCAGCTGCTATTTCTCTATAGGTTTTATTAGAATAACCTTCTTCACGATGCGCAATAAACCAAGAGTTTTCGGCAATTCTACAGCAATCCAGTACAAATAGGACCCCGTATTTTCTGCAAATCTCAGATACATTTCGCGCATTTGCCATACTAACAGGTTGTCCACCGCCGGAATTGTTAGTAACGGTTAAAATAACAGCCCCAATGTGGTCAGGACCTTTCTCCATGATAAGCGTTTCCAGTTTGTCCGTGTCCATATTTCCTTTAAAGGGATATATGAATGAAGGATCTATGCCTTCAGCAATCGGAATGTCGATTGCTTCTGCACCGCTGAATTCAATGTTCGCCCTCGTCGTGTCAAAGTGGGTATTACTGATAAATGTTTTGCCTTTGCCTCCGAGGTAACCATATAGAATTCTTTCTGCAGCCCTTCCCTGATGCGTAGGTAAAATATATGGGAAGCCGCTCAGATCACTGATTTCACGCTCCATTTTTAACCAACTCGATGCACCTGCATAAGACTCATCCCCCGTAATCATTCCGGCCCATTGTGCGCTGCTCATGGCTGAAGTTCCACTGTCAGTTAAAAAGTCTATCAATACATCGTCAGCATGCAACAAAAAAGGATTATAGTGCGCTTCCTTTAGTTTAGCAATTCGTTGCTCTTGATTGGTAAGGTGAATAGGTTCCGTCATTTTTATACGGAAAGGCTCTATCATCGTTTTAAACTCCCACATAATGGGTCGCGAAATTGTAGATTGACCTTCAATTTGAACATGACGAAAGTCATTTGGGCATATGATCTCATCTTGGTATTAGGTCATTTTAGGTAACTTTGTCCGTTTAAAAACTAAATATGTCCGATAGTAACGCCAAGGATGCTTTGTTATACCATAGTCAGGGTCGTCCGGGAAAGATTGAAGTGATTCCGACCAAGCCAACACAAACCAAAAGAGATTTGAGTTTGGCTTACTCTCCGGGAGTAGCAGAACCATGCAAAGAAATAGCAGCAAACCCCGAAGACGTTTATAAATACACCGCCAAAGGGAATTTGGTAGCCGTTATCTCAAATGGAACGGCGGTTCTGGGTTTAGGAGATCTGGGGCCGGCGGCTTCAAAGCCAGTTATGGAAGGAAAGGGGCTGCTTTTTAAAATATTTGCTGACATTGATGTTTTTGATCTGGAACTGGATTGCAAGACGGTGGACGAATTTGTTTCTGTAGTCAAAGCTCTTGAACCGACTTTTGGAGGAATCAATCTTGAAGATATCAAGGCCCCGGAGAGTTTTGAGATCGAAACCCGACTGAAAGCCGAGTTGAAAATTCCCATCATGCATGACGATCAGCATGGTACCGCGATCATTTCCGGCGCAGCTTTGATAAATGCCCTTAGAATCGTAGAGAAAGATATCAATAAGGTTAAAATGGTTGTAAATGGAGCAGGAGCCAGTGCCATTGCATGTGCCAAACTCTTCATTTCTCTGGGGGTTCGTCTCGAAAATATCCTTATGTGTGATAGCAAAGGAGTTATTAATAGGAAAAGAGATGATTTAGACTCGCACAAAGCGTTTTTTGCCAATGAAACTCCATTGGAAACACTCTCAGAAGCCTTGGTCGGGGCAGATGTTTTTATTGGCCTTTCCAAAGGGAATGTAGTGAGCCCTGAAATGCTGAAAAGTATGGCTGCCAACCCTATTGTTTTTGCTATGGCCAATCCCGATCCGGAGATTGAATACAACCTGGCGAAATCTACTCGTGATGATTTGGTGTTGGCCACAGGCAGAAGTGATCATCCGAACCAGGTAAATAATGTGCTTGGGTTTCCTTTTATCTTTCGCGGAGCACTGGATGTGAGAGCTACGGCTATCAATGAAGCCATGAAACTGGCGGCTGTTTATGCCATTGCAGACTTAGCCATGGAGCCCGTTCCGGAGGAAGTTAACCTGGCCTATGGAAATGAGAAATTGAGTTTTGGGAGAGAGTATATCATTCCCAAACCCATTGATCCGAGATTAATCACAGCTGTGGCACCCGCAGTAGCGAAAGCGGCCATGGAAAGTGGAGTTGCCAGGATGCCCATTGAAGATTGGGAGGAGTACAAGGCTACTTTGTTGAAGAGACTGGGGCTCGACAATAAATTTGTTCGCAGAATTGTCAGACAGGCAGTTCAGGATCCTCAACGTGTCGTTTTTGCTGAGGCTGATAAATATAAAATTCTGAAATCTGCTCAAATTGTAAATGAGGAGGGAACAGCAATTCCGGTACTATTGGGTCATCGACAAACCATTCTTGATATGATCGAAGAACACAATATTCATTTACCTGACGTTGAGATCATTGACCTGGCAGACGAACATGAACGCAAGGAAAAATATGCAGATTGGCTTTTTGAAAAACGCTGCAGAAGGGGTCTCACGCGTTATGATGCGAGAAAACTCATGAACGACCGCAATTATTTCGGTACCATGATGCTGGAAGCTGGAGAAGCGGATGCCTTTATCAGTGGATTAACCAGAAATTATCCCAATACCATCCGTCCTGCTCTACAGATAATCGGACGACAGGAAGGTTATGAAAAAGTAGCCGGAATGTACATTATCATGACGAAACAAGGGCCGATGTTTTTCTCAGATACCACGGTAAATATCAATCCGGATTGGAAAGGCCTTGTTGACATAACCCTTTTGACCTACGAAAAAATAAGGCAACTTCAGGTCGAACCGAGGATAGCCTTGCTTTCGTATACAAATTTTGGATCTTCGAATGGAGATACTCCTGAAAAGGTTCAGAAGGCAGTTGCTTATTTACATGAGCATCATCCACATATTATCGTTGACGGAGATTTACAAGCCAATTTTGCACTGGATGCCGAATTGAGGCAAGAAAATTTCCCTTTCAGCAAACTAGGTGATAAAGCGGCTAATACCTTCATATTTCCCGACTTAAGTTCCGGGAATATTGCGTATAAATTTGCCCAACAAATGGGCTCTTATGAAGTCATCGGACCTGTGCTTATGGGATTCAGAAAATCAGTTCATATACTCCAACTGGGTAGCTCGGTTCGTGAGATTGTGAATATGGTTAATATCGCAGCTGTAGATGCTCAGTCAAAGAAAAAACTGATATAAATGAGATTTGAATTGCTACGTTTTCGCTCACCTGACTGGGAAAAGGCAATTCAACTGAGGAGAGAAGTATTACGAATTCCCCTTGGTCTTGATTTTACGGACGAAGAGCTTGAAAATGAGAATAATGAGCTTCATTTCGCGTTAAAAGACCAGGAAAAGGTATATGCCATTGGTCTCTTCAGAGTGTTATCTCCAAGGGAACTTAAAATGAGGCAGGTGGCGGTCAATCCTTTGAATCAGGGCAAAGGAATTGGAAAGATTCTAATTACAGGGATGGAAGATTGGGCAAAAAAAAATCAATTTTCGAAAATTGTATTGCATGCGAGAGCAACCGCCTTACCTTTTTATCAGCGTTTACAATATCAAATTGAAGGTAATGAGTTCGAAGAAGTGGGCATTCCCCATTATTATATGTTTAAACATATAGATTAAATGGGCAATTACAGATTATTGGATTCAATTCATGATCCTCGCGATTTAAGGTCCAAATCAACGGAGGAATTACTTCAGGTTTGTAACGAACTTCGTGAATTCATTATTGAAACTGTACTGACGAATGGAGGACATTTCAGTGCCAATTTGGGTGTCATCGAATTAACGGTTGCCCTGCATTATGTATTCGACACTCCACATGATCGATTGGTATGGGATGTAGGTCATCAGGCCTATCCGCATAAAGTGCTTACCGGCCGAATGCAACACTTAAGTCAAATCAGGAAAAAAGGTGGAATCAGCGGTTTCCCTTCGCGCATGGAAAGTACATATGATCATTTTGGCACAGGTCATTCTTCAACTTCCATTAGCGCGGTTTTGGGAATGGCAATCGCCCACGGTCTCAGAAACGAACGTTACAGCCATATTGCCGTGATAGGTGATGGTTCATTGAGTGCGGGTCAGGCTTTTGAGGCACTGAACCATGCAGGCGGTACAGAAGCAGATATTCTGATAGTGGTTAACGATAATCATATGGCCATTGATCCGGGTACCGGCGCCTTGCACGAACATTTGCACAATATTGCAAACCAAAATCCGAATTATTTTCAAAATTTAGGTCTTCAGTATTACGGACCCATTGATGGACATGATTTACCGTGCCTGATTAAAATATTAGGAGAGCTCAGAGAAAACAGAACTCCCAGAGTATTACATGTTCGAACAGTTAAAGGAAAAGGTTATCCTGAGGCAGAAGTAGAACAGACAAAATGGCATGCTACCTCAAGTTTTGTCAAATTAGAACAACATCAACCTTCAACCGGAATAAAATACCAGGATGTTTTCGGATTGACCATGCTGGATTTGGCCAGGATGCGTGAGGATGTTGTGGCCATTACGCCGGCTATGCCAACAGGTTGCGGTTTAACGCATATGATGGCGGAATTTAGCCATCGGGTTTTTGATGTTGGAATTGCGGAACAACACGCCGTGACATTTGCGGCAGGATTGGCGGCTGAAGGATACAGACCCTTCTGTAATTTGTACGCCACTTTTCTTCAAAGAAGTTATGATCAGATTATTCATGATGTCTGTCTTCAGAAACTACCTGTGATAATCTGCATTGATCGCGCAGGTGTGGTGGGAGAGGATGGACCCACGCATCACGGTATGTTCGATTTGAGCTGTTTACTTCCGGTTCCGAATTTGGTTATTGCTTGCCCTTCATCGGCAGTTGAATTGCGGAATCTTATGTTCACAGCCATGCTCCATTTATCCGGTCCTTTCGCCTTAAGATATCCGAAGGAAAATAGTCAGGAAGAAGATTGGAGGAGACAGCCGGAGCGCATTGAAATTGGTAAAGGGCTTTCCATCCAAAAAGGACAAAAAGTAGCTTTAATCGGTCTTGGATATGGTTTTGTTATTCTGGAAAAAGTAGCAGGACTGCTGGTTCAAAACGGACTTAATCCGACTTTGATAGATGCAAGATTTGCAAAACCCATTGATACAGCATGGTACTCTGAGGTATTTGACAATCATGAATATGCTTTTACGTTGGAAGATGGTGCAGTTTTAGGAGGGTTCGGGCAACATTTAAAAGCTGAATTTTCCGAATTAAAATGTCATGTGGTCCACTTCGGGTTTCCGGATGAATTTATACCCCATGCCACCCGGTCTGAATTATTTCAAATGTATGCTTTAGATGCAGATTCTATTGCCAAACATATTCTGAAAACAATAAGTTGAATTTACCCTTGGGCTAAGATGACTCCTTTTGCCCAACGCAGGGCAACCTGAGCCTGTTGCTCTCTGGTCATGTCCGTATTATCGAGGGTTATGGCGTCTTCGGCTTTTTTTAATGGGCTATCATCACGGGTGCTGTCTATTCGATCCCTTTCGAGAATATTCAATAAAACTTCATCATAATTCACATCTTTTCCCTTAGAAATTAGCTCATCAAATCTCCGCTTGGCCCGCACTTCAGGTTTGGCTGTCATGAATATTTTAAGCTCAGCATCAGGAAACACAACTGTCCCAATGTCTCTTCCGTCCATTACCACACCCTTGGTTAAACCCATTTTGCGCTGCAAATCGACCAAAAATTTTCTAACTTCACCAATGGTACTAACCTGGCTTACCCAGTTAGACACCTCCATTCCCCGGATCAATTCTTCCACGTTTCTTCCATTCATCCATGTTTCATAGAATGAGTTTTCAGGCTGAAATTTGAACTCGATATGAATGTCATTTAAAATTTCCGGCTGGGTTCTGAGTTTGTCAAGAGAGATTTTTTGCTCGAGAAGATATAAGGTAACACAACGATACATCGCTCCGCTATCAATAAACAGATAGCCTAATTCTTTCGCAATATTTTTGGCGAGGGTTCCTTTCCCGCATGAAGAATGCCCATCAATGGCAATAATAATTTTGTTATGCATTTTACGGGGTCAAACATATAAAAAGAAATTGACTTGAGTTTTAGCCTTTTTTAAACGAACTCAAATCGCGGCTGATGGAGAAATAACCGGCAGAAATTCCGGGGAAATAGGAGGCACTCCCATAACTCAGATTGAACTTTTTAATATTGATACCAAATCCCCAGCTAAAACCGGTTACCAATCGCCTGTTTTCCGGGCTGAGTTCTTTTCTTCTTTGATGATTATAGCCAAATCTAACCTGAAAGTTCTTTGAAAAAACCAATTCTCCTCCCACAATCAGATGCCTGAGCAAATGATCAGCAAATCCAACTTTTTCCACTTTTTCCTCTCCGGTTTCCAAGTCAATTTCGCGATTTCTTTTGTTGGGATTTACATAGCCGAGTTTCCAACGCTGAAGATTATGCGCTACCAGCGAAATCCTGAGTGGGTTGTGTTCGAGTTTTTTACTGATACCGGCTTGAATTTCAAATGGTACCTTTTCTCTGACGTCCTGATAAGGGATAAAATTGTATCCTAAATTCTTGACCACTAGGGTAGTTAGAAACTTCTTTTCTTCATTTTGATAAGTACCTGCCAAATCAAAAGCGCCACCTGTGGCAATATACTTTTCGTATTGGCTATACATGAATTTGAACGTGGCACCCCATAGAAACTGTTTATAGGTACTGCCATAACTGATTTGAAAGTTGTAGTCGTTGGCATCGAATGTTCCCGTTTTAGCACCAGTTTCGTCGCGTTCATCAAAGTGCCCGTAATTGATGTACATAATGCTACCGGAGAACGTTCCTATGGAATCAAAATGATGAACATATGAGGCAAAACCGTGATTGATGTCACTCAGATAATTCCCATATCCAAGCATCGCCCTTTTATGCATTTGTGGATTCAACAGGGAAGGATTTAAATAGGCAATCCCGGGGTCCTGATCGTTGACAGTAATCACATTTCCACCCATGGATGCCACTCTGGCCGTCGGATCAAGGGATAAAAATGCAAAACTGTTCAATCCTCCGATTTGGGCGTGAATTTCAACACTTAAAAAACAGGCGAATAAACATGCAATGATGCGCATAAAGTACAATAATAATGTTCCAAACGCATCTTTATGAATTATCATGTTGAGGTTGCGTCATAATTCTGAAATCGTTTTTTTGGAAACTTATTTTTTATACGTTGAAAATGCGAATTTTGTCCTGTGAATTTGAGTGATGCTTCTGTAGGAATTCCTTTGAAACTCATTGATATAAAGGATGAAAAACTCAAATTGAGGTTGTTTGAATTCGGTTGTTTACCCGGCTGTGAGATTGTAATTGAACATCAAACACCCATGCGTGATCCGATTGTTCTTAATTTTGAAGATATGCTGCTCGCACTGAGAAAATCTGAAGCGCAGAGTGTGGAAGTTGAAGTATGGAACTAAGGCGGGAAATTCTTCTGGCCGGTAATCCGAATTGCGGTAAATCTTCACTGTTTAATCTGCTGACCGGTCTCCATCAAAAAACGGGTAATGTCCCCGGCACGACCATAGATGTTAAAAAAGGCTCATTATTACTTAAGGATAATTCCTATGTTATTTCCGACTTGCCGGGCGCATATAGCCTGAACGCCGATGGATTGGAAGAGAAACTGGCAGTAGATTATATAATTAAGAGTCTAAGTGAGGAAAATATTCAAGGGAAAACAATTGTATATGTCGCCAGTGAAATAAATCTGAGGAGAAATCTTTTGCTTTTTTCGCAACTATCAGAAATGAATGTGCCGATGGTTTTAGTATTAACCATGCACGATATGGCCATAAGAAAAGGGATCCAAACGGATGTTGAACGATTGAGCAAAGAATTGGGTATCCCGGTATTGTTGATGAACCCGGTAAAAGGAGAAGGTCTGGATCAACTGAAAGATGTCTTGACCCAACAGGGATTTCACACCCATTACCTTTTCAACCAAGGAAACAACGACGCCGGAATCGAACAGACTTTGCAAAGATTCAAGACCATAGATGTATTGCTTTCCAGAGTTCAGCGTCAGATTACAGCATCCAGATTAAGAACAAAGGCCATTGATAAGATTCTGCTCCATCAAACCTGGGGTGTACTTATTTTTCTATTGGCCATGATGGGAATATTTCAGTCGGTTTTCTATTTGGCAGAGTTTCCAATGTCATGGATTGAGTTAGGATTCAGTAAGCTGAATAATTTGCTGAATACCATATTGCCGGATAGCACGTTCAGAAAATTAATTACCGGGGGATTGATTCCCGGAATCTCAGGAGTGGTCGTATTTGTACCTCAAATAGTTATACTCTTTTTCTTGTTGACTTTGTTGGATGATTCCGGTTATATGTCCAGGATAACGTATATGATGGATTGGCCAATGCGTAAGCTTGGATTATCCGGCAAGTCGGTTTTTCCATTAATCAGCGCTTCAGCCTGTGCCATACCGGCCATAATGTCTGCTCGATCCATAGAAAACAGAAGGTCAAGGTTGGTTACTTTGCTGGTGACCCCATTAATTCCGTGTAGTGCCAGATTGCCTGTATATGTGCTGCTTTCAGGTCTCATAATTCCTTCAGATTCCCATTGGTTTATTTTTGATTTGAGAGGACTTTTGCTCTTTGCCATGTATATTCTGGGATTCGCCATGTCATTATTCATGGCTCTTTTGATGAGTTATTTCATTAAGGAGAAAGGTAAGGGTATATTCTTGTTGGAAATGCCTGAATATCACATCCCAAATTTGAGGAATGTTGGAACTGTTTGCTACAGAAAGGCTTCAGAATTTGTATTTGAAGCCGGGAAGATCATTTTGGTGGTTTCTGTATTACTTTGGTTTTTGGCTTCATTTGGAATGGGTGATGATTGGAAAAAAGCGCAACAAATGCCAGAAACAAACAGGATAGAGCAACAGGAAAAATCTGCACAAATGTTACAGCACTCGTTTGCCGGTTTCTTAGGCCAACAGATTGAGCCGGTCATTCGACCATTGGGCTTTGACTGGAAGATCGGCATCGCCATCATTACTTCATTTGCCGCCCGAGAAGTATTTGTGGGTACTTTATCTACCATCTATGGCTTGGGGAATGAAGAGGATAACCGCAGTTTGCGGGTAAAAATGAGCTCCGATGTAAACGCAGAAGGCCAAAGAGTATTTGGCTTTGCTACCGTTTTTTCGCTTATGATATTCTATGCTTTTGCCATGCAGTGCATGAGCACCCTGGCAATTATGAAAAAAGAAACTGCATCATGGAAATGGCCGGCCATTCAATTTGTAATCTTCACCGCTTTGGCATGGCTCGCCTCCTGGCTCACGTATCAGTTATTTTCCTGAATGGGTCTCTTCAAAGGAGAATACTACAGGGTTTTTAACTTTTTCTTTGGTTAAAGCCAGATCCAACACCTCTTTCATTTGTTTTACATAGTGGAATCTCAACCCTTTCAGATAGTTTTCGGAAATATCCTCCACATCTTTACGGTTAGATTCCGACAATATGATTTCTTTGATTCCGGCACGTTTGGCTGCCAGTATTTTCTCCTTAATTCCACCAACTGGCAAAACTTTCCCTCTCAAGGTAATTTCACCGGTCATGGCCAAATGGGATTTAACCTTGCGCTGTGTTAAAAGTGAAGCTAATGAAGTTAATATTGTGATTCCCGCCGAAGGCCCATCTTTGGGAACTGCCCCTGCAGGAAAGTGGATATGTACATCATATTGATCAAATATCCGGTGGTCAATATTCAGCGCAGATCCAAATGCCTTTAAATAGGTTAACGCGGTAATCGCACTTTCTTTCATCACATCACCCAACTGACCCGTCAAAGTAAGTTTTCCTTTCCCCCTATTTACACTGCTTTCTACAAACAGAATTTCACCACCAACAGAAGTCCATGCCAGTCCTGTTACAACACCGGCTGTTTCATTGTCCTGGTAAACGTCTTTTTCTATTTTCTGACTACCCAGGATTTCATCAACCTCATTTAAAGACATCGTTGCATCTATTGACTCCCCTGCAACTATTTGTTTCGCCCGTCTTCTCGCCAATGAGGCGATCTTCTTTTCGAGGCCACGAACTCCCGATTCTCTGGTGAATTCATCAATTATTTTCGCAATTGTTTTATCCGCCAGCTTAAATTGTCCGGGCTTAATTCCATGTTCTTTTCTCTGTTTAGGAATCAGGTATTTTTTCGCTATTTCGATTTTCTCTTCCAGGGTGTAACCATTGATTTCTATGATTTCCATTCGGTCCAAAAGAGCGGGTTGAATGGTATCTAAACGGTTAGCCGTTGCGATGAACATAACCCTGCTCAAATCGAAGTCCAATTCAACATAGTTGTCATGAAAACTGTTGTTCTGCTCAGGATCGAGAATTTCTAACAATGCAGAACTCGGATCTCCCCTGAAATCATTTCCAATTTTATCAATTTCATCCAGAACAAATACGGGATTTGCAGTGCCCGCTTTTTTAATATTTTGAATCACCCTTCCCGGCATAGCTCCGATATAGGTTTTCCTGTGTCCTCTCAGTTCAGCTTCATCATGCAAACCTCCCAACGACATTCTGATATATTCCCTTGAAGTTGCCTTTGCAATAGATTTACCCAGAGACGTTTTTCCAACACCGGGAGGGCCGTACAAACAAAGTATAGGGCTTTTCATGTCTCCCTTTAATTTAAGTACCGCCAAGTATTCTAAAATGCGCTCTTTGACTTTTTCAAGTCCGAAGTGATCGGAATCTAAAATTTTAGCTGCTTTGGCTAAGTCATAAGAATCTTTCGAATAATCATTCCAGGGAAGTTCGAGCAATAATTCGGCATAATTGAGGCTCACTGAATAATCGGGTGCCGCTGGATTGGTACGCAATAACTTGTCGAGTTCCTTGTTAAAGGCTTTGGCAACTTTGTCATCCCATTTTTTCTTTATTCCCCGGGCTCTCAGCGCCTCGATTTCTCTTTCAGGAGAATCTTGTCCCAATTCTTCCTGGATGGCTCTGATTTGCTGATGAAGGAAGTATTCCCTTTGCTGCCGGTCCAGATCCACTTTAACTTTAGATTGGATTTGATTCTTTAGTTCCAGCATCTGGAGTTCCTTAGTTAAACTCGCCAATACAATTTCTGCGCGTTGTTGCAGGGATTCGGTTTCGAGTATTAACTGCTTTTCAGCCGGTTCTATATTTAAATTGGAGGAGATAAAATGTATGAGGAAATTTGGACTATCAATGTTTTTAACAGCCAAATTGGCTTCAGAGGGAATATTGGGAGATAATTCAACAATTTTCATCGCCAATTCCTTCACCGAGTCTATTAAGGCATTCGACTCGCGACTGAGTTTGATCCTTCTTTCGGGAATGATACTCACCTTAGACTTAAGGTAAGGATCTTCCTGAATGGATTCACCCATTCTGAATTTGCGTTTACCCTGAATAATAGCGGTAGTGTTTCCATCCGGCATACGCAACATTTTTATGATGGTAGCCACCGTTCCTATTTCAAATAAATCTTCTGCTCTCGGATCTTCAATGTTGGGATCCCGCTGAGCCAATACCCCGATGGTTTTATCTCCTTTATACGCTTCCCTGATAAGTTTGATGCTTTTATCACGGCCTACGGTAATAGGTATAACTACGCCCGGAAAAAGGACCGTATTTCTCAAAGGCAGAATTGGCAGTGATTCCGGATGTGCCTCTTTGTGTATTTCGTCTTCTTCTTCCTGACTCATCAAGGTGATGTATTCAGGTGATTCCTGATCGTCGTCGATGATGTTGCCCGGTAAAAATATATTTTCAGAATCTTTGTGCATTGTCAATTTGTCAGATGGGTCTTTGATTGCAATCGCTGTGCCATGGTCTTAATTTTTAAAAAGTCCTGCCTTATTCGACCCAAACATGAATAATGCAAAACCGCAGATAGACACTAGGACATAGGTAAAGGTGATATCACCTAATTGCAATAGTAAACCACCGGTTGTAAATAAAATTCCGATGATCAGAGATACACTACCTACCCAGGCCATAAACATCCAGGGTATGGGGCGGTTATCGGCAGCATGGTTTCTCCAGATTCCCATGGGATTCACTCTTTCTGTAAATTTTTGCAAGACTTCTTCTTTCTCAGGTGGGGTTAGAAAAGTCACGATGAGCCAGACTATGGTAGTACCGGCCACAGTGATGAATACGGAATAAGGAGAGCTCGCAAAAAAAGGATCTCCCGGCCAAAGTTTCAAACTGCCATAAATGGCGAAAGGTGTCAGTGTGGCAGCAATTTCGCTCCAAACATTGATTCTCCACCAAAACCACCTCAGAATTAATACCAACCCTAAACCGGCTCCACATTCAATTACAAATGACCAAACTGCGGATATGGATTCGACCAATGTGGTCACGTACAAACCGGCAATCATCATGACTAAGGTTGCCCATCTCGAATATTTAACAATTTCTTTGTCTGACCATGAGTCCCGCTTTTTTTCTGACACCAAATCATTCATCAAATAGCTGGCACCCCAGTTCAATTGAGTACTAATGGTACTGGCATAGGCACCGAAAAATGCCGCCAGCATCAATCCTTTGAGCCCGTTGGGTAAAAAATCTCTCATGGCCATTACATAACCCAATTTTTTGTCATCAGGACCTAATTCAGGATATAATACAATGGCCGCTAAACCCACTAAAATCCAGGGCCAGGGCCTTAAACAGTAGTGCATTACCTGAAAGAATAAAGTGGCCAATAGGGAGTGTTTTTCATTTTTGGAGCTCATCATGCGCTGAGCAACATAACCTCCGCCGCCGGGTTCAGCACCCGGATACCAGCTGCTCCACCATATAACACCAGCAAACAAAAGAAACTCCGACCATCCCATGTGATATCCTGCACCTGTAGACGAAACGCCAGGATAGAAATGAAAAAAATGTTCCGGAACGGAGGCTTTTAACCCACTGATTCCGCCTGTTTTATCCGATTGAATGACCAAATATGCCAATATTATACATCCGGTCATAGCCAGAATAAATTGAAATGCATCTGTGACTGCTATACCTATCAAACCGGATATTGAGGAGTAAATGGTGACAAAAAGCATGGATCCTGCGGCAAACCAGATCAGTTGGCTTTCAGGTATATCAAAAAAGACCGCAATCAACGAAAGAAGTGCCTTATTAACCCAGGCTATAACAATGGCGTTCATAATCAGGCCCAGATACACGGATTTGATTTTTCTTAACCAGTAGGCTCCTTTACCCCCATAACGCAAATCAATCAATTCGAGTTCGGTTAAGACCTCTGCCCGGCGCCATAGTCGAGAAAAAAAAATTACAGTTAACATTCCGCCCATTACAAAACACCACCACAACCAATTGCCGGCTATTCCTTTTTGGGCAACAAGTTCGGTCACTGCCAACGGAGTATCTACAGCAAATGTTGTGGCTACCATCGATATTCCGGCGAGATACCAGGGCAATCCGCGTCCACCGAGAAAAAAGCCACTCAGGCCTTTTTCCCCGATAGATTTATATCTGAAACTGATCAACAGAGAAATAACAAAAAATGCGATGATGACCAACCAGTCGACCCAATGTAAATTCATGTCTTCGAATCTGAACTAATTTTATCAATCTTGCAATAGTGAGAATTGAGGATGGATATTAAATGGTTAACGAAAAAAAATATTAATTTCGCTGCTTCAAAACAATAATTAGAATTATGAACAAATTGAGATTACTGGCTTTAGCAGCCATTGTTTCCTTCGGAACTCTTGTTATCCAAAGTTGCGGTCCAGATGAGGTAGAACCATCTCCGGAAGTAAATTTCATTGGGGATGCCGGGTTTACAGCATTGGATACTTCCATCAATGGTGGTACTGCCTTCAAAATTGGTGTCGTTGCTACACATTCTGTAAAATTGACCAAATTGGAAATTTTTGTATCGTATGACGGAGGTCCAAACCTGCGCCCTGCTGATTGTACTGTTTGTGATTCTTCCATCGATGGAACCAACCTGAGAGCTGTTTATTCAGGAAATACCCGCCTGGTTGCAGGTACTGAAAAATGGACTTTCCGTGTAACAGATAAAAACAACAATGCTACTTCAAAATCTATCACCATCACTACCACTGCCGGTACCGGTGATAACCTGATTGAAATTGCAAAAGATAACGATGGCAATACCTTGAAGGTTTATAACTTCAAAGGACCTAAAGCAGGTGCGTATGATTTGAAGAACGGCGGAAACCTTTTATCCAGCGATCCTAATGTTGATAAGGATATTCAGGATTTAACCCGTGATGAAGAGGTAGCTACATGGCCGGCTCGTTGGGGAAGCAGAAACGGAACAATGTTCAAACTTGTTACTGCTTATACCTATGCTCAAGTGACCAACAGCAGCATTTTGGCTGATGCCTGGACTTCAAGCGGAAATGCTAAAGAAGCACTTACCGGCATTAAGAGTGGAGACTTGATTGTTGCCAAATTGAGAGGACAAGATGAATACGCTTTGATTTTGGTAACAGACGTTAAAGCCACATCCGGCGATAACAACGATTATATCGAATTCAAATACAAAAAGAAAAACAAAACAATTCGTAATCTGTACATGATTAAAA